>NZ_JBQJJG010000005.1:0-600166 GCF_052078085.1 Planococcus sp. FY231025
GGATTAGCTCAGCTGGGAGAGCATCTGCCTTACAAGCAGAGGGTCGGCGGTTCGATCCCGTCATCCTCCACCATTTTTTCTCTTTCGCCGGAGTAGCTCAACTGGTAGAGCAACTGACTTGTAATCAGTAGGTTGAGGGTTCAAGTCCTTTCTCCGGCACCACTTCTCTTACGAGCCATTAGCTCAGTTGGTAGAGCATCTGACTTTTAATCAGAGGGTCGAAGGTTCGAATCCTTCATGGCTCACCATTTTACAATTTCATTGCCACGCGGGTGTGGCGGAACTGGCAGACGCACTAGACTTAGGATCTAGCGCCTTCGGGCGTGGGGGTTCGACTCCCTTCACCCGCACCATTTTTTGCGGAAGTAGTTCAGTGGTAGAACGCCACCTTGCCAAGGTGGAGGTCGCGGGTTCGACCCCCGTCTTCCGCTCCATTTTTTTTGCACAGATGCCGACCCTCGCCGGGGTGGCGGAACTGGCAGACGCACAGGACTTAAAATCCTGCGGTAGGTGACTACCGTACCGGTTCGATTCCGGTCCTCGGCACCATTCTTGCAAAAATTCATACGCGCCCGTAGCTCAATTGGATAGAGTACTTGACTACGAATCAAGCGGTTAGAGGTTCGAGTCCTCTCGGGCGCGCCATCTTTTATACTCAGCATTTACAGTTCGGGAAGTAGCTCAGCTTGGTAGAGCACTTGGTTTGGGACCAAGGGGTCGCAGGTTCGAATCCTGTCTTCCCGACCATTTCTCGGGGCCTTAGCTCAGCTGGGAGAGCGCCTGCCTTGCACGCAGGAGGTCAGCGGTTCGATCCCGCTAGGCTCCACCAACTATTATATTAAAGATCCTGGCGGCGTAGCTCAGCTGGCTAGAGCGTACGGTTCATACCCGTAAGGTCGGGGGTTCGATCCCCTCTGCCGCCACTTTTTTAGGACCTTTAGCTCAGTTGGTTAGAGCAGACGGCTCATAACCGTCCGGTCGCAGGTTCGAGTCCTGCAAGGTCCACCATTTATATATTATCACGGAGGAATACCCAAGTTTGGCTGAAGGGATCGGTCTTGAAAACCGACAGGGGAGTCAAATCCCGCGGGGGTTCGAATCCCTCTTCCTCCTCCATTTTTAAAAAATGTGTGGACTATCCTTTTTAAAACTTCTATATATAATAGAAGAAACTCTTATATTATTGTCGCGGGGTGGAGCAACGAGCCGTATGAAGACGGCGAAGTAACATCGAAGCAGCCGAAGGCGATGCAGATGTCCATTGCGAAACAAGCGTAAGAGAAGCAAAGTATCACCTATATTATTGTCGCGGGGTGGAGCAGTTCGGTAGCTCGTTGGGCTCATAACCCAAAGGTCGCAGGTTCAAATCCTGCCCCCGCAACCAAATGGTCCCGTGGTGTAGCGGTTAACATGCCTGCCTGTCACGCAGGAGATCGCCGGTTCGATCCCGGTCGGGACCGCCATTTTTTAAAAATGTGGGTCAGTAGCTCAGTTGGTAGAGCATTAGATTGAAGCTCTAAGTGTCGGCGGTTCGATTCCGTCCTGACCCACCATTTTTTGCGGGTGTAGTTTAGTGGTAAAACCTCAGCCTTCCAAGCTGATGATGAGAGTTCGATTCTCTTCACCCGCTCCATTTTATTTTCTATACATATGGGCCTATAGCTCAGCTGGTTAGAGCGCACGCCTGATAAGCGTGAGGTCGATGGTTCGAGTCCATTTAGGCCCACCATTCCGAAGTAGCTCAGTGGTAGAGCACCGCACTGTTAATGCGATGGTCGTAGGTTCGAGTCCTACCTTCGGAGCCATACTGGGGAAGTACTCAAGTGGCTGAAGAGGCGCCCCTGCTAAGGGTGTAGGTCGGGAAACCGGCGCGAGGGTTCAAATCCCTCCTTCTCCGCCAGTATTTGGCCCCTTGGTCAAGCGGTTAAGACACCGCCCTTTCACGGCGGTAACACGGGTTCGAATCCCGTAGGGGTCATAATGAAAAGAGTCTCGCATTTATGCGAGGCTCTTTTTCTATGTAAAAATTAATATCTACTTAAAAAAGCAGCCACTCTTTTAAAGGGCGGCTGCTTTTATGGGTTCGACATCATTTTTACAGTATTGGGATCCGGACGATTGGAAGCTATGCTGTGGAGAATCATTCCGCCAACCACAGTCAAAATTCCGATCCAGGAGAGCGGAGAAGGGAAGGCAACAGAAAGAAATAGAATTTCTCCTGCCAATGCAAAAATTACTTCCATGGATTGAGTAGCTTCAACGGAAGCTAGCTTTTTCAGATCGTTGCGGACATAATCAGTCGCTTGAAAAAAGAGGACAGTGGCGATGACTCCCGAACTTACGGCTACTAGAAGGGACTGCCAAGTCTGCGAGGCGCTTGGTGCTCCTTCTGTGAAAAGGCCATACAAAGACAGCAACAGCCAAAATGGCAGGCTAGCCAAGGTCATGCCGAGCACTCTTTGATAAGCATCCAGACGGCCGCTGCAAAGCGCCATCATTTTGCGATTCCCTAAAGGATAGGCAAAAGAAGCGAGCAACACAGGGATGAACCCCAGTAGAAACACTCCTAATGATATATCCCGAGCATGTTCCATCTGAAGCAGCAATACTCCAAGCAAAACGATTGAAGACATGAGCATGTTTCTATAAGGGATTTTTCCCCTTTCCATCAGTGGACCATTCTTGGTATAGACGGTTGTAAGAAAGAAAGGCGCCAACAGAGAACCGGAAATGATGGTGATCTGCCAAGTTCCGGCAATCAGCCACCCGGGTGAATAGGCTGCAGCGAAACAAAGTGGGGCATAAAACAATCCGAATCCGACAAAGCTCCAAAGCAGCCATTGTTTTGGGGCCTTTTTCATTTCCTGCAGGAGCGGCTGAAGGTTCTTCCTGGCTGCAACGATCAGCAGTAAAAACGGGATCATAAATAGGTAGCGCAAGGAAGCACTCCAGATCCAGCTGCCTCCAGTCGCTTCCATGCTGGCATTCAAAACAAATGTGAATGCAAAAAAGAACGCAGCTGCTATTCCAATAAGTATCGGTTTTATAATATTCACCTCGTTCATCGTCTTATCTTTCTATATAGGGTACCGCTTAAAAAAATGAAGGTCAATGAGAATTCGAATACGCCGATATTACGCTTTTTTTCTTTCTATCGATAGATTGGGAAAACCCGCATTCAATAAAAAAAGGCTCTGCAATTTGCAGAGCCTGTAAAAGGTCCATAAAGTTTTGAATGAAACTCCCAGAATAATAGTCTAGGCAAGCAAATAATGGATGAGCAGGCCGATTCCGAGCAGGAATGCGAATAAGGTATTGGTTACCCCAGTTGCTTTCATAGCGGGCATGACCTGAAGGGGTTCCGTATAACGTTTAAACGTTTTGACCACCTGTATCGCTTTGGGAGCGCTTAAGAAGACCAGTAACGCCCATGGGGTCAGGGAAGCGAAGAGCACTAACAGCAAAATCCAACCGTAAGATAGTGCAAAGAAAGCGAGCAGGATGGTGACTGCCTTGCTGCGTCCGACCAGGATGGCAAGTGTACGCCGGCCGCTTGCTGCATCTCCTACCATATCCCTGATATTGTTCGTCATCATGATTGCTGCAACTAGCAATGTGCTGGGAACGGCAAGCATGGCCGCGTCTACTGTCACTTCGCCCGTTTGGATATAGAAAGCGATGATGACGATCAAGAAGCCCATGACGACACCTGAGAACAATTCACCGAATGGCGTGTAAGCGATCGGGTATGGGCCGCCTGTATACAAGTAGCCGATCGCCATGGCCGCACCGCCGACAACGAGCAGCCACCAGCTTGTCTGGGCGCAGATCCAGATGCCGATCGCTCCGGCAATGCCGTAAAGCACAAGCGCAAGTGTCAGAACGGTTTTAGGAGTGACACCGTTCCGTACGATGGCACCGCCAATCCCGACTGAATTCTCGTTATCGAGCCCGCGTGCAAAATCATAATATTCATTGAACATATTGGTAGCAGCTTGGATCAACAGGCTGGCAATCAACATCGCTGAAAAAAGGCTCCAGTTGATAGCTGTATGGCCGAGCGCAATCATCGTTCCTAGAAAGACAGGAGCGAATGAAGCGGTCAATGTATGGGGGCGGGTCAATTGCCACCATACTCGCCAGCCGCTGTCTGCTTGTAATGTATGTGCCATTTTTACCTCTCCTTTAATTCATTCCAACCTACATTGTACTGCAATTTGAAAGGAAATACAGCATATGTTGTGCTGATTTTAGCAGAAAGGGGTATGATAGAGGGTAGAGACTCAAAAGTGAAACAGGCTGCGCCCGGTAGGCGCATCTTTAGAAAAACGGAGGGAAAAAGATGAATCCACAGCAGTATTCATCGACCAGCAAAATAGCGGATACCCGCTATTTGAAATACCAATTTTATACAGAAACAATCGAAGTTTCCCGCATGTCGGCCTTGGCCTTTTTTGAAGCGGGAGAAAAACAGCATAAAGGCAAGCGGATGTTTTGGCAAAACCGCGAAAAGACATTCACCATGGTTGGTCTAGGACATGCGCATGTCCTAGAAGCGCTTAATCCGCACGGCCGGTTTGAAGAAGTGAAAAGCGAGTGGCAAAGCTTGTGCCGTCAAATTGTCAATGAAGAACCGGATGTCCAGCCGATCTTATTCGGTGGTTTTTCATTCGATCCATTGAATAGAACTCAAAGTGTCTGGACGAATTTTCCCGAGGCTTATTTTGCGGTTCCGTCGTTCCAGCTGGTGATCAAGGATGACCGAGCATATGTCAGCATCCATCTGGTAACGAAGAAGACGGAAACCTTCAATGATTTTGAAGCGCTGCGTAAAGAGCGGGACCGGTTGATCCACGCCGCCCAGGTTTCCGAATTGAAGAAATATGAAAAGCCGTTGGTGATCAAGCGTACGGAAATCAAAAAAGACGATTACTTGTCATCCATCCAGAAAGTTACGGACGTCATTAAAGCGAAACAGGCCGAGAAAGTGGTCATTTCACGTGCTTTGAAACTGGACTTTGCAAAACCGCTGTCAGCTGCTTCCGCACTTTACCAGGCGTCTGAAGAACAGCCGGAAAGCTTTCTGTTCGGCTTGGAGGCAGGGAACCAGTTCTTTTTCGGTGCGACTCCCGAACGCCTTGTAAAAGTCAAAGACCGCCAAGCGTTGTCCACGTGCTTGGCCGGATCAATCCCCCGGGGATGGACGGTCGAGCGGGACACCCAGCTGGGCGAGGAATTGCTGAGCGATAAAAAGAACCGGTCGGAACATCAATACGTGGTCAGCATGATCAGCAAAGTGTTCGGCGCGCATTCAACTCAGGTGTCTGTGCCCAAAACACCGAAATTGATGAAGATACGGGACATCCAGCATTTATACACGCCGGTGGAAGGCGAATTAATGCCAGGCTCCACGCTTTTGGATTTGGTGCGCGATTTGCATCCGACACCAGCACTAGGCGGCGAACCGAAGCAGGAAGCGATGAGTTTAATCCGCCAATACGAAACGATGAACCGCGGCTATTACGCTGCACCGGTCGGCTGGATTGATGCAAAAGGCAACGGAGAATTTGCAGTCGCTATCCGTTCTGCGCTTCTTCATGAAACAGAAGCATATTTGTATGCAGGCGGAGGCATTGTGGAAGATTCGACGCCAGAAGCGGAATACGACGAAACCTGGGTGAAATTCAGACCCATGCTGCGTGCGCTTGGAGGGCAATTGAGTGACGAATCGTGAAATCTTAACGGAATATGTATCAGCTTTTACCCATTCGCTTGTCCATCTTGGTGTGGAACAAGTGGTTATCAGCCCGGGCTCCCGTTCGACGCCGCTGGCATATGCCTGCATGAAGCAGGACGGGCTCGAAGTCTACCGGCAGATTGATGAGCGTTCGGCCGCATATTTTGCGCTCGGATTGGCAAAAGTGTCCGGGAATCCTGTGATGCTCCTTTGCACATCAGGAACAGCAGCTGCCAATTATTTCCCTGCCGTTGTCGAGGCTTTTTATGCGCGTGTGCCGTTGTTGGTGGTCACCGCCGACCGGCCGCATGAGCTGCGGGAAGTCGGGGCTCCCCAAGCGATCAATCAAATCAATTTATTCGGGTCCCATGTGAAATGGGCGGCAGATTTGCCGATGCCTGAAGAAGACAACCGGCTGGACTTCCTTTCTCGCCATCTGCATCGCTCTGTGGCTTCTGCCAAGACCGAACCGAAAGGGCCTGTCCACTTGAATGTCCCGTTCCGGGAACCGCTCCGCATCGATTTTGAGCAAACCTACACGACGCGCGGAGAAATGGCCCATTTCACGGGCCGGACGGTGCTCGATGAAGAGACAGAAGCATTTCTACAGGGTTTATTGGAAAAAGATAAAGGGTTGCTGATTGCCGGGGAGATGGCGTCTCCGGCGCCGCCCGAGTTTTGGGCATTTGCCGAGAAACTGCAGTGGCCGATCCTGGCCGACCCGCTTTCAAACCTGCGGGCGAATGTAGAGCCAAAGCATCAGCATTTGATCATTGATTCCTACGATGCCTTGCTGAAGAACGAGTGGTTCAAACGTTCTGCTATGCCGGAAGCGGTCATTCGTTTCGGTCCGCAGCCGGTTTCAAAACCCTTGGCGCTGTTCCTGGCTTCAGCCAAGCCTGCAGCCTACGTGGCGTTTGATGAAAGCCCGATGCTGCGCGATGCGCAATCTGTCGTCACACATCATATCCAGGCTCCGGCCGCGTGCCTGTGGCAAGTGCCGGTGGCTCCGAAAGACGGCAATGCCTATGCCGCTGTGTGGCAGAAAGCATCCGGCTTGTTCTGGCAGCTGGCTGAAGAGCATTGTGCGGAAGAAGTGGATGAAGGGGTTCTGGCAAAAGTGCTGTTTGATGAATTGGACGGCTGCCATCTAGTGGTGGGAAGCAGCATGCCGATCCGTGATACGGATACATTTTTCCGAACGACCGGCAGAGATATCAGAATCTTTGCGAACCGCGGCGCAAACGGCATCGACGGCGTCGTTTCAACGGCGTTCGGTGTACAGGCGGCAGCCAAGCGTCCGACTTACCTGCTGATCGGAGATCTGTCGTTTCTGCATGACATGAACGGGTTGATTGCTTCGAAAATGCAGGACACCGATTTGACAGTAGTGGTCATGAACAATGACGGCGGCGGCATCTTTTCCTATTTGCCGCAGTCAGAGGAAGAACGCCATTTTGAAGCGCTCTTCGGGACGCCGACCGGCTTGAAATTCGAAGATGCTGCCCGTATGTATGGTGCTGAATACAGTGCAGCCGCAACGAAAGAAGAATTGGCGGAAGCGCTTCGCCAACCGAAGCAACAACCGGTGAGAATTATTGAAGTGTTTACTGACCGCGCGCATAATACCGCCACGCACCGCAAATTATGGAATCGGCTAAACGAGGAGCTGGGGAAATAATGGAACGTGAAATCAATGGTGTCAAATACCATGTGGAAGTGCTGAATCCGGAAAAAACCAAAACGATGGTCCTTCTCCATGGATTTACAGGGAGCACTGAAACTTGGCGCAGGGTTGCAGCGGAATTCCAGGAATATAAAATCGTCCTGGTGGATTTGATTGGGCATGGCCAATCCGGAAGTCCGGAAGGGGCCGGCCGTTATTCGATGGAAATGCAGATCCGGGATCTCGACAGTCTGTTCGAAGAGCTGGAATTATCCCGTTTTGTGCTGGCCGGCTATTCGATGGGAGGGCGAACAGCGCTTGCTTATGCCTGTACCTATCCTGGAAGAGTGGAAGTGCTGATACTGGAAAGTGCATCACCCGGACTCAAGAATGCCGCGGAACAGCAGGAACGCCGCGTACGGGATGAAAAACTGGCAGAACGCATTTTGGCTGACGGTGTACTGGAGTTTGTTGATTTCTGGGAAAAGATTCCGCTGTTTGACAGCCAAAAGATGCTTTCCGATGCGAAGCGGAAAATGATCCGCGCTGAACGCCTCCAGCAAAAGCCGCTCGGGCTTGCAAACAGCCTCATCGGTATGGGGACCGGGTCACAAGCATCGTATTGGGAAGATCTTGCGAGGCTCGATTTCCCGGTCCTGCTGGTAACAGGCAGCCTTGATGAGAAGTTTTGCGCCATCGCTGAACGCATGGCGGAGCGGCTGCCGAATGCTGAACATCGTGTAATACAAGCAGGCCATGCAATTCACGTGGAAAAACCTGCTGAATTTGCTACAATGGTAAAGGAGTATTTAAGTTCATATTATCGAGGAGGAAAATCATGACACGCGAATGGGTTACAGAACGTACATATGAAGACATCAAGTATGAAACGTATAACGGCATTGCCAAAGTTACCATCAACCGTCCGGAGGTGCGCAATGCGTTCCGTCCGAAAACGGTCCACGAATTGATCGATGCGTTTTCACGCGCACGGGACGATTCGAAAGTAGGCGTCATCGTTCTTACAGGCGAAGGCGAAAAAGCATTCTGCTCAGGCGGCGACCAATCGGTGCGCGGCCACGGCGGATACGTAGGCGAAGACGAGATTCCACGTTTGAATGTATTGGATCTTCAGCGCTTGATCCGCGTTATCCCGAAACCGGTTGTTGCGATGGTGGCTGGATACGCAATTGGCGGCGGACACGTCCTGCACGTAGTTTGCGATTTGACGATTGCTGCTGACAATGCACGCTTCGGCCAAACAGGCCCGCGCGTCGGCTCGTTTGACGCCGGATACGGTTCAGGCTACTTGGCACGCATCATCGGCCATAAGAAAGCCCGTGAAATCTGGTACCTATGCCGCCAGTACGACGCTCAGGAAGCGCTTGATATGGGCTTGGTCAACACAGTTGTGCCTTTGGACCAATTGGAAGACGAGACCGTCAAATGGTGTGAAGAGATGCTTGAAATGAGCCCGACAGCATTGCGCTTTGTGAAAGCGGCAATGAATGCGGACACAGACGGCCTTGCCGGACTTCAGCAAATGGCTGGAGACGCAACATTGCTTTACTACACAACGGATGAAGCGAAAGAAGGACGCGATGCGTTCAAAGAAAAACGCAAGCCTGATTTCGGCCAATTCCCGCGTTTCCCTTGATTCTTAATAATTGAAAGCTGTCCTCCCGGGGACAGCTTTTTTTAAAGAAAGGATTTTTCTTATGATGTATCCGAATTGGCTCTCCCAGCGCGCCTACTTGAACGGCAGCCGGATGGCGCTGTCGTTTGGGGATAAGCAATGGACGTTTGCAGAACTGGATGGCATGGCATTGGAGTATGCGGGCAAGCTTAGGGCAGCAGGGGTGACGAAAGACAGCCGCGTGGCTTTTCTGTCAAAATCACATCCCCGTTTCGTCGTGCTGATGTATGCCTGCCTCCATGCCGGCTGTGAGATGGTTATGCTCAATGAACGCTTGTCGAAAGCGGAGCTTGCCTATCAGCTGGAGGATTCGGGAGCGGATTTTGCGTTTGTCGACGATGCGCTGACGGATAAAATCAGCAGCCCGCGAAAAATGCTCTTCAGTGAAATCGACAAAAAGGAAAGGATGCCATTCACGCCGGAACCTGAATGGCATTCCGACCGAACGATTTCCATCATGTACACATCGGGTACGACCGGCAATCCGAAAGGCGTGCGCCAAACAGCGGAAAACCATTTTTCCAGTGCCGTTTCTTCTGCGCTGAACATCGGCATCGCACCCGATGATGTCTGGCTGTGTGCGGTCCCGCTTTTCCACATCAGTGGCTTTTCGATTTTGATGCGCTCGCTCATTTACGGAATGGGTGTCCGGCTGCATCCGAAATTCGATGCGGAACAATGCGCTTATGAACTGCAGTCAGGGCGTGTCACGCACATGTCGGTGGTTGGCGTGACACTCGAACGCATCTTGGCCGCATTGAAGGAGTTGGATCTGGAAGTGTCGCCGCGCTTTAAAGTGATGCTCGCCGGGGGCGGCCCGATTCCCACGAACTACATTCACCGTGCAGGGAGCTATGGCATGTCGGTGCTCCAGACTTACGGGATGACGGAAACTTCCTCCCAGACGACAACCTTGCAGCCGGATGATGCAGACCGCAAAGCCGGCTCTTCCGGCAAGCCGCTGTTCCTTTACCAAGTGCGGATCGGAGATGTGGAGAAAGCCGGGGACATCGGTGAAATCCAGATCCGCGGCCCGCAAGTGACGCCCGGCTATATCGGGAAATTCGCGGACCGCGAAGTCCGGCAGGAGGGCTGGCTGCATACGGGCGACATGGGTTATCTTGATGAAGAAGGGTTTTTATTCGTCGTCGACCGCCGTTCGGATTTGATCGTCTCCGGAGGGGAGAACATCTATCCGGCAGAAATCGAGAAAACCTTGCTGGCGCACCCGGCTGTTCGGGAAGCGGGCGTCTGCGGAATGCAGAGCGACGAATGGGGGGAAGTGCCGGTCGCTTTTGTTGTCCTGAACGCACCTGCAAAGGCAGATGAGCTGCTTGCTCACTGCAGAGAACAAATCGCTTCGTATAAAGTGCCGAAACACCTGCGGTTTGTTGATGCGCTGCCGCGGAATGCTTCGAACAAGCTCCTGCGCAGGGAGCTGAAAACATGGGATTTGTAATTGCTTCAATCCGGTTAGAGCGGATTGAAATGCCGCTAAGAACACCGTTCAAGACGTCTCTGCAGACCGTGACCGAGCGTGAAAGCTTGTTGGTAGAAGTGGCTGATGCGAGCGGAATGAAAGGATACGGGGAATGCGTGGCGTTTACAACGCCTTGGTATACGGAAGAAACAGTCGCCAGCTGCCGGTTTGTGATTGAAACGGTGCTGGTTCCTCTCTTGATGGACCGGACGCTCAACCATCCGGCGGAAGTATGGGAGCTTTTCAAAGCCGTAAAAGGCAACCGCATGGCAAAAGCGGCGGTCGAGACGGCCGTATGGGATCTGTATGCGAAACGCCAAAACATGCCGCTATGGCAATTATTGGGCGGATCGCCGCAAGCGGTGCCTGCCGGAGTGGTTGTGGCGGCGGATAAAGCGGAGATTGGCGGAGCGGTGGCAGAAGCTGCGTTGAACGGATACCGGCGCATCAAGATCAAAGTCAGTCCAGCATCGGAAATCGGGCTGCTGAAAAAAGTAGTGGCAGACCATCCGCAGCTGCTCTTTTTTGCGGATGCCAACGGTGCATTTGATGAAGCGAGCTTCGGAGATCTGCTGGAATTGGACCGGGCTGGATTTTCCTTGATTGAGCAGCCTTTCGGCGAACAGGAATGGAAGCTTCATGCACGGGCAAAAAAGGAAATGAAGACACCGATTTGCTTGGATGAAAGCATCAAGAGCAGCGACGATGTCCAGCGGATGATCGATGAAAGAGCCGGTGATGTGGTGGTATTGAAGATGGGACGGCTCGGCGGCTGGAGCGAAACGCTGAAGACGATGGAACTGTGCAGACGCCACGCCATTGGCATGTGGGTCGGAGGCATGATTGAATTCGGGGTCTCCAAAGCGCATAATCTGGCTCTTGCTTCCTTGCCGGGAATCACATTGCCCGGTGACTTTTCGGATTCACGCCATTTCTGGGAACGGGATATCATTGAACCGGAAATAAAGGTTGAAAATGGCCGTGTAGAATTGAGCGGACGGGCCGGCATCGGCTATGAAGTCCACTTTGAAAACGGTCCGCTGCAATAAAATCCGTTGGTTTTTTAGCATCGCTGCGGCGGTGCTTTTTTTATCGGAAAATCTATAGACGATTTCAGGATGTGGAACCGATTGCCAGCTGCATCGTATACAATAAGAAGAAATAAAACGAGAAAAAGGAGGAATGGCTATGAATGTATTGATTGCACTTTCGCCGATCCTGTTGATGGCCGCCCTAGCAATAGGGATCGGTTTCGGATTCTATTTATTGGCTAAGCGCAGCAAACCGGAAAGGGGCTTGGAACAGCGGGTGGCAGCCTTGGAAGAAGAAGTCAGGCGGATGAAGGCAGGGAGATAACGCGGAAGCGTCCACAGGACGGACAACGAAATAGGAGACGGGAGTGTGAGCGCGATGTTCTTGAAGAGGATCAGTTTGCTGCGGGATAACGGAGCGGCAATGGAACAATATCCATATACGATTCCGGCTATCCGCCATCTTGAAAAAATCGATTTGGCAAGTCCTGTTGTGTTTTTCGTCGGGGAAAACGGATCAGGAAAATCAACGCTGCTGGAAGCGATTGCCGATCGATGCGGCTTCCATCCGGCGGGCGGCGGAAGGAATAATACATATGAAGTTCATGCGTCCGGCGCTTCTTTGGCGGACTCCATCCGGTTGTCGTGGATGCCGAAAATCACAAACGGCTTTTTTATGCGGGCGGAATCCTTTTACCACTTTGCGACGCATATCGATCAATTGGAGGAAGAAAATCCCGGTGCCTATGCAAGCTATGGAGGACGCTCTCTCCATGAACAATCGCACGGCGAATCGTTCTTTTCGCTGTTCCAGAACCGTTTCAGAGGACAGGCGCTGTATCTGCTGGATGAACCGGAAGCGGCTTTATCGCCGCAGCGGCAGTTGGCGTTCCTTCGCATTTTGCATGATTTGGCAGAAGAGGAAGGCTGCCAGTTTATCATAGCCACCCACTCGCCGATTCTTCTAGGGTATCCGGGCGCACAGATTCTCCACTTCACCGACGGCCCGATCGAAGAAATCGGCTATGAAGAAACAGACCACTTTAAAATCACCAAATATTTTCTCGACCACCGGGAGAAGTTTTTGAAAGACATCTTAAGTGACTAGAAAAGGGGCGAGGATTATGTGGCCAGAAAAACCATCATGCAGCCGCTGCGGCAAAGAGGTCTATCCGGAAGAGATGGTATACGTGCAGATGCGATATCCAAAGAAGAAGGGATTCACAGAAATAAAAGCGTATCTGCATAACGAGGGAAAGTTTATCTGTGAGGGCTGCATCAACCGGGAACCGGGTTGAACCAGGAAGCGGCATTGGAGCGGACAATGAAGCTTCAAGAGTTCCAGCCTGTGTTAAAATAAGATAACAGATTCAGAGGAGAGGCGATTAGCATGGGGGAATTTGAAGGAGCAAGGATCATGAATTTTGCTGTCGGCTTGCCGGAGAAAATGGTCTATGGAGAGGGCCGTGAAATGCTGACCGCGATCCGGAAACAGACTGTCGCTGAAGCCTATCTATCCACAGAGAGCTTCGAAGGCGATGGCGTGGCCGACAAGAAACACCACGGTGGAAGGGATCGGGCAGTATGCATCTATCCGTTCGAACATTACTCGTTATGGGAAGAGCAATTCGTCCAGCGCCTTCCCGCTTCGGCATTCGGCGAAAATCTGACAGTCACTCAGATGGTCGAAGCGGATGTTTTTATTGGCGATGTTTTTCAAATAGGAGAAGCGGTGATCCAAGTGACGCAGGGACGTGTTCCTTGCCATACCATTGACCGGCGGATGGATATGGCGCCATTGATGAAAGCAATGGTGAAAACCGGTTTTACCGGCTATATGTGCCGTGTCATTGAAGAAGGGACGATCCGCAGGGATTCGGAGATTCGGCTTGTCGAGCGCGGAAAAGGAGAAGTATCCGTGCTGTATGCCAATGATGTGAATTTTCATCAATCCCGCAATGCCGAAGCCATCCGGCGGGTGCTTGAAGCTGAAGCATTGGCGCCTGAATGGCAGGACTGGCTGGAAAAAAAGCTAGTGAAATTGACGGAATGAAAAATGCGCGCCGGAAAGGAATTCCGGCGCGCATTTCTTATTTCAATACCGTTTCAAGTACTTGCAAGTTCTTTTCCATAAGGGTGAAATAGGTTTCTTCGTTATCGATGTTTTCCTGCGTTAAAACACCCAAATTGTGCATTTGGATCGATTCTGCGCCGACTTCATTCTGGATGACCTCGGTCAGGTTGGAAGAGACATTTTGTTCGAAGACAATGTATTGAATTTCCTTTTCCTTTGCCAAGTCGACAATTTCTGCGAGCTCCTTCTGGGAAGGCTCGTCCTGGCTATTAAGGCCGGCTACGGCAACTTGCTCAAAACCGTAGGGCTCTGCAATATAGCCGAAAGCCGAATGCGATACAAAGAAAGTTTTATTGTCGACGCGCTCGGACAATTCTTCAAACGACCGGTCCAGTTCCTCAAGCTCGATGATCAGCTGGGCGTAATTGCTCTCGTAGGCTTCGGAGTTTTCCGGATCTGCTTCAGCGAGATTATTCTTGATCGATTCAGCAAGATTCTGGCTAAGCACCGGGGACATCCAGACATGGGGATCGACCGTTCCGTGGTCATGCCCATCGTGCCCTTCTTCTTCAGTAGCTTCTTCTACGTGGGCTTCGTCCTCATGAGCTTCCTCTTCATGTGCATCTTCCTCATGCGGCTCGCCGGCAGATTCCAGTTCTTCGTCGGAAATGGCGTCAGCAGCTGCAACAAATTCCACCTTTTCATCTTTCAAGGTGCTTTCCGCTTTGCCGATAAAGCCTTCAAGTCCGAGGCCGACATAAAACATAAGATCCGCTTCCGCCAACTTGATCATATCCTGCTGGGTCGGTTCGAAGGTATGTTCGTTCGCGCCAGCCGGATAGATCGACTGGACTTGGACGTGTTCGCCGCCGATCCGTTCCGTGAAATACGTGAGGGGATAGACGGTTGTGTAAACCTGAAGTTTCGACTCATCGACAGGTTCCGTTTCGGCCCCGTTGTCGATTGCCGGCTCGCCGCAAGCAGCCAGCAGTAAAACCGAAGATAAAAGTGCTATAAGCTTTTTCATTGATTAACCTCCAAATAGTAACGATTACGTTTTGTGTACTCAAAGAATATTACAGGATAACGTTTCAAAACACAAGAAAAACCACCAAATTATTTTTTTGGTGGCCATTCTTCAGGGACAAAATCGATTCCGCCTTTATTGAACGGGTGGCAGCTCAAGATCCGCCGGACGGCCAGATAGCCGCCTTTGAGTGCTCCGTGCTTCTCGACCGCCTCGATCCCGTAATGGGAACATGTCGGGTAAAACCGGCAGCTCGGAGGGGACAATGGAGAGATGAACCGCTGGTAAAAGCGGAAAATCTTCAGCAATAAGGTTTTCAAAGGGGGTCATCTTCTTTCGCTAGAAATGTCGTTATGTTTATTGTAAGAGCCGGAGAGGTATAAATAAAGCATAAGAGCTTACTAATAAATTAGGAGAGTGGTTTTGGATGTCAGCAGAATTGAACAAGGAATTGAATGTACAAGTCGCAACTTGGTCGGTCGTTTATACGAAATTACATAATTTCCATTGGTATGTGAAAGGGCCGTCATTCTTTACGCTCCACGTCAAATTCGAGGAGCTGTATAACGAAGCAACGCAGCATATGGACGAACTCGCAGAGCGGCTACTTGCACTTGGCGGCAAGCCGGTGGCGACGATGAAAGAGCAGCTCGAGCTGTCGGTAGTCAAAGAGGCGACGAGCAAGGAAAGCACAGAAGAAATGGTGGATACCGTCGTTACGGATTATGACAAGATCATGAAATCCTTGAAAAAAGGGATGGAACTTGCGGCTGAAGACGGCGATGACATGACAGAAGATCTTCTAAACGCCATCCATCAGAACTTGGAGAAACATTCATGGATGTTGTCTGCATTTCTTGGTGAAAAGAAGTAAAATGAACATACTGGAGCGTACGCTGACCACTCAGTGTACGCTTTTTTTGATACTAGGAGTGAACTCGATGAGATACACAGATTTGAATGGCGTGGAATGCCGGCTGTCGTTTGCGCCGGGGGCATTCGACATACCGAGCAGGCATGTACTGGTCATTGCTAAATACCGGGGGCAATGGGTACTGACCAAGCACAAAGAGCGGGGCTTGGAATTTCCAGGCGGCAAACAGGAACCGGACGAAAGTTTAACGGAGGCGGCAGTAAGGGAAGTATATGAAGAAACCGGAGCGGTCGTATCCGGATTGGCTTGGTTCGCCGAATACGTGGTGGCCGCGGAGCCGCCGTTCTGTAAGACCGTCTTTCTCGGTGACATCGAGCGGCTGGATCGGATCGAGCAGATGGAGACAGACGGGCTTGTACTGGCAGAACGGCTGGAGCTTGGTGAAACCTTCAGCTTTTTAATGAAAGATGAAGGCATGAAAGAAATCATAAAGAAGGTGGAGCAGCTTGGAAAATGGAACGATTGAGTCAAAGAAAATCTATCCTTCCCCGAACCCGCACGTGCGGCTATCAGAAATCGTCTATTGGTCAGACGGCTTGAAAGTGAAGGGCTTGTTGGCGGAACCGAAAAAGCAGGGAAACTACAGCGGCATCCTGTATCTGCGCGGCGGCATCCAATCGATTGGCATGGTCCGCCCGGCCCGTATCGCCCAGTTTGCATCGCAAGGATTTATCATCTTCGCGCCGTATTACCGCGGCAACCGCGGCGGGGAAGGGCGGGATGAATTTGCCGGTGCGGACAGATGGGACGCAGTTTACGGCGTCGATGTGCTGAAACAATTCTGCAAAGGAAGCATCCATGTGCTGGCTTTCTCGCGGGGCGGCATCATGGCCTTATGGACAGCCGTCCTGCGGGATGACATCACCTCTGTGGTTACGTGGGCAGGGGTGACAGATACCGTGCTGACGTATAAAGAGCGGCCGGATATGCGGCGGATGATGAAGCGCCTGTATGACGGCACGCCGAATACGGCACTTTCCGCATACGAGGAGCGGAACCCCTTGCTGCGGCTTAATGAAACGGATGCGCCGTTTCTGATCATCCATGGCTTGAAGGACGAGAATGTCTCACCAGGGCAAGCCTATCTGCTTGAAGAGGCTTTGAAGATGAACGGACAGCCACACGAGACCTGGTATTTTCCGGAGTATACGCATTTCTTCCCGCCTGCGGCAAACCGCAAGACAGCGCGCGCATTGGCGGAGTGGATGAGAAGGCAGGAAAGACATTGACCGAAGCTTGCGAGGTCAAGTCTTTGCGACGAAGCTAGCGAAGCGATGCAGGAGCATGGTTTATCAGTGATAAAAAGATGGAAAAGGATTGATAAAATCTTAAAGAATCGAGCAACGACAGCGATTTGTCTGAGTTGGCACCAATAAAAAAAGCTATCCCGGAGGATAGCTTTTTTGGTATTATTTCTGGACCGGTCCGCCTTGGACACTGATGTCAGTGGAGACAGTACCGAATTTCTTGAAGTTTTCCTGGAATTTCTCTGCAAGCTCTTTCGCTTTTTGGTCGTATGCTGCTTTGTCAGCCCATGCATTGCGCGGGTTCAAGACTTCAGTCGGCACACCAGGTACTTCTTTCGGCATTTGAAGGCCGAAGACAGCTTCCTGTTCAGTTTCGATGTTGTGGAGTTCGCCTTTGATCGCTGCACGAACCATTGTGCGCGTGTAAGACAGCTTCATGCGGCTTCCGACGCCGTACTCGCCGCCCGTCCAGCCTGTGTTGACAAGGAAGACATCCGCGCCGTGCTCATCGATTTTGTCTCCCAGCATTTCAGCATAAACTGTAGCATGTAATGGAAGGAAAGGCGATCCGAAGCATGTCGAGAAAGTCGCTTCAGGTGAAGTGACGCCGCGCTCAGTTCCGGCAAGCTTTGAAGTGTAGCCGCTCAGGAAGTGGTACATTGCCTGTTCTTTTGTCAATTTGCTGATTGGAGGCAATACGCCGAATGCATCAGCTGTCAGGAAGACGATCGTTTTCGGATGTCCTGCAACAGAAGGGTAGACGATATTCTTGATTGCATGGATCGGGTAAGCTGCACGCGTGTTTTCTGTCAATGAACCATCTGCATAATCCGGCATGCGCGTTTCTTCATTCACTACCACGTTTTCAAGTACAGCGCCGAATGTGATGGCATCATAGATTTGCGGTTCGTTTTCGCGCGTCAGGTTGATGGTTTTTGCATAGCAGCCGCCTTCGATATTGAAGACGCCGTTATCCGACCAGCCGTGCTCATCGTCGCCGATCAGCTTGCGGTCTTCATCTGCGGAAAGAGTCGTTTTCCCTGTTCCGGACAAGCCGAAGAACAATGCGACATCGCCTTCTTCGCCAACGTTTGCTGAACAGTGCATAGGAAGGATGCCTTGTTCAGGAAGCAGGTAGTTCATGATCGAGAAGATGGATTTTTTCATTTCGCCAGCATACTCTGTTCCGCCAATCAAAATGATCTTTTTCTCCATCGAAACGATGATGAAAGTTTCTGAGTCAGTACCGTCCACAGTAGGGTCTGCATGGAACGTCGGAGCGTATACGACCGTGAATTGCGATTCGTGGCTCGCCAATTCCTCTTTGGTCGGACGAATGAACAACTGGTGGGCGAAAAGGTTATGCCAAGCGTATTCGTTGATCGTCTGGATGCCCAAACGGGATTCAGGGTCAGCCCCTGCATAGCCTTTGAATACGTATAGTTCATCTTTTTGCTTCATATGGTCGATCACTTTAGCGTAAAGGTTTTCGAAGACTTCAGAAGAAATCGGGCGGTTTACTGAACCCCAGTCGATTTTGTCTTTAGAAATCGGCTCTTCTACTATATACTTATCTTTAGGCGAACGGCCGGTGTATTTCCCGGTCTCGGCTTTCACCGCTCCGTCTTTAGTCAATACAGCTTCTCCGCGGGATGTTGCCGCCTCGATTAATTGTGGGACGGATAATTGGACACGGACGTTTTGGCCATTTAAAAGATCCTTTAAGTTGTTTGCGAAGTTCACTGGATTCATTTATATGTACCTTCCTTTTCGGTTATTCCCATAAAGATGGGGAGGTTGTATATTTCGTAAATTAGTATAACACATTATGGTCATTAGTCTATACTAATACCCTGTTGACACGAAAAAGTAACATATTTTCCCCATGTTGGGTGCGAACAGGTTCAATTAATAGAAGAACCTGTTTTTATTCGATTAAAATCGTTGACATCACTTTGCACTTTCCGTAAGATGGAACATTGAACGGATACTCTTATTCCGAGCTGGTGGAGGGGACAGGCCCTATGAAACCCGGCAACCTGCTGCTGCATGCAGAGAAGGTGCCAAACCTGAAGCAAGGTCTCAACCTTGGACGATAAGAGTGAAAGGTGCTTATGATGATTTCTCCTTTCCACATGCAGATGCTGGATGGGATTTTTTTATGAAATTGCCCTTAATCCTCGTGTACAAAGGCCACAACGGCTTGAAGTTCAATCCTCACGGAACGGACTTGACATGGGAAACGAGTACCGTATCAATTTCGAGAGCAATCTCGCAGGATATAAGGAGGAAACACATTTTGAAAAACCGTCGATTATTCACATCAGAATCAGTAACAGAAGGACATCCGGATAAAATCTGTGACCAAATCTCAGATGCCATTTTGGATGCCATCCTAACAGAAGATCCAAATGCACGTGTAGCGTGCGAAACAACTGTAACGACAGGCCTTGTCCTAGTGGCAGGCGAAATCACGACTACTACTTATGTAGATATCCCGAAAGTCGTGCGTGAAACAGTCCGTGAAATCGGCTATACACGCGCTAAATACGGCTTCGACTCTGAAACAAGTGCAGTCCTGACAGCAATCGACGAGCAATCGCCGGATATCGCTGCAGGTGTCAACGTAGCGCTTGAATCGCGTGAAGGGCAAATGACTGATAAAGAATTGGACGATATCGGAGCAGGGGACCAAGGCTTGATGTTCGGTTTCGCTACAAACGAAACCGAAGAATTGATGCCGCTTCCGATTTCATTGGCACATAAATTGGCTCGCCGCTTGGCTGAAGTGCGCAAAGAAGAAATCCTTCCATACTTGCGCCCCGACGGCAAAACACAAGTGACGATCGAGTACGATGAGAACAACAAGCCGCTTCGTGTGGATACGATTGTCATCTCGACTCAGCACCATCCGGAAGTGACGCTTGAGCAGATCCAGCGCAACATCAAGGAATTTGTCATCAATGAAGTGGTTCCTGCTGAATTGATGGACGAAGAAACAAAATACTTCATCAACCCGACTGGCCGTTTTGTTATCGGCGGACCACAAGGAGATGCGGGACTTACAGGACGCAAGATCATCGTTGATACGTACGGCGGATATGCACGCCACGGCGGCGGGGCATTCTCCGGCAAGGACGCAACGAAAGTTGACCGTTCAGCAGCTTATGCTGCCCGCTACGTAGCGAAGAACATCGTGGCAGCAGGACTTGCTGACCGCTGTGAAGTGCAATTGGCTTACGCAATCGGCGTAGCTCACCCGGTATCATTGGCGTTTGATACGTTCGGAACCGGAAAAGTCAGCGAAGAGGAATTGATCGATCTTGTCCGTGCGAACTTTGATTTGCGCCCGGCCGGCATCATCAAGATGCTTGATCTTCGCCGCCCGATCTACAAACAGACAGCAGCTTACGGCCACTTCGGCCGCACGGATGTCGACCTTCCTTGGGAGCGCACTGACAAAGTGGAAGCTCTTAGAGAACAGTCAGGCATCTTCAAGAACCAAGCTTAATAACAAGAAAAGACGGCCAGCGGAATGCTGGCCGTCTTTTTTAAATTGTTGAAAAAGAAATTAAATACTTGTCTCTTAATCGATATTCCGCAAAACAGCTTCGCTTGCCGCGGGCGAGCGCCAAGCCTCCTCAGTCGCTTACGCGACTTGCGGGGTCTCGGCTATCTCGCTGTCCCGCAGGCGTCTCCGCTGTTTTGCTTTATATCTCAGATAGCTCTACTAAAACGGAAAAAGCGACAAGTTTTTTAAGAGTGAAACCAGCGCCGGCGCGTCCACGGGCTAGGCAATAAAATGGCCCAAAAGCAGTTTGGGCCATTTTATTTGCGACGAAGCTAGCGCAGCGGTGCAGGAGCAGAAGGGTTTTGCTATGAGACGGGTGTCCTTCGCGGCTCATGGCGAAAGCCATGCCCTAAGCGGCCGAAGCGAGGTCTGAAGTTTATTTCGTTTATTAACTTATCTAAAGAGGGTTTCTCAACAATCTGAAAGACGGCCAGCGAAATGCTGGCCGTCTTTTTTATGTTTCCTGCGGTGATTTGATGCTCGACACACGGTGCGCGATGGCTTCGATCAACGGTGCCGGCAGCGGGAAGTTCATGGCGGCCGGATCACTTTGGACAGCGGCAATGGTCATTTCAAGCGAATCTTCCGGAATGTCATAGGAAGCGAAATCGTCCGGCAGCCCGACATCCGCTTGGAGGTCACGGATTTTTGCGACAACGTCCATCAGCAGAGTCTGCGGCGTCTTATCACGTGTATCCAGGTTCAACGCTTGAGCAAGCGCTTCGATCTTCGGCAGATACAGGTCCTGGACCAATTCGAGGACGTGCGGCAGGAACACGGCATTGGCAAGGCCGTGCGGTATGCGGAACAGCGCCCCGTAGGCATGGGCCAGGTTGTGGACAGGGATGGCGTTCAAGGCGAAACTGAACGCCGTGATGCCCATCGTGCTGGCCTGCAGCATTTCCATGCGTGCTTTTACGTTTTGGCCGTTGTGCACGGCTTCGGAAATGTTCTTTTCGAACATCCGGATCGTCTGCAGCGCGAATGCATCCGTGAAACCGGTGGCTGTAGGCGAGGCCAGTGCTTCGATGGCATGCGTCAGCGCATCGAATCCGGTGAAAGCCGTAATGAACGGAGGCAGCCCGGTCGTCAAATCAGGATCGAGAACGGCTATGTTCGCCGCAATGAACGGATGGATGATGTTCGTTTTGACGTGCTTTTCTTCATTATAGATGACGGCGATCGGCGACACTTCCGAACCGGTTCCGGCAGTGGTCGGCACCGCGATATGCGGGATCGGAATGAATTGCGCTTCCGGCCAGCTGTAGTAAGCGAGCCCGCCGGGTATGGCCTGTTTAATATCCGCCAAACCGTGGTGAAGGGCAAACTTGACGCCTTTAACCGTGTCGAGCACGCTTCCTCCGCCAAGTGCGAGGAGGGAATCGGCCGCCATTTCGCGTGCATAGCGGATGGCATGGTTCACCGATTCGCTGCCGGCATCCTGCTGGATATCGGTAAAGATGCCGACCAGTTCCGGCCCCATGCCATTATGTGCCAGGCGGAAAATATCCGCGACTTTCTCGACGATGCCAGCATCCAGCAGGCCTTTGTCGCTGAACAAAACCACCCGTTTGGCGCCAAGCCCCTGAAACAGGGCTGGAATCATCGCTCGCGTATTGGAGCCGCTGTGGATTGAAGTGGTCAAAGCGAAATTTGAATACGTAGTAATCACAGTCGTTCACCTCTTTTGTCAGATTGGGTCATTCCGATTTTCCAGGTTCTGTGAACAGCAGCCCGTACGCAACGCGCCGTTCAAGTTCAGGCACCATCGATGTATGGACATGTTTCAATTGTGTATAGGCATCCAGCGAATATTTGCCCATCTCGCGGCCAATGCCGCTTTGCTTGTAGCCGCCGAATGGTGCGTCGTTGCGGAGCATATGCCAATCGTTGATCCAGATGACACCAGCCTTGATTTTCCGCGCGACTTCATAGGCTTTGTTGACATCTCGGGTCCAAACGCCGCCCGCAAGCCCGTATATCGTGTCATTGGCCATGGCGATCGCCTCATCAATGTGGTCATAGCGGATGACGGATAGCACAGGGCCGAAAATTTCTTCCCGCGCGATTTTCATGTCTTTGGTGACATCGGCAAAGATTGTCGGCTCGATGAAATAGCCGTTTTCCAATCCTTCCACGACAGCTTCTTTCCCGCCGCAGACCAGGCGGGCACCTTCGCTGAGGCCGCTCTCGATATATTCGAGCACGGTCTCTTTTTGCCGCTGTGAAATAACGGGTCCGACGCCGGTGTTTTCATCCAACGGATTGCCGATTTTCAATGTTTTTGAAAGCGCTTCCAATCCTTCGATGACGGTATCGTAAATGGAACTTGGCACAAACAGCCGGGTGCCGGATTCGCATAGCTGCCCTGAGTGGAGGAAGACGCCGAACAGGGTGCCCGGCAATGCAATTTCGAGATCCGCATCTTCCAGGAGGATATTCGGCGACTTGCCGCCAAGTTCGAGTGTAATGTTCTTGATCGTATCTGCAGCCTGTTTCATGATGCCCCGGCCGACTTCGGTCGAGCCGGTGAATGCCACTTTCCCGACTTTCGGATGGCGCACAAGCGTTTCGCCGATTTCAGCACCTGATCCCGCCACCACATTAATGACACCGGGAGGCACGACTTCAGAAATGATTTCCGCCAGGCGCAGTGTGGACACAGGCGTATGGCTCGCCGGTTTTAAAACCAGCGTGTTGCCTGTCGCCAGAGCAGGCGCAATTTTCCAGGAAGCGATCAATAAAGGCATATTCCAAGGGGTGATTGCGGCGCATACGCCAATCGGTTCGCGCCAGACAAAATTGTGGGCAGGTCCGGGAAACAAGGGATTCGGTAATGTCTCTGAAAAAGGATAGGCTTTGACGAAATTCGCCATCTGCTGGAACAAGTCGATGATCATCATGATGTCGTTACCGGCGACGCGGCGGACTGTTCCGCCTGAGGTGAGGGATTCCAAATAGATCAATTCGGTTTTATTCGCGGCAATGGCATCTGCAATCTTATGCAGGACCTCTGCGCGCTGTGCCGGCGGCATATCTCGCCAGCCCTCTTGTTCAAAAGCGGCATGGGCTGCTTCGACGGCTTTATTGATATCTTCCGCGCTTCCTTTGGAAACTTGGGCCACGATTTCGCCGGTCGCCGGATTGAAGACTTCGAACGTTTCACCGGACGTAGCGGGTTGGCGCTGGCCGTTTATGAAATGTGAATATGCAGGCACTTCTACTTGAATAGACATGTTTCCCCTCCTAAAGTCATTGAATTTTAGCGGTTCGGCAGGTAAGATGAAACTGTAAAAGATTTAATATTCAAAAAATAATATTTGTGGAGATGCTAGACTTTCTTCACCAGTTTAATTGACTTGACGCCGGTTTCATATCCCTGAAAATGTAGGGGAATCAGAGGAGGATGCTCCATGCCCGCAAGCAGTTTGAACCTTGAACAATTTCTGGCCGAATTATCGGAAGAAAAAAACCAGGAACAGCAGATTCTGAAGAGCCTGAAGGGTTTCTTTTCATTTTTCCCTTTTTCCCGGTTATCGCTGTTTTCTTATTCGCCAATCAATTACATGAGTGAACTGCTGTTCTTCCTGCAAAGCGACGGATCCTTGTTTCCGTCCGAAAAAATAAGGGAAGATGTAAGGAATGTACCTCCGGTCTTTTCGGCAATACATAACCGGAAAGCGTCCTATATCGAGCTGAATCCGGAGAGTACATCGTTTCCGGAGAAGTACGTGGAGAAATACAAATTATCATCGCTTCTCGTCGTTCCTTTGAAGAAAGGCTCGATGGTGATCGGCTGTGTTTTGATCGACGGCTATACAGGCAAAAAGCCATTTCAAGAGCCCATGCTGAAGAAAATCGAGGAATATTTCCGGCTTGCTTTTAATTCGATTGTATCGAAGGAAGCGAAAGTCCATCACGCTAAGCTGAGCAACCGGGAAATCGAGGTGCTTGAAATGCTGTCCATCGGGCTTGGCACAAAAGAGATGGCAGATAAGATGGAAATCAGTGAGTTTACGGCAAGGGATTATATTAGTTCGGCCATGAAGAAGCTTGGCGTCCGCCACCGGGCGCAGGCGATAGCAGTAGCGGTGAGATCCGGGCTGATCTCATAGAAAAGAGCCGGCAGGATGCCGGCTCTTTATGCAATCATTTCTTTTGGAGCGATTTGTAATATGCGCCTTTTTCTGCGTATTCCCGGACAATGCGTTCCATGTCCTGCTTGTCGTCGTCACGGAGTTCGCGGACAATCTTGGCAGGCCGTCCGAATGCCAATGTGCCCGGTGGAATAATTTTGCCCTGCGGAACAAGGCTTCCGGCACCGATGAATGCACCCTCGCCGACTTCCGCGCCGTCAAGGATGATGGACCCCATGCCGACAAGGGCGCCTTTGCGGATCTTGCAGCTGTGCAATGTGACTTGATGGCCGATGGTTACTTCATCTTCGAGCACTAATGGATTGTTCGGGCTCTGGTGGAGCATGCACAGATCCTGGATATTGGTCCGGTTGCCGATGATGGTCGGGGCAACGTCGCCGCGGATAACCGTATTGAACCAGACAGAAGATTCTGCGCCGATGGTGACATCGCCAGTGACGACGGCATGGTCCGCGATAAAGGCGGAAGGATGGATGGAAGGCTGCTTGCCATTATAAGGATAAATCATGTGGAACCTCCGATGAAATGGAATATGGATATCTTCCATCCTATCAAATACGGGCAAAAGCTCCAAACAATGTGTACAGTTACAGAAAAGGGAGATGATGGCTTTGTGGAAATGGGAAGCGAAAGTCCAGCCGAAAGCAGTGATCGTGCTCGTACATAGTGCTTACGAACATCACCTGAGATATGCGTGGCTTATCGAACAATGGAGGACGGCAGGCTATCACGTCATCATGGGAGACTTGCCGGGCCATGGCAGAGGCGTGCCGGGCGGGCAGCCTCACCATGAACCGTTCGATGAATTCGAGGAATCCGTCAAGCTGGGCATCGTCGTCGCCCAGGGAAACGACCTGCCGATTTTCATCGCTGCCCACGGCCTCGGGGCAACCATCGCCATGAATGTCCTAAGCAAAAAAGCATATCCGATTGCCGGCGCGATTTTCACGTCGCCATGGCTGCATTTGCTGAAGACACCATCAAAATTGTCTTCCGCTCTTTCAGGGCTCCACCAATTGACGGCAGCAATGAAAATCGACCATGGGATAAAAATCGGGGACCTGACGCGCAATCCCGATGTCATCGAGTCGGAGAAAAATGATCCTTTCTACAGGACCCAGATGACTGTCGGATGGTATCATGATCTGCAAACCTACATGCGGAAGACAGCTTCGGGCAAAGGGAACTTCCCGGATATTCCGGTGCTATTGCACACAGGCGAAAGGGACCGGATTGCCGATAAGGAATACGCCAAACGCTGGCTGAAGGGCCAGGAGCTGAAAGATTTCAGCTATAAGGAATGGAGCGGCTGCAGCCATGATCTGTTCCAGGAACCGGAGCGCGAGGATATTCTGGCGGCGACGGATTTCTTTATACGAAGTTCGCTCCGTACGCTCGGGTATGTCGTCAATTGAGCATAGGCAAGGAGGAATAATGTGGCATTGAAATACAGTATTTTAGACCAGTCGCCGATATCGCAAGGAAGCACGCCGCAGCAGGCATTAAAGGAAACGGCAATGCTTGCCGGGCATGCGGAGAAGTGGAGCTATACCCGCTTCTGGGTATCCGAGCACCACGATGCGCCGACGCTTGCCGGGTCCAGTCCGGAAGTGCTGCTTGCCCATTTGGGTGCGGTGACAAACACCATCCGGCTGGGTTCGGGAGGTGTCATGCTTCCGCATTATTCCGCTTTCAAAGTGGCGGAAAATTTCAAGCTGCTGGAGGCGCTCTATCCGGGGCGCATTGATGCGGGAATGGGACGGGCGCCGGGCGGTATGCCGCGGGCCAGTTATGCGCTGAACAACGGCAAGCCGCGCGACGCGGCGAAGTTTCCGGAGCAGATCGACGAGCTCCGCATGTATCTGGAGGATGCCATTCCGGAAGAACATCCTTATTACGGCATGAAAGCGACTCCTGTAACCGAAACTGCACCGCCGGTCTGGATGCTCGGGTCCGGCCAAAGTTCGGCACTCCTGGCTGCAGAAAAAGGGCTGCCGTATATGTTTGCGCAGTTTATCAACGGCGAAGGCGGGCAGAGTTTCGCAAAAAGTTACCGGGACCGGTTTGTTTCTTATAACGGGAGCAAGCCGT
The DNA here is from genome assembly GCF_052078085.1 of Planococcus sp. FY231025. Classification (NCBI taxonomy): domain Bacteria; kingdom Bacillati; phylum Bacillota; class Bacilli; order Caryophanales; family Caryophanaceae; genus Planococcus; species Planococcus sp. FY231025. The sequence goes on from NZ_JBQJJG010000005.1 coordinate 26,712, forward strand.
ACCAGGGCGTCGCGATTTTCGTTGTGTGCCAGGAAACCGAAGAACAGGCGGAGCGTATGGCCTCTTCGATGGATCTGGCGTTGGCGATGGGGGCGCAGAACAAGCCGTCCAAAGGGACGCCGCCTCCGGAGGAAGCGTTGGCTTATCCTTATACCAAATTCGAGCGCCTGCTTGTCGAGGAAAACCGCAAGCGCGCGATTGTCGGCACGCCGAAGGGAGTCGTGGATGCGCTTGAAAGGCTTGCTGCAGAATATGCAACGGATGAAGTGATGCTCGTGACCATTGCGTATGATTTCGAAGACAAATTGGAGTCGTACAGGCTGATTGCAGAAGAAATGGAAAAGCGCCGGACAGGCTGATCTGTCCGGCGTTTGAGCTTGTAGACAAAAGAATATTTATTTTTCGTAGTGAATGATTATGCTTGTACAAGAAGCGATACCGAATCCTCCACTTCAGGCGGACGCGTTCCGTGGGCTCGCGCCGAACTAACAAAGAACTTGTGCTCCTGCGCAAGCTCGTCGCAAATACTTGCCCTCGCAAGCTTCGGTCAAGCATTGACTGGCGTCCGAGTGGATTTCGGCACTTCGCTATCCCACTGGAGTCGCCGCCTTCCGTTCCGGATCCTGAAGCCAGCGGCTTGTACCCAGCAGGTCAAAGCAGAATCCGCATCTTACCTTATCTGTTAGATACAGGTGACGCTCCCGACCGTGCTGGCCACGAGACTCCTGTGGGCCAAGCTCGAGCTGAAGACCCTGGACTGAGCGAAGCGAATGTTTTTTCAATTTGCGACGAGTAATCGCAGGAGCAAGGGAAGCGGCTGAAGCCGAGCCCTCGGAAAGCGAAGTGGCCAGCCCGGTCGGGCTTATTCATTCTATTCAACTTAAGCAGACTTTTTCTACAGTCTGAAACGCCAGACAGTCTAATCTGTCCGGCGTTTTCTATGGGTTTATTCCCCGTAGGTTTTCAGTACTTCCTGAAGCGGGATCCGTTCGATTTTCCGGCGGCTGAGGAAAGTGCTGGCAAAATAGATGGCCAGCAGGATAACGAGCACGATCAAGATGTAGACCGGTTCAAACACCATAGGCAGCACAATGCCGTAATCCAGCGCAAAAACGACAATCAGCCGCCGAAGCACAAAAAGTGCAAGCGGTATGCTGATTAAATAGGAAATCAGGGCATACACGAAATAACTGCTCAGGATCATCGAATTCACTTCGCGCCGGCTATAGCCGAGCACTTTCAGCAAGGAGATCGCGTAATAATTTTTTTCGACCGTGAAAGAAGTGAGCACGAACAGGATGCTTGCGGCTATGATGGCTGCTCCCGCGATCAGGACATTGAACATCAGGCTTGAATAGCTGGCCAGCGCCTCCGACTGCTCCATAAACCCTTCTTTGGAAATGACGGTCTGATAAGCTTCCGAAGAAGGCGGGTCTGAAGAATAAATCCCGTTGTAAAGGCTGGGCGTTTGGCCGTCAGTCAGCAGCAGGCTCAGGGCCTCCCGGTCGATGTAAATCTTTTCTGCCGTATACTCCTCAACAACTCCCCGGACAACGAATTCGCTTTCCTTGTTATTGATCTCGACCGTCATGGAGTCGCCGTCTTTGATCCCTTGAGTTGCCCGCAAGCGTTCACTGATGACAACGCCGTTCTCTAGAGCGGAAGTGACATCCTCGCCCGATTCCGCATAAAGCCGGTACAAGCGGTTGTCCGGCGAAAGTCCTTGGAGCATGACGGTTTCATCGTTCAGCCCCGCAAACGGGTAGGACAGAAACTTTTCCTCTCCATTTTGGAGCGGAGGCGGAGCCGTTGCGGTATCCAGATAGGCTTCGTATTCATATTCGGTTTTTTCCAGATAGCCGACCGTCAATCGTTCCACTGTTCCGTCGAGCATCAAGGCAAAGAAAATCAATAAGGTGGAAAACAGGATGCCGATAAAGAAAATCAGAAAACTGCCGGTGCTCCGAATAGCCTGCAGGTATTTGAACTTTGTGGCGCCTGACCTCCCCGACAAGAGCCTGCTGACTGCACGGCTGAGGCGGTTAATGGAGGAATGGATGGGCGGGGTGAGCAGCGCCAAGGCGCGCTCGCCGAGAATCCGGTAGATGATAAAGCCGGAAACGGCGGAAAAAAACAGCAGCGGCACCAGAATGGCAGTCGCGAAAACAGACCAGCTTTGCCCGATGGCTGCCGACGGCAAAAGGTAAAAGTCCAGATACAGAGATTTCAGCGGTTCAGCTGCCAGCCATCCGAACACATAGCCGATCGCAAGCATGACAAGGGCGAAAGCCGATATTGCCAATAAATAAGGGGCCGCGATTTTGGACCGGCTATAGCCGAGCGCTTTCAATATGCCGATCTGGCTCCGCTCCGCATGGAGCAGGTTGAAGATCATGATCGATACGATAATGACCGCGATTGAAGCAATGAACACACTGAGACCGAGCGACACCGTCTTGCCTTCGTTCAATTCGCCGTATACGGCGCCGCTGCGCGCAGTTTTTCGGTGGCGGCTATTTGCGCGACAAAGGGAAGTGCTGCTCTGTCAAACGAGGTGTCCAACTCTTCTGTATCCGGAAGCGTCCCTGCAAGTCTGAAGCTTTCAGGAGCATTGAGTTCTTCGTAGGCTGAAGAAGGGAAAAGCAGCAGCGCTTTAAGGCCGGCATCGATATTGAAGCTGTCATCGAACATCGGCAGCGTGTAATCCGGAAAAAGCACAAATCCGGTAATCGTATAATCTTTGCCGGCGATTGGCAACGGCCCGCCGATCTGCAGGCGGTTTTTTTCTGCATAGATTTTATTGACAGCGATTTCCGTGGGGCTTTCCGGCTTGCGTCCTTGTTCGATAAAGGAGAGGTTGATCCGTTCGGCGTCTTTGGCAGCCAGAGCAGTATGGCTTTCGCCGCCGAGTGTGTAGTTGGCAATCTTAAACTCCCGCAATTCCAAAGATGAATTGGGGTACTCGCGATTGAAGTCTTCGATGCGCCGGTCCATCAAGCGCTGAAAAAGCCCGGGATCGGCCCCTTTGATTCCGCTCAACGAAAAAGCCCCATGGGACAGGTAAGCTGCCACTTCGGGATCACGCACTTCATTTTCCGAAACCGTATTCAGCATCTCGACCGAAAAATCCTCCTGGTTGGCTTCTTCAAGGTAGCGTTCCGTCGGTTCTTCGATGCCGCTGATGCCATAAAACATCATCGTATACGTGAAGGAACTGAGAATGATGATGATGCCGATGGCGGCAAGCTGCATCCATTTTCTGCGAAAAGCCCTGATCACATTTTTCAGCAGCATCTGGATTCCTCCTTATCCCCAGTGAATATCGTTGGCATCTTTTTTGGTTGGATTTATGGTAATGTCTACAATCTTTCCGGAATTCATCTTGATCACTTTGTCGGACATTTCGGAAATGCCTGTATTGTGGGTAATGGTGACGATCGTTTTCTTATACTCCTGATTGAGGTCCTGCAGCAGCTTCAGCACATTCTTGGAGTTTGCCTCGTCGAGCGAACCGGTCGGCTCATCGCAGAAGATGACTGCAGGGTTCTTAGCCAGGCTTCGGGCGACGGACACCCGCTGCTGTTCACCGCCGGAAAGCTGGCTCGGGTATTTATTGCGGGTTTTTTCCAAGCCGATTTTCAATAGCAGTTCGTCGATGTCGAGCGGATCGGTCCCGATATCCGAGCCGATCTGGATATTTTCATAGACCGTCAGATTTTGCAGCAGGTTGTACTGTTGGAAGATGAAGCCGAGGTATTGCCGCCGGAAACGCGTCATGCCGCTTTCGGACAGGCGGGTCAATTCCTTGCCGCGAAAACTGATTTTCCCTGATGTCACCGTATCGAGCCCGCTGATGACATTAAGGAGCGTGCTTTTTCCGCTGCCGCTCGGCCCGAGAATCACGGCGAATTCGCCTCCCGCGATTTCCAGATCGATGCTTTTCAACGCAGCCGTTTCGATGTCGCCGCTCCGGTAAGTCTTGGTGACGCCTGTCAACGTTATCACGTTCATCACTCCTTGCTTATGGATGGAGAAATAGCCTGATGGAATAAAACCAGCAGTATTAATGAAGAGTTTGATGTATGATTTGATTATAATCGAATTATTCAGAAAAATGTCGGAAGGAAATCCGAAAACAGCAATAGCCGCTCGGAAACGTGTTTATTGCATCAAAAAATCCATTTGTCAAAAAATCTCTCAAGAGGTGGGTAATCATGGCAAACAAAGAAGGAGACCAGCATACCCAGCATGAACACCACAACATGAATCACGAAGAGCAAGGACACCACGGCATGAATCATGATGAGCATGAACACCACAGCATGGATCATGAGACACACGAGTACCGTCCGGATTCGACGATGCAGCAAGAGCCCATGGAGCACGGACATGGAGAGCACGGGGGCAACGGACACCACGGCCATATGGTGGAAGATTTCAAGAAGCGCTTTTATATTTCTTTGGTGATTACCATCCCGATTCTGGCCCTGTCGCCGATGATCCAGCATTTTCTTGGCGTCGATTGGCGCTTCGCCAACGATCTTTATATCTTGTTCGCCTTGTCCTCCATCGTCTTTTTCTATGGCGGCTGGCCATTCCTGACGGGCGGCATTGCCGAACTCAAAGACCGGAACCCGGGCATGATGACGCTGATTGCACTGGCAATCACGATTGCTTACAGCTACAGCACGCTAGTGGTATTCGGCTGGGACGGCAACCAGCTTTACTGGGAGCTCGCGACGCTGGTCGTCATCATGCTGCTTGGCCATTGGATTGAGATGCGGTCAATCATGGGAGCTTCCAACGCACTGGAGCAACTGGTGAAACTCATGCCGAGCGAAGCCCATAAAATGGATGCGCAAGGGGAAGTCCACGACGTTCCACTTTCAACTATCCGGAATGGGGACCGGGTCCTTGTGAAGCCAGGTGAAAAGATTCCGGTCGACGGCGTGATCATCGAGGGGAAATCGGCGATTGATGAATCGATGCTGACAGGCGAATCGATCCCTATCGAAAAAGAGAAAGACAGCAAAGTCATCGGCGGGTCAGTGAACAAAGAAGGATCGCTGGTCGTCATGGTGGAAAAGACCGGGGAAGAATCCTATTTGTCGCAAGTCATCACGATGGTCAAGGAAGCGCAGGAATCCAAATCGAAAACGCAGGATCTGACGAACCGGGCTGCAAAATGGCTGTTCTATCTGGCATTAGGGGCGGGATTTGCCACGTTGGGCGCATGGCTCGCACTCGGTTATGCCTTCGATATTGCCATTGAACGGATGGTTACGGTCATGGTCATCGCTTGCCCGCATGCACTGGGGCTGGCCGCGCCATTGGTGGTGGCCGTCTCGACGTCCATCTCCGCGAAACAAGGGCTTCTGATCCGCAACCGCGCGGACTTCGAAGGTGCGCGCAATCTGGATGCGGTGGTGTTCGACAAGACCGGCACGCTGACAAAAGGGGAATTCGGTGTGACGGATATCGTGCCCGAAAGCGGTTATACCAAGGATCGCGTGCTGGAGCTCGCTGCGGCGATTGAACAGAATTCGGAGCATCCGATTGCAGCGGGCATCGTTTCGTCGGCTAAAGAAAAAGGCCTGCCGATTGGCCGGGTGGGCGATTTCGGTTCGATTGCTGGCAAAGGCATCCAGGGATGGGTGGACGGGCAGAAAGTGAATGTTGTAAGTCCGGGATATGTCAACAGCCAGCAGCTAAACTTCAATCAGGACGTGTTCAATCAATTATCAGAACAAGGAAAAACGGTCGTCTTTGTTCTCGTTGAAGACGAACTTGCAGGCATGATTGCCCTGGCCGATCTGGTGCGGGATACGGCCAAAGAAGCTGTGGCCGCATTGAAAGCCAAAGGCATCCATTCCATCATGCTGACAGGCGACAACAAGAAAGTGGCGAACTGGGTTGCGGCACAGTTAGGGATAGAGGAAGTGTATGCTGAAGTCTTGCCGGACGACAAAGCCAATCAGATTTCAAAAATCAAAGCGAAAGGCTGGAAGGTGGCGATGACCGGCGACGGTGTCAATGACGCTCCGGCACTTGCTACAGCCGACCTCGGCATCGCCATCGGTGCAGGCACGGACGTCGCGATGGAAACAGCCGATGTCGTCCTCGTGAAGAGCAACCCGAATGACGTGGTGGCCTTGATCGACCTTTCGAAAAAGACGTACCGGAAATTGGTCCAGAATTTATGGTGGGCTACCGGCTACAATATCTTCGCGATTCCACTTGCCGCCGGTGTCCTTGCGCCGTGGGGCATCGTCATCAGCCCGGCGGTCGGCGCAGTCTTCATGAGCTTGAGCACAATCATTGTGGCCATCAATGCGAAATTATTGAAGGCATGAACTTGGAGCGGAGCCAGGGGCTGGAGCTGGTACGGAAAAACAGAAGAGGACAGAAGGCTTATGATCTGCCTTCTGTCCTCTGTTTATTTTTCTTCGGCTTTTTCTCAATTGCCACAAGGAACGGCGGCGAGTGGCGCTGGTTGATGAACTCGTATTTCATGACATCGAAGAACGCCTGCGGCAATTCGCGGACATATTCCATGACGGCATCCCGCTCTTCGCCGCCGCCTTCATGTCCCGAGTAGATGACAATCAGCACCAGGCCGTTTTCTTTCAGCAGCCCGATGCTTTGTTCGATGGCAGCGAGCGTGCTGTCGCTTTTGGTGATGATGGTGTGGTCGCCTTTCGGCAAATAGCCGAGGTTGAAGACCACTGCGGAAACGGGAGCATCCACATGCTGGTCCATTTCCGCGTGGCTGCCGTGGACCAGTTGGACTTGCGGATGGCCTTGGACGCGAAGGCGCGTCGCTTCGATCGCCTCTTCCTGGATGTCGAATGCAACCACCTTGCCGTCCGGCCCGGTAAGCCCGGCGAGAAAGAGGGTATCATGGCCGTTGCCTGCCGTGGCATCAACGACCGTATCGCCTTCTGAAACTGCTTCTTCCAATAAACTCTTGGTAAATGGCAGAACCCGTTGCAACGTCATATTTTCACGCTCTTTCCGTAAAATTTCCCTTGCCAGCTTTCACGACTTGCAAGTTCGGAGTCGATGCCGTTCAGGACGTCCCATTTATTGGCGCTCCACATCGGACCGATCATCAGGTCGATGGGTCCGTCGCCGGTGATGCGCTGGATCACCATTTCCGGCGGCAGCACTTCCAATTGATCCGCGACGAGACCGATGTATTCGTTTTTTTCGAGAAATTCCACCATGCCTTTTTCGTATTGCTTGACCATCGGAGTTCCTTTCAGCAAATGCAGCAGGTGGATCTTGATGCCTTGCACGTCCAGCTTCGCCACTTCGCGTGCCGTCTCCATCATCATCTCCCGGTCTTCCAGCGGCAGGCCGTTGATGATGTGCGTACAGACGCGGATGCCGCGGCTGCGGAGTTTATTGACGCCTTCGACGTACGATGGGAAGTCATGTGCCCGGTTGATGAGGCGTGCGGTCTTTTCGTGCACGGTCTGCAGGCCAAGTTCGACCCACAGATACGTCCGCTCGTTCAATTCTGCCAAATAATCGACGACGTCGTCCGGCAGGCAGTCGGACCGCGTCGCGATGCTGAGGCCGATGACATTTTCCTGTGCCAGTGCCGCTTCGAACTTCTCCTTGAGAACAGGGAGCGGTGCGTGGGTATTCGTATAGGCCTGGAAATAGGCCATGTATTTGCCGTCTTTCCACTTGCGGTGCATTTTCGTCTTGATCTCTTCGAATTGGACGTCGATCGGTTCGGCGCGGTCTCCGGCAAAGTCGCCGGAACCGGCTGCGCTGCAGAACGTACAGCCGCCAAAAGCGACCGTGCCGTCGCGGTTCGGGCAGTCAAAACCGGCATCGAGCGCAATCTTCATCACCTTGAAGCCGAAATGGTCGCGCAAGTGGCGGTTCCATGTATAATAGCGCTTGCCATCCGAAGAAAAAGGCAAATTCATATCCATTCAAAACAACTCCTCAACCCGTATTGTAGCATGGGGCCAAAAGGCGCTACAACGGCGGGAATGCCGATTTCTAGCAAGGCGGAAAATTTAGCTTGTCGCCATGCTGGAAAAGGAATACAATTGCTTTTGGAATTGAGATAAGAGGAGAGAACACCATGCCGAAAAGCGTCTGGCTTTTGATCATTGGAATGCTCGTCAACGTGACGGGAAATTCCTTTTTATGGCCATTGACTACTATATATATGCACGACCACCTCGGGAAATCGCTGTCGCTCGCCGGACTGGTCCTGATGGCGAACGCCGGAGCGGCGGTCATCGGCAACTTGCTGGGCGGAGCGCTGTTCGATAAATTCGGCGGCTACCGCTCGATCATGGCTGGAATCGTTTTTACGCTATTCGCGCTAACTGGGCTGACAATCTGGCATAGCTTTTTGCCATTTGTCGTCTTCTACACCATCATCGGGTTCAGCGGAGGCATCGTCTTCCCGAGCATGTATGCCATGGTCGGAACGGTCTGGCCGGAAGGCGGGCGCAAAGCGTTCAATGCGATCTACCTTGCCCAAAATGTCGGTGTCGCCCTTGGGCCTGCCATGGCCGGGGTGCTTGCCGCCTATAGTTTCGATTATATTTTTACCGCCAATCTGGCGATGTATATTCTGTTCTTCTTCATTGCGCTGTTCGGGTTCAAGTCGATGAGCATCTCGCCGACGGCGCACACATCCGTCTTCAATGAAAAGAAAAAGATCCGCAAGCGCGCGCCGCTTTACGCTTTGCTGATCGTTTCAGCCGGCTATTTCCTGTGCTGGGTCGGCTACGTGCAGTGGCAATCGACCATTTCCGCCTATACGCAGGAAATCGGCATCACCTTGCCGCAATACAGTTTCCTGTGGACGCTGAACGGCATTCTGATTGTCGCCGGGCAGCCATTCATCCGACCGATCATGAAAAAGATTGAAGACAACATCAAGCAGCAGCTGATCATCGGCATCCTGATTATGATCGTGTCGTATATTGTCGTGGCATTTGCACAGGATTTCAGCATGTTCATCGCCGCGATGGCCATCTTGACGATCGGTGAAATGTTCGTATGGCCGGCAGTTCCGGCGCTTGCCAACCAATTGGCGCCAAAAGGGCGGGAGGGCTTCTACCAGGGCATCGTCAACAGCGTCGCAACAGGCGGGCGCATGGTCGGCCCGCTGCTCGGCGGCGTCATGGTCGATCTGTACGGCATGCCGGCTTTGTTCGCGTTGATCACCGGTTTGGTGTCAATTGCTATAATCACGTCGCTCCTGTATGACCGCCCGTTGAAGAGGGAACAGGCGCAGGCGATGCAGGAAACTCCGATTCTCTAACTCGGAGCCGGAAGACGGAAAACCCGTCTTCCGGCTTTTCTTTTTGAAGAACCGGTAGGCCTGCCTTTTTTCTTAATATTGCGTTTTAGGGAGGAGTTTGTTTAAATTAAAAAGGAAGCGCTTTATTTTCAACAATTCTGTACATAGATGAAATGGAGGCCATTAGAAATGAAACCGATTTATGGATCTGCAAAAGAAGCAGTCGCCCAGATTGAAGACGGGTCAACTATCATGGTCGGCGGATTCGGTTTGGTAGGAATCCCTGAGCAATTGATTTTGGCATTGGTGGACAAAGGGGTCAAAGACCTTACCGTGATTTCCAACAACTGCGGCGTCGATGAATGGGGCCTCGGGCTCCTATTGAAAAACAAACAAATCAAGAAAATGATTGGATCATATGTCGGCGAGAACAAAGAATTCGAACGCCAAGTGCTGTCCGGCGAAATCGAAGTGGAATTGACGCCGCAAGGCACGCTTGCTGAAAAAATGCGTGCAGGCGGCGCTGGAATTCCGGCATTCTTCACACCGGCCGGCGTCGGTACGACGGTTGCCGAAGGCAAGGAAATCCGTGAATTCGACGGCAAGGAATATGTGCTGGAGCATGCCTTGAAAGCCGATTTCGCATTGGTGCGTGCGCATAAAGCCGACAAGATGGGGAACCTGGTCTACAACAAGACGGCCCAGAACTTCAATCCGCTAGCAGCGGCAGCAGGCAAAGTGACGATCGCGGAAGTCGAGGAAATCGTCGAAACAGGCGATATCGACCCGAACCATGTACAGACGCCGAGCATTTACGTGCAAGGGCTGCTGCAAGCGAAACAGGAAAAACGCATCGAACGATTGACCACTCGATCTGTATAAGGAAGGACGGGGAATAGAATGGATAAGAACCAAGTGAGAGAACGGATTGCCCGCCGTGCGGAGCAAGAAATCAAAGACGGCGACTACGTCAACCTGGGCATCGGCATGCCGACTTTGGTGGCGAACTTCATTTCTGACAATAAAAGCGTTGTGCTGCAATCTGAAAACGGACTGCTCGGCATTGGGCCGTACCCGACGGAAGACCAGGTCGATCCGGACCTGATCAATGCCGGAAAAGAGACAGTTACGACCATTCCCGGAGCGGCATTCTTCACGAGTGCAGAATCGTTCGCGATGATCCGCGGCGGGCACATCGATGTGGCTATCCTCGGCGGCATGGAAGTGGCTGAGAACGGCGATTTGGCGAACTGGATGATTCCAGGGAAAATGATCAAAGGCATGGGCGGCGCGATGGACCTGGTCCACGGCGCGAAGAAAGTCATCGTCATCATGGACCATGTGGCAAAAGACGGCTCTGCGAAAATTAAGAAGCAATGCGACTTGCCGTTGACTGGCAAAGGCGTCGTCAACAAGATCATCACGGAGCGCGCCGTCATCGAAGTGACGGAGAACGGCCTCGTGCTGTCGGAAGTGTTCGACGGCTACTCGGTGCAGGACATCATCGATTCGACGGATGCGCCGCTGAACACCGACAATGTGAAAGTCTCGTAATCTATTGCCAAAAAACGGCGGGTCCGTTAAAATAAAGGACAATAGCTAATGACAGTGAAGAGGATCAGTAGATTGCGTTTATTCCCAAGAGAGCCGGCGGCAGGTGCAAGCCGGTGTGTAAACCAGTCGAACTCGCCTCGGAGTCTGTGCATCCGAACCCAAGTAAGGTGCACCGTTTTCCGCGTTAAGGAATCAAGTTGAGCGGGCGACCGCTAATTTGGGTGGTACCGCGGGAAAACTCCCGTCCCTTATTTTTATGAGGGACGGGAGTTTTTATTTTTCCCCAGTACTGAAGTTGTTATTGGATGGGCTCCGGCCGCATCCGTTTTAAACCAAGGAGGAACAGGACATGACATTCAAGCACAAGGAAATCGAGAAAAAATGGCAGAAGCATTGGGATAACAATAAAACATTCAAATTGGAGACGGATTTTTCAAAGCCGAAATTCTATGCGCTGGATATGTTCCCATATCCATCAGGCGCCGGGCTTCATGTCGGGCATCCTGAAGGCTATACGGCGACGGACATCTTGAGCCGCGTCAAGCGCATGCAGGGCTTCAACGTGCTTCACCCGATGGGCTGGGACGCATTCGGCCTTCCTGCTGAACAGTACGCATTGGATACGGGCAACGACCCGGCCGAATTCACCGAGAAGAATATCGCGACATTCAAGCGCCAAATCCAGGAACTTGGCTTCTCGTACGATTGGGACCGTGAAGTGAACACGACGGATCCGAAATACTATAAATGGACGCAATGGATCTTCATCCAGCTTTACAATAAAGGCTTGGCATATGTCGACGAAGTGGCAGTCAACTGGTGCCCGGCGCTTGGAACGGTCCTTGCGAACGAAGAAGTGGTCGATGGCGTTTCTGAACGCGGAGGCCATCCGGTGGAGCGCCGCCCGATGCGCCAATGGGTGCTTCGCATCACGGAATACGCAGACCGTTTGCTGGAAGACCTGAACGACTTGGATTGGCCGGAAAGCTTGAAAGACATGCAGCGCAACTGGATCGGCAAATCCGAAGGGGCGGAGCTGGAGTTCAAAGTCGACGGCACGGAGCATTCCTTCCGCGCATTCACGACGCGCCCGGATACGATTTTCGGGGCGACTTACGCGGTCTTGGCGCCTGAACATAAACTGGTGGCGTCGATCACGACTACCGAACAGAAAGAAGCCGTCGAGAAATACATCGACGACGTGAAAACGAAGAGCGACTTGGAGCGTACGGATTTGGCGAAATCGAAGACGGGCGTATTCACGGGCGCTTATGCCGTGAATCCGGTCAGCGGCGAGAAAATGCCGATCTGGATTGCGGATTACGTGTTGGCGACATACGGAACGGGCGCCATCATGGCGGTTCCGGCGCATGACGAACGCGACTACGAATTCGCGAAGCAATTTGATCTGCCAATCGTCGAAGTGGTTTCAGGAGGCGACATTTCAACGGAAGCTTATGCAGGCGACGGCGAGTTGATCAACTCTGACTTCTTGAACGGCTTAAACAAAAAAGAAGCGATCGCACGCGCGATTTCGTGGCTTGAAGAGCACGGTGTGGGCGAGAAGAAAATCACGTACCGGTTGCGCGATTGGCTGTTCAGCCGCCAGCGCTATTGGGGTGAGCCGATTCCGATCATCCACTGGGAAGACGGTACGATGACGCCGGTCGACGAAAAAGACTTGCCGTTGATGCTGCCGGTGACGACCGACATCAAGCCGAGCGGCACGGGCGAATCGCCGCTTGCTAATATTACGGAATGGGTCAACGTGGTCCATCCGGAAACCGGCATGAAAGGGCGCCGCGAAACCAACACGATGCCGCAATGGGCAGGCAGCTGCTGGTATTACCTTCGCTATATCGATCCGAACAACGAAGAAGCGTTGGCGGATCCGGAATTGTTGAAGCACTGGCTTCCGGTTGATGTCTATATCGGCGGAGCAGAGCATGCGGTACTTCATTTATTGTATGCGCGCTTCTGGCACAAAGTGCTTTACGACATCGGCGTGGTCTCCACAAAAGAGCCGTTCCAGAAATTGTTCAACCAAGGGATGATCCTGGGTGAAGGCAACGAGAAAATGTCGAAGTCCAAAGGCAACGTCGTCAACCCGGACCAGATCATCGAAAGCCACGGCGCGGATACATTGCGCTTGTATGAAATGTTCATGGGGCCGCTTGAAGCATCGATCGCCTGGTCGACAAACGGCCTTGACGGCGCACGCCGCTTCCTTGACCGCGTATGGCGCCTGTTCATCGAAGACGGCAGCTTGAGCGCGAAAATCACCGAAGCGAATGACGGCAAAATGGAGAAAGTCTTCCACCAGACCGTCAAAAAAGTGACCGAGGATTACGAAGGCCTCCGTTTCAACACAGCGATTTCGCAAATGATGGTCTTCATCAATGAAGGCTATAAAGCGGATGCTATTCCGAAAGAATATGCGGAAGGTTTCGTCAAACTCTTGTCGCCGGTTGCACCGCATTTGGCAGAAGAGCTATGGGAAAAACTCGGGCATACGGAAACAATCACGTACGAAGCATGGCCGGAATTCGATGAGTCGAAAATGGTCGAAGACGAAGTCGAAGTGGTCGTCCAAGTGAACGGAAAAGTCCGCACGAAAATCGTTGTGGCAAAAGATTCTACAAAAGAGCAATTGGAAGCGGCAGCGCTTGCTGACGAAGCAATCGTGAAAGCGGCAGAAGGCAAACAAGTCCGCAAAGTGATCGCGATTCCAGGGAAATTGGTCAATGTGGTAATTGGGTAAAAGATGAAAGCCTGTCCGGCGACGGACAGGCTTTTTTTGTTTGCTGCAAGTAAAAATGGATTTGCTGCAAGTAAAGGCGCATTTGCTGCAAGTAAATTAACTATTTGAAGGGGAACACCAGATGAAAGGTGCGGAACGGAGATATATTCCGAGAATCGCAGATATATCGGCAGAATCGTAGATAAAACTCCAGAATCGTAGATAAAACTCTAAAATCGCAGATAAACCGCCAGAATCGCAGATATATTTCCAAAATCGCAAATAAAATAAAAAAAATCACAGATAAACGAAAAAAACCGACGAAATATCCGCAACCGTGCATCCTCTTCCAAAAATTTCCGTCCTAATAAAAAACGCCCGCTAAAAAGCGGACGCTGGAACTCATACTAATATTTCCCGTGCAAAGGCGGCGGCGCTTTGGCCGGCGACATTGCCGGTAACCAGAGCGGAAGTGATGTTGTAACCGCCGGTATAGCCGTGGATATCGAGGATTTCACCGCAGAAATAAAGGCCGGGCATTTTCCGCGATGCCATCGTTTTCGGTTCGATTTCCTTGATGGAAACGCCGCCGCCCGTGACAAACGCTTTCTCGATCGGCTGCGTGCCATTGACGAACATCGAGAACGCCGTGAGTTGCTGGGCCAGCACACGCACCCGTTCGCTCGCCAGTTCTGCGCCGACCGCCTGCGGATCGATGCCGGAGCGCTCCAGCAAGAACAGCAGCCAACGTTCCTGGGTGATGCTTTTCCACACATTCTTGACGGCTTTTTTCGGTTCGTCCTTCATCATCTTAAGGAGCATTTGGAACGCTGATTCGGCATTTTCGCCGGGCAGCGTGTTGATGCGCATTTCGACCGGCACGCCGCCATTTTTCTTCATTTCCTTGACGACGTACTGGCTGCAGCGCAGCACAGCCGGACCGCTCAGCCCGAAATGGGTGAACAGCATGTCCATCTGGTGGGTGACGAGCAGTTTCCCTTTTTTATTCAGTACGGAGACCGCTGCGTCGCGCAATGCGAGCCCCTGCAATTCGCGGCTGGTGATGAAAGCCTCTTTCGACAACAGCGGAACTTCCGTCGGATAAAGGTCGGTGACGGTGTGGCCTGCACGTTCTGCCCATGGATAGCCGTCGCCCGTCGAACCGGTTTGCGGCACCGCTTTTCCGCCGACCGCGACAACGACTGCTTTCGCCGTGTATTCGTCTCCTGAGTGGAGGCGCACGCCGGTCACTTTCTCGTCAGTCATCAATAATTTCTTGACCGGGGAATCAAGCAGCACTTTGACGCCCAGCCGGTCCATTTCGCGGAACATGGCATCGGCCACGTCCTGCGCCCGGTTCGAAACCGGGAACATGCGCCCGTGGTCTTCTTCTTTCAGCGCCACGCCAAGCCCTTCGAAAAAGGCGATGATGTCTTCGTTATTGAATACGGAAAACGGGCTGTAAAGGAAGCGCCCGTTGCCCGGAATGTGTTTCACGATTTCCTCAAGCGGCAGCCGGTTGGTTACGTTGCAGCGCCCGCCTCCGGAGATGATCAGTTTTTTTCCAAGTTTCTTGCCTTTTTCGATCAATAAAACCTTTTCGCCTTGTGAAGCCGCAGCGATGGAAGCCATCAAGCCTGAGGGGCCGCCGCCGATAATGATTACGTCATACATAATAATAAGAACTCGCTTTCGTTTTTCTTTCAGTATACACGATGCGGCAAAACTCGTTGAGTAATTCGGTTTATAGGTGTAAACTATCGTGTAGATTGTTTTTTTATCATTTCATGTCAGGAAGTGCAAAATGTCAACACTCATCAAAGGAACCGCCATTTTAACGCTTGGTTTATTCTTATCGAAAGTCCTTGGGATCATCTATGTCATCCCGTTTTACGATATGGTGGGGGAAGAGAATATCGGCCTTTACCAATACGCGTACATACCCTATAACTTGATGCTGTCGCTCGCCATTTCCGGCGCGCCGATCGCTTTCTCCAAATTTGTAGCGAAGTATAATTCGCTAGGCGATTATGAGACCGGCCGCCGTCTCTTGAAGTCCGGTTTGATGACGATGATGGTCACCGGCTTCGTCTCATTCCTCTTGCTGTATTTCTTCGCTGGGCCGCTTGCGGAACTGACGATTGATGAAAATGAAAAAATCCACTCCGTGCAGGACGTCAAAGAAGTGATCCAATGGGTTTCATTCGCCTTGATCGTCGTGCCGTTCATGAGCTTGTTCCGCGGATTCTTCCAGGGCTATAACTTCATGATGCCGACTGCGGTATCACAGCTGATCGAACAGATCGTCCGCATCGTCTTCCTGCTGGCCGGAGCGTATGCCGTCCTCAATATATTTGGCGGCTCCGAGAAGACCGCAGTCGAAGTGGCGGTCCTGTCCGCATTTGTCGGCTCGCTCGGCGGCGTGCTCGTGCTGTTCTATTATTGGAAGAAGAAAAAAGGGGAGTACAACGAGCTTCGTGCAAGTTCCGTCGAATCATACGATGTGAAGCTCAGCGATATGTACAAGGAAATCATCCTCTACGCCATTCCGGTCGTCTTCCTCGGCATCGCGAATCCGCTCTTCCAGTTTGTCGACATGCTGACATTCAACCGGGCGATGGGCGATTCGGAAAATGCAGCAGCATCTGGAATCTACTTGAGCGTCCTGAACTTCACTGCCCATAAACTGGTGATGATTCCAGTCATGCTTGCGACTGGTTTCTCGATGGCGCTGATTCCGCTGATCACACGGTACTATACGAAAAATGAATTCCAGCAAGTCAACCGGACGCTGGACCAGACGTTCCAGATCCTGTTGTTCCTGACGCTCCCGGCGGTTGTCGGCATGACGATGCTGTCTGATGAGCTTTACCACATCTTCTATGAGATCAGCGACATCGGCTCCGAGATCCTGGCGCATTACCTGCCAGTGGCCATCTTGTTCGCAATGTTCCCGGTAACGGCTTCGATTCTCCAGGGCATCAACAAACAGAAATGGATCATCCTGAATCTGTTGGTGGGCTTGCTGCTGAAACTGGCGCTGAACATTCCGCTGATCCGCCTGTTCGAAACGGACGGAGCGATTGCGGCGACGGTCATCGGCTATGTAGCGGCCATCGGCATGAACTTGGCCGTCATCAAAGTGACGATGAATTACCAGTCCAACATGGTGCTGCGCCGCCTGTTCCTGATTGTGCTGATGAGTGCCGTGATGGCAGCGGCTGTCTGGCTGACGGCATCAGGCTTGGATCTGTTCCTCGGCATGGATTCGAAATTCCATTCGATCGCGCGAATCCTGATCATCGGCGCTGTCGGCGGAGCGGTGTACGGCTATCTGGGACTCAGAACCGGCATTGCACAAAAACTGCTCGGCGAACGGTTGACCAAATACACGAAAAAATTCGGGTTCTAGGAGGCCAACATGCGCATTGACAAGTTTTTATCGAATATGGGCTATGGCTCACGCAAAGAAGTGAAGATTTTATTGAAGTCTAAAGCAGTGGAAGTGAACGGGGAGACGGTGCGCGATCCGAAAGTGCATGTCAACGAATTGGCCGATGAAGTGACGGTTGCCGGTGAACGCGTCGAATATGCCGAATTCATCTACTTGTTGATGAACAAGCCCCCGGGCGTCATATCTGCGACGGAGGACAAATACGATCCGACTGTCGTCGAGCTCTTGGCAGAAGAAGAGCGGCATTTCGAACCGTTTCCGGTCGGCCGGCTTGATAAGGATACCGAAGGGTTCCTGCTGCTGACGAATGACGGGGTGCTGGCGCATGAATTGCTGTCACCGAAGAAACATGTCGATAAACGCTATTTTGCGAAAATCGAAGGTTTGGTGACGGAGGAGGACGGAGAAGCATTTGAGCGAGGGGTGATGCTCGACGATGGCTATGTCACAAAGCCTGCAAAGCTCCAAATCCTCAAAAGCGGACCGGAGTCCGAAATCGAATTGACCATCACAGAAGGAAAATTTCATCAGGTCAAGCGCATGTTCCAGAGCGTCGGCAAAGAAGTTGTCTACCTGAAGCGCTTGTCGATGGGGCCGCTCGAGCTTGACCCGGAACTGGGCCTCGGCGAATACCGCCATCTGACAGAGGAAGAAATCGAGCTTTTGAAAACAAGAAAATGACCGCATAAGCTGCGGTCATTTTCTTTGTTTTTTAAGAGGTTTCTAGGATGTCAGTTTCACCTTTTTTTGCGTCGTAGTCCATTTGCCGCGAGTTGGGCTTTCTACCAAGTCGTTAAAGGCTAACACATTCAAATCTCTTTGAATGGTGCGAGGAGTGATGCCGAATTCATCGACAAGATCTTGCGTAGTTACAGTTCCGTTATCACGGATGTACTTATACATATCTTTAATACGAATTAGCATGCGGTCAGTTGTTGGTTTCAATTAAAGAACCACTCCTTCATCTTTTTTCCAATAGGCAAAGACTAGCGGACGATGCGCTGAGGTTCACTCAGTTTTCTGGTAATAAATGCCAATGACATCCCCTTTTCTTAAAAAATCTGTCAGTTGATTTTTCTGACAACTTGATTATAACGAAAAATGCTGGGGATATCTATCATTTTCCCTTTGTAAATCGAATCTTAACAATCTTTTTAGCTGCCATTTTAATAAAAAAACCGCGAAGTTCTTTAAAAAAGTTTGAAAAGGTGTACAATAGCTTTAACAAAAAAGGGGCGTGAACCATGGATTGGCAATTGGAAGCGGAAAAAAGAAGAGACAGCATCCTCGCCGAGTTGCAGGAATTGATTGCAATTCCCAGTGTGCTGAGCGAAGAACCGGCTCCGGGCGCGCCTTTTGGGAAAGATGTCAAAAGAGCGCTGGATTGGTTTTTGGAAAAAGGGGATGAACGGGGCTACGCCACCAAGAACGTAGCGGATGTAGCAGGCCATATCGAAGTCGGGGCCGGGCAGGAGCTGCTCGGAATCCTGGGCCATGTCGACGTTGTGCCGGCAGGGGCAGGGTGGACGAAAGATCCGTTCGGCGGTGAAATCGAAGCCGGCAAGCTATATGGCCGCGGGGCGATCGATGACAAAGGACCGACCATCGCTGCATGGGCGGCGCTGAATATCGTCAAAGATGCCGGCGTTGAATTTACGAAACGCGTCCGCCTGATTATCGGTACCGATGAGGAAAGCGGCTTCCGCTGTGTGTCGCGCTATTTTGAAACAGAAGAAATGCCGGGCATCGCGTTTGCGCCGGATGCTGATTTTCCAATCATCAATGCTGAAAAAGGCATTGCGGTCATCAAATTTGCGGCTGAAGCGTCAGAAGGCGAAACCGCGCTGCAGACATTCGCGGCGGGCCAGCGGACCAATATGGTTCCCGACCTTGCCGAAGCGATTGTCGATGGCGATGTGACCGGATGGCTGGATGAATTCGAGGCGTTCTGCAGCAAGCACGATGCGAGCGGCATTGTTGAAATCATCGGGAACGGAACGAAGCTGACGTTGAACGGCAAATCGGCACATGCCATGGAACCGGATGAAGGCGTCAATGCCGGGATCCTCTTGGCACTGTTCCTGAAAGACCGCTTAAACGGCAGCGGCAGAACGTTCACCGCTTTTCTGGCAGATCATTTCTTCGGTGATTCCAGAGGCCATAAGCTGGGTCTTGCCTTTTCGGACGATGTATCCGGCGACACGACGTTCAACCCGGGCGTGATCCGTTTTGAGCGCGGAGGGGAAGCGCGGATTGAAGCAAGCATGCGCTATTCGATCAGCTTTCCGTTCGATGAGAAGTTGGCGGGTGCTGAAACGGCCGGTTTCGAACTTTCCGTCCAGTCGAATTCTCCGCCGCACCATGTTGATGCGGAAGATCCGTTCATCAAGGCTCTGCAGTCTGCCTATGAAAAACAGACTGGGGAAAAAGCGGAGCTTTTGGCAATCGGGGGCGGCACCTATGCCCGCGTCCTCGATAAAGGCGTGGCGTTCGGCATGCTGTTCCCAGGAGAGAAAGACGTAGCCCATCAGAAAGATGAATTTGTGGATATCGATAATTTGGTCAAGGCTGTAGCCATTTACGCTGAAGCGATTTATGGACTGGCTTGCAAACAATAAAGGAAGAGGGATGCAGTATGGCTTGGATTTTGCACAATGATACATTGATTCAGGAAGAGGAATTGGCGATTTCGAAAGAAGACCGGGGCTATCAGTTCGGAGACGGCATCTACGAAGTGATCCGGATCTACGAGGGGAACCTTTTTACCGCAAAAGAGCATATCGACCGTTTTTACGCGAGCGCGGAAAAAATCAAGATCGTCATTCCATATACAAAAGACGTCTTGCATAAATTGCTCTACGATCTGGTTGAGCAAAATGAAATCAATAACGGGCAAGTGTATGTCCAGATCACCCGTGGAGATGCGATGCGTCAGCACCATTTCCCGCAGGAGACATCGCCAGTCATGGTGGCCTACACCAAAACGGTGGAACGCCCGAAAGAAATGATGGAAGCAGGTGTGCATGGGACATTCATCGAAGATATGCGCTGGCTGCGCTGCGACATCAAGAGCCTGAATTTGCTCGGGAATGTCATGGCGAAACAGGAAGCGCATGAAGCGGGAAGCTATGAAGCCATCCTGCACCGCGGGGAAGTCGTCACGGAAGGATCTTCATCCAATATGTATGGAATAAAAAATGGCATCCTTTATACCCATCCGGCGACTAATTTGATTTTGAACGGCATCACCCGCAGCGTCATCCTGGACCTGTGCCGCAATCTGGGCATCGAAGTTCAGGAAACTGCCTTTACGAAAGAACAGGCGCTTGAAATGGACGAATTTTTCATGTCGTCCACAACAGCCGAAATCATGCCGATTGTCCGGATCGATGGACAGGAAATAGGAAGCGGTTCACCAGGAGAAGCGACAAGAAAACTTCAGCAGGCGTTTGAAGCGAACTTGAAGCTGACGGTGAAGATGTAAGAACTCCGTTCCAAGCGAAGCACAAAAGCTGTCGAGGAAACTCGGCGGCTTTTTCCATGCCGGAGGAGCTGTTGATTCTTAAGACGGAGAAGCCCTATAAGCAATATGCTGGGATTCAGGCGTTCCGATTCCTGTTTTTTTGTAGCGCGGCAAATGGTAAACTGAAAGAAGGTGATGAAAATGCAGGCTCATTATTTTATCGGCATCGCGATTCCGGAACCGGTTGCCCACAAGTTAGCGGAAGAGCGGAAGCAATGGAAAATGCGCAGCCATAAAAAATACACGAAACCCGAAGACATGCACATCACGCTGCTGTTTATCGGAGATGATCCGCACGGCGAAATCGAGGATGCGGCAAAAGCCTTGGAGGAGATCCTCCATGCCCCGTTCAATCTCACACTGGACGGCGTGGAAACTTTCGGCAACCCTGCCACGCCCCGGATCGTTTATGCGTCAGTCGCCGATAGCCGTGAGTTAGCGGAGCTGCAATCGGACATCCGGGAAAAGATGCTGCAGTTCGACATGAATCCGGACCAGAAACGATTTGTCCCCCATGTGACTCTTGCCGGCAAATGGGCAGGGGGGCCGCCGATTGACGTCCGTATGGAACTTGAGCCCATCTCTTTCCAAGTGACAGAGTTCTCGCTGTTCCGAATCGATCCGATCGGTGAGCGCAAATACATTCCGGTGTCTACATACCAACTGAGAGAAGGCTGAAGAAGGTTCTTATGAAAACGATATTCATCATAAATCCGGCAGCCGGCAACGGAAAATCGCTGGCAAAATGGAACCAATTCAAAAAGGGGCTGGCTTTCCCGTATGAAGCCCTGCTTACAGAATACCCGGGCCATGCAACCGATATGGTCGGGAACCTTCATTCAATAGAGGAACCATGCTTGATCATCGGTGTCGGCGGCGACGGCACGCTGCGGGAAATCATTGCCGGCGCGGCGGGTGCTGCCAATATCGTGGTTGGATCAGTGCCGGCAGGGTCAGGCAATGATTTCGGCCGGGGGTTTTATTCATTCCGCGACGGAAGGGCCATCGAACATTTTATCGAAAACCCGGTTTTTTCGAAAGAAGACCTGGGCGAAATCAAGAGCCCGGTGCCTTTCCGTTTTGTCAGCAGCTCAGGCATCGGTTTCGACGCGGAGATTTCCGTACTCGTAAACCGTTCTGCAGCCAAGAAGATGCTGAACCGGATCGGCGCCGGAAAGCTCGTCTATCTGGTCTATGTCGTCCGGACGCTCGTGGGATTCGGCAAGTTCGGGCTGACGGTCAGGCATGGCGGAACAGAAACGGTTTATCGGGACGTCTGGTTCGCCACAGTCAGCAACCAGCCGTATTTCGGCGGCGGCATGAAAATCTCCCCGAAATCGAGGACCGATGACGGCCTTTTGGAATTGACGGTCGTCCACGGCATATCGCGCTTGAAACTGTTGCTGGTCTTTGGTACGGTTTTTAGCGGAAGCCATACAAAATTCAAAGAAGTCGTACAGATGAGCGGGAAAAGTTTCCTCCTGACGGCGGATAGGGAAGTATACAGGCATGTCGACGGCGACACAGCCGGCAGGACGTCAGCCGGACAGGAAGTCGAATATGCCGTCAGCCAAGATTATTGGAAAGCTGCAAATAAAGGAAAGAAAGAGGATGAACAATGAGATCACGTTATAAACCATGGGCTGCGGATTTGATCGACGCCCATCCGGAAATCGTTATTCCGGATCCGGAAAACCAAAAAGGCAAATGGCACGAAGTTTTCGGCAATGCAAATCCGCTCCATATTGAAGCAGGAACCGGCAAAGGCCGTTTTATCACGGGAATGGCGAAGCAGAACCCGGACATCAACTACATCGGCATCGAACTGTTTGACAGTGTCATCGTCACCGCACTGGAAACAGTGCTGGAAGAAAAGGGCGGCATCCCGAATTTGCGCCTTCTTCGCGTAAATGCGAAAGAACTCGAAAGCTTCTTCGAAAAAGGAGAAGTGGACCGGCTTTATTTGAACTTTTCAGATCCTTGGCCGAAAACGCGCCACGCCAAACGCCGTTTGACCCACGAAACATTTTTGAAGCTTTATGAAGCCGTGCTGCCGGAAGGCGGAGAGATCCATTTCAAGACAGATAACCGCGGCTTGTTCGAATACTCGCTGACGAGTATTTCGGAATACGGCATGCTCTTGAAGGACGTCTCGCTCGATCTGCATGCAAACGAACCGGAATGGAACATCATGACCGAGTACGAAGAGAAGTTTTCAAAGAAAGGGCAGCCGATCTACCGGCTTGAGGCCCAGTACCAAACAAAATAAGCACAAGGGGGATTTTGGATGGAGAAATTTCAATTTCACGATATGCAATTAGCTTGGCTTGATGGAGGGACGACCTGGCTGGACGGCGGAGCAATGTTCGGCGTCGTTCCGCGGGTCGTCTGGTCCAAGCGATACCCGGCGAATGAAATGAATCAGATCGAGCTGCCGACGCATCCGATCCTCGTCCGGTTTGAAGGGCATAATATCCTGATTGACAGCGGCATCGGCAAGGGGAAGCTGAACGACCGCCAAAAGCGCAACCTCGGCGTTTCCGCCGAATCCCGGATCGAGGAAGAGCTGGCACAGCTGGATTTGACGCCGGAAGATATCGATACGGTGATCATGACGCATCTCCATAACGACCACGCCGCCGGGCTGACAAAACCGGAGGGGAATGGATATGTCCCGGTTTTCCCGAACGCGAAAATCCATGTTTCTGGGATTGAGTGGGAAGAAATGCAAAATCCGAATATCCGCTCCCGCAACACGTATTTCAAAGAAAATTGGGAAGCAATCGTGGACCAGGTGGAAACCTTCGAAGGGGAGAAAAACTTGTTCGGCGCAATCACGATGATCCATACCGGCGGACATTCGAACGGCCATGCCGTGATCAAGCTACAAAGAGGCGGCGAGACGATAATCCATATGGCGGACCTCATGCCGACGCATGCCCACCAGAATCCGCTTTGGGTGCTGGCATACGACGATTATCCGATGGATTCGATCTATGCCAAGGAAAAGTTTGTGAAAGAAGCGCTGGAGAACGGTTATTATTTCACGTTCTACCACGATGCGTTCCACCGGCTAGTGAAATGGAGCCCGGACGGCAAGGAAATCATCGAATCCCTCGCTTATAAAAAACAAAAGGGATAACCGCTTACGGGTTCAATAAATAATAAAGCTGCATTCCAAATAAAGGAAGGCCGCAAAGAAAAAGAGCCGACTCGGGTCGGCTCTTCAGACTGTAGACAAAGTCAAATTAAAATGAATAAAAATGTATAAGCCCGACCGGGCTGGCCACTTCGCTTTCCGTGGGCTCGGCTTCAGTCTCCTCGTCACTGCGTTCCTGCGGGGCCTTCAGCTCGAGCTGGTCCCACAGGAGTCTCGTGGCCAACACGGTCGGGAGCGTCACTTTTATCTAAAAGGTGAAGTTAGGATACTGATTCAGCTTGGAACAAGCTGCTGGCTTCAGGGTCCGCAACGGAAGGCGGCGAGCAAGTTGGTCGAAGGCAGTTCGACCGACTTGTTTGCGACGAAGCAGCGAAGCGATGCAGGAGCACCGGTTTTGCCTGCGGGATAGCGAAGTGCCGAAATCCACTCGGACGCCAGTCAATGCTTGACCGAAGCTTGCGAGGGCAAGTATTTGCGACGAGCTTGCGCAGGAGCACAGGTTCTTAGTTAGTTCGGCGCGAGCCCGCGGAAAGCGGCCGCCTGAAGTGGAGGAACCGGTATATCATATTCAAAATATATGTTCATTCTTTAAGAGAAGCAAATATTCCTTTTTCTATAAACTTAAGAGCCGACTCGCGTCGGCTCTTTTCTAAGGCATAAGTAAGAAAGGTATTTCTATTCTCGGTGAAGCGGCTGAGTTCATTGATGGATCAAGCTTTGGAAACTTCAAGGATGGCGCCGGTATAAGCGTCTGCGACAAACTCGAATTGTTCAAGCTCGTCATCGCGGTGGCGCGTGATGCCGCCTTTATAAACTTCGGTCTCGACAGCATGCTGCTTATAGGGTTCGGTTTTCATATAAATCCATGAGCCGTCGATCGGCCCTTCTTCTTTAAAAGCGGTTTTGACGCTTTTCAGCACGTCATCAGCCGGGTAAAGCTTCTCTTTGCGGTCATAGACTTCTTTGGCGATGAAAGCCGCCGCTGCGCCTGTTGCGAATCCGATCAGTAAATCACGATTTTTCAATGAAATCCCTCCTATATTTAATGGATAAAGTGTACCATAAAGTGCCAGTGGCTAGAAACTTTGGACTCAAAAAAGCGCCGATTCTTTCGCGATGCGAAATATAAGACTGGAAAATGTCAGATAAAAGCTCTAAACTAGATGGAGATACCCCATTTTAGGAGGAATTGTACATATGAACAGTGAAACACAAAATTTATTTAAAACTTTGACTGAGCTCCCGGGCGCGCCGGGAAATGAACACGCTGTACGCAAATTTATGCGCCAGGAGCTCGAGAAATATTCAGACCGCCTGATCCAAGACAATCTGGGCAGCGTTTTCGGCGTCAAGGACGGCGATCCTGACGGCCCGAGAATCATGGTAGCCGGGCATATGGACGAAGTGGGCTTCATGGTTTCCCAGATCACCGATAGCGGCATGGTGCGCTTCCAACCGCTTGGCGGCTGGTGGAACCAGGTGATGCTGGCGACACGCGTCGAGGTCATTGCCGGGGAAAAAGTGATTCCTGGCGTCATCGGTTCGATCCCACCGCATCTCTTGAATGAAGAACTTCGGAGCAAGCCGATGGAAATCAAGAACATGCTCATCGATGTGGGCGCCGACAACAAAGAAGATGCGTTGGCTATGGGCATCAAGCCGGGCCAGCAAATCGTCCCTTACAGCCCGTTCACTGTCATGGCCAATGAAAAGAAAATCATGGCCAAAGCATGGGACAACCGCTACGGCTGCGGCCTGGCAATTGAATTGCTGAAGGAATTGAACGGCGAAAAATTGCCGAACCAGTTGTTCTCAGGGGCCACAGTTATGGAAGAAGTCGGATTGCGCGGTGCCCAGACGGCAGCCAATCTGATCCAGCCGAATCTGTTCTTTGCTTTGGATGCAAGTCCGGCAAATGACGCAACTGGCGACAAGAACGAATTCGGGCAGCTGGGCAAAGGCACGCTTTTGCGCATTCTCGACAAGAGCATGGTCACACACCGCGGCATGCGCGAGTTCATTTTGGATACTGCGGAATCCAATGGCATTCCGTATCAATATTTCGTGTCTCAGGGAGGCACCGATGCCGGAAGGGTCCACACGGCTAATGAAGGAGTGCCGAGTTCGGTCATCGGCATCTGCAGCCGTTACATCCATACGTCCGCTTCCATCATCCACACCGATGACTACGCAGCGGCGAAGGAGTTATTGGTGAAACTTGTAAAAACGGCAGACAAGACAACACTCGAAACAATCAAACAAAATGTCTAAGAAAAGGCCTCCGGGCTTTTTTTTTTGAAAGGAAGGGTATTATGAAAAAAATTCAGGCGGCCATCGCCTCCAAAAACCAAGCGAAAATAAAAGCGGTATCGTCTGCCCTAGAAGAATTCGGGCTCGCGTTCGAACTTCATTCCAAAAAAGCCGCATCTGGCGTAGCCGACCAGCCGCGTTCGCTTGAGGAAACACGGAAGGGTGCCATCAACCGGGCCAAAGCCTTGGCTGAACAGCCTTTAGACTTTGCCATCGGACTCGAAGGCGGAGTTTATGAAATCGGCGGAGTGATGTATGTGTGCAATTGGGGCGCACTTGCAACGCCGGAAGGAAGACTATGGACTGCGGCTGGGGCACAGATCCCCCTTCCGGAAAGCATTGCCGGAAAGCTCCGTGAAGGCCGAGAGCTGGGCCCGGTGATGGATGAATACGCAGAAGAAACCGGCACCCGCCAGCACAAAGGAGCAGTCGGAATCTTGACCAACGGAGCAGTAAACCGGGACGAGATGTTCAGCCATGTCGTCAAACTTCTGCTCGGCCAATACATGCGCAGCAGCGAAGAAGTTGCATGTGCCTCCAAACATCTTTAAAATAAGAACAAGCAAAGTTAGGGAGGAATGGAAGTGCCTCGTAAAGGATTACTGGTTTTATTGATAGCGGCTGCAGTCGGCTTGTCAGGCTGTGTAGCTTCTGCTGAAGAGCAGGTTGCAAACGGCGTGGCCCAGGCAGCGAAAGCATTCGAAGCCGAACCGAGAAATACGAACGAAACTTCAGAGAAGACGGACTTTTACTTGCCTGGCGGCTATAAGGTAGAAGAGCCTTCTGACGAATACAATATCATCATCACCAAAGGGAGCGATTCGTTCGTACTGTTTGTAAATCCGAACGAAGCAGGCGACAGCACGTTATTTTATGATCTGCAGAAAGCGGACACTGAACGGAAATGGGTCGTGGACGAGACGTTCGAGCAGAATGGCCGTTTCGGTTTCGTGACAGTCCGGCAAGTGGCTGAAAATCTGTTTGAAGTGGTCGCAAGTGCAGGTGGAGCCAAGCTAACAACGATTTCCGAAAAAAAGAAGATTGACAGCAATATGGAATGGATGATGAAAACTGTCCGTTCAATCAATCCGAAAGAGGAGGAGCAGGAATGAGAACATTGTCATCGCTTGAGCAATTCAATGACCTCGTGGAAAGTGAAAGGGTCGTATTCATGTTCACCGCTGATTGGTGCCCGGATTGCCGGGTGATTGAACCGGTTCTGCCGGAGATTGAAGAATCATTCAACGAATATACCTTTGTTTCAGTGGACCGGGATGAATTCATCGATCTTTGCATCGAAAAGAATATCTACGGCATTCCAAGCTTTCTGGTGTATAACGGCGGCAAAGAAGCCGGCCGGTTTGTCAGCAAGGACCGCAAAACACAGCAGGAAATCGAGAATTTCCTGTCGAATCTGCCCAAATAAATCCATGACGGTTCGCCATTCGTTGGCCGAGCCGTTTATTTTTGAAAAGGAGGAATCTGTCATGAAATCGACTGAACTGGTAAACAAGCTGAAAGAACGCATACAGAATCCGAAACTCGTTTGGCATTACGACCGGGAAAAAGACCAATTGAACATCCGGCACACGGAGCTGAAAAACAGTACGACGATCGCTCTGCCCCAGGCACTCAACCGCGTAACGGCAAAAGGGGATGGTGCAATCGATGAAATCGCCTATACCATCAACGAAACGTTCAATGCCATGGAGCTGGAAGCGAAAGGGCACCTGAAATCGTCAGAACACATCTATCCTGTGATCCGGTCAACGTCATTTCCGCAGGAATCCAAGGAAGGCCATGCCTTCCTGACAAGCGAACATACCGCCGAAACTCGCATCTTTTATGCTCTTGATGCCGGCACTACCTATCGCTTAATTGATGAAAATATGTTAAATTCATTAAGTCTGACAGACGAGCAGGTCAAAGAAATCGCCAGATTCCAGGTGAAGAAACTGAAGACTGCAGTAAAAGAAGATCGAGTGGCAGGAAATGTTTTCTATTTCCTGAACGAAAACGACGGGTACGACGCTTCCCGCATATTAAATGAAAATTTCCTGAAAGACATGAAATCGAAAATTACCGGAGACATGACCGTCTCTGTACCCCATCAGGATGTGCTGATCATCGGCGACATCCGCAACGAAACCGGCTATGATGTCCTGGCCCAGATGGCAATGCACTTTTTCACCAACGGCATAGTGCCGATTACCTCATTGTCGTTCATCTATGAAAATGGGGAACTGGAGCCGATATTCATCATGGCAAAAAATCAACCGACCAAGGAGCAGGATAAAAAATGAATGCATTTTACAATAAACACGGAATAGGCGATGTCCTATTGGTTCAATTGCAGACGGAAACACCTGAAAAAATCCATACCGAGCAATTCGGCGATATTACGTTGATCAAAGACGCGGAAGGCACAATTGCCGGGTTCAACCTGTTCAATGCCTCGGCTTATATCGAATTGGCTGAAAGCGACAAAGTCGAAGTTTCAGAAGCCCTGGTCACAGCGCTCCAAAATGCGTTGGAGAAAAACGGCGTGGATTTTACGCTGGAAGTCGATCTCTCGCCGAAATTCGTCGTCGGATATGTTGAATCAAAAGAAAAGCATCCGAATGCTGACAAGTTGAATGTCTGCCGGGTTTCCGTCGGCAGTGAAGAACTGCAGATCGTCTGCGGTGCCCCTAACGTTGAGCAGGGGCAGAAAGTGGTGGTGGCGAAAGTCGGAGCGGTCATGCCATCCGGAATGTTGATCAAAGATGCGGAACTTCGCGGCGTGCCGTCAAGCGGCATGATTTGTTCTGCCAAGGAACTGGCTTTGCCGGACGCACCTCAAGAAAAAGGGATCCTTGTTCTGCCGGAAGATGCAGAAGTCGGTTCCGCTTTCGAAGTAGGGGCGTGACGCCCGATGAGCTGGGTTAAAAAAGTCTGGAGCCGCCTGTTTACCGAAGGGACGGAAGAAGACGCAGTGGAGCCGGTCCGCGAGCCGCATCCTGCCGAACTTGAACGCCCGAAAAAGGCGCCGTTCCGTTTCCCGTTGATTTCGGACAATGAAAAAGAGAAATTCGTGAAATCGGAATCGGCACCGGTACCCCCGGCGCCGAGACGGCGGCCGTCAAGCCCTGTCTTGAACAAGGCAAGAGGCTATGAACCGCCCAAAACGAATGCCTTTGTGCCGCGGGACGTGCCGCCTGTGCGCGAACCAAAG
This sequence comes from Planococcus sp. FY231025, assembly GCF_052078085.1. Classification (NCBI taxonomy): domain Bacteria; kingdom Bacillati; phylum Bacillota; class Bacilli; order Caryophanales; family Caryophanaceae; genus Planococcus; species Planococcus sp. FY231025. The sequence continues at coordinate 55,947 of NZ_JBQJJG010000005.1, forward strand.
CCGCTAGAACCAAGAGCACCGCGTACATACAATGCGCCGGCACCGCGGAAACCGCAGTCAACACTCGCACCGCGCCCATATCGGCCGCGCATTTCAGAAACACCTAAATTGCCGAAAAGCCGGACAGCGGAACCGGCCATGAAAAAGACACGGCCATTTGAGCCGACGCGTGTCCCTTCGCCGATTCACGGCTATAACGAGACACGCCCGGAACCAGTCATGAACCTGCTTGAGAAAAAAGCATATGTAAATGAACAACCTTATTTGTCATCAAGAGCTTCCGCAATAGAAGCTTCTTTGACGAACAAAAAGATTTCTTCCTCATTGGAATTGGAGGGTGCCCTTCCGAAAGCGGCAGCGCCAATTCAGCAAACTGCAGACCCAATTCAGCTAAGCACCGAAGAAACGGTACAGACTGATCAGATCGAAGAGGCAATCCTTCCTGCGCAGGATCAAGCACCGGCTGAAGCGGAAAAGCCGGAGAAAGCAATTGAACAAAAACAGCCGGTCTTACAAATCGAAACGGAACAAGTGCCGGTAGTGGATGCTGATACAGAGGAGCTGCCAAGCGCGCAACCGAAAACAGCGGAAGAACGCACGACGGAACTTACGGAAACAAGCATAGAACCGGTATCCACACTTCCCGGACCGGATGTGGCTGAAGAAACGAAACGCCCGGAGACGACAGCAGAAGCGAAGCCGGCAGAGAAAAAAGAAAAGACGGTTCCATTCAATGTGCTAATGCTGAAGTCGGATAAGCAGCGGCTTTCCAAACCAGCGGCTGCTAAACCTGCTCAGCGCACAGAAGCCCAGCCGAAGAAGATGGAAGTGCAAAAACAGATGATGTCCGATTTTGATGCGCCGCAGCAAAAAGAGGAAACTGAGCCTGAACCAATAAAAATACATGAACCGGCAAGAGTGACAGAAGCGGCTATTCCTGCGGAGTCCGGAAATTCGGCAGCCCCAGCCGCCATCCAAGAGGAAGCAACAAGTGAAGAGCCGGCAGCACCTGCGGTCTATGAACAGCCGAAAAGCAGTTTTTTGCGTGCGCCAGAAAATGATCTGATTGACGAAGTATGGATGGAAGAGCAAGGGGAGCGGCTGATCGAAGCCCTTTCACATTTCCAGATTCAGGCTTCCATTTTGGGCATTGTCCAGGGGCCGGCCGTGACGCAATTCGAACTTACCGTTGCACAAGGGGTCAAAGTCAGTAAAATCCGCAACTTGGCGGACGATCTGAAATTGGCGCTGGCCGCAAAAGACATCCGGATCCAGGCGCCGATACCAGGCAAAAGCTCGATCGGCATCGAAATCCCGAACCGCAAGTCGCGGGCAGTCCGCATTTCGGAAGTTATCGAAAGCCGTGTTTTCCAGGAGTCGGATTCTCCGCTCGAAGCGGCACTCGGCCTGGATCTGACTGGCAGACCGGTGACGCTGGACCTGCGCAAGATGCCGCATGGCCTGATTGCCGGAGCGACCGGTTCTGGAAAAAGCGTGTGCATCAATTCTTTATTGGTCAGTTTATTGTACAAATCGTCGCCAAGAGATTTGAAAATGCTTTTGATCGATCCGAAGATGGTGGAGCTTGCGCCGTATAACCATATCCCTCATCTGATCAGCCCGGTCATCACGGACGTCAAAGCGGCAACGGCCTCTTTGAAATGGGCGGTCGAGGAAATGGAGCGCCGCTATCAATTGTTTGCCCATACAGGGGTGCGGGACATCAGCCGCTACAATAAGATGGTTAAAGAAAAAGGGGATCATGCCCAGCACCTTCCATATATTTTGATCGTCATCGACGAGCTGGCCGACTTGATGATGATGTCGCCATCCGACGTAGAAGATGCGATATGCCGTATTGCGCAAAAAGCGCGAGCCTGTGGCATCCATCTGGTAATTGCGACTCAGCGCCCGTCAGTGGATGTCATCACCGGGTTGATCAAATCGAATATCCCGACCCGTATTGCCTTTTCCGTGTCATCCCAAGTGGACAGCCGGACAATCCTGGATTCACAAGGAGCAGAGCGGCTGCTGGGAAGAGGGGATATGCTGTATCTTGGAAACGGAATGTCCGCACCGGTCCGCATCCAAGGCACGTTCGTTACGGATGATGAGATTGAAGACGTCATCGAACATGTCCGCGCCCAAGGAGAACCGGAATACATTTTCAAAGAAGATGAACTGATCCGGCGCAGCGATGCTTCAGATATCCAGGACGACCTGTTCGAAGAGGCCTGCCGGTTCATCATGTCCCAAGGCAGTGCATCGACCTCGCTCTTGCAGCGGAAGTTCCATATCGGCTATAATCGCGCAGCCCGTCTTATGGATCTGCTTGAACAGCACGGGTTTATTTCCGAACAGAATGGCAGCAAAGCGCGTACTGTTTTGATCACAGAAGAAGATTTAGAAACCGTCTTTCAGTAAAAAGTGCCCAACTGGCGCACAATAACAGGAAATATCGGGTATATCGACAAACTATTAAATAATGATATAATCTATTGATTATGTTGCGTTGACGAGCTGGAAACATTCCTTCAGGAAAACAGAAAGCTTTTTCAACTTCCACAGGAGGTTCATTTATGACAGTTTTACATTTTACCGGAATCAAAGGATCGGGTATGAGTGCATTAGCGCAGATCATGCATGATATGGGCGCACAAGTCCAAGGATCCGATATTGCCCAGCACTTCTTTACGGAGGAGCGGCTTCGGGACAGAGGCATCACGATTCTGCCTTTCGACCCTGAGAATATCCATCCGAACATGACCATCATTGCCGGAAACGCTTTTAACGACGCCCATCCGGAGCTCATCCGGGCACGGGAGCAAGGTGCGACCATCATCCGCTACCATGAATTCTTAGGCGATTTAATGAAACAGTATGTTTCTGTCGCCATCACCGGCGCCCATGGCAAGACGTCGACAACCGGCTTGATGGCCCATGTGCTTGACGGGTTCAAACCAACATCATATCTGATCGGCGACGGCACCGGATACGGCAAGGAGAATTCGCATTTCTTTGTTGCTGAAGCTTGTGAATACCGCCGCCATTTCCTGGCGTACCATCCGGATTATGCCATCATGACAAATATTGATTTCGATCACCCGGATTATTTTGCAGGCATCGACGATGTCTTCAACGCTTTTGAAGAAATGGCGAAGCAAGTCAAGAAGTGCATCATCGCTTGCGGAGACGACGAATATTTGCAGCGCATCCAGGCGCCTGTGCCGGTCGTATACTACGGCTTCGGCCAGGAAAACGATTTTCAGGCGCGCAATGTCGTCAAATCGACTTCGGGAACGACGTTCGATGTCATGATCCGCAATGAATTTTTCCATACGTTCACGATCCCGATGTTCGGCGACCATGCCATACTGAATGCATTGGCCGTGATTTCACTGTGCCATTACGAGAACATTCCGGCAGAAATCATCCAGCAGCAGTTTGCCGACTTTGAAGGAGTGAAGCGCCGCTTTACGCAAACGGAGCTCGGTGAACGCATTCTGATCGATGACTATGCCCACCACCCGACGGAAATCCGGGCGACGCTTCAGTCGGCGCGCCAGAAGTTCCCGGACCGGGAAATCATCGCGATTTTCCAGCCGCATACATTTACGCGCACACAGACTTTCCTGCAGGAGTTTGCAGACAGCCTGAGTGAGGCGGACTATGTATATCTTTGTGATATTTTCGGATCAGCCCGGGAAGAAGCGGGCGTCTTGACGATCCATGACCTTGAAGAGAAGATTTCCGGCAGCCGCATTCTCCAGGCGGATAATGTGGCACCGCTTCTCGAACATGGAAACGCCGTGTTCTTATTCATGGGCGCAGGGGATGTCACGAAATTCCAAGAAGCCTTCGAGAACTTGATCAACTCGGAAAAAGCAGTTTGACCCTCGGGTCGAACTGCTTTTTTTTTGCCACATGCACTTTTTCCGGCAGGTCTTTGTATAAGGAAAGAAGGAAAAAAACGGGACATTGTTGAATAAATCTAAAGACCCTGTGTTTATACCACGATAGCTCAGGGTACAAAAGAGATATACCAGTATTTAAAAAGGAGGAAACAGAATGGATTGGAGAATATTGCTTTACATAGCGGCTATCGTAGCAGCTGTAGGATTTTTAATTTTATGCGTAGCGCTCGCTATGACATTAAACTCCCTCAAAAACACACTGAAGGAAGTTTCCGGGACTGTTTCAGGACTCGAAAACCAATTACAGGGTGTTACGTTGGAAACAACGAATCTTCTGCATAAGACAAATGAATTGGCAGAGGATATCCAAGTGAAATCAGAAAAATTGAATACGGTGGTGGATGCTGTAAGAGGAGTCGGCAGTGCAGTTACTGATTTGAACGCCTCTGTTCGCCGCATTACGACAACCGTGTCGTCGCAAGTAGAAAATAACGAGGAAAAGATTGCGCAAGTTGTTCAATGGGGCAATGTTGCATTGGGCATCCGCGACAAATGGAAAGAGCGCAAAATCTATGAAACGCGCGCTGCTTCTTCATATGCACCCGTAGAAGGGCAGAAGCAATTGCCGCATAACGATCGATTCTAATCGACTAACAAAAAATTGGAGGAATCACTTATGACTCAGAACAATAACAATGGCAACTACCAGAGCAATAATTACCGTAAACCGAACTATGAACCTGATTACACAAATTCGTATTATTCCGGCCAAAATGAATACGGCTCTCAGCAAAGCGCTTTCGTTCCGCAATCATATGGAATGGGCAACCGCTATGACGACCTTTACGATTATGAAGAAGAATCTTCATCTTCAGGCTTCCTGCTTGGCGCAATCGTAGGTGGAATCATCGGTGCCGCAGCTGCATTGATGCTGGCTCCGAAACCAGGCAAGGAATTGCGTTCTGATCTGAACACACATGCCGGAACGCTAAAAGAGAAAACATCGACTTATACATCAACCGCAAAAGAAAAATCAGGCGGATTGACACAGCAAGTCAAAGAACAGTCTTCAAAAGTAGTGGATAAGGTTAAAGGCATGAAAGGCGGCCAGTCTCCTATGGACGACGGCACTGCTTCTTCCGAAGGCGAAGAGACAATCGCAATGCTTGATACGGTCCAAGGATCTGTGGACCAAGCCCATTCTTCAGGCCAAGAAGCATTCACATCGACAGCCAATGCTTTGAAAGAAGCGGTTGAAGAAGTAAAAGACGAGAAGAAAGCGCAGAACACGAGCGGTTCAACAAACCCGTCGAGCAGCACAACCACTACTGGAAGCATTGCGAATAAATCGACAGGCAACAGCCCGAATACTTCTGGCAGCAGCTCGAACACTTCCGGCAGCAATTCGAACAAGACGTCGGGCAGCTTAAGCAATAGCTCGAATAACAACTCAAACAAAAACACATCGAACAGCAGCACTTCAGGCAGTGCAGGAAGCAGTTCAAACAGCAGCACTTCCGGTTCTGCAGGAAGCAGCTCTAACAAGAATAATTCCAATAACAATTCAAACAACAATAATTCAAACAAGAACAACCCGAACAATAAATCATCGAAATAATCTGGGAGCGGATTGAATGGAAAATCTAGTGCGTGTTCAAGATTTGGACAGTTTAAAACAAGCCACGGCCCATACTGAGCATTACTGGCTGTTCAAGCACAGCAGCACATGCCCTGTATCTGCAGCAGCTTGGAACGAGTACAATGAATACTGTTCGTTGCACCCGAACCAGCTCTTCCTGTTCCTTGTCGTCCAGGAAGACCGTGAACTTTCGAAAAATATCGAGGCATTGACGCAAGTCAAGCATGAATCGCCTCAGCTTTTCCACTTTGCCAACCAAAAGGTTGACTGGAAAGCTTCCCATGGAGGTATTACAAGCAAAGCGATGCAGGAATTTATCGCTTAAATAAGAGCCGAAGCCCTTGTGCTTCGGCTTTTTGCTGCATAAACCACTTTAGCGCGTTGAAGCGCTAAAATAAAATTCGTGACTTTCCTTGTTCCTTTGCTTATAATAGTTTAAACGTGTTAAGATGAAGCACAAAGCACGGTGAAATACGAAGGGAGCAATATGGAATGAGCCATTTAGATTTAGAGCAACTTAGAGAAAAAGTAGACGCAGTCAACTTGGAAATTCTTTCATTGATCAACGAACGGGCAAAAGTGATCCAGGAAATTGGTAAAATCAAGGAAAAACAAGGTGTCAACCGCTATGATCCTTTGCGCGAACGCCATATGCTGAACTTACTGAAAGAAAATAATAACGGTCCGCTTGACCAAAAGACCGTTGACCACATCTTTAAAGAGATTTTCAAATCCGCTTTGGATATGCAAGAAGAAGATCACCGCAAAGCTCTTCTCGTTTCCCGTAAAAAGAAAGCGGAAGATACCATCATCACAATCAACGGAGAGCGCGTTGGAGACGGTACACCTTCGTTCATCTTCGGACCATGTGCAGTTGAATCACAGGAGCAAGTTTCGAAAGTCGCTGAAGCGATCGGCGCGAAAGGCCTGCGCATGATCCGCGGCGGAGCTTACAAGCCGCGTACATCTCCGTATGACTTCCAGGGCCTTGGGCTGGATGGCTTGAAAATGCTGAAAGCTGCAGCCGAGCAGTATAATTTGGCTGTTGTCTCTGAAATCGTAACGCCTCACCATTTAGAAGAAGCTCTGCCATACCTTGACGTCGTCCAAGTCGGAGCGCGCAACATGCAGAACTTCGAATTGTTGAAAGCAGTCGGCCAAATCAACAAACCGGTATTGCTCAAGAGAGGGATGTCAGCAACGATTGACGAATTCATCAATGCTGCTGAATACATCATCGCTTCCGGAAATGACCAGATCATCCTTTGTGAACGCGGTATCCGCACATACGAGAAAGCGACCCGCAACACACTCGATATTTCTGCAGTGCCGATCTTGAAGCAAGAGACGCACCTTCCGGTATTCGTCGATGTAACGCATTCTACCGGACGCCGTGACCTTCTTCTGCCGGCTGCCAAAGCTGCAATCGCCATCGGAGCTGACGGCGTTATGGCCGAAGTCCATCCGGATCCTGCAGTTGCATTGTCGGACGCCGCTCAGCAAATGGACTTGAACCAATTCGATGAGTACTACGATGCATTGATGAAGTTCATGAAGCAATACGAATTGAAAATGTAAGACCGAAGAGCCGGGATGCCACCCGGCTTTTCTTTTTTTAGTTGATATCATGAAAGTTTTTATCGTATGATAAAAGATATAGAGGAAGGAGGGCGCATCGTGACCGTAACAATTTATGACGTGGCAAGAGAAGCGAATGTATCCATGGCTACTGTTTCGCGTGTAGTGAATGGAAACCAGAACGTCAAGCCTGCCACCAGGAAAAAAGTATTGAAAGTGATTGAAGAGCTTGGTTACCGCCCCAATGCAGTAGCAAGAGGGTTGGCAAGCAAAAAAACCACCACGGTCGGCGTCATCATTCCGGATATTTCAAATAGCATGTATGCCGAACTAGCCCGTGGAATTGAGGACATTGCGACAATGTACCGCTACAATATCATCTTGTCGAACTCTGACCAAAACGAGAACAAGGAATTGCAATTGCTCGAAACGATGCTTGGAAAGCAAGTGGATGGCATTGTATTCATGAGCGATGTGATTTCCAGCGAGCTTCTGTATGAGATGCAGAGATCGCCGACACCGATCGTATTGGCAGGTTCAATTGACGACTCCGATTCGATTGCTTCCGTGAACATCGATTACTACGGAGCAGCTTACGAAGCGGTGCAGAAATTGATCAGCAACGGCCACAAGAAGATCGCTTTCTTGAGCGGACCGCTGACATCCAAGGTGAACAAAGACTATAAATTGAAAGCTTATCAGAATGCATTGAACGATGCGGGCATCGAATATGATGAAAAGCTGATCGTCGAATGCGACAATTCTTACGATGAAGCGATCGAAGCGGTTAAAACCTTGGCCGATGCAGATCCGACAGCTTATTTTGTCAGCAATGATGAAATGTCTATCGGAGTCATCCACGGCGTGGAAGCGAACGGCAAGAAGATTCCGGAAGACGTTGAAATCATCAGCTATGAGAACTCCAAATTGTCCCGTATGGCCCGCCCGATGCTTACATCGGTGGCTTTGCCGCTTTACGATATCGGTGCTGTCTCCATGCGCTTATTGACGAAGTATATGAACAAAGAGGAAATCGAAGAAAAACAAGTGATCCTGCCTTATCGGATCGAAGAACGCCAATCGACAAAGAACGCATAAAAGCTCCCGAAAGGGAGCTTTTATGCGTTAGACTATGTACAAAGTTTAATTATAATGAATAGAGATGTATAAGCCCGACCGGGCTGGCCACTTCGCTTTCCGTGGGCTCGGCTTCAGCCGCTTCCCTCGCTACGCTCAGTCCAGTGTCTTCAGCTCGAGTCGCTTCGCTGCTCCCACAGGAGTCTCCGTGGCCAGCCCGGTCGGAAGCGTCACCTGTATCAAATAGGTAAGGTAAGAAAGCTGAGCTGCTTTGACCTGCTGAGTAAATGCTACTGGCTTCAAGTCCGGAACGGAAGGCGGCGAGCAAGTTGGTCGAAGGCAGTTCGGCCGACTTGTTTGCGACGAAGCAGCGAAGCGATGCAACGCCCTTTCATGTCTCGAAGCTAGCGCAGCGATGCAGAGACAGGAGCACCGGTTTTGCCTGCGGGATAGCGAAGTGCCGAAATCCACTCGGACGCTAGTCCGAGTTAGTTCAGCGCGAGCCCGCGGAAAGCGTCCGCCTGAAGTGGAGGATCCGGGATAGCTTCTCTCAAATGCACCTTCATTCTTAAAGAGGGATAAATATTCTTTTGTCTACAAGCTGGCGCATAAAAGCTCCCGAAAGGGAGCTTTTATGCGTTGCGGATCATGTACAATGCTTTGTTCAGCATTTCGCTATTCTTCTCAGTGATTTCTTCTTTCCGCGGGATGGCCTGGTACATGTTTTCAGGATCTTCCCAAGTGCCGATTAGTTTGACCGGTGACTCTGGCTGCCATTTTTCAATCCAGCGGGCAGGCAAATTGCCAGTTGGAAGGGGGATATTGTTCATTTCCATCCATAGAAGCGACCAGGCGCGCGGTACCACCCGCCAGATATCGTAACCGCCGCCGCCAATAGCTATCCAGCGGCCCTCACAATACTCATGGGCAAGCTCATGGGCCACTTTAGGGATTTCCCGGTAAATCGCCATCGTGCCATAAAGATGCGTGAGAGGGTCCAAATAATGGGCGTCGGCGCCATTCTGGCTGACGATGACATCCGGTTTGAAAAATTCGACAATTTCCTTCATGGCGGTGCGATAGATTTCAATGAAAGATTCATCTTCTGTAAAGGCATCGATCGGGAAATTGAAGGTTGTTCCATAGCCTTGGCCGCTGCCGCGCTCATTGATGTTTCCGGTGCCGGGGAAGAGATATCTTCCGGTTTCGTGGATTGACACGGTACAGACATCCGGGTCGTCGTAGAAGCTCCATTGGACGCCGTCTCCGTGATGGGCATCCGTATCGATATACAAGACGCGTGCACCGTATTTCTTTTTCAAGTAATTGATGGCGACGGAGCCGTCGTTGTAGATGCAGAATCCGGAAGCTTTCCCGCGGAATCCATGATGAAGGCCGCCGCCAAGATTGAGGGCGTGCTGGGCTTTGCCTTCCATGACCCAATCGACTGCCGTGAGCGTACCGCCGACAAGTCGTGCGCTCGCTTCATGCATATTCTCGAATATCGGTGTATCTTCTGTGCCGATGCCGTAGCTTTCGCCTTCTTCAGGTGTGATTTCTCCGGCACTTGCTTTTTTCACTATTTCAATATAGCGTTGGTCGTGCGCGAGCAGCAATTCCTCATCTGTCGCTATGCGCGCCGGAACCACCAGTTCTTCTGGAAGCGCATTCATTTCTCTCAGCAAGTCCACGGTCAGGACTAGCCGCTTTTGGTTGAACGGATGAGTTTCCGAAAACTTATACCCCAATTGGTCTTCCGAAAAAACAAAAACCGCATGTTTCATTCGTTCATTTGTGGTGTGTTTGGCCATAAGACATCGAAACCTTCTTTTTGTAAGTCGTCAATAATCGCAAGCGGATTCATGGTCTGGATCCGGAATACCAGGATTTTGTTGGAGCTATTGCCTTTGTCGGGGTAGACAAGGACGCTCAATACGTTGACGTGGTGCTGATAAAAGACCTTTGAAACTTCGTATAGGACACCCGAGCGGTTCGGCACCCGAATTTCAATATGGGAGCCGGGTTGATTGGCTCCGGTCAATTCAATGTATTTGTACAATAAATCCGTTTCAGTCAAAAAGCCTACAAGCTTGTCGTGGCTGACAATCGGCAAGCAGCCGATTTTCTGGTGGTAGAACGTCAATGCGGTTTCCTCGACAAAATCCATCGGATGGCCGGTTACCGGATTTTTGGTCATGATCTCTGCCACGGTTTTTTCATAGGCATTGATTTTAGGGGCCACTGAGAACCGGGAGGGAAGGGCGTCTTTCAAGTCGCGTTCAGTTACGACTCCCACCACTTTTCCACCGTCCACGACTGGTGCGTGGCGAATCCGTTCGTTTTCAAACAGATCCAGAACATCCTGGACCGTCTGTTCCGGATTGAGCGTATGGACATCCGTTTTCATGATTTCTTCAATTAGCATGGATTTACCCCTCCTCAGATTCAGTACATATAGCGGTTCTTAAAGCGCAGCTGATCGAATTGCTGGACCGACTCCGGCGGGACGCGTTTGCCGATTTTTGCCATCAGGCAGTTTGCCGGATGGGAGCTGATTTCCGGATCGTCTGTCGCATAATATTCCAATCCGCCGGCTTGCATCATCTTCTCCATGATTTTGCGGTATTCCCAGACGTTCAATCCGGTGCCTTTCAAATCCCAATGCCAATAGTATTCCGTCGTGATGACAATAAAGTCTTCCAAAGCATCATCCATCATCGAAACTCTCAGGAGGGATTTTCCGACGCCTGTGCCGCGGAACTTCGGGATGACTTCGATGGCGCCCAGTTCAATTAGGTTTTCCATATTTCCTTCAGACCAGCGTTCAAGCGGATCCGGGTACAGGAACGTCACATAGCCGACAATCATGTTGCGGTCCCTGGCGATCAGAATGCGCCCTTCAGGCAAATCGGCGATATCCGTGATTGCCTTATGCTGCTGGGCGGGTGGCCGGAAAGCAACAAGGTCTTCGTGGAATTCAAGCGCTTTCAATTCTTTTGAAGGAACGGGTCCTTCAATGATGATCGGGCCGTGCTTCGTCTTCAGTTCCAATGCGTTATAGGTCTTCTTATGTTCCATCATTTCACCGCCTATTAGGTACAATTAGGTACATTATACATGAATCGCAATTGGAATTATAGGCAAAGCGAAACGGTTGTCCAATATTCTAAAAAATTAAAATTATTCGCAATCAATTGGCAGAATGTTGTAGAATGAAAGAGAATCAACACGAAAGGATGATGGGGATGAAAGTGGAAACGATTGCAGCAGTGCCAGGTGAACATAACTTACATAATTATGAAGACGTTTCATCGGACTTCAATTGGGCGGATGTCGAAAAAGAATTCAGCTGGTCGGCTACCGGGAAAGTGAACATGGCGTATGAAGCGATTGACCGCCATGCAGAATCAGACCGGAAAAATAAAGTTGCGCTTTACTATAAAGACGCAAACCGCCATGAGGCTTATACATTCTACGAAATGAAACGGATGACGAACCGGGCGGCGAATGTGATGAAAGCCCATTCGGATCTGGAAAAAGGGGACCGCGCGTTCATCTTTATGCCGCGTTCGCCGGAACTGTATTTTGCCATGTTCGGCGCTTTGAAAATGGGCTTGATCGTAGGGCCGTTGTTTGAGGCCTTTATGGAAGGGGCGATCTACGACCGTCTGGACGACAGTGATGCCAAAGCGATCATTACGACGCCTGAGCTCCTGCCGCGCATCCCGGTCGATCGCCTGCCGAATCTGAAAACGGTCTTTATTGTTGGCGAAGAAGTCGAGGAAGATAACCGGATGGTCGATTTCATGAAGCATCTGGAAGGCGCTTCAGACAAATTCGAAATGGAATGGCTGGACAAGGAAGACGGATTGGTCCTGCATTATACATCGGGATCGACCGGCAAGCCGAAAGGTGTCCTTCACGCCCAGTACGCCATGGTCCAACAGCTTCAGACAGCAAAATGGGTGCTTGATTTGAAAGAACAGGATATTTACTGGTGCACGGCTGATCCGGGCTGGGTGACAGGCACAGCGTACGGCGTATTCGCACCGTGGCTGTCGGGGACGACGACGGTCATCTTGGGCGGCCGCTTCTCTCCGGATGCTTGGTACAAAGCGATCGAGGATTTCGGCGTAACGGTCTGGTACAGTGCCCCAACCGCTTTCCGCATGCTTATGGGAGCTGGCGATGCACTGGTCAAAGAATATGATCTCTCAACGCTCCGCCATGTGCTTTCTGTCGGCGAACCGTTGAATCCGGAAGTTGTCCGCTGGGGTGTGCAGGTATTCGGGAAGCGCATCCACGATACATGGTGGATGACAGAGACCGGGGCGCAAACCATCTGCAACTACCCATCCATGGACATCAAACCAGGTTCGATGGGCAAACCGGTGCCGGGCATCAAAGTGGCGATTGTCGATGATCAAGGAAACGAATTGCCGCCGAACCAGATGGGCAACTTGGCAATTGAGAAAGGCTGGCCGTCCATGATGCGCCAGATCTGGAACAACCCGGCCAAATACGAATCATATTTCTTGAACGATAAATGGTATGTGTCAGGAGATTCCGCCTACATGGATGAAGAAGGGTACTTCTGGTTCCAGGGCCGTGTAGATGACGTGATCATGACGTCCGGTGAACGTGTCGGGCCATTCGAAGTCGAAAGCAAGCTGCTGGAACATCCGGCTGTCGCGGAAGCGGGCGTCATCGGAAAACCCGATCCGGTCCGCGGTGAAGTGATCAAGGCATTTGTGGCGCTGAATGAAGGCTATGAGCCGTCTGAGGAACTGGTGCAGGACATCCAGCAATTCGTGAAAAAAGGACTGGCTGCACACGCAGCTCCGAAAGAAATCGAATTCAAAGACAAGCTGCCGAAGACACGAAGCGGGAAAATCATGCGCCGCGTCTTGAAAGCATGGGAACTGGACTTGCCGACGGGTGACTTATCTACAATGGAAGATTAAGCGAAAAGCAAAAACGCCTCAGCTGATTTCTCAGCTGAGGCGTTTTTTTTGTGGATCAAGCTGCATCTGCTTCAGGATCCTCTGGTTCTTCCGGTTCTTCAGGCTCATCCGTTTCCGGTTCCTCCGGTTCTTCCGGCTCTGGTTCAGGCTCGTCCGGTTCAGCAGGCTCGTCCGGCTCCTCTTCTGGAGGAGGGGGGGTACCGCTGCTTGGCGGAGTCGTTTCTTCCGGTTTTTCCGGTTCCGGTTTTGGTTCCGGCTTCGGTTCAGCAATGCTCACAGCATTGGATGGGCCGGATTGTTTGCCGGTGATGTCGACAGCTACAACAATATAGCTGCCAGGGCTCGGCAATTGATAGGAATTGCCGCGCGCTTCTGAGATTGAAGCGATGGAAGATCCGCCGCTTCGATAGATCCGGTAGCCGACAACATCATTGGACGAAGAGTCGCTCCAAGTGATGGTGCGGCCGTCGATGCTGGCGCTCACGCCAGAAGGCGCTACGCCGTTCGGTGTAATGCTTGTCGCGGAAACAACGGATGAGAATCTGGAGTTTCCAGGGAATAGCTTGCTGCCGTCTCCGCCGAATGGCGCCAGCATGCGTTCCACAAAGTCTTTCGAAACGCCGGTGCCTCCGCCGCTGACAAACTCGCTAGGCGTGCTAGGAAGCGCAGCGACACGGCTGCCGTTGATCGTCGTATACGTTCCGGACGTCAAGCTGTCATCCGGTTTTGACGGTACCATAACGTTGGCATTGAACAGATCCGATTCGACCAATCCTGCAGCCGAGCATGCACCGCCCGGAGCAAGTCCGGAGATGCCGCAGAACGAACGGGTGACGACGCCTTTCGGTGCTTTAAAGGTGTCTTTCGTGCCGACAAGTTCAGGATTTGCATCATAAGAACTGTTCGCCAGGCTGGCCCATAATTGGTTCACGCGCACAGATGGCATCAAATTCGAGTTCTTGAAGTTATCAAGGGAATATTTTTCCTTGTCATAGCCGAGCCAGACGCTCATGGTGATGTTCGGGTTGTATCCGACCAGCCAGACATCGCGTGTTTCTTGCGTCGTACCGGTCTTGCCGGCAAAATCGCTGTTGAATTTAAGCAAGCCGTTTGCGCGGTTTGCTGTCCCGCGGTCGTTATTGAATACGTCTCGCAGCATGTCGGTCAGGATATACGCCGTCTGCGGCGAGTAAATCTCTGACGGTTCCACTTTGCGTTCGAAGACGATGTTTCCATCCGCGTCCTCGATGCGGTCGATCATATGCGGTTCGATCCGCTTCCCGCCGTTGGCAAGAGTGGCGTATCCGCTTGTCAGTTCTTCAACGGAACCTTCGATACCGCCGCCAAGTGCGGCAGAAGCATTGTAATTCTCTGCTTCTTCAACTGTCGAGAATCCAGCTTTCATTAAATAATTAATCGGCATTTTTTCTTTGATTTGAGCATAAAGCCGTAAAGCAGGCAAGTTCTGGGACTGTGCCAAAGCGTCACGCGCTGGCATGATGCCTTGCTCGCTTGTTGGCACAAAGTTCGCCGGTTCATAAGGCGTGCCGTTATCCATCACTGTAAATTTCACATCGACCACTGGGCTTCCTGCGCCGATGCTGCCAAATTCTAATGCCGGTCCGTAAACGAGCAATGGCTTAACCGTTGACCCGATTGAACGGTATGCCTGAGTGGCGTGGTTCAATTTCTCGATTTCATGGTCGCGTCCGCCGACAAAGCTCAGGATGCGGCCAGTCTTGTTCTCGATGGTCATCGATCCGACCTGGACGGGAAGAGGCTTCATTTCTTCTTCGCCGTCTTCATTCGTGATAGGCACCGTCAATGTGGTGCCGTAGCTCTGGTAAGCATTTTTCGCTTTTTCCTGGGCATCGTACATCTCTTTGTTCAAAGAAGAATGGATGCGGTATCCGTTCGAGCGGACAGCGCGGTCAGCCAAGATGGCATATTCTTCATAAAGTTTGTTGTTCTCTTCCAATTCTTTCGGGTCGATGCCGTTTTGCTCTGCGAGAACATCCATGATGATCCGGGCAGCGCGCTTTTCAAGTTCGACTGTGACGAACGGATATTTCTCATAAGAACGCTGTTCATCCAACCGGAAATCCTTGACGATATCATAAGCTATAGCTTCGTTATATTCCGCTTCAGTGATGTAATTGGTTTCCTTCATCCGGTAAAGGACCGTTTTCATCCGGTCGATACCGGGCTGCAGGCCTTCAGCTTCTTTCAGTCCGCCGCCTGAAGAATAAGGCGTGTACCGGAAAGGAGCCTTTGGAATGCCGGCGATGAATGCCGCCTGCGGCAAGTTCAATTCGCTTGCCGATACATTGAACAAACCATTTGCGGCGGTTTCAATTCCTGCGATATTGGCGCCGGAAGAATTCCGTCCGTACGGAATGATGTTCAAGTAGGCTTCCATGATCTCATCCTTGGTCATGAATTTCTCCAGGCGGAGCGCAAGCAGGATCTCTTTGGCTTTCCGTTCGTAGGAGACTTCATTTGTCAGGATCTGGTTCTTGATCAATTGCTGGGTCAGCGTAGAGCCGCCCGTCTGGCTGTCGGAGTTCGATACGTCCTGGAACAGCCCGCGCATGATCGCTTTCGGAACAATGCCGTCATGGTCATTGAAGTATTCATCCTCAGTGGCTAGGACTGCATCCACAGCAACTTTCGACACTTTGTCGAGGGATGTTTCCTTCCGTTCCAAATCGGTTGATACCTTGCCGATATAGACTTCATTGTCGAAAAACATTTCAGATGTTTCTTCATAGCTGTAGATTTCGGTCCGCATTTCATCTGGAGACCGGAGCTTTTCTTCATCCACCAGGGAAGCGAAATAGCCGGCTCCGACTGAAGCTGCAAACACGCCGCCGGTGACCAGGATAATCGCCAAGAGTACGGCGAGATTCCAGAACACGCCTGTCGTGATATTCAATCGTCTATACCATTTGGTTGCCGTCCATTTATTGTATGCCGCTTCAGCTTGGCTGAGATATTTCTTCATCTTTTCTTGCACGTTTTTCCCCCCCTAAAATCTCGTTCCATTATAGCATATTCTCGTAATATCAACGAAAAAGATTGACAAGATGGCAAAATAAAGTAAACTAAATTTTATAGTTTTTAAATCAAACGAAGAAGAGTCCGAAGTAGGGCATGTGATCTTTGTCTAGAGAGCCGGTGGGTGGTGCAAACCGGTCAAAGCGCATTGGCTGAATTACAGGCTTGGAGTTTGCGGAAGTGCCCCGATCGGCACATTTTGAGTCGGGAGAATCGGATTCTCCAAGCTGGGTGGTACCGCGCAAAAGCGTCCCTGCATGAACATTCATGCAGGGGCTTTTTTTATTGTTTCATTATCAAAAGGAGGAATTAGAATGGCGAATGAATTATTGGATGATCTGAAATGGAGAGGCCTATTATACCAGCAGACCGATGAAGAAGGGCTTGCAAGTTTGCTTGAGAAAGAAAAGATTTCGTTGTACTGCGGTGTGGATCCGACGGCTGACAGCATGCATATCGGGCACATCGTGCCGCTTTTGACGCTGCGCAGATTCCAGATGCACGGCCACCGTCCGATCCTGTTGGTGGGGGGCGCAACCGGAATGATCGGCGACCCGTCCGGCCGCAATGAGGAACGGCAGCTCCAGACGACTGAACAGATCGATCAGAACGTCGAAGGCATCAAAGTGCAGATGCAGCAGATTTTCGATTTCCAGACGGAGAACGGTGCACAGATGGTCAACAACCGGGATTGGATCGGCGCGATGAGCGTCATCGAGTTCCTGCGCGATTACGGGAAGCTCATTTCGGTCAATTACATGCTGGCGAAAGACTCAGTGGCATCTCGCCTTGAGACCGGCATTTCATTTACCGAGTTCTCGTACACGCTGATCCAGGCGATCGACTTCAATCATTTGTACGACCACTTCAATTGCCGCGTGCAGATCGGCGGTTCGGACCAGTGGGGGAACATCACGTCGGGCCTAGAAGTCATCCGCAAGACGCACGACACTGAAGATACCAAAGCATTCGGCATCACGATTCCATTGGTGACAAAAGCGGACGGCACAAAATTCGGCAAGTCAGCAGGCGGTGCAGTGTGGCTTGATGCGAAAAAGACATCCCCGTACGAGTTCTACCAGTTCTGGATCAATACCGCTGATGCGGATGTGATCAAGTACTTGAAAATCTTCACGTTCATCAGCCGTGAAGAAATCGAGGCGCTGGAAACTTCCGTCCAGAACGAAGCGCATCTGCGCAAAGCGCAGACGGTTCTCGCTGAAGAAATGACAAAATTGATCCACGGGGAAGAGGCACTCCAAGATGCCCAGCGCATCACAAAAGCGCTGTTCAGCGGAGATTTGAAAGCTTTGTCCGCCGAGGAAATGAAAGCAGCCTTCAAAGACGTGCCATCCGTGGAAATGGCGAAATCCCCGACTTCCATCGTGGATCTGATCGTTGAAGCCGGCATCACATCTTCCAAACGCCAAGCGCGCGAAGATGTCACAAACGGAGCGATTTCAGTCAACGGCGAGAAAGTTACCAATCTTGAATACATCGTGGATGAAAAAGACCGGTTGGAAGATGCGTTTGCCATCGTCCGCCGCGGCAAGAAGAAATACCATATGATCCAATTCAATTGAGCGGATTGCAGAACGGGGGGCAGGCCTAAAAGCCTGCCCTTTTTCTTGTTTTCTGGAAACCGAATGTTTTAAATATTCAATCGCCGGGTAACCATTCACTAGGCACAAATTAATAAATCCAAATTTATAGGAGGCGTTAAGAAGATGTCAAGAATGGTAGGTTCATACAATTCAGAAAATGAAGCGATTCGCGCAATTGAAGATTTGAAAGCACAAGGGTACCGCTCAGAAGATATTTCGGTGCTCAGCAAAGATAAAGGAGAAACCCGGCATGTAACAGAAGAAACCGGGACGCATGCAGGCGAAGGTGCAGCAACCGGCGCTTTGACAGGCGGGGCGCTTGGCGGACTTGGCGGCGTGCTGGCAGGCATTGGCGCATTGGCAATTCCGGGAATCGGGCCGATTGTCGCAGCCGGGCCGATTGTTGCAGGATTGACTGGCGCAGCAGCAGGAGCAGGTGTAGGCGGTCTCGCGGGTGCCTTGATCGGCGCTGGCATTCCGGAAGATGAGGCAAAAGAATACGAAGGCCATTTCAATGAAGGCCGGATTTTGGTCATGGTCAATGACGACGGCTCATCAATTCCCGACCATAATGACCGCGACCGCTTTACAGGGAGCGATCGTGATACAACGCTCGGAGCCGACCGCACGATTATCGGAAGCGACGGCGATGTCCGCCGTGAACGCGGCGACAGCAGTCTTACCGGCCGCAAGGACCACGACTTGTTTGACGACGAGGCGCGGACTGCTGGACTTGGAAGCAATCGGGATATGCTGGATGACAGCAACCGGAGCAGCGGGCTAGGAAGCGATGACGGCTTGCTTCGCGATACCGACCGGCGCCTTGGTTCGGACAATCGCAGCGACCGTGATCCATTGGTCGGCGGCGAAGGCGATACGACGATCAGAGGCGATCGAGATCCGTTGTTCGATGACCGTGATGACCCATCCAAACGTGGGCGTGCAGGATTATAAGCAAACGAAAAGCCAACCTTCGCAGGTTGGCTTTTTTCACGATTGTTTGTTGCGGATGAATTCGGGCAGTTCCATATCTTTGTAAAGGGCCGGATGGATCAGCTTTCCTAAGCGGATCGCCCCTTCGATCAGGCGTGGAGAGGGGCGGCAGAACAGCTCTTCTTCCATGATGTGGATGTTGCCGTATCCTTGCATGCCGTCCCAGCCAGGGCGCTTTCGGACCAATTCCGGTTTGACTTTCGAAGTCATGATGCCGACCCAGGCGAGGAGAATGAACTCCGGATTGCGCTTCCGCACATCTTCCCAATCGGTCTGGATATTCGCTGACTCCAAATCGGCGAAGGCATTGCGTCCGCCTGTAATATCGCTGATTTCAGTGAGCCAGTTTATGCGGCCGGGCGTAAAAACAGGTTTTGGCCACCATTCCCAGTAAAGAGAAGGGCGAGCGGACACTTGACTCGAACGGTCTTTGATTTCTTCAATCACCGACTGATACTGTTGGTGCACCTTTTCCGCATCAATGCCGCAGGCGCGTCCGACAGAGAGCAGGTCTTCGCCGATTTCATCCAATGACTGGGGATTGAGGATCAGATGGGGGATTTTGCGTTTCTCCAATTCCTCGATATTCTTCTCCATGCCCGGTACACTCAGGGAAGCAAGCACTAAGTTCGGCTCCAGAGCTTCCAGTTCGTCCATCCGGATGGATAGATCCGGACCGAGCCTTGGCAAACCGGTAATGTTTTTCGGCCAATCCGAAAAATCGTCGATACCGACCAGCATATGTTCCGCATCCAAAAAAGCGAGCAGTTCGGTATTGCTGGGACAGATTGAAACTATTCGCATAAGTTAGCACCTCCACTTGACTCTAGTCTAGCATATCCGCTGAATCGGTGGGTGTGCGGTATACTGCAGAATGAATAGCAATTATTGCTAAAATTAATGCACCTTTTAGCATTATGTATTATAGTAAAGCAAAGGAACTTTCGCCGATAAATTCCTCGATGCTGAAAGCCTGACCGATTCGATGAAATGTGCCAACGGACAAGCAAAGGGAGAGAAATTATGCTGATTGATAAAGAATTGCATGAATATATATGTGACCGAACATGGGACCTGACAGAACAATGGTATGAAACTTTGGATAAAAGCCAAGGCGGGATATACAGTTCAAAAGATCCCGAAAAAATTGAGACATTGAAACAGCAGAATCATGCTTTTCATGTCCGTTTTTGCGATATGTTCTTTAAAGATAAAGAGGATTTCTTGCAGGATTTTCAGGAGTGGATCCAAGAAATTGCAGAAGATGAAGAACATTTATCCACACCGCTTGCTAGTGTAATGGGGGAATTCTTGCGGACGCAAGAACAATATTTGGAGCTAGTAGGGGATTATGCAGCACAAAACAAGGATAAAGTGACTTTTGATCAATTGAGAACTTGGAATTTAGCAGTTGTAAGGACAATCAGTGATATCATATTAAAATTCACAAAACAGAGTACCAGTGCTGCTCAAAAACGATTGCAGGAACAGCAGCAGATCATTGTTGAAATGAGTTCACCGGTCATCTTATTGACAAAGAGCACCGGCTTGTTGCCATTGATTGGGGAAATCACTTCACACCGGGCACAAATTGTTTTCGAAAAAACCTTGGAACAAAGTTCAAAGCATAATCTTGAAAAGCTTTTTATTGATTTATCCGGCGTTCCGGTTATCGATACCATGGTTGCCCAGCAAATTTTTCAGCTGATCAGCGGCTTGAAAATTATCGGCGTCCATACGGCATTATCAGGTATCAGCCCAGTAATTGCGCAAACTGCAGTTCATCTCGGCATCAAGTTTATCGATATCGAAGTATATAATACGCTAGCCCAAGCGCTAAAGCAGAATGATATTGAATTTCTGGAGAAGTAACCTATAGGAAATGGCCCCTCGCTTTTTAAGCGCAAGGGGTTTTTTTATGGGAAAAACTTTGGCTATCGGGGTTTCGGATACTTTTTCATATTGGGAAGGAGTCGAAGCTCCGGGCACTCTGATTTTATTTCTTCGACTCATTCACTGAAAATTGGAAAAAATTATCTTTTCAGTCTATGATGGTAAAAAGGAGGTAATTTAATGAAGAAGATTGCGGTATCAACGGTATTTATTTTATTCTTCAGCGGTTTTTCATCATCCGTTGTTTTAGGGCAGGGGAATTTTACGGATCTGCAAGAGAACAACCTTTTTTACGATGAAATCCAGTTCCTTATCGAAAAAGGAGTCATTTCCGGTTTTCCAGACCGAACATTAAGGCCGAAAGCAGAAGTGACGCGGGGGCAAGCAGCGATTATGCTTGGAAGAGCTTTAGGCTATGATGGCACACCGCGGGATTCTGACTTCCCGGACGTCAATGCGGCTCAAGCTGCAAGCGGCTATATTGCAGAAGCGGTTGAGAATGGAATCATGAGTGGGTACCCGGACGGATTGTTTCGGCCTGATGCCACGATGAATCGCGGGGAAATGGCGATCGTTCTTCAGCGAGCTTTCTATCCAGAAGCAAGGGGCGGCCATTATATGCGCTTTCCGGACGTCGGAACAAACATGCGTGCTTTTAAAGCAATCGGCATCCTGGGCTCTTATGGAGTGGTCCGCGGATATGAGGATGGAAATTTTTATCCGGAGACCGAATTGAACCGAGAACAGTTTTCTGCTTTTTTAGCGCGGGCTATAGATCCGGAAAGATTCGCTGATAATTTTGCTACTGGCGATTTGAAGGTCATCTTTCTTGATGTCGGCCAAGGGGATGCCACTTATATCGAATATCCGAACGGCGAAAATGCGTTAGTGGATGCGGGTCCTTCATCCGGTGCTATTTTAAACGCGCTGATTGAAAATGGGATCAGGGAAATCGATACCTTTATCGCGACCCATCCCGACGAAGAACATATCGGCGGTGCTGCCTACGTGATTGAAAACTATGGAGTGAGTGAAGTGATCGATAGTGGACAAACAGCAGCAAACGAGTCATATGCGGAATACAAAAAAGCGGTCGAACAAAGTGGGGCGGCTCATAGCATTGCTGAAATTGGCGATGATTTCTCTGGGTACAGTGATGCATCTGTCCAAGTGTTATCTGTCGACCAGCAAGCCCGGAATTTAGATGACGGATCGATTGTACTTAAAGTCATTTTTGGAGAACATGAATATCTATTGGCGAGTGACGTCGGCTATGAAGTGGAAGATCAATTACTAGCCCAGGGAACAGACTTGCATGCAGATGTGTTGAAAGTCTCTCGGCACAGTGGGGCTGGGGCGACATCAGCCGAATTCCTGGCTGCAGTGAACCCGTTTTACTCGATCGTTTCTGTAGGCAAAAATGCCATTGAGTATCCCGATGAAGACGTTTTGGATAGGATATTGGAATCGACTTCCGCTTATATCCGTACCGATGATGGAACGATTCGTTTTACGGATAATGGAGAGGAATTAGAGATTTTTCAAATTGAATACTGAAGGGAGCTGCTCGTTTGGTCCTAGAAGCCCATTTCGGTAAATGCTGAGAAGGTAAAAATATAAAACCCCTGAACTTCTATTAAAGAAGGCACAGGGGTTTTAAACAAAAAAAGCTCCGAGGTGTCGCCGCTTCGGAGCATTTCTTATGAACCAATTAACGTGAGTAGTACTCAACGATCAACTGTTCGCTGATTTCAGCAGACAATTCGCTGCGTTCTGGGTAGCGAGTGAATGTGCCTGTTTTGCTGTCTGTGTCGATAGTAACGTATTCAGGAACGAAGTTGTTCACTTCGATTGCTTCGTTTACTACATCAAGGTTGTTTGATTTTTCACGGAAAGCAATTGTTTGTCCTGGTTTTACGCTGTATGACGGGATGTCAACGCGTTTGCCGTCAACAAGGATGTGGCCATGGTTTACGATTTGGCGAGCTTGGCGGCGTGTGCGCGCAAGGCCTAAGCGGTAAACAACGTTGTCAAGGCGAGCTTCAAGCAAGATCATGAAGTTTTCACCGTGTTTGCCAGGCATTTTGCCGGCTTTGTTGAACAAAGTTCTGAACTGGCGTTCGTTTACTCCGTACATGAAACGAAGTTTTTGTTTTTCTTGAAGTTGCAAACCGTACTCAGAAACTTTTCTGCGTTGGTTAGCACCGTGTTGACCTGGTGCGTAAGGGCGTTTTTCTAATTCTTTACCTGTTCCGCTAAGAGAAACTCCTAGGCGACGGGACAGTTTCCATGATGGACCTGTATAACGAGACATATATGTCTCCTCCTCTGTTTTTGGTTTTTGAAGTAAAATAAAAACCAGATGCATTCATGCTGCAAGCCATTTTGTTTTCATGTACCTTCGCTCAGCAGCCAAGAGTTACGCGATACACCTAGTCATTAAGATAGGAACAAAATGGACGAACACGCACATACAACTGCTGCGATTATTTTACACAAATTATAGTATAACCGAATCTTATATGGAAAGTCAACGGAAAGAAAGAAGTCACGGTTAGAAGCCGGCTTTCTTTTTTCATTTGTTCAAGGTAAAATGAAAGGAGATCGAATGTAAGCGCTTTCTATTTTTAATAAGGGGTGTATCAGAAATGGAAAAACCATCAGTGAATTTGGAAACCGCAATCATACACAAAGGATATGACAGCAAGCAGCATCATGACAGTTTGGCCACACCGCTCTATCAGACGTCAACATTTTCGTTTTCAACAGCGGAAGAAGGGGAGGACCGGTTTGCCGGGAACTGTGAGGGCAACATCTATTCGCGGCTCGGAAATCCGACAGTCCGTGTGCTTGAAGAGCGGATGGCAGAACTCGAATCTGGCGGCGGCGCTTTGGCTTTCGGATCAGGGATGGCGTCGGTCAGCGCCATTTTGATCCACCTTACAAAGTCAGGCGACCACGTACTATGTTCCCGCGGAATTTACGGCTGTACTTTTGGTTTGCTTGAAATGATGGAAGAAAAATACGCCATCAGCCATGATCTGGTTTCAATGACGACAGAAGAAGAGATCGAAAGCGCCGTCCGGCCGGAGACTGTTTGCCTCTACATTGAAACGCCGATCAACCCGACAATGGAGCTGGTCAATCTGGAAGCGGCTGTCAAGGTAGCCAAGAAGCACGGCCTGCAGGTAGTGGTGGACAATACATTCAGCTCCCCGTATCTCCAGAACCCGCTACAGCTCGGAGCGGATTTCGTCCTGCACAGCGCAACGAAATATCTGAACGGCCATGGGGATGTGGTCGGCGGGATATTGGTCGGCAAGGATGCGGACGAAATGCAGGAAATCCGGATGACGGTGCAAAAAGATGTAGGCGGAATCATGTCGCCGTTTGATGCCTGGCTCCTCCTGCGTGGGATGAAAACTTTGCACGTGCGGATGGATCGCCATATTTCAAATGCCAAACAGGTCCTGGAGTTCTTAAAACAGGAACCGCTTGTGAAGAAAATCTTTTATCCGTTCGATGAAAACCATCCGCAATTCGACATCGCCAAACGCCAGATGCGGGCAGGCGGAGGCTTGATCTCGTTCGAAATCGAAGGCGGCAGAAAAGAAGCGCAAGCCTTCATGAACGCACTGTCTCTGATTCAGATTGCTGTCAGCCTCGGGGACGCTGAGACACTGATCCAGCATCCGGCGTCAATGACGCATGCTGTGGTGCCGCCGGAAAGCCGGGAAAAGATGGGCATCACCGAATCACTGATGCGCCTATCTGTCGGCCTAGAACATTCCGACGATTTGATCGGCGACCTTGCTGCCGCATTTGAAGCAGTCAAACCGAAACTCCAGGAAGCATAAAAAAATCGCCTGGCTCTTCAATCAGAGCCGGGCGTTCAGGCTGTAGATAAACCTCTTTAGCTAAGTTAAAAAACGAAATAAACTTCATACTTCGCTTCGGCCGCTTTGGGCATGGCTTTCGCCATGAGCCGTGAAGGACCTCCGTCTCATAGCTTCGCCTAGCCGTGGACGCGCCGGCGCTGGTTTCGCTCTTTAAAATCTGGTAACTTTATCCTTTTTCGAAGTGCTATTTGAGATATGGAGCAAAACGGCGGAGAAAACCGTACTGCTCCTTCAGCGCTGCGCGCTTCGTCGCAAAGACTTGCCCTCGCAGGCTTCGGGTAAGTCTTGCCTGCGGGAAAGCGAGGCAGCCAAGACCCCGCAGGAAATGAGTGGGCAAATGGGGTTTGCCCACTCATTTGCGACGAAGCTAGCGAAGCGATGCAGGAGCACAAGGTTTTCGAAGCGACCGAGGAGGCTTGGCGCTCGCCCGCGGCAAGCGCAGCTGTTTTGCGGAATATCGTTTAAAAGACAAGCATTTTATATCTTTTTCAACTAACTAAACGCCCGGCTCTCCAAAGAGAGCCGGGCGTTCTTTTGAGATTAGATATGTTTGATCAAAACTTCTGCGAATTTTTCGAGTCCGTCCTGGTCTTCTTCTGTGAAACGGCTGAGTTCCGGGCTGTCGATGTCCAGGACGCCGATCACTTCTCCGTCTTTGATCAACGGTACGACGATTTCAGAACGTGAAGCTGCATCACAGGCAATGTGGCCGGGGAATGCGTGGACATCTTCAACCAGCATGGTTTTCTTTTCAGAAACCGCTGTTCCGCAAACACCGCGCCCGACTTGGATGCGCACGCAAGCCGGCAATCCTTGGAACGGACCGAGAACCAGCTCGCCGCCTTCCATCAGATAAAAGCCGACCCAGTTGATGCGGTCAAGAAATTGGTTCAATAACGCCGAAGCGTTGCTCAAGTTCGCCACTTGATTCGTTTCGCCTTCTAGTAAAGCGTCGAGCTGTTTGCCGAGCAATGCATATTGGCTGGCACGTGTACCGCTGTAATCGGTTTGAGTGAACATGAAAACCCTCTTTTCGTTGGATAAGATTCATTTATTATAAAGTCTGCCGTAATCTTTATGCAAGCCATTTACGCTATGGGCATCGGAGCCGAATACAAGCGGAATCCTCAATGCTTCAGCGTATGCCAGCCATTTCAGTGGCGGATAAGGCTCGAGGCAATCCGGTTTTGAGTAGCCGGCGCTGTTGGCATCAAGTTCGAAGCCGGCGCGCGCCATATGCTCGAGCACTCCTTTGATCCGGTCCCCGTCGTCGACTGCTGTGCCGTGCGCCAACTGGAATTTATGGGCAAGCGTCGGGTGGCCGATGCGCTTCGGCTTATAAGGGCCAAGATCGGCATCGATCGACGCTTCGACGGTGTCATAATACAGATCGTATGCTGCTTCGATAGAGCCGGCTGCGGATGCAAGTTCCATGAAAACCTCCTTGCTGTAATCGAGGCAATAATAATACGGCCCGGCTTTCAGGAAATGGACGGACAAGATGGCATCGTCGAGCGAAGGGCCGACGCTGTCGAGAAACGCGCGGGTCTCCGCTTCATAGCCTTCGATGAAATCGACTTCCAGGCCGACGCGGATCCGGATGTCGTTTTTGTATGCATCCTTTGCCTTTGCCACGGCGTCTAAATAAAGCGGCAGCACCTCCAAGTCCATCCCGCTGTCTTTCATCGGGGTCGTATCCGTAAAGGAAGGTGGAAGGGGAGCGTGCTCGGTAAATGAAATGTCGCTGAAACCTGAAAGGATCGCTTTTTCAATATAAGCATCCAAGGCATCTGGCGTGCCGTGCGGACAAAAAGGCGTATGGATATGGCCGTCTCGTTTCATAAAAAAACCAACTTTCTTTAGGGAATAAAAATTTTTATGCCATTTCTTTTATTTTGGCCAACATAACACTTCAATACATGTTAAAATAATAGAATCATGAATACATTTATATAGAGGAAATGTGATTTGGAACAGGGGGCTAATGACTTATGATGAAGTATATCATCATTGCGGTCATCATTCTATTAGCGGTAATTATCGTCGGATTCATGTTTCGAAAGAAACACAACGCGGAAATTGAACGCTTGGAACAGTTAAAACTGCAAATACAAAACAAACCGATACTCGAAGAACTGACAAAAGTGAAACAGCTGAACATGAACGGCCAGACAGAAGAAATGTTTGAGCGCTGGCGCGGCATTTGGACTGAAATCATGGATGTACATATTCCGAAAATCGATGCAGCCCTGTTCGACGCAGAGGACGCAATCGACCGGTTCAACTTCGGAAAAGCGACAAAGATCGAACGCGATATTGAAACCCGCATCGAAAATGTCGATCAGGAGATGAATAAGATCCTGACGGAATTGAGTGAATTGATCGGCAGCGAAGAGAAGAACCGCAGCGAAATGGACATTATGAGAGACCATTATCGCCAGGCCCGCAAGAACCTGCTTGCCCATCAGCATTCCTATGGGGCAGCAGCCGGACCGCTTGAGAAAAAGCTGGAAACGTTCACACCGATGTTCGCTGAATACGATGAGTTGACAGAATCAGGGAATTATTTGAAGGCTCGTGAAATTGTTATGAGCTTATCCGATGAAGCTGATTATGTCTTCTCATTGATTGACGACATTCCGCCGCTTTTAGCGGATGTCCAGTCGAAAATCCCGGCATCCATCAACGAGCTGCGCAGCGGCGTGCGTGAAATGGAAGCGCAGTCCTATTACCTGAACCATCTTGAACTGACAGGCCAATTGGATGCAATGGAACAGGAGCTCGCAGCAATGAAAGGCCAGATTGCCGCACTCCAGATTGCTGAAACCAAAGCGAAAGCCGAAGAAATGAAGGATCGGATCGATTCATTCTACGAATTGCTTGAAAAAGAAGTTGCTGCGAAGCATTATGTCGATCAGTACAAAGGGGAGACGGGACGCCAGCTGGAAGTGATCACCCGTGAAACCCGCGATACATTCGACGAATGTGCTGTGGTGCAGCAAAGCTATAAGATCACGGAAAGCGAAGCGGCAATTCCAAGAACTTGCTTGAACAAGCTGGAAGAGCTGCAGCGCCGGTTCGACCTTTTGATCTCGCGTACGCAGGAAGAACAATCCGCGTATTCAAGCCTGGAAGAAGAATTGCGTGCGATCCGCAAAGAATTGGCGGAAACGGATACGGCTCAAAGCGAATTCGCCTCTTCACTGAAGAACTTGCGCATCGATGAAACGGCAGCCCGGACGAAAGTCGAAGGCCTGAAGCGCCAATTGCAGGAAACGGATCGATTGCTCCACAAAGCGAACATGCCAGGGATTCCGGAAGAGATGGATGTCCGCCTGGAAGAAGCCGAAGAGCATTTATTCGTAGCAATGCAAGGCTTGCAGGAAGTGCCGCTGAACATGAAGCTCGTTGACAGCTACTTGACAAAAGCGGAAAAATGCATTGATGAAGTGGAAGATAAAGCGAAGGAAATGGTGGAGAATGTACTGCTGATCGAACGGATCATCCAGTACGGAAACCGTTACCGCAAAACCAACCCGCAAATGAATGCCAAGTTGATGGAAGCTGAAGAATCGTTCCGCCAGCTTCGATATTCAAAAGCATTGGAAGAAGCAGCGACGGCAGTCGAAAACTTTGAACCCGGCTCGATGAAGCGCATCGAAGTGCTGGTCAAAGAAGATGCATGGCGCGTATAAAATCATACAAAAACCACCAGCCCCGGGCTGGTGGTTTTCTTTTCGGAGGTAGACAAATGATTTACTTGGACAATAGCGCAACGACAAAACCAAGAGCTGAAGTGCTCGACACGTTCGTCAAGGCGAACAACGATTTTTATGCCAATCCGGCTTCGATCCATGCGTTGGGAAACAAAGCGGAAGATCTGCTGGAAGGAGCGCGGGCACAAGTCGCCGGCCTCTTAGGAATGCCTCGGGTCCTCTTCACATCTGGGGGCACCGAGTCGAACAATCTGGCGATCATCGGCACCGCTGAATCGCTCCGCCATCGCGGGAAGCATTTGATCACTGCGGCGACAGAGCATGCGTCCGTGCTGAAAGCGATGGAAGTGCTCGAGGTGCGGGGATTCGAAATCACGCGCCTCTCTGTGGACGCGGAAGGCAAGATCAAGCTGGATGAATTGCAGAGCGCGCTCAGACAGGATACGATTCTTGTGAGCTTGATGCACGTGAACAATGAAATCGGGACAATCCACCCTGTAGCACAAGTGAAGAAGCTCTTGGACGGCACGCGGACGCTCTTGCATGTCGATGGGGTCCAAAGCATCGGGAAGATTGCTCTGCCGAAAGAAATGCCGGATTTGTTTACAGTATCAGCCCATAAAATACACGGATTGAAGGGCAGCGGTGTCCTGGCATTTGGAGGCCAAGCGGAATTGTCGCCCCAAATCCACGGCGGCGGGCAGGAAGCGGGAATCCGGAGCGGGACCGTTTCCGTGCCGAACGCCGCAGCTTTGGCAAAAGCGCTGCGGCTCGCAGCGCCGCGAGATGAATACGCGGCTTGGAACCGGGAACTCCGCAGTTTCTTTGCAGGCTTTCCGAAAGTGCGTCTCGTCAGTCCGAAAGGAGCCGCGCCGCATATTTTATCGGTGGCTGTCAAAGGCGTCAAAGGCGAAGTGCTTGTGTCGGGGCTCCAGCAGGAAGGGGTCATCGTCTCCACATCAAGCGCCTGCTCGTCAAAAAGCAAAAGCACCAGCCATGTCATCGAGGCCATCGGCTTGCCGCGTGAATTCAAGGATGGCGTCATCCGGATCAGCATGGGCGCATTCACTACCCAGGAAGAAATTGAAAGCCTGAAACGGGCATTCACCAAAGTCTATGAAATTATCGAAGGAGTTTAATATATGAAAACAAACCAGATTCTCGTGCGCTACGGCGAGTTGTCAACGAAGGGCAAAAACAGGAGCTCGTTCATCGGCCGGCTCCGCGACAATGTCCGCCAGACCTTTTCAGATATCGAAGGCTTCCGCGTCAAAGCGGAGCGCGACCGGATGTTCATCTACCTGGATGATGAAGCTGCCATGGAACAGGTTTTGGCGCGCTTGCCCCGGGTATTCGGCATCCAGACGTTCAGTCCGGTCACCCAGGCCGAACTGTCGCTCGAATCGATGCAGGAAGCGGCGATGAAAGTGATGGAAAAGCTGGATACGGACCAGAAAAGCTTCAAGGTTTCCGTCAAGCGGCCCAATAAAGCATTTCCGCACGAAAAGCCGGAGATTGTCCAAGCGGTCGGTTCCCAAGTGCTGCGGAATTATCCTGGCTTGTCTGTCCAGATGAAAGACCCGGACATCGATTTGAAGATCGAAGTGCGCGAAGAAGGCGCGTTCATGATGGCCGAGACGATCCAAGGTGCAGGCGGGCTTCCGGTCGGTGCTGGCGGCAAGGCACTTTTGATGCTGTCAGGCGGTCTTGATAGCCCGGTTGCCGGCTACCATATGCTGAAGCGCGGCGTCCGCCTGGAGCTGATCCATTTCTTCAGCCCCCCGTTCACCAATGAACGGGCGAAGGAAAAAGTCTTCGACCTGGCTGAAAAGCTGAGCGGGTTCGGCTCTTCGGTCAACCTTCACATCATCCCGTTCACGAAGCTGCAGCAGGAAGTCCATAAGCAGGTGCCGGATAACATCACGATGACTTCGACGCGGCGCATGATGATGCGTGTGGCGGACCTGGTATTGGAAGAAACCAAGTGCCAGGCCATTGTCACTGGGGAAAGCCTGGGGCAGGTGGCCAGCCAGACGCTTGAATCGCTTCATGCCATTAATGCGGTCACCAAAACACCGGTGCTCCGGCCGCTTATTGCGATGGACAAGCTGGACATCATCGAAACAGCCCAGGCCATTGATACGTATGACATTTCAATCCGGCCGTTTGAAGATTGCTGCACCATTTTCACGCCGGCGAATCCGAAAACAAAGCCGAAGCTCGAGAAAGTCGAGTATTATGAGAACTTCGTGGATTTTGACGAGCTGATCCGGGAAGCGGCAGCTGAACGGGAAACGATCAAATTTCCACGGGCCAAAGCGGCCGCATTCGATGACCTGCTGTAACCGGGAATGAAACAACCGAATAAGAAGCATAAGGGAGCGGCATGGAACTTTTCCATGCCGTTTTTTTCACACTTCGATATAGAGGAATTATTTTGAATACTAAAATTTTTGCGATATAATGAAAAGGATTTATTTAAACTAACGCCAAGGAGGATTTTAGATGAAGCGAGAAGAATTGCTGGCACCGGAATCGTACAACTTAGTGGAAGAAATCGAACGGTTCGCAGTGGGGGATGGCAAGAAGGCCATCATCTGGGAAAACGATAAAGGCGAAACGCAGGAAGTTACATATGACGAATTGATGAAACGCGCGAACAAAGCGGCCAATAGCTTCCAAAAAGCTGGCCTCGCGAAAGGCGATATCGTGCTGGTCATGGTGCCGCGCCTGATCGAGGCGTACGTGGCTTATATCGGCGCACTGAAGGCCGGGCTTGCTGTCATTCCGAGTTCGGAGATGCTCCGTGCAAAAGACATTTCCTACCGGCTGAACCATAGTGACGCAAAGGCTGTTATCGCATATGAGCCGTTCATGGACCAGTTTGCCGAAGTGAAGGAAATGGATCGCGTCGTCAAATTTGTCATCGGAAAAAGCGATAGCTCATGGATATCATTGACCGACGAGATGGCAGGCGCATCCGATGAGTATAAAGCGGCAGCGACGAAAAGCGGCGATATGGCATTCCTGTCTTATACTTCAGGCACGACAGGCAATCCGAAAGGGGCGGTCCACAGCCATGGCTGGGCCTATGCGCATCTGCGGACATCGGCTGAACATTGGCTGGGGGCGAAAGAAGGAGACCTTGTATGGGCGACTGCGAGCCCGGGCTGGCAGAAGTGGATCTGGAGTCCGTTTCTGGCGACGCTCGGCAGCGGGGCGACCGGCTATGTCTATAACGGCAAATTCGACCCGGAAGTCTACCTGCAGATTCTGGAGCGCCGCAAGATCAACGTACTGTGCTGCACCCCGACGGAATACCGTTTGATGGCGAAGCAGAAAAACCTGGCTTCCTTTGACTTGTCTTCGTTGAAGAGTGCGGTCTCAGCAGGTGAGCCGCTGAACGCCGAAGTCATCAATGTATTCAAGGACAACTTCAATTTGAACGTCCGCGACGGCTATGGCCAGACCGAGAACACACTGCTTGTCGGGGTCATGAAAGAAATGGAAATCCGCATCGGTTCCATGGGCAAGCCGACACCCGGGAACACAGTGGAAATTATCGATGAATTCGGCAAGCCGGTGGCGGCAGGAGAAGTCGGCGATATTGCGGTCCACGTCGATACGCCTGCTCTGTTCAAAGGTTATTTCAAAGACGACGAACGGACCAAGATGCAGTTCCGCGGCGACTATTATGTGACCGGCGATAAAGCATCGAAGGACGATGACGGCTATTTCTGGTTTGAAGGAAGAGGCGACGACATCATCATTTCATCCGGCTACACAATCGGGCCGTTCGAAGTGGAGGATGCGCTCGTCAAACATCCCGCTGTCCAGGAATGTGCGGTGGTCGGGTCACCAGATGAAATCCGCGGCACGATCGTCAAAGCATTCGTCGTCCTGGTGGATGAGAACGCGGCATCAGATGAACTGGTGAAGGAGTTGCAGGAGCACGTCAAGGAATTGACCGCCCCTTATAAATATCCGCGGGCTGTGGAATTCATTCCGGAACTGCCGAAGACGGCATCCGGGAAAATCCGCCGCGTGGAGCTGCGCCAGCAGGAAAATAATAAACGATGAACGGCGGCCGGTTTTACCGGCCGTGAGGCTGTCTAGAACTTTCTATAGCCGAGTTCATAAAAGAAATGAACTTTTCACACCGCTTCGGTCGCTTGGGGAAGGGCAAAGACGATTGCTCCTGCGCAAGCTCGTCGCAAAAGAGGTGCCCAAAGACATTGTGCACCTCTTTAGCTCTCGCCATGAGCCGAGAAGGACACTCGTCTCATAGCTTCGCTTAGCCCACGGACGCGCCGGCGCTGGATAGGCTTTCTAGAAGAGAAATGTTTCTCACCTCAACCTGGTTCATTAAACTTCTCTTAGATATGAAGCAAAACAGCGGAGACACCTGCGCGAGCCCGCGGCTAAAATATATGCTCCTGCATCGCTACGCGCTTCGTCGCAAAGCTATCGGCCGAACTACCTTCGGCCAATAGCTTCGCAGCTGTTTTGCGGAATATCGGTTTATCATTTTACAAGAAATTAAATCTATATCTTTCTCAACATGCTGGCGGCCGGTTTTACCGGCTGTTTTTCTTTTGCCTGCTCTCCTTTGGAAAGATTGAAAATCGAAGAGGCCAATCGGGCTTCGAAGGTTTACTTTGAAATTCCCCGGGCATATAATTAGTCTATTATTTCGTGCAACAAAATATCTAGAGAGAATGGTGAAAGCGGACAATGAATGATGAAAAAAGAGGCATCCTCTACACAGCGATGACATACACAATATGGGGATTTTTGCCGATCTACTGGAAGCTGCTCGACCAGGTGCCGAGCGATGAAATTTTGGCATCGCGGATCGTCTGGTCGCTGTTTTTGACCGTGGCATTCATTTTCCTGATCAAGGGGCGGAAGATGCTCTTATCGGATCTAAAGGATTTATGGAAATCAAAAAAGACATTTTTCACGTTGATGATTGCCTCCTACCTGATCACGTTAAACTGGTTCCTTTACATTTTTGCAGTAACGAACGACCGGATCGTTGAAACGAGCCTCGGCTATTACATCAACCCGCTCGTTTCGATGCTGCTTGGCGTCATTTTCCTGAAAGAAAAACTGTCGCCTGCAATCAAATTCGCATTTATCCTGGCTGCGACCGGAGTGACCATTCTGGCCGTTTCCTACGGGACATTGCCGTGGCTCGCTTTCGGGATGGCGTTCAGTTTCGCTTTCTATGGGCTGATTAAAAAAACGATCAAACTGAATGCGCTCCGCGGGCTAGCGCTTGAGACGCTGTTTGTCATGCCGGTTGCTGTGGCTTATTATATCTACCTGTTTGCCAACGGCGATGCGCATTTCCTGCATACCGGCGTGACAACGGACATCCTGCTCATTATCAGCGGAGCCGCAACGGCGCTTCCGCTCTTCCTGTTTGCGACAGGTGCACCGTTGATCCCGCTTTACATGGTCGGATTCCTTCAGTACATTGCGCCGACGCTGATGCTGATCTTGGGCGTATTGGTCTACGGCGAGGAATTCAACCGCATCAACCTGATTTCATTTTCCTTTGTCTGGGTGGCCCTCGCCATCTTTACAACTTCCAAAGTGATGGAGGCGCGGACAGTGAGAAGAGGCCGGCTCAATTCAGGGCATTGATTTCAAAAAGGGTTGAGACGAAACTTTTGGACCGGTTCTCCGTATAATATGGAGTAGAAACAAAAGGAGGGAATCAAGGCGTATGAATACAAAAAGATGGATTGCGGTGATTGCGGCCGTGGTGTTGCTGGGAGTATCCATTGTCATCAACTCGGCATTCGCGATTTTCCAGAGCGGCTTCGGCACAGGACTGGATGAATGGGTGGCGCCCGCTGAAGGCGAGCTGGCCGAAACAGTCATTGAGCCAGGAGATATGAACAACCGGATTGCGGTCCTTAACGTAGAAGGGGCAATCCAGGATACTGGCGAAGCCGCATCTTTTTTCGGGACAACCGGCTACAACCATGACCTGTTCATGGAGCAATTAGAGAAAATCAAAGAAGACGATACCGTGAAAGCGGTTATGCTGAAGGTCAATTCGCCAGGCGGCGGCGTAGTGGAATCCGCAGAAATCTATGACAAGATCACGGAAATCCAGACGGAGACACAAAAGCCGTTTTACGTTTCGATGGGAGCTACTGCAGCATCAGGCGGGTATTACATCTCCGCACCGGCTGAAAAAATCTATGTCAACGAAGAAACAACCACGGGATCCATCGGCGTCATCATGCAGCTGATGAATTACGATGGCTTAGCAGAAAAATACGGCGTCGATTTCGTTACGATCAAATCAGGCCCGTACAAAGACATCGGCAGCCCTACACGGGATATGACCGAAGAAGAGCAGAAGATTCTTCAAGATATGCTGAACCAGTCTTATGAGTCGTTTGTCGATGTCATTGAAGAAGGGCGCGGCATGACAGAAGCGGAAGTGAAGGCAGTTGCAGACGGCCGCATCATGAATGGCCGCCAGGCAGTCGAAGCCAATTTGGCCGATGATTTCGGTTTTGAAGAAGACGTTCTGGCTGCACTCCGCGCGGACTTCGATCTTGGGGACGCTGAAGCGTTTGAATACGGAGCTTCCGAAGGACTGGGCTCATTGTTTTCGATGAAAGTGAAATCGATGTTCAAACCGGACTTGGAGTCGGAAATGATTGCAAAATTGCTGACAGATTACAGCGCGCCGCGCATGATGTATTTGTATGGCGAGAACTGAGGAAGGGGCGATAAGCATGGCGGACCAAACAAGCGGAACACCTTCCGTTGAGGAGCGGACCGGGCAAGCCCGTCCTGAGCCTCAGCGTTATGAAGAAGTGCTTTATTACGAACGGATGCCGGCTGGTTTCTGGATTCGGTTCTGGGCGTATCTGGTCGATTTGCTGGTTGTAGCGTCGGTCACATCCATTCTGGCGAAACCGGTTTTCCTGCTGCTTGGCATCGATACGGCTGATGGCGCCTGGTATGCGCCGTATGCCATTGTATCCGCAATTTTCTTCTATGGCTATTTCGTGCTGATGACGAAATTCTTCTCGCAGACAGTCGGCAAGATGATCTTCGGGATCCGGGTTTTTTCTCTGAAGGAAGAAGGGCTGTCCTGGGGGACGCTGCTGTTCAGGGAATGGATCGGACGATTTTTGTCGGTGACAATCCTGCCGCTTTATTGGATTGTGGGATTCACCCGATTAAAGCAAGGCGTCCATGACTTTATTGCGGATACGACCGTCATCCATGAAGCGGCCTACCAAAAGCATAAAGAGTTTCGGAAACCGCAGGAAGAAAGGTCTGAGTTGCATGAGACCCGGGCGTTCTAGTAAGATGGAGAAAGAAAGGGAGGCGTTTTGATGGTACAGATCACGTTTAAGAATAACCCGGTCACTTTGCCGGGGAATGAAGTCAAAGTTGGAGACCAGGCACCGAACTTCACTGCACTTGCAAACGATTTGAGCCCTGTGACATTGGAGGACACTTCCGGGAAAGTCCGGTTGATCAGTGTTGTTCCTTCATTGGATACGGGAGTATGTTCGGATCAGACAAAACGGTTTAGCGAGGAAGCGGCTTCACTTGGGGAAAACGTAGAAGTATTGACGATTTCGGCAGATTTGCCATTCGCCCAAAAACGTTGGACAGAGATCAATAACGTGGATTCAATCACTACATTGTCAGACCATCGCGATTTGTCCTTCGGGCAGGCTTACGGGACGGCAATGAAAGAATTGCGCTTGTTGGCCCGTTCGATTTTTGTCATCGATGAAAATGACAAAGTGGCGTATGTGGAATACGTGCCGGAAGGAACCGACCACCCGAACTATGAGAAAGCGCTCCAAGCAGTAAAAGAACTGACAAACTAAAACCGGAAACCCACTCCAATCGAGTGGGTTTCCTTATTGAGGACGGAGAACTGCATGAATTCATCTATGGAAAAAGTTTTTAATTTTATTGACCAGCACACAACGCAATACCAGAAAGAGCGGGACCTTCCGTATTTGGAGAGCCTGCTCGAAACGGTTGAAAGCTGGCTTGACGGCCATATCAAGCCTGAAGCGGAACCCGGCAAAGAGGATATCCGGAAAGCCATCCAGCTGGCTGTTTTAAAGGGCATGAAGGAACATGTCCAGCCGCATCATCAGATGACGCCGGACACGCTCGGTTTGCTTGTCGGCTATCTGGTGGAATTGTTCGTGAAGGAAAAGGAATTCACGTTGATGGACCCGGCGCTTGGAACCGGCAACCTCCTGCTGACCGTCATGAATTATTTGGACGGCCGCGTAACAGGTACCGGAGTTGAAATCGACGATTTGCTCATCCGGTTGGCAGCATCTGCTGCGGACCTTGTGGAACAGCCGGTCACATTCTACCGGCAGGATGCCCTGCAGCCGTTATTGATCGATCCCGTCGATGCAGTGGTGTCGGATCTTCCGGTCGGCTATTATCCGGACGAAGAAGCGGCTTCCGCATATGAACTGAAAGCGGAAGAAGGCATGTCCTATGCGCACCATCTCTTTATCGAGCAAGCGATCAAGCATGCAGCTGAAGGTGGCTATCTGTTCTTCGTCGTGCCGAAAGCCTTGTTTGAATCCCCACAGGCGCCGCAGCTCCACGCATTCCTGAAAAAAGCTGCTTATATCCAAGCGGTGATGGAATTGCCGGAATCGCTCTTCAAGAACTCGGCGCATGCCAAAGGGATCCTCGTGCTTCAGAAGAAAAAAGAAGGCGTCAAAGCGCCGAAAGAAGTGTTGCTGGCCCGTGTTCCAAACATGTCGAACCCTAACAGCATGGCCAAATTCTTCGGCCAAGTCAGCGCGTGGTTTAAAGAAAACAAGCAATGAGGGGCAAGTTTTGTGGTATAATTGAGGTCATAAAACTCTCGCAATTATTTCCAATCAGAAAAGAGGGATCGACGTGACAGAAACAAACGAAACTCCAAAAAAAGTTAGCTTGCAGGAAGCGGTGAAGCGCCAGCTGGAAGCGAAAAAGAACCAGGCGGCCAACAGCAAAAGCAATAACGGTGCTTCAAAGGAAGCGAAAAAGCTGAAAAGCCAACAAACGAAAAAAGTCAGCAACACCCGCCGCAAAATGGGCGTGTAATGGGAAAGCCCGGCCGAGCGCCGGGCTTTTTTATGCGGTATTGTGTAGTGGCAAGTTTTTTGAAAGAACTGTAAACTGGAATTCTGGAAATTAATAAGCAAAGGGGAAATGGATATGACAATTATCGGTATTGTGCGGCACGGCATTACAGACTGGAATATAAAAGGGATTGCCCAAGGCAGCGCAGATGTGCCTTTGAATGACGCTGGAAGAGAACAGGCGATGGCAGTTGCGCAGCGTTTAGCAGGGGAAGAGCCGTGGGACATGATCGTTTCAAGCGATCTGGCTCGTGCAAAAGAAACAGCTGAAATCATTTCAGAAAAATTAGCGTTGCCGATCAGTTTTTTTGATACGCGGCTGCGGGAAATGAACGGCGGTGAAATCGAAGGGACGACGGAAGAGCAGCGCGTGGAAAAATGGGGCGCTCACTGGCGCCAGCTCGACCTTGGCATGGAAAGCAAAGAAGCGGTCGCCCAGCGCGGCGTGGAATTCATTGAAAACATTTCGGCTGATTTTGCAGGGAAACGCGTATTGGTCGTCAGCCACGGCGGTTGGATCGGCATCACCCTGCGAAAACTTCTGCCGGAGCGTTTCAGGAAAACAAACCTTGAAAACACATCCCTCACCCTTTTGCAGTACAGTGAAAACAACTGGGATTGCCCGCTGTACAATTGCATCAAGCATTTGGAGAAGGCTGAAATTGCCGAATAGCTAAGGACCGGATTCCGAAGGCGAGAGTCCGGTTTTTTCTCTTTCATTGGGGCGGTTTTAATCTATACTGTTTATAAAGCGTGGATTTGAGACTTCTCTTAAGGGGTGGCGGATATGGTAAATGATCCGAAGCAGATTAGAGATCGGAGTGCTTTGCGGGCGGATTGCAGCCAATGTGCAGCCCTTTGCTGTGTTGGACTGGCATATGCTGCTTCAGCGGATTTTGCGTTCAGCAAAAAGGCGGGCGTTCCATGCCCGAACCTCCAGTCTGATTTCCGCTGCGGCATCCATAGCGAGCTCCGCCGTTCGGGTTTTAAAGGATGTACCGTTTTCGACTGCTTCGGCTCCGGACAGAAAATGGTCCAGGAAACTTTTCAGGGACTGGATTGGCGCAGCAGTCCGGATACCGCTGCACAGATGTTCCGGGTGTTCCCGCTGATGACCCAGCTGCATGAAATCCTCTGGTATTTGGCGGAAGCAATCGAAGCTGGCCCACCTGAGCCGCTGGCCGGGAAACTGGTCCAGTTTGAAGAGGAAACGGAGCGGCTAACTTCTTTAGGCCCTGAAGGGATTCTCGGAGTGGACATCGCGGCGCATCGGCAGGAAGTGAGCGCGCTACTGATGGAGACGAGCGGGGTTGTGCGGAAGCGGTTTAAGAAAAGCAAGAAAAAATTGGACCGGCGAAATGCGGATCTGATGGGTGCCGAACTGAAAGGGGCAGACTTTTCTGGCGTGGATTTTCGGGGAGCTTATTTTATCGCGGCGAATTTGCGGAAGGCGGATTTCACTTCTGCAGACCTTTTGGGGGCAGACTTCCGGGATGCCGACATCAGCGGCGCCGATTTGTCCTCAAGCCTGTTCCTGACACAGACCCAGGCCAATGCAGCAATCGGCGATTGCAATACGAAGCTGCCCGTGCAGCTGGTCCGGCCTGCGCATTGGGCAAAAAAACCAAGAGACTTTTAGGATGAAAGCGGGAGAAACCATGCTGGCACAAGAAAAAGCGGTACAACAAATATGCGAAAGCCTGAAAGGCGATCCGCGCGTTAAAGCGGTATTTCTAAAAGGGTCGATGGGACGGGGAGAGCATGATGAGCATTCCGATATCGACCTTTATTGCCTGGTCGACCGAAAAGGGCTAGATGGCTTCCTGTCAGAGCGTTTCCGCCATTTAAGCGCTTATCGCGAAATCATTTTCATGGATGATATTTTCATCGTCGCGCCGCAGCTGATAGCAGTTTTTGATGATTTTCTGCATATCGACCTTTTTACGGTGACAGCCGATACGTTCACCGGGAAAGACTTTTATAAAGTGCTCTTCGATCCGGAAGGCATTTTGGAGGGGTTTGCAGAAACGCAAGGCTTGGAACTGACGCCATCAGAATACCGGGACCACGTCAACGATATTGCATGGTTCCTGTTCCAATACAAAAAGGCAGCAGCCCGCGGCAACAGCCTCTGGGCTGCGAAAATGCTGTCGAATTCCATGGAGCATCTGG
Organism: Planococcus sp. FY231025; assembly: GCF_052078085.1. Classification (NCBI taxonomy): domain Bacteria; kingdom Bacillati; phylum Bacillota; class Bacilli; order Caryophanales; family Caryophanaceae; genus Planococcus; species Planococcus sp. FY231025. The sequence goes on from NZ_JBQJJG010000005.1 coordinate 95,608, forward strand.
CGCGGGCATTGCTGTACCGGTATGCACCTGGTCGGGCCCAATTAGGATTGAAAGCATTGCAAACGGACTTGCCGGAAGCCCAATACCGCCAGGCAAAGGCGATAGCCGACTTGACGACACCGGCAGGCCATCATGAAGCAGTGGTCATGCTGTGTGCATTCATTTCGGAGGAACTTGAATGGATGATGTCCCATGTGCAAGACGGCAATCAGATCGAGCGGCTGATGAAAGAAATGCTCGCCATCTATTCGGATGGCAACGTCGCGCTGGAAGAAAGAGGTGAGGAAAAGTGAACATTCAGTTGGAGTTATTAGCCGAGGAAGATGCGGCAGCGCTGCTGGCTTTTGAGCTTGAAAACCGGACGTTTTTTGAATCGCAGGTGCCAGGGCGAGGCGATGGCTACTATCAGCCGGAAGGTTTCTTGGAACGGCATCAAATGCTGCTTGATGAGCAAGAAAAAGGCGAGTCGTTTTTTTACTTGATCAAAGATGAAAAAGGTGGAATCTTGGGGAGGGTCAACTTGGTTGATATCGACAGGAAAGCAAGGTGCGGGAGCCTGGGATATCGCATGAGTGAAAACCAATGCGGAAAAGGCATCGCTGCAAAAGCAGTCGGATTGTTGATCGATGAGCTCCCGGCCCTCGGCGTGAAAAGAGTGGACGCAAAAACCACACAGAACAATGTCGCCTCCCAGCGAGTCCTGGAGAAAAATGGCTTTGAGATGACCGAAAACAGCCTTGGGGGAATCAGTAGCGGAAAAGAAGACGCCCACTTTATTTATTATAGCTGGATACAAAAATAAAGCCCGAATGGTTTCGGGCTTTATTTCATTTCTTCAGATTACATAATATTATTATAAAAATCATAAATTCGGCCGGACCCATAATTTCGAAAAATCGACATAGCCGAAATGGGACAGATTGATGTTTTTCAGATCGGTTGAGAATGGAATTTGCCGTTTGGCATAATACAGCGGCACCATGACCGATGAAGCAATCAAATGTTTTTCCACTTCCAGGTTCAGCCTCGACCATTCCGGAAAAGGTGTGCCGACATATTGCTTCAATAAATCCGATAGATAAGGGTCGCTGGCAATCATCGGTTTTAGGGGGGACAGTCCATTGATTAGGAAATAATAGAATGAAAAGTCCTGGTTCATCTCGAAAACCTCCCCATGTAGAAAGATGTCCGCTTGCTGTCCGGTTCCGTTATCCGTCAAATACTCATGGAACGGCATCTCATACATTTCCACGGGAATCCCTTCCTGCAGCAGGACGTCGCGGAGCCATTCCGAACTCCCGGCCAGATAGCCTGTCGTCTTGATCATAATCGGCATATCGAACTCCGGCTTTTCAGAAGGTGGCATTTCATAATCATTGCTTCGGCCGATCAGCATGCCATTGGCATTGGGCAAGATTCGGGAATCGATTTTGCTGATTGTGCTGCGGTGCTTTGCGATGGCCCAATGGATATAATCACGCACTTCTTTTCTGTTAATCGGGGAATCGCGGAATACGTTCATGAACAGCATGCCGACGCCGGAATCGCTTTCGACCAGGAATGTCTCATCTTCGCTTTGGTGCCGGGATGACCGGTAAGCGATATCGAAGTCTTCAGGGACTTGGACAAACTCGATGGCATCCAGGAGCGGCCGTTCTCCGAAAAACTCGTTGAACGCCAGCAGAACCGTTTTCAGCTCATGCGAATCATCCACATAGAAGCTTCCCGTCCCCAAAAGCTTGCCGTTCGCTCCCTTGTAGATGCTTGAAGTGATCATCCCGAGCAGTTGGAGGCAATAGCTGCAGCCATTCGGGAACACCAGGTCGAGCACGAGCGGTGCTGGCGCAGAAATTTGCTTGATCGGTGCCCACAGCTCCGTGAAATTTGGGTGCTGCCGGAGCCGGTTCAAGCAAGCAGCGGCATCTTCGGCATTTAAAGTGGAGCCGTCATGGAACTTCACACCTTTTTTCAAATAAAGGCGCAAACGCGTCGGCGAGAGATCCCAGCTATGTGCGAGTTCCGGCAAGATACCGCCGCAGGAATCGACAAAGACAAGCCGGTTGAAGACCGTCGCGACAAAATTGGCACTATGGACATCGGCGGTTTCCTGTGGATGCATGGTCATCAATTTATAGCGTCTCGGAATGATCAACTTATCGTTTTCCCGGCTATCCTGGGAAAAGCCGAACTTGGAACGGAAGCGGTCGAGCAGACGCAGCTTGGCATCCTGGGACCAATCGTAGACCAGGTATTTGCTGCTTTTCTCAACCGCTTCCTGGTCGATCAGGTGCATCACTTCCCGTTCAAAAACCTCTTCCACATTCTTCCGCCAGTGAAGCGTCGAAATCTTTCCTCTGCCGCGACCTGAAGTGTAATCGAACCAGCCTTCAGACGCCCATTTTCCGATATAGCGGCTGGTCTGTTTCAGGCTCAGGCCGAGGACATCCGCCATTTCCTCTTTTTTAATATTCCCGGAAGGCACGGAATGCCACAGAGCCAATAAATTCTTGTCCATAAGCCGTCTCCTTTTATAAAACTGGACATATTGAATTAAACTGTCCATTTTTAGAATCATGAGTCTAGTTTAATATACATAGACAAGAGGAGGTTGGCAATATGAACTGGAAACAATATCCCCGTAATATCAAAGTCCGCTTGATCACATCTTTTTTCAACCGGGCAGTTTTTTCTGCAGTCATGCCGTTCATGGCCTTGTTTTTTGCCGACGCCATGGGAAAAGTATGGGCCGGATCGTTCCTGATGCTCACCGTGGCCATAAGTTTTATCATCAATTTGATTGGCGGTTATATCTCCGACCGGTTCCAACGGAAGAAAGTGGTCATTTGGACCGCTTCGCTCAGTGCAGCGATGTTCCTGGCGATGACCATCAGCCTGGTGACGGAAGAGCCGCTGATTTGGCTGTTCGCGTTCGCCTATGCGGCCTTTATCGTCACCAGCAGCTTGGGCCGGCCGGCTATCCACGCAATTATCATTGATTCGACGACGCCGGAAAACCGGAAAGCGGTCTACACACTGGAATATTGGCTAACGAATTTATCGATGGCGATCGGTGCTGCGCTTGGCGGCCTGCTGTATGTCAGCCACCAGCTGGAGCTTTTCGCGCTGCTGACGTTCACTTCTGTCTGCCTGCCGATCGCTTATGCCATCTGGCTGACGGACGACAAGGATGTGCGGCTTCTTGAAAAGCGGCATCAAAACGTGTTGCTGGATGTTATCGGAAGCTATAGGGTCGCTTTTCGGGACGCGCCATTTGTCAAAGTAGTGGCAGGTTCGACTTTCATTTTTGCGGCCGAATTCACGTTGAACAGCTATATCGGCGTTCGGCTGGCACAGACCTTCAAACCGGTCAGCATCGGCAGTTTTGAACTGGATGGCGTCCGCATGCTCAGCTTATTGAATATCCAGAACATGCTGCTGGTCGTCTGTTTCACGTTTCTGGTCAGCAGGGCAGCAGACCGGTTCAAAAAACAGCACGTGCTGCTAGGCGGCTTGCTTCTCTACAGCATCGGCTATATTGCCATCACGTCTGCGAATGTCTGGTATGTCCTACTCGCGTTCAACCTGCTGGCGACCATCGGGGAATTGGTCTATTCGCCGGTGCGCAACACGGAACAAGCCAATATGATGCCGGATGATAAGCGGGGCTCCTACTCCGCGTTCTCAGGAATCTCTTTCAGCGGCGCAGATATGCTGGCCCGTTCGTCCATCATCCTCGGCGCCTATCTGGCACCGGCGATGATGTCCGTCTATATGGGCGTTCTGCTGCTGGTTGGGACAGCTCTGGTTTACAGCGGATTGTTCGTCCGGAAAGAAAAAGCGCCAGAAATTGAACTGTCCAATGTCTCCTGATGCAAAGCCCCTCTGCCTCTTTTGGCTGAGGGGCTTTATTGGAAAAATTTAACGGATGTCGAAATAAACGGACAGAACTTATGATAGAATAAAAAAACTATATAATTTGAATTTAAAGGTCAAAATTTAATACTCCGCTTCGGCCGCTCTTGGCTAGGCTCTCGCCATGAGCCGGGAAAAGCACCCGTCTCATAGCTTCGCCTTGCCCGTGGACGCGCCGGCGCTGGTTTCTATCTTAAAAGCTGATAACTCTATCCGTTTTAACAGTGCTATCTGAGATATGGAGCAAAACAGCGGAGAAAACCGTACTGCTCCTGCGCAAGCTCGTCGCAAAGACTTGCCCTCGCAGGCTTCGGGTAAGTCTTGCCTGCGGGAAAGCGAGACAGCCGAGACCCCGCAGGGAATGGTGGAGCAAATGGAATTTGCTCAACCATTTGCGACGAAGCTAGCGAAGCGATGCAGGAGCACAAGGTTTTCGAAGCGACTGAGGAGGCTTGGCGCTCGCCCGCGGCAAGCGCAGCTGTTTTGCGGAATATCGGTAGTGAAAGAATATTAGTTCAACTTATATAGCGAAAGATTCTAAAGAATGGAGGGGGAGCATGAGCCGAAGAATCGAAGGGATGCGCATCTATCTTAGGCCGATGGCTGCAGAAGACTTGGACGCGGTCCACAGCTATGCCTCGTTGGAAAGCGTTTCCGAGCACCAGCCGTGGGGGCCGAATTCCTGGGAAGAAACAAAAGCATATATTGAAGATGTTCTCGTTGATGCCGAAGAACTGCCGCAGATCCGGTTTGTATTTGCCGTCATCCTGAAAGAGGAGGAAGAAGTCATCGGCGCAGGCGAAATCTGGTTCCACGATTACGACAACCTGGCAGGCGAAATCGGTTATGTATTCCATCCGGACCATTGGGGCAAAGGGCTCGCAAGGGAAACTGCCGGCCTGCTTTTGGCATTCGGATTTGAGGAAAAGCGCCTTCACCGGATCCAGGCAACTTGTTCGCCCCACAATGCCCGTTCAAAAAAATTGCTGGAAAAACTCGGCATGTTCCAGGAAGGGCGGATCCGCGATGCGCTCCGGATGAATGGCGGCTGGCGGGATTCGCTCCTGTACAGCATCCTGGAAGATGAATGGAGAGCAGGAAAGGAGCAGACATGAAACTCATTTTATTATTCGGACCACAAGCTGTCGGGAAGATGACGGTCGGGCAGGAACTTGAAAAAGGGACAGGGTTGAAATTGTTCCATAACCATATGACGCTTGAACTGCTGCATCCTTTTTTCGGCTTCACCGCAGAAACGTTCCGGCTCTCGGCTCTGATACGCGAGGAGATGTTCAAATCGATGGCTAAAAGTGATATTCGGGGCATCATATTCACATACGTTTGGGCATTCGATAGGGAAGAGGATAAAGCGTTTGTCGAAAAGGTCTGCAGCATCTTTGAACAGGAAGGGCACGAAGTGTATTTTGCAGAACTCGAAGCGGACAAAGAAACCCGTATCGGGCGCAATAAAACTGAACGCCGCCTTCAGCACAAACCGACCAAACGCAATATCGGAGAATCGGAGAAGAACCTCCTTGAGTCGATGGAGCAGCACCGGTTAAATTCTTTGCCCGGGGAAATCCGGGGGGACAACTACATCCGGATCGACAATACATACTTGGAACCGGCAGAAACAGCAGAGAAAATCATCGAAGCGTTTGCTCTGAACAGCAGCGCAGACGCAAAGGGGGCAGCCGGATGCCAATCGTAAGAGAAACACCCCATTTCATTTTGCAGGAACTTTCAGAAGGAGTCTTTGCCGCTGTCGCCAAACCCGGCCAGGGAGCATGGAGCAATTCGGGGTTTGTGGATCTGGGCGCTGAGCTCGTGGTCTTTGATACTTTCAACACGCCGGCTGCTGCAGAAGAACTGAAAAGGCAAGCTGAAAACCTGACCGGAAAAAAGGCGACATATGTTGTCAACAGCCATTACCACGGGGACCATGTTTTCGGCAACCAGGCCTTCGCTGATGCTGTAATTGTTTCGACATGAGCTACCAGGGAATGGTTTGAAGAAAAAAATATCATGGGGAATCCAGCGGAAGAGCAAAAAGAGACAGCTGCCTACTTGGCAGTACTGCAGAAGCAAATCTCAGCAGCCGAACCCGGCATCCGCCGAGAAAGCCTGATCAATCAGCACCTCGAAATGGAACAGCTGCTAGCGGATTTGCACAGACTCAAAATGGTGAAGCCCGCTCTGGTTTTTGAAAAACGCTTGACGATCCACGGAGTCAAACGCCGAGTGGAATTACAATGTTTCAGCGGACATACGGCAAGCGACGCAGTCATGTATGTGCCGGATGCCGGGGTTTTATTTGCAGGCGACCTGGTGACAGAGAACCTGCATGTGCCGGTCACAGATCCACCGGCTTTCCGCGCTGCTCTGGAGGCGCTGGCCAAGTTGGAAGCAGAAACGTTTGTCCCGGGCCATGGGAACGTCGGCACCAAAGACTTGCTGCCGCCGCTCGCCGGCTATTTGGATCTTCTGATCGATTCCTCAAGAGGAGCGGCTGTTTCAGGTAAGCCGGTTGAAGAATTTATCTCGGCGTTCCAGGTCCCCGCTGAATACCATGCTTGGCGGGGCATCAATGGCATGGAACGGAATTTGAAGACTGTGTATGAATTTTTTGCTCTGCAAAATAAAGATTGAAAGAAGGGGAAGCATGTTTTTTCTGCAAATGTCCGGATTTCCTGGCTCCGGAAAATCGACGCTCGCCAAAAAGCTGGCGTCTGAGACGGGAGCAGTCATCATCGACCACGATACTTCCAAAAGTGCGCTTTTGGCTTCACTGGACGAAAGTAAGCTTGACGCCCGGACGTTAGGGAAGGCAGCTTACGGCGTCGATTGGGCGTCTATAGAGTTCCAGTTGGCACAAGGAAAAAGCGTCATTTTCGACAGTCCTTGCCTGTATGAGGAAATGATCGAGAAAGGGACAAAGCTGGCGCATAAATACGGCGCTTCCTATAAATATGTTGAATGCTATTTGAACGATTTCACGGAAATCAACCAACGGCTGAGAAACCGGGAACGGCTGCTGAGCCAGATTCCAGAAGTGGAATCGGAGAGCATTTTCACAAGAGCGTTAGCCAGCAGCAAAAAACCGGAAGGGCAACCATGGATCCGGGTGGACTCTGGCGAAGAAATTGGGACATATCTGCATACTGCTTTGCAGTATATAAAAGAGTAGAATTTTAAAGGAGAACGCCAATGCTGAAAGAGCGCTTAAAGGAAATCAACGCCATGCCGATGGAGGAACTGCAACGCCTCAATGGGCAGCAAAGAGCCGAGTTGACGGCCGCTATGCTAGAAGAGATCGGTTCTATAGACGAAGAATTACGGGATGAGCTCGTTTATTCTACATTTTTTAGGCTTGCTGCGGAGGAAGTATTAACGGATCGGGAGCTGGCGTCCATTTTAGATGTATGCCTGGATGAAAACCATTTGTTCCTCAAGATTAGTGAACCTTCGGAAGATGCGGTTTTCACGCGTTCTTTCTCGTCCCTAGTGATCGCTTTGGTGCTGTTTCAAGACAAAACCCGGAAGTTCCCGCCGACAGCCAAGGTGGAACAAGTTTTCCGCCGGAGCGTAGAGTATTTGCAGCGGGAACAGGACATCCGCGGGTTTGTTGAAGGAAAGGGTTGGGCGCACAGCATTGCGCACGGCGCGGACATGCTGGCAGAAGCGGCAGGGCATCCCGGAATTGATTTGGATTGTGCCGAAGAATCGTTGGCGGCGGTCGAATCCTGCCTTTTCAAGCAAGGCCAATACAACAATGAAGAAGATGACAGGCTCATTTTCGTCATTGAAGCCTTGATCGCCAAAGGCCTTTCGGACGAGCGGCTTGCAGAGTGGATTGCCGTTGTTTTCGAAAAACTGCAGGAAATCCATGAGAAAGAAAAATACTCGGCAGAATTTTTCCGGAACAAGACCAATATCCTTAACTTCGCCAAAACCCTTTATTTCAGGTTGGTGTTCCGTGGCGAAAATCCGGATACAAAAGAACGGATCACTGAAAATCTGGAACATTGGCACGGGGTCCTTTATGGACGGCCGAGCTAAAAGAAGGAGGCCCACATGGAAAGAGTCGATGTTGTGTATGTCTATCTGTCAAATAAGACTGAAGACCAAGTGCTGATGGTGAAGAATTTCGGAGCGGGCGATTCGTATTATACGCTGCCGGGTGGTGCTGTGGAAAAAGGGGAGACCCTGGAAGAAGCTGCAATAAGGGAAGCCAAAGAAGAAACGGGGTTAGATGTTTCGATCGGGGGCATCCTTTCCGTCAGTGAAAAGTTTTTTGAAGACCGGAACCACCATGCGGTGTTTTTTACGTTCATAGGCGAAGTGGTCGGAGGCCATCTGGAAATCGCTTTTCCAGAGGAGATTGAAGAAGTGGTGTGGATGGACATCGAGATGGCTAAAGATTATACATTCCTAGGAAAACAGCAAGGCCAGGGTCCTACAATCCCTTATATTTTGCATAGGCAAACGGTGAGGAATGCATCGCGATTCAACTAAAGATCCGTCCGAGCCAAAGATCAAGCCTGGCTGATGGAATAGAGTACCAAAAATAAACAAAAGGAGAAATCAAATGAATTTAATCTTTTTCATGTTAGTCAGCGCATCTTTAGCTCTTCTTTTGCTTCCCGCAGGACCTACCTTAGGCAGTTTTTTTGCATTTGTAATCCTTGCAGGCTGTTTGTTTAGAGCGCTGTATTTATTAAATAAAATCAACGACAAGCTCTCAAGGATCTCAAATCGGGTAGTCCATGCTCCCCAGGCAGTGAAGGAAAGTGAAGGCAAGGTTATGGGCGGAAATTATATCAGCACAGATCAGCCCGATGGCCAATAGAAAAATGAAAACCAAAATTGCCATTGAAGATTACAATCCTTTATGGCCAATAGAATTTCAAGAATTATCTTCGGTGTACACTTCAGCATTGGCTGGTGAGGTTGTGGCGATCGAGCACGTCGGGAGTACGGCCGTTCCGGGATTATGCGCAAAACCGATTTTGGATATTGATATTGTCCTCTCTGACTGGGACAGATTGCCGACCGTCATTGAGAAGATGGCCAGGATGGGATACCTTCATGAAGGGGACCTGGGCATAGCTGGCCGTGAAGCTTTCAAATTAGTGAACCAAGCTTTGTTTTTTGAAGCCTTCAGGAGGCAGGCAATGGACCATCACCTCTATGTCTGTTCAACAGATAGTGATGAATTCATGCGCCATATTGCATTCCGCAACCATTTGCGCAAGCATAGAGATAGTGCTATAGAATACGGAAAGTTGAAAAGGGATCTGGCTGAAAGAGCAGAAAGCCGGGTATCATATACAGCAGAAAAAAGCGCATTTATTGGCATGATTTTGGCTAAAGAAATGGATATCTCCATTAGAAAATACATAAAAGAGAACTAGCATCTTTTAGCACAAAACCAAAATGTATTTCATAGAGGGGGCAGCCGATATCAAAAGTAAATTCACCTTCGCATTTTTAGTCGTTTTAACCACCAGTTTGATGGGCTCCTCTTTTGCAGTCGGAAAAATCGGGCTTGAACACGTTTCACCGCTTCTTTTGGTTGGGACGCGGTTCGTGCTGGCGGGAATCTTGATGATTGCCCTCGTCTTGCTGTTGAAACGCCCACATCCGATAGGCACACGGAATTGGCTCCGTATCTTTATCATCGGTGCTTGCCAGACAGCCGGCGTCATGGGCTGCATCTTTCTCAGTTTGCGCACCATTACTGCCGGAGAATCGGCAATCCTGACGTTCATGAATCCTTTGCTTGTAGTCGTTTTCGGAACGCTTGCATTGAAGCTGAGCTACCGGTTTATTCAATGGGCAGGGGTGCTGCTCGGTTTTATCGGAGTTTTCATCACAATGGGCGGACAGCTGCAATTTGAAATTGGAACGGTTTTCGGGTTTTCGAGTGCGGTGTTCTGGGCTGTCGGTACATTATTGATCAAACGGTGGGGCCAGCAGTATGATGTCTGGGTGCTGACAGCTTACCAGATGCTTTTCGGAGGACTCGTCCTGTTGCTGCTGAGCACGGTCTTGGAAGATCAGCAATTGGCTCTCAACCCGGTTTCGGTCGCGGTTATTTTATGGCTTGCCATCCCGGCATCCATCGTCCAGTTTGCTGTCTGGTTCTACTTGCTGCAAAACGGCAATCCGGGGAAAGTCAGTGCATTCTTATTCCTGGCACCTTTTTTCGGCATCATTTCCGGCTGGCTGATACTTGATGAAAAGATCGGCACTACACTCCTTGCAGGAGGAGCACTGATTTTCGCCGGCATTTTCCTTGTGAATTGGCCTGAAAAGCGGAAAGATCCCCTTGCGGAGGAAGACACTTGATGCGGTATACTGATTGTATAAAGAGAGTAAGGGGGATCGGCCATGCTTAAATTCATCGCCAGCGCTGTGGGCGGCGTGTTGTTATTGAAAGCGGGAGGTACAATCGAGTCCTATTTGGCATCGCCATCCAAGCTGAATGCCAATCTTGAAAAGCTGGATCAAGAAGTATGGTTCCGGACGCTGAGGGAAGATTACCGCTATAATCATATCATTGAGCACAACGGGAAGATCCGGAAGTATTTGAGCAATGAAAAAAATGCCGATTTGCTGCTGGAAGACAACAAAGAGCAGGAGAGGTTCACGGCCCTCGTCCATGAGGAATTCGAACTCTTGCTGAAGCGGAAGTGAACGGAAATTACTGGTCTTAGATGGAATATTAAAAACCCCTGAAAATGAAGGATTTCTTCATTTCCAGGGGTTTTTGGTCTCCGGTTTTCTTAATAGGGGCTCGTCACATTTAGGTTGAAGTTCACATTCGTTCCGTTATAAAGACCGACATAGATATATTTTGTACCACCTGGAACAACTCCTGATTCATCGGCTGCGGAAGTGGCGACGCTTCCGATGACATTGAAGCCTGCATCGTAAAAGTAAAGGTCGATATCATGCCCAGTTTCACTTGTTCCGGTTACTGAAATGTTATGGATGCCATCCCCATATTGTTCTGGAAGGCTAACTACATATCCATCCACGCCTTGTGAAGCGGGTTCAGGGTTTTGGGTAGTGACAAATTCGTTCTGCGTTGCGGCCAGGGACAATTCGTCAACGCCTGCCAACGACCCTGCTCCAGTTCCTGCATTTCCCAATTGAATCGTTCCAGAAGCGGTGAATGGCGCTTCAGTTTCCAAATCAAGTGGCGAAATTTTGGCTTTATCCGTTGTGAACGCCTGAATTTCTGCAACTTGGATATAGCCTGCAGCATTGTCCTGCGCCGATTTTGCAATGAATTTCAGCTGCGTTGCTTGCGCGGACTGTTCAAGTTGGTATTCTTGATAATCCAGGTCCGGCGTCGCAGGACGCGGTTTTCCGGCGGAGAAACGATCCTCTAGAATCGTGGTCCAAGTTTTTCCATCAACAGATGCTTGGACTTCAAAATCCTTCAGCGTGGCAAAGCGCCCTTTCGCTACGTCTTTCATTGCACTGATATGCAGCTCAGAAATGAAAAGCGGTTCGTCTCCTGCAAGATCCACAATGAGTTCAGAACCAGTGAAACCAGCTTCTTTTTGTTCGGAAGCAAATACGCTAGCTTCGGTATCGTCAATCGCCAATTTTGCCGGATTGCTCGCAGAGACATCAGATGCACTTGCAATAGAGGCTCCATTGAAGGAAGACGCAACGTTTGGTGAAAGCTGGACATTCCAGCGTTCGCTTTCCCCGGCAGTGATGCGGACATTTTCAATCGTCCGTGAACCATAGCCTCTTGCTTGGATCGTGATATCATAGGTGCCATCTGCCAGTTCAATTGCAAAACCTCCTTTATTGGAAGTGGTCGCTACTGGCGTAGTACGGGCTTCGTATTGGCTGACAAAGATACGAACATCCTCGATCGGCTTGTTCGTCTGGCCATTAACAATTTTCCCTAAAAGTTTTCCGTTCAGTGAGTCGTCCGGATGGTTGAATGCTGGCTGCGGATCCGTATCATCCCCGCCGTTGGAGTAGGCATCATCCCCAAGCCCTCTTTGGGCAACGGCTTTCCATAGGACCTCTTGGTATTTGCCTCCGTACCGTTCAAACTCTGAAGCCATGATGGCTGAGCGCATGTCGACCATGGAAGGGTTCGGAACCGCAATCGGCATAGCATCAACGACCAGCTGCTCCAGCACTGTTATCGCTTCGGCTTCCCCGAATTGGGCTATTAAAGCTTCGCGTGCATGCCAAAGGATGGCAGCCCAAATATCTCCATCCGCATGGACTTCCGGTCCGATAATATCATAGCCGACATCTCCGTAATTGATCGGTGCTTCAGCCAAAGACCAGTTGCGTATTCCGCGTTCAGCATTTCCGGTGACGTATGCGCCAACGACCGGCTCATCCTGCAATCCTTTTTTAACCAAGTAGTTCATGCCAAACCAGTCTCCCCAGCCTTCTCCCATTGAGCCGGACTGGTGGCTGCCAAGCGCCTCTCCTCCTGCGACCAACCGCGATGAAAGGGCATGGGAATATTCGTGGTAAATGATTCCGGCATCATAATCTCCATCTGCGTACGCCCCTTCAAATGCACCAGGGATCGGCTCCCAAAGAAACATGCCGCTCCAAGCCGCAATGCCATCGGGCAGCGTCAGCATATAGGCATTATCGCGCCCGGTGTAGGTCGGATTTCCGCCGCTGGCTGCACCGGCTTGGACCAGTCCTAAAATCGGGTCGCCGCCCATGCCGCCCTTGCCGAAATTATCTGCCTGCAAATTGCCAGCGTCTTCGGTCCAGCCCAGTTTATAGAAATAATCATGGAACAAATTATGATGGTAGAACAAATTGGCTGTTGCGCTGTTGACGTCTTCCGCATAAGAAGGAGGGAGGATTGCTCCTTTGTTTTTCTGCCAGGCATTCAAGAATGGATAATTGAATTTCCCAAGGGGGCTCACCGGCCGGATTAATGTGTCAGCGGGAACCAGGAAATTGCTCCAGTTTGCATAAGAACTTGCATTATTGCCCAATGTCGTAGCTCCGAGGTCGCTAGTTGGCAGCAGCCAGCCATTAGGAGATGCAGCAGGATCGCCTTTAAATGATTTCACGGTTTGCTGCCCGCCGGCAGGAGCACCCGGATAGTTTTCAAAAATAAGACCTTCCGGATTCAGGTAATCTACCAGTGAACGGCGATATAACGTTTCGCCGTTTTCAGCATCGATAATTACTTCATAAGCTTCATTCAGTTTCTCGATGAACAAGACGCGGTAAGCAGGCCGAATGCCATCAGCAGTGAAAAAGGCTGCAGGTTTGACACGCTGTTTTGTCGGAAGCACACCCATCCCATCAAACACTTTCCATCCTTTTTCATCTTCTAAAGCTTTAGGAGTAATATCGAGGCCCGGAAGAAAAGTACTGACAACAGCTTCTAGTGCTTCTTCTGCAGTCAATTGGAATTCTCCAGTGAATTCACCTGAAGGAGAAGCGTCGCTTACGACTGAAAGAATGCGCCCTTGTTCATTGACTGCCACGATTATACGGCCGCCAAAAACCGATTCAATGCCTGCAACAGTTTGCTGGAAGGTGACCGGGGAAAGATTGGTGCCTGGAACTTTTTGGCTCCGAATGACTGCTAATTCCGTAACATCTTGCTCCGTTAAACCGAAGATTGCCTTGTTTGCAGAAAGCCAATTACGGGCAATCGTTTCAGCACTGCCAGTATTTGCAGGCGATAAATAGCCCTTATCTTTCATGATGCTGGATGGAGTGCCGAACTTTCTATTCCAGTTTATTTTTGTTCCAGTCCCTGCAGCTTCCACGATTTTGTCCGCAGCCTCAAGTTGGGAGCGGGAGGGCAGGACTTCGGACAGCGCTTTTCGGACATCGACGATTTCATCTGCATGTACATGCGGATCACTATTGTTCTGATTCTCATCGGTGACTGCAAAGGCAGGGGAAATGGAAAAAACAGAGCTTGCAATCAATATGGAGCTAAGCAACGCTAAACTTTTCTTCTTCGGCATCGTCTTCATCCCTTCATCTGGAAAAATTTAATTTTTCAACTAATTCCATTAGAACAATTTAAAATCTCCCAGTCTATTCAACTTAAGGATAGTTCGTATACTACTTTGTGCGTAGGTTTTGCTTTTAAGTCGAGTCTTAAGATAAAAACGTAAAGGGACTAATCTGCTGAAGAGGGCAAAAGTGCGGAGTTTCTTTTAGACATGTTAAATCGGGATGAGTGATGCTGGCGGCTGGGAGAAGAGTGTTGAAGCTTTTTGGCTCTTTGCCGTTCATGATATAGTTGAATGAATAAAAAAAAGCCGTAATTTATGTTTAGCTTTTATTCAAAAAGGGGATTAACAAAAAAGGTTTGAATTTTTTTGCCTTGCAGTAGATATGCGGTTCTAGATGAACAGCAAGACAACAGAGAGAATGAGGGAAGATGAGAGATGTTAACCAAATACAAGAAAACATATAAAAAAGTGGCAATGGGGCTCCTGTCTTTAGTAGCGTCCCGAAAAAGCGTAAAAGATTTGCAGGAACTGATTTTATCTTATGAAGAAAAACCTGAACGGCAGCTGTTCTTTTGGAAAGAAGGAGAGAACATCACCGGCCTGATTGGGGTCGAAAAGAGAGATGGCCATTATGTCATTTTGCATCTATCAGTCAATCCATCCTACCCCGGGGAAGAAACCGGCTATAAGATCATTGATAGCCTGCGCCAGCAGATGGCCGGGCAAGAAATGAGGCTCTCGAGGGAAACAGCGTTGTTTTTAGCGAAATGCCGCAACATGACAGAAGATTTAATGCCATATCGCGAGGAACAAGCGATTTCCTGAGAAGCATCCGGTATATGTCCGTTGCCTGCCTTTATGGCAGGTTTTTTTGTTTTTAATGTGAACCGCTTTTCCTCCAAGCGCTTAGCGCTATAATAGAATATGAACTTTATCTACAATGAAAGAAGATGAACAAATGAAATACTATCCTCTGGCTACAGCTTTCCTTGTCGGATTGGCAGGTGCTTGGGTGTTTAATCTGGCGGGGGCGCCGATGCCTTATCTTTTGGGTCCGCTTTTTGCGGTCCTCGCGGTACAGCTCTTTACGCCGATTCCTTTGAAATGGTACAGCGGGTTCCGGAATGCGGGATTGGTCGCAGCCGGATATGTCATCGGCATCGCCTTTACGTTACAGGCGATCCAAGGAATGAAGCAATACTTTGCAGCGATGCTGGTGATCAATATCGCTTTTTTCTTTCTGTTTTTATTGATCAGTTCCGTGATGGAACGCCGGACGAAAGTGGATAAAAGAACAGCGATGACATGCTGTGTTCCTGGCGGGTTTTCCCAAATCATCGCTTTCGCCGAAGAACAGAAGGGCATCGATTTAACGGCGGTCACTTTTTATCATCTCCTGCGCGTACTGATGATTGTGGCGATTGTGCCTTTTATCGTAGCTGGCGGAAATGCGGCAAATGCTCAGAATGTGGCTGAGGCGCATATTTCGTTCCCGCTGATCGGGCTTCTGGCCGTCAGTTATGTAGCCGGCATGGTGAGCCATAAGTTGAAGGTTCCCACGGCTTTTCTTCTAGGTCCGATCTTTTTCATCATGGTGCTGAATTTGGCCGGCATCGAAGTTCCGCTGATGCCTGCTTCGCTTCTGCATCTGGCACAGGGGATGATCGGTATCTATATCGGGCTGCTGCTGAAAAAAGAGAACCTGAAGCTTTCAAACAAGCTCATTCTCTATGCTTTTATCTCGAGTGCAATGCTGATAGCTGCAGCCTACGGGGTAAGCTTCATATTGCAGGATTTATACGGTTTGAGTTTCTCGACAAGTTTCTTGAGCGTTGTACCCGGGGGGCTGGACCAGATGGGCATTATCGCGGCTTCTGTACATGCGGATGTAACTGTCGTCACGGCTTTTCAATTGTTTCGCATCCTGTTCTTGTCCGCCGTAGTCGTGCCTTTTGTCAAATACATGGGAAATCGCCGGATGAAAGCAAAAGCCGTGGAAATGTAACGCAGAACCATTTCCTTTATTTGGAGAGATAGCTTATAATTTTGAATATAGCACTATGGACTCAGCAAGCATTATATTCGGGGCGGACTGCTTCAACCTTTATTCTCAAGCGGATGGGCTGAATGCGCGGACCGCTGGAATGAAGACCCTTAAGGAATTCAATTATCAGATATTGCAAAGGAAGGTTTTGGATGAACGCACTCAACGATTTTACGCAGCACATACACGAACATCTGGCACCGATGGCCAATGAAATCGTCAACAAGGTAATCGGGAGGTTGAATATCGAAATAATGCCTGAAGAGCGCGGACAAGCAGTTGGCATGTATGAAGCATTCCTGAAGTTCCTTGCAGATGTTCTGGAAAAGGAGCAAGCAGAAGCTGTACCGGCTGCCTTGATCGAGTGGAGCAGAAAAAATGCCGAAATGGTTGTTTCGCTGGATGAAGACATCTCATTGATCGTTGTCCGTTATCCGCCGACCCGTGATGTTTTTACAGAGTTGTTTACCGATCTGTCTGTCGAATTCGGATTGACGGTCCGGGAAAATGCTTTCGTCATCAAACGGATCAATAATCTCTTGGATGTCAGTTTGATTGAAACATTCTCCGCTTTTGAACGGCTTTCAAAGAAAAAGCAAGAAGAGACCCAGGCGGAGCTTGTTAAACTTTCTGCTCCGATTGTGCCGATCCAAGACGGCGTTGCGGTCATTCCGCTGATCGGCTTTCTGGATGAAAAAAGGGTACAGCATATTCTGCAGAATGTAATTCCGCAAGTGGCAGATATGGACATCGATTACGTCATTACAGACTTCTCCGGAGTGGTGACAATCAATGAAAAAGTGGCTGAAGCCATGCAGCAGATTGGTGGTACACTCCGTTTGATGGGAATCCATGTATTGTCGGCAGGACTCCGTCCGGACCTTGCCCAAACCATCGTCAACAGCGGCATCAACATGTCGAAAATCGAATCGTTTTCAACTGTAAAACAAGCGCTGAAAAGCATTAAATGATTAGGTAAACAGGCAAAAAGGAATCGCTAAGGTTCCTTTTTTTGTTAGCAAGAGTACGTCAACTGACAGAAGGAGGCCCAAATTGGATATTCGCATTTTATTCGCTTATGGAATGGCAATCATTCTTTGGGGTTCGGCATTTCCAGGAATCAGGGTCGCCCTGGAATCGTATAGTCCGGAACATGTCGCACTTCTGCGCATGGGGACCGCTTCCTTTGTCCTGTTTTTCATTGCGCTGAAAATGAAGATGAAACCGCCGGCACTTAGAGATGTCCCGGCCATCCTTCTATTAGGCGGGCTTGGTTTTTCGGTTTATCATACATTTCTCAGTATCGGAGAAAAAACTGTAGAAGCAGGCACAGCCAGTTTGCTGATTTCGCTGGTGCCCCTTCTTTCAGCTTTGCTCGCTGTCATTTTTCTGAAAGAGAAATTTGGCGCTGCCGGTTGGATTGGATCATTGATCGCTTTCATCGGCGTTGGGGTTATTTCACTATCCGGCGGAACTTTCCAGATTGAGTGGGGAGTACTTGTGATTTTAGCAGGGGCGTTAGGAGAGGCCTTCTATTTTGTCTTCCAGTCTTCCTATCTTCAAAAATACGGTTTTCTGCCATTTACATTTTATGCAATCTTTGCCGGAACGTTATTCATGCTTCCATTTGCAGGCGGTTTAGGTACTGCCGTCGGGCAGGCTTCCGTTGAAAGTACTTTGACCATCCTGTATCTTGGCCTTTTTCCGACAGTGATCCCTTATTTCGCCATCGCGTATGCGACTTCCAGGCAAGGGGCATCTGAAGCGACCAGTTTCCTTTACCTCGTCCCTGTCATGGCGATAATGATTTCCTGGCTTTGGCTCGGGGAACTTCCAACCCTGCTTTCAATTCTCGGCGGAATCCTGGCGCTCATCGGAGTCGCTACTCCGCGTATAGCCTTTCTCTTCAAGCAAAAAACTATTTCGGCAGCAGAACATAGAAAAACGTGAAATCGGCAAGCTGATTTCACGTTTTTTAGCTTGTTGAGAAAGAAATAAAATACTTGTCTCTTAATCGATATTTCGCAAAGCAGCTTCGTAAAACCCCTGTGCTCCTGCGCGCTATGCGCTCGTCGCAAAGAGATGGCTCAAACTTCCTTAGAGCCATCTCTTTGCCGCTGGCGAGCGCCAAGCCTCCTCAGTCGCTTCGAAAACCTTGTGCTCCTGCATCGCTTCGCTAGCTTCGTCGCAAATGGTTGAGCAAATTCCATTTGCTCAACCATTCCCTGCGGGGTCTCGGCTGTCTCGCTGTCCCGCAGGCAAGACTTACCCGAAGCCTGCGAGGGCAAGTCTTTGCGACGAGCTTGCGCAGGAGCAGTACGGTTTTCTCCGCTGTTTTGCTCCATATCTCAGTTAGCACTGTTAAAACGGATAAAGTTACCAGCTTTTAAAGAGCGAAACCAGCGCCGGCGCGTCCACGGGCCGGGCGAAGCTATGAGACGGGTGTTTTTCCCGGCTCATAGCGGGAGCCATGCCCAAAGCGGGGTAAAAAGTTCATTTTTATTTAGACGCCGCGTTTATTGCCCCAAACCAGGGTATGAAGCTGCGGGAGCACTTTGGCATCATTCATAATATGGGAGCGGACAGCCAGATCGATCAGCCATTCGTAGCGTTCCAATAACGATGCAGTCAACCGGGCGTCGTCCGTTGTAGCGGTGTCGCTGTTGCCCGTCTGCAAAAAGAAAGGGACTGCCGGATAGCGCAGGTGGAGATCTTCTGCATATTTGAAATCTTCTTCGTCGAATATGACAACTTTTAAAGTCGCATTGGCATCGGCCAAGTTTTCAATGAAGTAATCGAGTTTCGTGAAATCGGTCTGCATGCCGGAACTTGGGGGCTTCGGCGATAAGGTGATGTCATCAATCTCGCGCATCCAGTCCTGCCAAAACGAACCCTGCGTTTCCACGCCGACTTTCCAGCCGTTTTCATGGCAAAGCTCGACCAATCGGCCGATGCCTTTATGGAGTGCCGGATTGCCGCCGGAAATCGTGACGTGCGAAAAAGCGCCGCCGCCGATTGCTTTCAATTCTTCTATGATTTGTTCAGGCTTTTTCGAGACGCTCGTGCCGGTGCCGTCCCAAGTGAATTTGGAATCGCACCAAGAGCAGGAATAATCACATCCGGCTGTGCGCACGAACATTGTTTTCTGTCCCATGACCATGCCTTCGCCTTGGATTGTTGGGCCGAACACTTCCATTACCGGTATCTTCACTGGAGGCCCTCCTTGCGCGGACGGTAGACGACATAGCTTGTCGGCGTTTCGCGTACGATGATTTGAAGGCAGTCCGGCCGGTTGTCCGTCGCTTTCAGGAGCCCTTGGATGCTGTGCCAGATCTGCTCGGCCAGCAACTCGGTTGTCGGAAACTTGTTTTCAAATTCAGGATGGTTGTTCAGCACCGAATGGTCGTATTTTTTATGGATTGCCCGTTTGAGCTTTTTAAAGTCAATCAAAAATCCGGTCGCATCGAGTTCATTGCCGCCGATCGTCACATTGACGAAATAGGTGTGGCCGTGCATTTCCTGGCACAGGCCGGCGTCTTCGCTCGGGATGAAATGCGCAGCTGAGAAGTTCAGGTCCTTGTTCAGCTCGAACCGGTAATCATGCGGGACGGAAGGATAGAATTGCTGCATCATAAAGGCTCACCTGCAGCTTTCCGTGTTTTATATTCGGCCAGCCCTTCGTTGCGCAAAACGCACGCCGGACATTCGCCGCAGCCTGTGCTTGAAATGCCGTTATAGCAGGTCAAAGTCTTCTCCTGCACAAAGTCCAATGCGCCAAGCTGATCGGAAAGGGCCCAGACTTGGGATTTATCCAGCCACATAAGCGGTGTGTGGATGATGAATTGCTTGTCCATAGCCAGATTCAATGTCACGTTCAGCGACCGGATAAACGTGTCCCGGCAATCGGGATAGCCGCTGAAATCGGTCTGGCTGACACCTGTTACCAGATGGCGGGCCCCAATGGCATCGGCATATACCGCTGCAAACGATAGGAAAAGATGGTTTCTGCCGGGAACGAATGTTGAAGGCAATTCACCTTCTTTAGCGGAAACTTCGATGTCGTCGCGCGTCAGCGCATTCGCTGATAGTTGGTTGATCAAGGTCATGTCGAGCACTTTGAATGAAACACCGAGTTCATCGGCGATTTTTCGTGCGCATTGGATTTCAGCTGAATGGCGCTGTCCGTAATCGAATGTCACAGTCGCTACTTCGCTGAAGTTTTCTATTGCCCAAAACAGGCAAGTTGTACTGTCTTGGCCGCCGCTGAAAACGACAACCGCTTTTTCTTTTTTCAAGTGAAACATCTCCTTAGTTTTTTAGAGAGGGAGTTTGCGAACCTCTTTTTTTCAGAACATCGTTAATAATACCATAGGGCTGCATAAAAATGGTACGGCTGTTTCATCCATTGCTAAAGGGAAAGCAGCGCTTTTGTCGAATCAAGTACAGGAGTACATTATGGAAGGCTGGAAAAGGACGACATGGAAAAAGTGAAAGCAGCTCTGGATGAAATATGGGCAAGGCAGCCGGAAAGCCGAACCATCATCGCCATCGATGGGCTTAGCCGCTCCGGCAAAACGACTTTGTCGGACAGGATGGCGGAATATTTATCGGTGCAGAACGTACCTTATAAACTGTTCCATATCGATGACTTGATCGTCGAACGAAAGCGGCGGTACGGAACCGGCCGCGCTGAGTGGCAGGAATATTATTTTATGCAATGGGAAATCGAAACCCTTCAAGAACAGTTCTTAGGCAAACTGAAAACTGAAACGGAAATCAGTCTTGCTTTTTATAATGCCGGCTCGGACAGTCATGTAAGCAAGAAAATTCGGCTTCCGGCAACCGGGATTGTCCTGATTGAAGGCGTATTTCTTCAACGGCCGGAATGGCGGCCTAATTTTGACGCCGTCTTCTACTTGGATTGTCCCAAAGAACAGCGATTCGAGCGGGAATCCGAAGCAGCAAAGCGAAATAGCAGGAAACTGGCCGACAGGTACTGGGCAGCGGAGCAGTATTATGAAGAAACCGTAAGGCCGAAAGAGCGGGCGGATTGGGTTATTCAAAGCGGTCGAGAGATAGGAGAGACAACATGAAGATCAGCAGCAGGATTTGGATCGTTATAGCCGCGGCAATTGCCGCAATCATTACATTAACCGTCTGGTATTTCTATTTCAAGGAAAACGGAGAAGGTGAAAACGGAAACACCGCTATGGGCGCCAGTGCAACTTACGAGATCGAACTGTCCCTCAATGAAGCGGATGAATTCGGGATCAGCACCGTCATAGAAGTTGCCAATGAAACGGAGGGGCCGTTCGAAGACATCGGGTTCTATTTTGTGCCCAATGCCCTGAATTCCGATGAAACGGCGGACTTGCCGCAGGAAGCTGCCGAAACGGCTATCGGCTCCATAAAAGTCGGGGGCGAAGAGGGAGAATACACGCTTGAAAACAACGAGCTGCTGGTGGAGCTCGCGGAGCCGCTTGAGCCAGGAGAGAAAGAAACCATCGAAGTGGTTTATTCACTGACGCTGCCGGAAAACGGCATGCGGCTGTCCCAGGACGGCAACAATTTCTTTTTGGCGCAGTGGTATCCGATGCTTGCCCAGTTCGACAATGGCTGGGATATCGAACCGTTTGACATGGACGGCGAATCCTACCATACCGGATTCGGGGACTTCCGGATAGACTATCAATTGCCCCGGGAGTATTTGGTCGCGAGTTCTGCCACTGACGGCGAAGTGCAGCCATCCGTTTCAGGGACACTCGAGGGGGACCGCATCAAAGATTTCTATCTCGCGCTGATGGACCCGGAAGAGTGGATCCATGAAACGGTTTCTGTTGAAGGAGCCGAGCTCCGCTTGTTCATGCCGGACGATCCGGAGCTTCTGGAGGAGTCGGCGGTCATGGCGGAAGCGGCTTACGTGTTTTTCGAAGAACGGATCGGTGACAATCCGTTCCCGGAACTCGATATCATCGGAAATGACGGCTATATGGAATACCCGAACATCATTGAAGTTGCAACCACTTGGGATGCCCTGGATTCCGTGCTGGTCCACGAAATCGCACACCAATGGTTTTATTACATCGTCGGCAATGATCCGTTTGAGGATGCGTGGGTTGACGAAAGCATCACGGAATTCGCTGCTTCACTGTTCCTGTCGGATTATTACGGGGACGAAGAATACGGCTTCAGCTCGGCGGAGGCTGCAGCGAATGCCTACCGCCAGGAAAAGTACGCCAATTTGCCGTTGGATGAATTCGTCGGGGCACAGTATTTATCGACCGTATACGGAGCCGCACCGCTGACGCTCCGGAACTTTTTTGAGGAGCGGGGAGGGCAAGAAGAAGCGCTCCAATTCCTGTCTGCCTATTATAGTGAATTTCAATTCGACTTCGTGAATACGGATAAATTCAAGCGGTTTTTCGAAGCGTATTTTGAAGGCGACCAAAGCGAATTTTTGGACAGCTGGCTAAAATAATCACGTTGGCTTCCGTAATTTTTTTCAGTTGTTCCCGTCTAATGAGTAAAGGAAGGTGATCGGCATGCGGAAACAGAATGCAGTTGCTCTTCTCCTTTTCCTGCTGCTCGCCGGCTGCGGGAAAGAAGAACCCGGCAAGATAGCCGGCAACGGAAAGGGCGAGCCGGATGTGGAGCAAGTGGTCAATACGCATGGCACCGTGGAGAACGCCGGCAGACTGGATGAATTCGTCTCTTCTGTGGAGCAGCGGAAAAACGATGCGGTGCAAGTGGTGAACTTTACGACAGAAGGCGATCCGATTTACCAGACGCTCGAGTTTGACGGCGATGAAATCGAATTCACCCATGATAGTTCGAGGGACAAATTCGGCTCTGGCAGCATCACCACAATGAATTGCGGGTCAATCTCTAAAAAGGAAACGGCCAGCACCGTGGATTACGTGCTGACAGGGTGTGAACAAGGTGAGACCTTCAATGTACTGACTCTCGAAAAGTAGAACCCGTTGAAGGAGTGGAAAAAAGCTGCAGAAACCTGGCAATGCCAGGCGTTTCTGCAGCTTTTTCGTTTGATCGAAGTGTTCCTTTAAAGGAAAGCTGGATTCAGGAAGGCGGAACGGAAACATTTGTGCAAATTTTTCTATATTCTTCCTGATTATGCTGTTAATATATAGAAAAGATTAGAGAGAAAAGTTTAAGAACTATAGTATAAAGAACCTTTATCAATCAAATACTTTACTCGGAGGCATCATGAAAAGCATACGAAAATTTTTGGTTTTATTCGTCGTCCTGGTTGCGCTTTCCATCATGAGTTTTTTGCTGATTTTCAATCAAGGCCTGATCGGTGGACTGATGCTCGCAGCAATGGCCGCTCTGTTCAGTGCGGTCTTGTTCGCTGCAGGCATTGCCGGCGTCCTGAAAGGGAAGCTGGATTTCTTCAGAATCCGGAATACATGGGAAGCGGTCGGCACCATTCTTTTTGCCGTCATTTTCTTCACAGTGGTCAGTGTGGTGACCGTCGCCAATTCCTTTGTAGAATTCACCGCAGGGGAAACCAACTTGGCGCATAGAGAAAAGATGCGCTTGTTTGCCAGCACCATTTTCCAAGTGCCGGCCCAAAAAGAGCTGGTTTCCGAAGAGAAAAATGGCGTCACATATTACGTGATGGAAGAGAACAAAAACGAAATCGAAAAGATGGAAGGGCTGCTCGCAGAACAGCGGGAAGAGCTGAACGCCTTTTTCGGAACGGATGATTCCGGCGGGCTTGCAATCGAGTTCCATGAGGATTATGAGTCAATGGAGGAGTTGGCAGGCATCGAGGATGTATCCGCATTTTACAACACGCTCAATCGCACCATCCATCTGGTGCCGGATGATGCAGAATGGGAAACGGTCCTGGTACATGAGTACACACATTACCAAAGCCACCTTTTCGCCTTGGAAAACGGCTTGCCGATTTCGCATCTTCCCCATTGGTTTGAAGAAGGCATTGCCGAGTATTTTGCAGAAGCGGGCAGTTTTTGGTACGACCTGGAAACAATCAGGCTAGCCGATTTCCGCTCAATGGACGATCTGGAGGATTTTGATGCCTCAAGCACAGCCGAATTCGACCCTTACGCCCAAGCTTATCTTGCGGTAAAAGCGCTGGTGGATGACTACGGCGAAGAAGTGATTTTAGAGCTGATGGTATCTGAATCGGTACGGGCGTTCTATTCGATGTTCGAGGAGAAGACTGGCCAAAGCATTGAAGAGTTCCAAGAGACCTTCCTGGAAGAAATGATCGCCGAACAGAGAGAAATGAAAAAAATGTTCGACAGCCTTTATGCCGCCATGGAAGCCAAGCAGGACACAGTGGCCGAAGGGCATTTCCAGGCGATAGAAAACACCGGGGATGCGTATGATATTGACGAAGCGTACTGGATCATGGCGGATTTTTATCTGGAGCAGGAGCTTTATAGCAAAGCCGCGGAGCTGATGAATGCCAAAACCGCAAAAGGGGACGAACGTTTCCTCATCGACGATTTGCTGCTGTTGGCGGAAATCCATTTAATAAGCAATCCGAAAAAATCACTTGAACTGGCAGAACGGGCCGAGCAGGAAGCTCTCGCATCAGGGGATATGGACTACTACGATTTCGACAGTTTGATTGCTGCTTATCAAAAAATCAATTCAGCGAATGCAGCAGGCGGCTATAAAATGCTGTTCGAAGAAGAGCTGATCTATAATATTTATGTGATTGAAGATCTGGAAAGTAAACTTAAGAAAGAGTTTCCAGAGCAATTCTAAAATGAAAAAGAGGCCAGCCCGAGTAGGGCTGGCCTCTTTTGACATGCATGAGGTGCTATCAGCGTCGGCCGATATCATCTCCGACAGTTGTATCACCTTGTTGCTGCAATGGCGTCTTATCGCCGACGATCTGTTCGCTGCTAGAATCGGCGGCAGATAGTTTGTCGTCGATTTCATCTGTACGTACGACCAGGACGTCACATTTCGCTGACCGGACAATGTGTTCTGAGACACTGCCGATTAGGAACCGTTCCACTGCATTCAAACCGGTGGCGCCACAGATGATCAGATCTGCGTGGATGCGCTCAGCCAATTCACGGGAAATCAACGTTTTGGGAGAACCGTAATCGACGATGATATTCACTTTCTGTACGCCGCCGGCTTCCGCTTCCCGCTTATAGCCGCCGAGAAGGTCTTCAGCAAATTTCTGTGCACGATCCGCAATGGAACGGTCATAAGCTTCGATTGCCGCAAAAGAGCGCGTATCGATGATATTGACCAGGTTCAATGTTGCATTGTTCCGTTCAGCAATCCCTACCGATTTTTTGAAAGCATATTCCGCTTCTTTCGATCCGTCTACCGCTACAAGAATCTGTGAATACTTCAACGTCATTTTACATTCCTCCTAAAGTCTTATGTATAAACCTTTCTTTAAACAATAGGTGAAATCCTTCTTTTTGGATCAATTATATTTTCAATTAACATGAAAATCCCTAAAATTTGAAATAACTTGGACATATCTGCAGAGCAATACGGAAAGCGCCGAAGAAAGAAAATTCCGCATTTCCTAGAAAAAGCCGGACAAAGGAAAAAGTTGAGCAGGAAATGGAGATATCTGATAGAATGGATTTGCTTTGAACATTTACATAACTTTAATTGGAGGGTTTTGCAATGCGTATTGGAGTACCGACGGAAGTCAAGAACAATGAAAACCGGGTAGCGATGACACCGGCAGGCGTAGTGAACCTATCACTTTATGGCCATGAAGTATTCATGCAGGCCGGTGCCGGCCTCGGATCTGGTTTCACGGATGAAGATTACAAAGCTGCAGGGGCTCAAATTGTCGAAACGGCAGAAGAAGCTTGGGCGCAGGAAATGATCATGAAAGTGAAAGAACCGACTCCTGCCGAGTACGGCTATTTCCGTGAAGGCATGATCCTGTTCACGTACCTTCATTTGGCTCCAGAAGCTGAATTGACAAAAGCGCTGCTTGATTCGAAAGTGATCGGAATCGCATATGAAACGGTTCAGCTTCCGAACAACACATTGCCTTTATTGACGCCGATGAGCGAAGTGGCAGGCAAGATGTCCACACAGATCGGTGCTCAATTCCTTGAGAAAATCTACGGCGGCGGAGGCATTCTGCTCGGCGGAATTCCTGGCGTTTCCCGTGGGAAAGTAACGGTTATCGGCGGCGGTGTAGCCGGAACAAATGCTGCAAAAGTGGCAGTCGGGATGGGCGCATCTGTGACCATCCTCGACTTGAATCCGGACCGTCTGCGCCAGCTTGATGATCTGTTCGGATCGGACGTCCAAACTTTGATTTCCAACCCTCTTCATATTGCTGAATCAGTAAAAGAAGCGGATTTGGTAGTTGGTGCGGTCTTGATCCCAGGCGCTAAAGCTCCGAAGCTCGTAACTGAAGACATGATCAAATCGATGAAACCGGGATCTGTGGTTGTGGATATCGCTATCGACCAAGGCGGCATTTTCGAAACAAGCGACCGCATCACAACGCATGACAACCCGACATACATCAAACATGACGTCGTGCATTATGCTGTTGCGAACATGCCTGGTGCTGTTCCGCGCACATCGACGATGGGCCTTACAAATGTAACGGTTCCATACGCAGTACAAATCGCGAACAAAGGATTTGAAAAAGCGATCCGTGAAAACGAAGCGCTGAAAAAAGGCGTCAACACGTTCCAAGGGCATGTCACATATAAAGCCGTTGCGGACGATCAAGGACTCGAATACAAATCAGTCGACGAATTGTTGGCGTAAGCAAAAAAGAAGGCAGCTACGGAATTTTTCCGGAGCTGCCTTTCGACTTGTTAAGAAAGAAATTGATTTTGTTTTTTGAAAATGGTAAACCGATAGATTCGCAGCTGTTTTGCTTCATATCTAAGAGAAGCTATTGAACCAAGAAGATTTTAGGTATCTCTCTATTCTAAAAAGCCTATCCAGCGCCGGCGCGTCGGTGGGCTAGGCGAAGCTAGGAGACGAGTGGCCTTCTCGGCTCCTGGCGGGAGCCATGCCCAAAGCGGCCGAAGCGGTGTGAAAAAATCATTTCTATTTTGAACTCATCTCATAGAAAGTTTCTAGACAGCCTGAAAAGGGCAGCTCCAAAATCCGGAGCTGCCCTTTTTCCTTTAATTATGGATGATCTGAAGTTCTTTCGGGTATTGCGTCAATACTTCTACGCCGTTTTCCGTCACCGCGACATCATCTTCGATGCGCACGCCAACTTTGCCCGGTACATAAATGCCCGGTTCGATCGTAAACACCATGCCGGCTTCCATGGCCATATTGTTTGCGCCGTGAAGGGATGGGTATTCATGGACCGAAATGCCGAGCCCGTGGCCGAGGCGGTGGGTGAAGTACTCGCCGTATCCAGCATCTTCAATCACATTCCGGCTTGCCGCATCGAGGTCTGCGGCAGTGACGCCGGGGCGGACAGCATTGACAGCGGCAAGTTCCGCTTCGAGCACTGTATTATAAACCGCTTTTTGTTCTTCATTCGGCTCGCCGAATGCGAGCGTCCGGGTGATGTCTGAACAATAGCCTTTGTGGACGACGCCGAGATCGAACAGCACCAAATCGCCTTTCTGGATTTTCCGGTCGCCGGTTTTTCCGTGCGGCGAAGCGGCTTTAGGTCCGCTAAGCACAGTAGTGTCGAATGACATGTGGGTGACGCCGCGCTTTTTCAAAGCCAACTCGATTTCCGTCATCACTTCGATTTCCGTGATGCCTTCTTTCAATGTTCGTGCTCCGACTTCAATGGCGTAATCTGCAAGTTCGGCAGCTTCCCGCAGGATTTGAAGTTCGTCTTCATCTTTGGTCACGCGCATTGCATTGATTTTATTATCTAGTGCGATGAATTCTGCCGTATCGAAAAGCCGCGACAATGTCTCGAACCGGTCGACGGTCATATGGGATTTCTCGATTGCCATCTTACCGGATTTGCCCATGCGGTCGGACGCCGTGCGATAAAGCATTTCCATCGAATCTTCTGTGTCAGCGTGGCCGACGATATCGCCTGCCCAACCGGCGCTCTTGGCATCCGGCATTTCCATTTTAGGGCAGATGAGAAACGGCTCCGCTTCTTTGAAGACCATGACGCCTAGCAGCCGTTCATGCGGATTGCTTTTGAAACCGCTGACGTAGAACACGTTATCCGGATTGGTGATGAACGCTGCATCGATGTCGAATTCGTTCAAATAATTTTTCAATTGGGTGATTTTATTCATATGTATTCCTCCTCATATGTGTAGTCTAACAAATTTCAGGGTATAATACTGCTTGAAAACATTGCCCACAAACTTGGAGGGATTTCATGCAACTTTCATATCACGGACACTCAGTCGTTAAAATCCAGACGGACGGAAAAACGATCTTAATCGATCCGTTCATCACCGGCAACAGCTTGACCGATTTGATTGCAGAAGATGAAAAACCGGATGCCATCCTCTTGACGCATGCTCATAATGACCATGTCGGCGACACGGTGGAATTGGCGAAGAAGAAGAATGCCAAAGTCGTGGCCCCGGTGGAACTGGCCAATTATTTGGGAAGCCAGGGAGTCGATGCGGTCGGGATGAATATCGGAGGATCGTTCGAGTTCGAGTTCGGCACAGTCAAGTATACGAAAGCGTTCCATAGCTCATCGTACACGACAGTCGGCGGCGATATCATCTACGGCGGCATGCCGACGGGGATCCTTTTCAAAGCGGAAGGCAAGACCGTCTACCATGCAGGCGATACCGGATTGTTCGGCGACATGGAAATAATCGGCAAACGGAATGACATCGATGTTGCGTTTGTACCGATCGGCGACTTTTTCACGATGGGGCCGGAAGATGCCGCCTATGCGGTGGATCTGCTGAAACCGAAAACGGTAGTGCCGATTCATTATGATACTTACCCTCCGATCAAACAGGACCCTGAGAAATTCAAAAGCATGGTGAAAAGTGCGGAAGTGAACATCCTGAAACCAGGCGAAGTGATCGAGTTGTAAGAATGAAATCCAGTGAGCCCTGCTCTCTGGATTTTTTTTGATGGGCGAATCCTTTGGGTGCTATTGAAGAAGCCTGATTCCTAATCCGTTTTTCTAGGGAATATGATACACTGAAGGGAAGAGCAAGCAGAAGGAAAAGGTGAGGGAATGGCAACAAAACACGAACAGATTCTGGAGTATATCGAGACATTGCCGGTAGGCGAGAAAATATCGGTCCGGCGCATCGCCAAAGAACTGCAGGTCAGTGAAGGCACTGCATACCGAGCTATCAAGGAAGCGGAAACGCAGCGCCTGGTGTCGACAATCGAACGGGTCGGCACGATACGCATCGAACGGAAGACCAAAGAAAACATCGAACGGCTGACATATGCCGAAATCGTTAATATTGTTGACGGGCAAGTTCTTGGCGGACGTGCGGGCCTGCATAAATCACTGACGAAATTCGTCATCGGCGCAATGCAGCTCGACGACATGATGCGCTATACGGAAGCAGGCAATCTGCTCATCGTCGGCAACCGCAGCAAAGCTCATGAATATGCGCTGAAAGCAGGTGCTGCGGTATTGATCACGGGTGGCTTTGAAGCGTCGGACATCGTTAAGCGGCTGGCGGATGAAAACGAGCTGCCGGTCATTTCCACCAGCTACGACACGTTCACGGTGGCGACCATGATCAACCGGGCGATTTACGACCAGCTGATCAAGAAGGAGATCCTGCTGATTGAAGACATCCT
Organism: Planococcus sp. FY231025; assembly: GCF_052078085.1. NCBI lineage: Bacteria > Bacillati > Bacillota > Bacilli > Caryophanales > Caryophanaceae > Planococcus > Planococcus sp. FY231025. The sequence continues at coordinate 125,287 of NZ_JBQJJG010000005.1, forward strand.
GATTCCGCTTGAGGAGACCCATCTTTTGCACGAAAAAGATCCGATCAGCCGCTACCACGAGAAAAACGCAGAAACCACCCATGGCGGGTTTCCGGTTGTTGATGAAAACGGGAAACTGACAGGCATCATCACATCGCGGGATGTCATCGGCCATGCACCGGGCGAATTGGTGGAGAAAGCGATGACGAAAGATCCCATCACGGTGACTAAACAAACAAGTGTTGCCGCTGCCGGACACCGGATGATCTGGGAAGGCATTGATTTGCTCCCGGTCACAGATGACGGCAACCGGCTGCGCGGCGTGATCAGCCGCCAGGACGTCCTGAAAGCAATCCAGACGGCGCAGCGCCAGCCGCAGCAAGGGGAAACAATCGACGACATCATCAAAAGCCAGCTCCGCATGCCGTCCTCTGACAAGCTGTCGCTCGAGTTCCGGGTGACGCCTCAGATGACGAATGCTTATGGATCGATGTCGTACGGGGCTTATTCGACCATTTTGATCGAAGCGGCTATGGCCGCCCTGAAGACCAAGAACCGGAAAGACAGCGCCCTCGAAAACATTACGGTCTACTTCCTGAACCCTGTCCAGCTGGATTCGCTGGTCCACATCAAACCAGTGATCCTGGACATCAGCCGGAAATCGGCGAAAGTGGACGTGGAAGTTTCCCTCGACAACGAAATCGTCGGAAAGGCGCTCCTGACCTTCCAGCTTTTGGACCGGTAAAGCCGGCAGGGAAATAAAAAAATCCCTCCATACGGAGAGATTTACTGATTGATCCGGGTTTCTTCAGCGACAAACTGGTGGTAATGCTTCGCCGCTTTGTAGTTGGTGACCATCATGGCCAAGCCTAGGACGATAAAGATGCCGGCGATGATATAAGTGACAGCAGTCTGGAAGACGAACAATTGATTGATTCCGAAAAACAGGATGAATGCGCCGAGTGAGAATGAAGCAGTAGCGCCGTACCATTTTTTCCGGATTAGCAGCGTCGCACGGAATTGCTTTGTTTTATAATAAAAATAAAAAACAAATGATACAATGATCAATAATACGAAAACTAACATGAGGGACCTCCTGTTTTGCATAATTCCTTTCTATTGTACTGAGAATCGGGCGAAATTGCGAATGGATTTCCTTTGAATTGGGGGAACTTGAACATTGAACAGTCAAATCATCGACACAATTAAACAATTCGATACGATCATCATCCACCGCCATGTACGGCCCGATCCGGATGCCTACGGTTCACAGCTCGGCCTGAAATACCTCATCGAACAGAACTACCCGGACAAGCGTGTGCTTGCTGCCGGCGAACACGATTTCACGCTGGATTTCCTGGGCTTCCCGGATGCGGTCGAAGACAGTGATTTCGAAGGGGCGCTCGTCATTGTGACCGATACCGCGAACACGGAACGGATCGATGACCAGCGCTATACGAAGGGTGCGAAAATGATGAAAATCGACCATCACCCGAATGATGATGCGTACGGGGAAGTTTCCTTGGTCGATACCGCTGCGAGTTCCACGTCTGAGTTGATCTACGAATTGTTTGCATACGGGCAAAGCGAAGAAAGGTGGGAGCTTCCTGCAAAAGCGGCAAGGCAGCTATATGCCGGCATTATCGCGGATACCGGGCGCTTCTTGTTTCCAAGCACCACGGAAAGAACATTCGACGCTGCCGGAGAACTGATCAAATACGATTTTGACCGCAATGCGCTCCATAACGGCCTATACGAGATGGACCGCAGCCTTTTGCATCTTCAAGGATTCATTTACCAGAATTTCGTCATGGATGAAAGCGGCGCAGCCTATGTGAAAATTACGATGGATATCCTGAAAGAGTTCGGTGTGACCGCAACGGAAACGTCGCTTTTGGTGGGGTCTCTCGGGAATGTCAAAGGGTTGAAGGCATGGGTCATCTTCATCGAAGAAGAAACGGAAATCCGTGTCCGCCTTCGCTCAAAAGGGCCGGTCATCAATGGCCTGGCCAAGGAGTTCGGCGGCGGGGGCCACCCGATGGCCTCTGGCGCTACCGCTTATTCATGGGAAGAGGCGGATAAAGTGATTGAACGGCTGAAAGAAATTTGTTCATCGTAAAAAAGGAGGAAATGTCTTGTCAATGGTCTATCCGCATATAAGCACATCGGCTGATCTGCTGAAAAGCACCGTGCGCCTTGACGAGCTTTTCCCTTACATGCTCGAGCAAGGGACGGTGGCCGCAGCTATCGTCAATTCAAAATTATACGGCGTCCTTCCTTTTTGGGAAGCGTGCAAACGGGCCGGCATCCATGGGGTGCTCGGCCTTTCGGTGTCCCTGGAATTCGAAGGGCGGTCTTATCCAGCTGTTTTGTATGCCCGGTCGAATGCCGGATATAAAAATCTGCTGAAAATCACCAGTGCCCTTTCCACAAGAGAAAAAGAAGCGATTCCGGAACAATGGCTGAAAGCGTATCGCCAAGGCCTGGCCTGTTCGATTTTAAACCGGTTCGACGGTGAGATCGATGAACACAAAGGATTGTTCAGCTTTGTTCAAAGCATTTTCCCGGATGCCTGTTACGGCAGTGTGGAGCGGCCGGGAGGCGAGCGCCATGCGCAGGAAGATGCCTTTGCGGCTGCATGCAAGGCGGCAGGGCTAAAGATTATAGCGAGCCAGGAAAGCCGGTACGTGCACGAAAGCGACGCATTTGCTTATGAAGTGGCTTCTGCCATCGGGCAAGGAGTGAAGCTGAACGATCCGGAACGGCAAAAGCCGGAACACACTAAGGCTTATGTGCCGGCTGCTGCGGAATTTGCGGCGTGGTTTGAAGACCGTCCGGAGTGGCGTGCTGAAGCTGAACGCCTGATGCTGGATTGCCAGGTGACGATTGCCCTCAATCAGCAGCTTCTGCCGGTCTTTCCGCTTCCGGAAGGCACCGACCGCCATCGGTACATCGTCGAGTTATGCGAAAAAGGACTCGCAGAAAGGCTGCCGAATTATTCCAAGGCCTACACCGAACGCTTGATGTACGAACTGTCCATCATCGGACAGATGGGGTTTATCGACTATTTCCTTATTGTCGCGGATTTCATGAAATTCGCCCGGGAACAGGAAATCCTGACGGGGCCGGGACGCGGTTCATCAGCAAGTTCATTGGTGGCATTTTCGCTCCGGATTACGGACGTCGATCCGCTGGAACACGGATTGCTGTTCGAGCGTTTCTTAAATCCGGAGCGGGTCACGCTTCCGGATATCGATATCGATTTTGCAGATCATCGGCGGCATGAGGTCGTGGAGTACGTCGCCCGCAAATACGGGGAAGCGAAGACGGCCCAGATCATTACGTTCGGAACGCTTTCGGCGAAAGCAGTCGCACGCGATACCGCCCGTGTCTTCGGGTTCGAAGCCGAGGAGCTGGATGCCATCTCGAAAATGATCCCCAACCGTCCCGGCACCACACTCAGGTCGGCGCTGAAAGATTCGCCGGCGCTCAATGAGTGGATCATTGCCGAGGACACACGGAAGACGTGGTTCAAAACGGCGCTGAAACTGGAAGGCTTGCCGCGCCATGCTTCAACACATGCAGCCGGCGTCATCTTGAGCCCGACGTCCCTTGTCGACCATGTGCCGATAGAAAAAGGAAGCGAAGGGATTTTCATCACCCAATGGCCGATGGGCGAGCTTGAAGCGATCGGGCTTTTGAAGATGGACTTTCTAGGGCTGCGCAATCTGACGATTCTCGAGCAAATCCGCCGGCTTGTCCACCGGGATATCGGAAAGTGGATCGATTACCGGAAAATACCGCTCGAAGACGATGCCACATATGCGCTATTGGCAAAAGGGGATACGACGGGCATTTTCCAATTGGAATCGGACGGCATGCGCCGGGCGCTCCAGCAGATCAAGCCGACGGCGTTTGGCGACATTGTCGCGGTCAACGCCTTGTTCCGGCCGGGCCCGATGGAGTTTATTCCATTATACGCACGGCGCAAACACAAACAGGAGCGGGTCGATTATGTCCATCCGGTGCTGGAACCGATACTCAGCGAAACCTATGGCGTCATTGTCTACCAGGAACAGATCATGCAGATTGCATCGCGCATGGCCGGCTTTTCGCTCGGAGAAGCGGATCTGCTGCGCCGGGCAGTCAGCAAGAAAAAGCGTGAGATCCTCGATGAAGAGCGCATCCACTTCAGCAAAGGGGCGGCTTCGAAAGGATTCACCGAGGAAGCGGCGACTGAAGTTTATAACCTGATTGTCCGCTTTGCGGATTACGGCTTCCCGAAAAGCCATGCAGTCGCCTATAGCATGATTTCCTACCAGCTCAGCTTTATGAAAACGCATTATGCCGTTCCTTTCTATGCAGCCATGCTGGCCAATAGTGCCGGAAATGCAGAAAAGACGCAGCAATTGCTGCAAGAGGCAAAAGAGCGCGGCATTGCGCTGCTGCCGCCTTCTGTCCAGAAAAGCTTCCATTCGTTCTCCGTAGAAGACGGTCAGCTCCGTGTCGGCCTGAATGCCGTAAAGGGCGTCCCGGGAACTGCCGTGCGGGCATTGATGCAGGCACGTAAAGAAGGAGGCGCGTTCAGCAGCATGTTTGATATTGCAGAACGCATTTCAGCCATCCATTTCACGCGGAAAGCGTTCGAACCGTTGGTTAAGGCAGGTGCGCTTGACGATTTCGGTTTGGACCGCGGGGTGCTGCTTGCCTCAATCGACAGCGCGGTGAAGCACGCAGAGCTCGTCAAGCCGAATGAAGAACCGGGGCTGTTTGACGACCTTGGCTCAAGTTTCATGAAGCCGAAATACGCAAAAGCATCCCCAATTCCTGAAAACTTGAAGCTGGATTACGAGAAAGACGTGCTCGGGTTTTATTTGTCGACGCATCCGATTGCCCGCGAGAAAGAAACACGCGGAAAATCATATGCCGATTTGAACGGCTTGAAAAGCCGGAAAGACCGGGATCAGGTAACGGTGCTCGGGATGGTGGAGGAAATCAAGCGGATCCGTACAAAAAAAGGGGACGCGATGGCATTCGTGAACATTCAGGACGATACAGGCGCAGCGTCGCTGACGCTATTTCCGGCTGAATACGCCAAATATAACGCGGCTCTCGAACCGCATGCGGTCCTGGAAATCCAGGGCACCATTGAAAACCGCAACCATAAAACCGCCATCATATGCAAGACCATCTCCACTTGACTGCCTTTCTATCAAAGAAAGGCAGTTTTTTCTTTACGTGGAGCGAAAAGTTTTGTATTCTAGACAATATGAGTGGCCAGACCACTTTCAAATTAATGGAAATTAGGGGCGATCATGAAACAGTCAAAGCGATATTTAGACATTGTCAAAGAAGTGCGCGACATGATCAGGCAGGAGAAAATCCGGCCGGGAGACCGCATTCCATCTGAAAGGGAACTCGCTGAAAAGCTTCAAGTCGGCCGGTCGACGCTGCGAGAAGCTTTGCGCAGCCTTGAATTGCTCGGGTTGATCGAAACGCGCAGAGGCGAGGGCACATTTCTATCGGACCACCGGAACCATCAATTAGTGGAGGTATTATCCACATTCATATTGCAGGACAACCAATCCCAGAAAGATGTATGGGAAACCAGGCTGCTGCACGAAACGGGCGCAATCCAGGCGATCTGTGAAAACGGCTCGCTCAAAGGATTGAAGCTCTGGGACAGTTTCAGGAAGAAATTCGAAGATGAAGGATTTCAGCGGGATGATTTTGTCCGTGAATTGATGGTGCTGTCAGGCAACCGCCTTTCGCTGAAAATCTGGTTCCTGCTTCATCAATACAGCGGCAATCCTTATTCCGAAGCGGTGCTAGAACCTGAAAAAGAATTGCTGCTGCCGGTTCTGGAGGCAATGGAACGGCAAGATACAGAACAGGCGATCCAATCTTTCAAAATCTGGAGCGGTTGGATACAGAAGAGGAGAATGCAAAATGGCGATGATTCGTGAAATATTCAAACGCAATAGAGACAATAAGGAAACAACCATACCAAGCAAAAAATCCAAAGATGTGCCTGAAGGGCTGATGACAAAATGCCCTTCGTGCAAACATATAACCTTGACCAAGGAATTGACAAAGCTGCTCAAAGTCTGCCCGAAATGCGACCACCATTTCAAAATGACCGCGTTCGAGCGTGTGGAATCGCTTATGGATGAAGGGACTTTCCAGTCCATGGATGATCACCTGAAATCGGAAAATCCGCTCGGGTTTCCCGGGTATTCGGAAAAAGTGGCATCGGACAGCGAAAAGACCGGTTTGAATGAGGCGGTCTTGACGGGGACCGGAAAAATCAGCGGACGTGAAGTTGTCGTTGCTATCATGGATTCGCATTTCCGAATGGGGTCGATGGGCTCTGTGGTCGGCGAAAAAATCACACGGGCAATCGAAGCGGCGACTGACAAAGGGCTGCCGGTCCTGATTTTCACGGCGAGCGGCGGCGCCCGCATGCAAGAAGGCGTTCTGTCGCTGATGCAGATGGCCAAAACAAGTGTCGCGCTAAAGCGCCACAGCAATGAAGGCCTCTTGTTCGTATCCATCCTGACCCACCCGACAACAGGCGGCGTATCTGCCAGCTTCGCTTCTGTCGGCGACATCAACATCGCCGAGCCGAAAGCATTGATCGGTTTCGCCGGACGGCGGGTGATTGAGCAGACGGTCCGCGAAAAACTGCCCGAAGATTTCCAGACCGCCGAGTTCCTGTTGGAGCATGGCCAATTGGATGCCGTAGTGCACCGGTCGGATATGAAAGAAATACTATCAGCCATCGTACGGCTGCACACGAAAGGGGCTGGGCAGCATGTCTAAGCACAAGGCGCCATCAAAAACGGCTCCAAAATCCATGGGCTTTGAAGAACCGCTCATTCAATTGCGCAAAAAGATCGATGAGCTGAAAGAATACACCACAACGGCCGAAGTGGACTTGAGCGCCGAAATACAAAGCCTCGAAGAACGGCTGGCCAAGCTGGAAAATGAAATCTATGAAAACATGAAGCCGTGGGACCGGGTGCAGGTTGCACGCCATCCTGAGCGTCCGACCACGCTCGATTACATCCCTCTGGTGTTCGAGGACTTTATCGAACTTCATGGCGACCGGCTTTATGGGGATGACGAGGCGATCGTCGGCGGGATTGCAATGTTCGAAGGCACGCCCGTTACGGTGATTGGCCATCAAAGAGGCAAAGGCACAAAAGAAAACATCCGCCGGAATTTCGGCATGCCGCATCCGGAAGGCTATCGGAAAGCGCTCCGCCTGATGAAACAAGCTGAGAAATTCAATCGGCCGATCATCTGCCTGATCGACACGAAAGGCGCCTATCCCGGAAAAGCTGCTGAAGAACGCGGACAAAGCGAGGCAATCGCCCGCAACCTGGTCGAGATGGCCGGCCTGGAAGTTCCGGTCCTGTCGATCGTCATCGGGGAAGGCGGAAGCGGAGGCGCGCTCGCACTTGGCGTCGGGAATCAGATTCTGATGCTCGAAAACTCCACGTTTTCCGTCATTTCACCGGAAGGTGCTGCATCGATTCTCTGGAAAGATTCCGCATTGGCGAAGACGGCAGCGGAAGCGATGAAAATCACAGCGCCGGATCTGCTTGAAATGGGCATCATCGAGCACATGATACCGGAAGTGCGCGGAGGCGCGCATAACGATTATAAGCAGCAGGCACGGAAAATCGCCGGAGCGATCAAAATTTCATTGGAGCAGCTGTCGGGGCTCACCCCCAAAGAACTCGTCAGCCAGCGCTATGACAAATTCAAATCGATCGGGATTTTTAGTGAGTAAGAAACCGCCGCGGCGGTTTTTTTCATTTCCGGCGGACAACACAAAAACTTAATAAAACTAGAGGGTATTCAAGACTGACAGTGGCGGACGTGCGTGGTAAGGTGAAAAGAGTAAATGGTTCTTAGGAGGTATGGCATGAAACGAATTGGCGTATTGACCAGCGGCGGAGATTCCCCTGGCATGAATGCCGCTGTACGTGCAGTGGTGCGAAAAGGAATTTATGAAGGAATCGAGGTGGCCGGTGTATACCATGGCTACCAGGGATTGATCGACGGAAACATCTCCGTTCTTGAAGCCGGCGATGTCGGCGATATTATCCAGCGCGGCGGCACGGCACTGTATTCAGCCCGGTGCCCGGAATTCATCACGGATGAAGGACAGGAAAAAGCAATTGCGCAAATGAAAAAACACGGCCTTGAAGGGCTGGTTGTCATCGGGGGCGACGGCTCCTACCGCGGCGCTATGGCATTGACGAAAAAAGGCTTTCCTGCTGTCGGTGTCCCGGGGACCATCGACAACGATATCCCAGGAACGGATTACACGATCGGTTTCGATACGGCGCTCAATACGGTGATCGAAGCAATCGACAAAATCCGGGACACCGCGACCAGCCACGAACGCACATTCATTATTGAAGTAATGGGAAGAGATGCGGGCGATTTGGCTTTATGGGCCGGACTAGCCGGGGGAGCGGAAACCATTCTGATTCCGGAACAGGATTTTGACATCAATGATATGATTGAAAGGCTGGAAAAAGGGAAAAAGCGTGGTAAGAAGCACAGTATCATCATCGTCGCTGAAGGAGTCATGAGCGCGCAGGAGCTGGCAAGCCTGCTGGCTGAAAAATCCGATGCTGAAACACGCATTTCCGTGCTTGGCCACATTCAGCGAGGCGGCACGCCGACCGCGCGGGACCGTGTGCTCGGCAGCTTGTTCGGTGCACGGGCCGTTGAAGTGCTCCTTGCCGGTGATGGCGGGAAGGCAGTCGGCATGGTGAACAATAAAGTCGTGGATTACGATATGACTGAAGCATTCACTGCTGAACACGATGCGGATATGAGCTTGTATGAATTATCAAAAGAACTATCAATTTAAAAGTCAATTGGAGTGAGCACATTGAGAAAAACAAAAATCGTTTGTACAATCGGGCCGGCTAGCGAATCGCCGGAAACACTGGAAGCTTTGATCCAGGCTGGAATGAACGTGGCCCGCCTTAACTTTTCACACGGCGACCACGCAGAACACGCATTGCGCATTGAACGCATCCGCGAAGCTGCCAAGAAAACCGGGAAGATCGTCGGCATCCTGCTGGATACCAAAGGGCCTGAAATCCGCACCCATAAAATGGAAAACGATGCAATCGACTTGGAAACTGGGCAAGAAATCGCCATTTCCATGAAAGAAGTGCTCGGAACCGAAGAAATGTTCTCCATCACCTATGAACAATTGATCGACGATGTGCACGAGGGGTCTGTTATCTTGCTTGATGACGGACTGATTGAACTTCATGTAAAACGCATCGATAAAGCACAAGGCCTGATTCACACGGTCGTAGAAAATGCCGGAACGCTGAAGACGAAAAAAGGCGTCAATGTCCCGGGTGTTTCCGTCCAATTGCCGGGTATAACAGATAAAGATGCACAGGACATCCTGTTCGGCATCGAACAAGGCATCGATTTCGTTGCGGCATCATTTGTCCGCAGAGCGTCGGATGTTATGGAAATCCGCGGATTGCTGGAGAAGAACAACGGCTCCCACATCCAGATCATTCCGAAAATCGAAAACCAGGAAGGCGTCGACAATATCGATGAAATCATCACCGTATCCGACGGCTTGATGGTGGCGCGCGGCGACCTTGGCGTCGAGATTCCGGCCGAAGAAGTGCCGCTTGTCCAGAAAAAATTGATCGAAAAATGCAATAGCGCCGGCAAGCCGGTCATCACGGCCACACAGATGCTCGATTCGATGCAGCGCAATCCGCGCCCGACTCGCGCAGAAGCAAGCGACGTCGCCAATGCGATTTTTGACGGAACGGATGCCATCATGCTATCCGGTGAAACGGCAGCAGGGCTTTATCCAGTGGAATCGGTTGAAACGATGCACCGCATCGCAATGACGACAGAAGACGCGTTGAATTACAAGCAGATCGTCGACAACCGCCGCAAGGAAAAAGAGACGAATATGACGGAAGCGATCGGTCAAGCCGTTTCCTATACGGCATTGAACCTGAAAGTGAAAGCCATCATCGCGCCGACGGAAAGCGGGCACACGGCGAAGATGATTTCGAAATACCGTGCCGGGGTGCCGATCATCGCCGTGACTTCGACAGACCGTCCTTCCCGCAAACTGACGCTTGTCTGGGGAGTCCAGCCGATTGTCAGCAAGGCCGTAACTTCAACGGATGAAGTATTGGAAAACGCAGTGGAAGAAAGCTTGCGCCACCATTTCGTGAAGCACGGCGATTTGGTCGTCATCACAGCAGGCGTGCCAGTCGGCCAAGCAGGAACGACGAACTTGATGAAAGTGCATTTGATCGGTGACAGCATTGCGAACGGGCAGGGCATCGGCAGATCAAGCGCTTTCGGCAAGACGCTTGTAGTGAAGAACTCGGAAGAGCTTTCGGCATTTGATGCTACGGGCAAAATCATCGTCACTATCGGAACGGACCGTGATATGATGCCGGCCATCCGCAATTGCGCAGGGATCATCACTGAAGAAGGTGGTTTGACGAGCCACGCTGCAGTGGTCGGGCTTAGCTTGGGCATTCCTGTCATCGTCGGTGTGAACGGAGCGACATCTTTGATCAAAAATGACTACGATGTTACGATTGATGCAGAAACAGGCATCGTCTACGACGGCCATGCCAGTGTATTATAAGGCAATATAAGAAAGTAGGGCTCGATATGAAATGGCTGTTTTTGGCGCTGATCGTTGTGCCGTCGCTGGAGCTTGCGCTCTTGTTCTGGGCGAGCGACGCCATCGGCATTTTTCCGACACTTGCGCTTATCATCGCGACCGGATTCATCGGTGCATTCCTGGCGAAAAAGCAAGGGATGAAAGCGGTACGGGATATTCAGGACAGCTTCGGGCGCTTTCAGCCGCCCGGCGATCACCTTATCAATGCAGCTTTTGTCTTGGTAGGCGGCGTCCTGCTGTTGACGCCGGGATTTATTTCCGATGCTCTCGGGCTATCGCTGCTGTTCCGGCCGACACAGAAATTATACCGGCCGCTGGTGTATAAAATAATCCAAAATAAGATGAAAAACACTCGGGTTATCGTCCGATAATCTCGAGTGTGCTTATCTTTATTTCGGGTAATGAATAAAAAAACAAGCGTTTTCATTCACAAATTCTACAATATTGATTATAATGGCTAGGTAAGGAATTATATACAAGCTTCAAAAAAGGGATGACCCACCATTCTGGGCTTTTTTTTTGGAATGGTGAACTACAGTAGAAGGAGCGATTATTATGACATCGTCAAAAGGGTTAGAAGGTGTTGTAGCAACCCAGTCCGCCATCAGTTCAATTATTGATGACACTCTTACATACGTTGGCTACGATATCGATGATTTGGCAATCAATGCAAGCTTTGAAGAAGTGGTTTATTTACTTTGGCATCAGCGTTTGCCGAAAGCCGATGAACTGGCGGAGCTCAAACAGCAATTGGCTGACAATATGGCAGTGCCTCAGGCAGTGCTGGATCATTTTAAAACATACGACATCAAAAAAGTTCATCCGATGGCCGCTCTCCGTACAGCCGTATCAATGATCGGCTTGTTCGACGAAGAAGCAGAAGAAATGAACCCGGAAGCGAATTACCGCAAAGCGATCCGCATCCAAGCGAAAATCGCAACATTGGTAACAGCTTTCGCACGCATCCGTAAAGGCCAGGAGCCGATTGCACCGAAAAGCGACTTGAGCTTCGCGGCAAACTTCCTTTACATGCTTTCCGGCGAAAATCCGGCTGACATCGAAGAGGAAGCATTCAACAAAGCGTTGGTTCTGCATGCAGACCACGAATTGAACGCATCTACATTCACTGCACGCGTTGCAGTCGCGACTCTTTCTGATGTGTACTCAGGCGTAACAGCTGCGATTGGTGCCCTTAAAGGCCCATTGCACGGCGGAGCGAACGAGCAGGTCATGAAGATGCTGACTGAAATCGGTTCAGTGGACAACGTTGACTCTTATATCAACGCAAAGCTTGAGAACAAAGAAAAAATCATGGGCTTCGGCCACCGCGTCTACCGCAAAGGGGACCCGCGTGCGAAGCACCTTCGTGAAATGTCACAGAAATTGACGAAGATCCGCGGCGAAGAAAAATGGTACGAAATGTCGATCAAAATCGACGAAATCGTTTCCGGCCAGAAGAACCTTCCGCCGAACGTGGATTTCTACTCAGCTTCTGTCTATCATTCATTGAACATCGAGCATGACTTGTTCACGCCGATCTTCGCCGTGTCACGTGCTTCAGGCTGGCTTGCACATATTCTTGAGCAATATGCCGACAACCGCTTGATCCGTCCGCGCGCTGAATACATCGGACCTGGCATGCAGAAATACGTGCCAATCGACGAGCGTTAAAAAAAGCGAAAGGTCTAGCCCCGAGGGGCAGACCACAGTATGGCAACAGAACAAACGACAAAAAAAGAATGGGGCTCGCACCTTGCGAAGCCCTATGACTTTGACTACAGGAGGCAATTATAAATGGCTAACGGTGAAAAAATCACAGTAGAAAATGGCGTTTTGAACGTACCTAACAATGCAGTAATTCCTTTCATTATCGGTGACGGTACTGGACCGGATATCTGGAACGCAGCTTCACGCGTACTTGAGCAGTCTGTGACAAAAGCATACAACGGCGAAAAATCGATCGTCTGGAAAGAAGTCCTTGCTGGCCAGAAAGCGTTCGACGAAACCGGCGAATGGCTTCCAGAAGAAACATTGGACGTTATCCGTGAATACCTGATTGCGATCAAAGGACCTCTTACGACGCCAATCGGCGGCGGGATCCGTTCATTGAACGTTGCGCTTCGCCAGGAATTGGACCTTTACACTTGCTTGCGCCCTGTACGCTACTTCGAAGGCGTGCCTTCACCGGTTAAACGCCCTGAAGACACGGATATGGTCATCTTCCGCGAAAACACAGAAGATATCTATGCGGGCATCGAATATGCAAATGGTTCTGACGAAGTCAAAAAATTGATCGCTTTCCTTACAGATGAAATGGGCGTTAAAAACATCCGTTTCCCTGAATCTTCAGGTATCGGCATCAAACCGATTTCAGAAGAAGGAACAAAACGCCTAGTTCGCGCTGCCATCAACTATGCAATCACTGAAGGCCGCGAATCGGTAACACTTGTCCACAAAGGGAACATCATGAAGTTCACTGAAGGAGCTTTCAAAAACTGGGGCTACGAAGTGGCTGAGCAGGAATTCGGCGACAAGGTCTTCACTTGGAACCAATACGATGCAATCAAAGACGAGCAAGGAACTGATGCTGCAAACAAAGCACAGGAAGAAGCTCTTGCTTCAGGAAAAATCCTTGTTAAGGATTCAATCGCTGATATCTTCCTTCAGCAGATCCTTACACGCCCAAGCGAGTTCGACGTTGTTGCAACAATGAACTTGAACGGCGATTACATCTCTGACGCTTTGGCAGCACAAGTAGGCGGAATCGGGATCGCTCCTGGCGCAAACATCAACTACTTGACTGGCCACGCGATCTTTGAAGCTACACACGGTACAGCACCGAAATATGCTGGCCAAGATAAAGTGAACCCTTCATCAGTCATCTTGTCAGGCGTTTTGATGCTTGAACACTTGGGTTGGACTGAAGCGGCTAAATTGATCATGTCGTCAATGGAGAAAACAATCGCTTCTAAAGTTGTTACTTATGACTTTGCCCGCCTGATGGACGGCGCTACAGAAGTGAAATGCTCTGAGTTCGCTGACGAATTAATTAAAAACATGTAAGATAAGAGGGGGAAACCCCTCTTTTTTTATTTACCCAAATCCTATTTCAAAGGAGAGTTTTTATGACATTCAAACGTAAAAAGATTTCTGTAATCGGTTCCGGCTTTACTGGGGCGACAGCTGCTTTTCTTTTGGCGCAAAAAGAACTGGGCGACGTCGTTCTGGTCGATATTCCGCAAATGGAGAATCCGGCCAAAGGCAAAGCGTTGGATATGGCAGAAGCAGGTCCGGTACAAGGATTTGATGCCCGGGTAACAGGGACGGCGAATTATGAAGATACAAAAGACTCGGACTTGGTGATCATCACGGCCGGCATCGCGCGCAAACCCGGCATGAGCCGCGACGATCTTGTCCAGACCAACCAGAAAGTCATGAAGGCCGTTACGGCGGATATCGTAAAATACTCTCCTGATTCAACAATCATCGTGCTGACCAATCCGGTGGATGCGATGACCTATACGGTTTTCAAGGAATCCGGATTTCCGAAAGAGCGCGTCATCGGACAGTCGGGCGTCCTGGATTCCGCGCGCTTCCGCACATTTGTCGCAGAAGAGCTGAATGTCTCTGTTAAAGATGTCACCGGCTTTGTCCTTGGCGGACACGGCGATGACATGGTGCCGCTTGTACGCTATTCATATGCAGGCGGCATACCGCTCGAAACACTGATCGCCAAGGAGCGATTGGATGAAATCGTCGCGCGTACGCGGAAAGGCGGAGCGGAAATCGTCAACTTGCTCGGCAACGGATCCGCTTATTACGCGCCGGCTGCTTCGCTGGTGGAAATGGCGGAAGCCATTATCAAAGACCAGCGCCGCATCCTGCCATCGATTGCATTTTTGGAAGGCGAATATGGCATGGATGGCATCTATATGGGGGTGCCGACGATTCTTGGAGCAGGCGGCATCGAGAAAATCCTTGAAATCGAATTGAACGATGAAGAAAAGGAATTGCTTGAAAAATCTGCAGCATCCGTCAAAGCAGTGATGGAAGTGCTCGCTTAAGCACAAAACCGCCGGACAGGGACTTCCTGTCCGGCGGTTTTTATAGATCACGAAAGCGGCCCGCCTGTCACATGCGCTTGCGCTTTTGTGTACTAACTTGATACTATTAAAGAAGCAAGACAATAGGAGGGGAATTTATTGTTGCTTGGAAAGAAACGCAAGTTAGGACGTAAAATCGAGGACATGAATGTCGGTGAAAAATTGAAGCTGACTGAAAAGATCGAGGACAAAGATTTGCTGCTTTATCTCGGTTTGACGAATGATGGGAATCCGCTATATATCCAACATGATTTTGCTTCACAGACAGCTTTTGAGAAACCGGTCGTGCCGAACATCATGCTGACGGGAATCATCACATCCGCCATTTCCAAATACTTGCCAGGTCCAGGTTCTTATATTAAAGAACAGCACCTGAAATTTCTCCAGCCCGTCTATCATTATTCGACGATCGAGTTTCTGCTCGAGGTCGTAGAAGTCGACGCCAAAAACAATGAAGTAAGCATCCGGATCGAAGCGACCGTCGAAGACGGAAGCCCGGCTGTCGAAGGCTTGGTGCAAGTCAATCCGCCGCAATTGCTTCAACAGCTCACCACACATGCAATGGATAACTTCTGAACCGGTTTGAGATGGGGGTTTCAAACTGAATGTGGAGGGTGTTAAATGCAGAATAAAATATTGATCATTGAAGATGAACATTCGATTGCGACGCTTTTATCCTATAACTTGGTCCAGGCAGGATTTGAAACAGTCATCGCAAATGACGGCAGGGAAGGGTACGAATTGGCGCTTTCGGAAAAGCCGGCGCTTATCGTGCTGGATTTGATGCTGCCGTCAATGGATGGCGTTGATGTCTGCAAAGCGCTGCGCCAGGAAAAAGTCAATATTCCGATCATCATGCTGACTGCAAAAGACGATGAATTCGATAAAGTGCTCGGCTTGGAGCTGGGTGCAGATGATTATATGACCAAGCCGTTCAGCCCGCGCGAAGTCGTAGCGCGCATCAAGGCGGTGCTGCGCCGGAGCGCGACGGCTCCAAGCACTGCTTCGGACGGTTCTTTGCCGATCATTCTTGGCGATCTGAAGGTCTTTCCGGACCGGTTCGAAGTGTATCTGGGAGAACGCCAGCTTGAATTCACGCCGAAAGAATTCGAACTGCTTGTCTATTTGATGGAAAACAAGAACCGGGTGCTGACGCGCGACCAATTGCTCAGCGCCGTGTGGAAATACGATTTCGCCGGTGACACCCGCATCGTGGACGTACATATCAGCCATCTGCGGGACAAGATCGAAGTGAACAGCCGGAAACCGGTATTCATCAAGACGATCCGGGGGCTGGGGTATAAGCTTGAGGAGCCGAAAGCGGGATGAAATCATTCCAGCAACGGCTGTTGACGACCATTTTAATATGGCTCGGGATTTTATTAGCTGGCATGCTGATTTTAATCGGCCAGCTTTTTCCCGTTTATGAGCAGATGGAAAATAAGATGCAAATCTGGTCATTTTTGGCGCTGATCTTTATCGTAGCGATGGTGTTTTCTGCGGTGATCGGCTACCGGATCATCAAAGTCCAGGCTTTGCCGATTGAAAATGTCACGGAAACCGCTTTGGAGCTCGCCAAAGGGAATTACCGGGCCCGGGCATATGAATACAGCAATATCGGCACGGTGGAATTGAGTTCTGCGATCAATGTGCTGGCAAGAAACCTGCAGGAAATCACCGCAGTCCGTGAAATGGAGCAGGAACGCCTGAAAACCTTGATCGAAAACATGGGAAGCGCATTGATCATGATTGACCGACAAGGCAGCGTGACGCTTTTCAACAAAGCCTTCACTTATGAATTTGCGTTGAAAGACAAAGATCTTTCCCATAAATTCTATAAGGAAATCGAGATTCCCGCTGAGCTGGAAGCGTTTATCGAGCATGTTTTCATGCTAGAACAGCCGGCCCGGGAACAGCTGAAATTCACACAAGGGATGAACATCCGCCACATCGATGTTTACGGAGCGCCTGTTATAGGGAAACATGAACAATGGCACGGCATTGTCATTGTCGCGCACGACATCACCGAACTGAAGCGGCTTGAAGGCATCCGGCGCGATTTTGTTGCCAACGTGTCGCATGAATTGCGCACACCGGTAACCTCGATCAAAGGATTTTCCGAAACGCTTCTGGACGGCGCGTATGTCGATCAATCCGCATTATTGTCATTTTTAGAAATCATTCATAAAGAAAGCAACCGGCTGGAAATGCTGATCCAGGATCTGCTGGAATTGTCGCGGATTGAAAGGGAAGGCTTCCAAGTGGATGCACAGCCGACCGAAATGGATGCGCTTATTGAAACCGCAGCTGAACGGATCCAGGGAAGGCTTGAAGAAAAGAATATCAGCTTGAAGCTCGAACTCCAACCGGTCCTTGTGCAAGGCGATGCCAACCGCCTGATCCAAGTGATGATCAACCTGCTGATCAACGCCATTACTTATTCCGGCGCCGGCACTGCCATCACCGTCCGCCTGTTTGAAAAGGACGGCGAGGCGGTAACAGAAGTCGAAGATCAGGGAATCGGCATCGCGGCATCGGAACTGCCGCGCCTGTTCGAGCGTTTTTACCGGGTTGACCGGGCCCGCAGCCGGAACCAAGGGGGCACGGGGCTCGGCCTGTCCATCGTCAAACATTTAATAGAAGCGCATCATGGCAAAGTGGAAGTCCGCAGCGAAGTGGGCAAAGGCACCACTTTTACGATCTATCTGCCGTTAGCAAGATAATTAGGAGGAACATATGGAAACACTACCTTTTTTGCCGATTATTGTAGGGACGGATATGAACGCCTACAATATGGCCATCTCTTTTCATGAAGCTTATGGCATCAAGCCGGTCTTAGTCGGCAAAGAGCCATTGTCGTTCACGGCAATGAGCACGATCACAGATACGATCGAATTGCGTACCGGCCTTGCCGATTCATCGCAGTTCGCTTCAATCCTGACAAGCATCGCCCAGAAATACCGGACACCGGGGAAAACATTGCTTCTCGTCGGGACGAACGATTTGTACGTACGGCTCATTATTGAGAATGCATCGATTCTGAGAGAGCATTTCGTCTTCAATTACATCACGGAAAACCTGATGAACCAGCTGCAGGTCAAATCGAATTTCTATAAACTTTGCAAAGAGCACGGCATCGACACGCCGACGACTTTCTTCTACGATTGCCGTTCCGGCGAGCCGTTCGACGAAGGGATGATGTACCCGGTCATCGTGAAACCGAGCAACGGCATTGCCTATAACCTCAATAAATTCGAAGGCCAGCAAAAAGTCTATAAAGTGGAAAATCCGCGCGAATTGCAGGAAGTCATCCAGAAGATTACCTCAAGCGGCTATGACGACGAACTGATCATCCAGGATTTCATTCCGGGCGACGATACGTACATGTGGGATTCCGTCATTTATGCCAGCTCGAAAGGCAAAACTCAGCTGGTGACGTTCGCCCAAGTGGTTCTCCAGGAACACACCGTAACGGCCATCGGAAACTACACCGCGCTGATTACGCGCTTCAACAAGGAAATGATGGTCAAGCTCCAGAATTTCCTGGAAGCGGTCGGCTATACCGGATTTGCGAATTTCGATCTGAAATACGATGAGCGAGACGGCAAATTCAAGGTGTTCGAAGTGAATATCCGCCAGGGACGCTCAAGTTATTATGTGACTGCACTTGGCCACAATATGGCGTCTTACCTGGTGGATGACTTGATCTACCATGTCGAGAAGCCGGTCACTTACTTGAATGAGGATTTCCTCTTCACAGTCGTGCCGAAAATCGTGCTGCGCAAGTTTGTAGCCAATAAAGCTGTCCAGCGCGATATCGATGACCTGCTGAAAAAGGGTAAATACGGCAATCCGTTATTCTATAAAAAAGACAAGCATCTGAAGCGCAAACTGTATTTGTTCGCAAGACAGGTAAATTATTACAAAAAATATAAAAACAATCAGTGGTAATATTAACACAGGATTAACACTGCCTTCACAAAGGGATGTTAAGGTTTAATAGAACCCCCCTTCAACCGCATGAAGGGAAAAAGAGCCCTCCCCAGGGCTCTTTTTCTAATTTATAGGACAGATAAGCTATATTTAATTAAAGATATTTTTCCGCAAAACAGCTTCGTAAACCCGTGTGCTCCTGCGCGCTATGCGCTCGTCGCAAAGAGATGGCTCAAACTTCCTTAGAGCCATCTCTTTGCCGTGGGCTCGCGTCTAAACCTCCACAGTCGCTACGCTCCCTGCGGGTCTCAGCCGTCTCGCTTTCCCGCAGGCAAGACTTACCCGAAGCCTGCGAGGGCAAGTCTTTACGAAGAAGCACGAAGTGCTGCAACGGTTTTTTATGTCCCGAAGCTAGCGCAGCGATGCAGGGACAGGAGCAGTACGGTTTTCTCCGCTGTTTTGCTTCATATCTCAGATAGTACTGCTAACTAGGTAGAGTTATCAGCTTTCAATAAACTGAACCAGCGCCGGCGCGCCCACGGGCTAGGCGAAGCAAGAAGACTGGCGTTCTTTGCCTGGCTTCTTCCGTAAGCCATGCCCAAAGCGCCGAAGCGGTATATAAAAGGATGATTCATTAGTAAAACTTAGTAAGAGGATAACTAATAACAGGAACGTAAAACAGCCGTCATTTCTCTTCTTTTTGCCGTCATGGTAAAATGTAGGGAATGACGGCTTTTTTATTTGAGAGGGGTAATTTTGTGGCGAAGAAAATTCTTTTATTAGACGGAAACAGTTTGGCATATCGCGCGTTCTTCGCGCTGCCGCTTTTGACCAATGAACAAGGGGTCCATACGAATGCTGTGTATGGGTTTACGATGATGCTGCAGAAAATCTTGGAAGAAGAGCAGCCGACCCATATGATTGTGGCGTTTGACGCCGGGAAAACAACGTTCCGGAATGCGATGTTCGGCGAATACAAAGGAGGGCGCCAAAAGACGCCGCCTGAACTGTCCGAGCAATTTCCGTACTTGAGAAAATTGATCGATGCCTACCGCATCAAAACATACGAACTCGAAAATTACGAAGCGGATGACATCATCGGCACATTGAGCCTGGAGGCGGAAAAAGAAGGCGATGAAGTGGTGGTCATTTCCGGCGACAAGGATTTGACGCAGCTGGCATCCCCTTCAACGACGGTTTACATCACGCGCAAAGGGATCACCGATATCGAAAAATATACCGTTGACCATATCCGTGAAAAATACGGCTTGTCGCCGGAGCAGATCATCGATATGAAAGGGCTCATGGGCGATTCTTCGGATAATATTCCGGGCGTTCCGGGTGTTGGGGAGAAGACGGCGTTGAAATTGCTGGCTGCCTACGGTTCAGTGGAAGGCGTCTATGAAGCAATTGACGAGCAGAAAGGCAAGTTGAAGGAAAAGCTCGCGGCAAACGAAGAGCTTGCCCATATCAGCAAAAAGCTCGCGACGATCGAGCGCGAGGCACCCATTGAAGTATCCATCAATGACCTAGGCTATTCGGGGCCGGACCAGGATGAGCTCATCAAGGTATGGAACGAGCTGGCATTCAAATCGCTGCTGGAGAAAAGCGAATACACCCAAGAGGAAACGGTGAAAAAAGAGCTGGAATTCGAAGTGCTAAATGAAATCGACGCCTCGATTCTGGAAGACGAGATGGCCATCCATTTGGAGATGTACGATGAACAATACCACACCTGTGATCTCTTAGGGGTATCGCTTGCGACAGCCGACAAGACATATGTGGCAACGATGGAGACAATCACTTCGTCAGAGGCTTTCAGAGCTTGGTTCGAGGATGAAACAAAGAAAAAATTTATGTCCGATTCCAAAGCGGCAACGGCGGCATTTTTGCGCTGCGGACTGGAAGTGAAAGGCGTCGACTTCGATTTGATGCTTGGTGCTTACATCGTCAATCCGTCGCTGACGTATACGGACTTGTCGAACATTGTCCAGGAATACGGCTATACGGAAGTTTCCCAAAACGAACAGATCTATGGCAAAGGCGCGAAGAAATCCGTTCCGGGCGATCTGATCCTGCATGAGCATCTAGCGCGAAAAGCACGGACGATCTGGGAAGTGCGTCCGCTGGTGCTGAAGAAGCTTGAGGAGAACGAACAATTCAGCTTGTACCGCAACCTGGAATTGCCATTGGCAACGATTCTCGGCGCAATGGAATCGTTCGGCGTCAAGGTGGACCGTGACCAGTTGGCGGAAATGGGCAAGGAATTATCGCATAAGCTTGAAAAAATCGAATTCGAAATCTACGGCCTTGCGGGCGAACGGTTCAACATCAACTCGACCAAACAGCTCGGGGCGATCCTGTTCGAGAAGCTGGGCTTGCCGGTCCAGAAAAAAACCAAGACCGGCTATTCGACCGCAGCGGATGTGCTGGAAAAGCTGGAAGGCAAACACGAAATCATTTCGTATATTTTATTGTACCGCCAGCTTGGCAAGATCCTTTCCACTTATATAGAAGGGCTGCTGAAGGAAATCCACGAAGACGGCAAAGTCCATACGCGCTTCCAGCAGGCGCTCACGACGACAGGCCGCCTCAGTTCGATCAACCCGAACTTGCAGAACATCCCGGTGCGGCTGGAGGAAGGGCGCAAGATCCGGAAAGCATTTGTGCCGTCGGTGCCTGGATGGCTCATGGTGGCTGCGGATTACTCGCAGATCGAATTGCGGGTGCTTGCGGATATGTCGAAAGATGACAGCCTGATCGATGCCTTCAAGCACGATATGGACATCCATACGAAAACGGCAAGTGATGTGTTCCACGTGCCGGCGGAAGAAGTGACGTCGAATATGCGCCGCGCAGCGAAAGCGGTCAACTTCGGCATCGTCTACGGCATCAGCGATTACGGATTGTCCCAGAGCCTGAACATCACCCGGAAAGAAGCTGCTGAATTCATCGACAGCTACCTGAAGAGCTTCCCGGGCGTCAAGAATTATATGGATACGAGCATCCAGACGGCGAAGAAAAACGGCTTTGTCACTACCATCATGAACCGCCGCCGCTATTTGCCGGATATCAACAGCTCGAACTTCAATTTGCGCAGCTTTGCTGAACGGACGGCGATGAATACACCGATCCAGGGGAGCGCCGCGGATATCATCAAAAAAGCGATGATCGATATGGCGGATGCGCTGGAGCGGGAAGGCATGCAGACGCGCATGCTGCTGCAAGTGCACGATGAATTGATTTTCGAAGCGCCGCCGGAAGAATTGGAGAAACTGAAGACACTGGTTCCTGAAGTCATGGAAAATGCAGTGGAACTGAATGTGCCGCTGAAAGTGGATTTCGCTTACGGCGATACTTGGTACGATACAAAATGATAGGAGTGCTTTTGGATGCCAGAACTTCCTGAAGTGGAAGGCGTCGTCCGCCTGATCCGGCCGGTTGCTGCCGGCAAGGTGATCCGGGATGTTTTCGTGTCGGATACAATCCGCCTTTCGAAAGAAGGGGGCAAGGAGGCCATCATCAAACGGATGGAAGCCGACGCCTTTATCGACAGCCTGATTGGCGCTGAAATTGTGCGGGTGGACCGGCGCAGCAAATATATATATTTTCAGATGAAGAAAGACAATGAGTTTTTATTGGTGAACCATTTGGGGATGTCGGGGGCCTGGTTTTTTGTCGACAGCTTGCTGTCCATCCAGGAGGAGAAGTTCCGCCGGCATGTCCATGTGATTTTGACGCTTGACGATGGAAACTTGCTTGCATACGCGGATATCCGGCGTTTCGGGGAGATGCGGGTACTGAACGAAGAAAGGGATTTTCCGGCGCTGCTTTTGATGGCGCCGGAACCCTTTGACGACGGAGCACTCGAGCATTTCCTGGACATGTCGGAAAGCCCGAAGTATAAGAACAAGCCCATCAAAGAAGTGATCATGGACGGGCGGGTGATTTCCGGCTGCGGCAATATTTACGCGACCGAAGCGCTGTTCCGGATGAAGATCCATCCGAACCGAAAAGCAGGGCGCATCAGCCGTCTGCGGAAAACGCAATTGTTCGAGGCAATTGCTGCGATCCTGCTTGAAAGCATTGAAGCAGGTGGAAGCACGATTTCGGATTACCGCAACATAAACGGCGAGTCGGGGCAGATGCAGAACCGGTTCGGCATGTATGGCAAAAAACAGTGCACGGCATGCGGCAGCATGACCAAGTCCCTCCAAATCGGCGGGCGGACTTCGGTATATTGCCCGTCGTGCCAGAAGTGAGGGCTTGGAATGATCATTGGTTTGACGGGCAGCATAGCGAGCGGGAAAAGCACCGTTTCCCAAATGCTGCAAGAGCTTGGGTATCCGATTGTCGATGCCGATCAGGTGGCAAGGCAGGTCGTGGAGCCGGGCAGCGATACATTGAAAAAGATTGAAGAGGATTTCGGCAGCGAAGTGATTTTGCCGGATGGCGCAATGGACCGGAAAAAGGTGGGCGATATCATCTTCAACGATCCGGCGAGCCGGAAAAGGCTGAATGACATCATCCACCCGGCAATCCGGGCGGAAATGATGCGACAGCGCGCGGCATTTCTGGAAGAAGGCCACAAGACCGTCATCATGGATATCCCGCTGCTGTTCGAGAGCAGGCTTCAGCATTTTGCCGATAAAATCCTGGTGGTCAGTGTGACGGAAGAGAAGCAGTTGGCGCGGCTGATGGAGCGCAACGGCCTGTCTGAAGCAGAAGCCCGGGCGCGCATCGCTTCGCAATTGCCGATGTCGGTAAAAGAAGAAGGGGCGGATGCCGTCATCTACAACAACGGCTCCATCGAAGAAACGAAATGGCAGCTCAACCGAATTTTGGAAAGCTGGAATGCAGCGGAATCCTGAAAGAGGCAAAGAATAGAAGTTAAAGGTTCCAGATTACGTAAAATGTGTTATACTATATAACGAATTAAAAATAAAAGTATAACTTAATTTACTGGAGGACTAATAAATGACAGTATCTATTGCGATTAACGGGTTTGGCCGCATCGGCCGCATGGTATTCAGACAGGCCATTTTAATGGATGACATCACGATTTCAGCGGTGAACGCCAGCTATCCTGCTGAAACCTTGGCGCATTTGATTAAGTATGACACAAATCATGGAATCTTCCAGGCCGATGTGTCTCACGAAGAAGATGCGTTGATCGTCAACGGCAAACGGGTGCAGTTGGTGAATGAGCGGGATCCACTCCTTTTACCATGGAAAGAAATGGGCATTGATATTGTTATTGAAGCAACCGGCAAATTTAACGCACGCGAGAAAGCGGCGCTTCACTTGGAAGCAGGCGCGCGCAAAGTCATCTTATCGGCACCTGGGAAAAACGCGGATGTCACGATTGTTATGGGTGTAAACGACGACGCTTTGGAAATCGATAAGCATGATGTCATTTCAAATGCGAGCTGCACGACGAACTGCTTGGCTCCGGTCGCGAAAGTGCTGAATGATGCATTCGGCATCGAAAACGGCTTGATGACGACGGTCCATTCGTATACGAACGACCAGAAAAATCTCGACAACCCGCATAAGGATCTTCGCCGCGCACGGGCATGTGCACAGTCGATCATCCCGACATCTACGGGTGCCGCGAAAGCGCTGTCTTTGGTCTTGCCGGAGCTTGAAGGAAAACTTCACGGCATGGCATTGCGCGTACCGACACCGAATGTATCACTTGTCGACCTTGTCGTAGACGTGAAGCAGGACGTAACGGCGGAACAAGTCAACGAGGCGTTTGTTAATGCTTCCGAAAACGGCTTGACCGGCATTTTGTCATTGACGATGGATCCGCTCGTATCGGTCGACTTCAACACGACGGAACAGTCGGCAATTGTCGACGGCCTTTCAACAATGGTCATCGGCAACCGCAAAGTGAAAGTACTGGCTTGGTACGACAACGAATGGGGCTATTCCGCACGTGTTGTCGATTTAGCAAAGAAAGTCGCAAAATCTATGGTTTATGCATGATAAATGATACGAACCGCATCCCTTGTACAAGAGGGGTGCGGTTTTTTCCTGAAAATAATTTCCTGAAAAAAGATGTTTTTTCGAGTAATTTTTATTGCATTTCATTTCAATACATCATATACTAACATTCGTAGTCTAAAAACGACTGCGAACTTCTTCGTTACCAACAGGTTTACGGCAACGGATGGAGCAATCTTTATTCACATGACTGCTTAAAGGGTTAGGACCTCTTTGGACTAACTTTCCCCCGTGGTAGTCAACTTTGAATATTTTGCGCATCAAAACAAAATGATATCAAAGGGGGAAAACGAACCATGGAAACAATGGGACGTCACGTAATTGCAGAACTTTGGCAGTGTGATTTTGACAAATTAAACGATATGGATTTTATCGAACAAACTTTTGTTGATGCAGCACTTAAATCCGGAGCCGAAGTCAGAGAAGTAGCTTTTCACAAATTTGCACCTCAAGGCGTAAGCGGGGTAGTCATCATTTCTGAATCGCATTTAACGATCCACAGCTTCCCGGAACACGGCTATGCAAGTATCGATGTTTATACTTGCGGCGATCTTGATCCAACTGTTGCAGCGAATTATATTGCTGAAGCGTTGAATTCAGGTACACGCGAATTCGTAGAAATTCCGCGTGGAATGGGTCCAGTCAGTGCTGGCCAATCCAAAGTTTCAGTAAATGCATAATCCGTTAACATGAAACATACTAAGCAGAGGATAAATTCCTCTGCTTTTTCTATTTTACAGAGGAAGTTTTGTTATACTATATATATTAGGCTAAAAAATCATTGTCGATAATCTGCAGGAGCGGTATGAAAGATGAGATTTATATATAGAAGAAACAGATAGAACGTTTAGGGAGAGGTCCATATGAGATGTCCGGCTTGCCAGCATAACGGGACGCGTGTAGTCGATTCGCGCCCGGTAGATGATAACAAATCAATTCGGAGGCGCAGGGAATGCGAAGCGTGCGGCTACCGTTATACGACCTTCGAGAAAGTGGAAGAAATGCCGCTGATCGTCGTGAAAAAAGACGGTTCGCGCGAAGAGTTCAGCCGCGAGAAAGTATTGCGCGGCTTGATCCGGGCTTGCGAAAAACGGCCGGTGCCGCTGGAGACGCTTGAAAATGTCGTCTTTGACATCGAAAAGGAACTGCGCCGAACTGGCAATGCTGAAGTGAAATCCGAAGAAGTCGGTGAGCTGGTCATGAACCGGCTGGCGGAAATCGACGAAGTGGCGTATGTCCGTTTCGCTTCCGTCTACCGCCAATTCAAAGACATTACTGTA
Organism: Planococcus sp. FY231025; assembly: GCF_052078085.1. Lineage (NCBI taxonomy): Bacteria > Bacillati > Bacillota > Bacilli > Caryophanales > Caryophanaceae > Planococcus > Planococcus sp. FY231025. Next base: position 151,305 of record NZ_JBQJJG010000005.1, read on the forward strand.
TTTATTGATGAACTGAAGGATCTTTTAAAAAAGAATCCGGAAGACAAGAAAACCGAGTAAGGCGGTGAACCATGTCTGCACTTTATAAAGAACTCCAACCCGCGGACTCGTTTAAAATCCGTTTGCCGTACCCTTTTTCAAATTATGACCGCCAGCTGTTGACGCTCCTGTATCAGCCGATGATCGGCGCGGAAGCTACGGCTTTCTACCTGACGCTCTGGGCGGAAGGGGAAGCCGGCGGAGAAGAAGCAACCCATTATTCCTTGATGAATACCTTGGGTGTGCCCATAGCACGGATTTTCGAATCCCGCATACAGCTCGAGGCGATCGGCCTCATGAAGACGTTCAAGAGGGACGGCGATCACCGGTCGTTCGTCTATGAACTTTGCCCGCCGCTCGACCCCAAGAAGTTTTTCCAGGATCCGCTGCTTTCAATGTTCCTTTTCAGCAAGATCGGTGAGACGTCCTACCGGAAAGTGCGGGACCGCTTCTTGAACCAGACCGAGATCCCGGATGGCTTTGAAGAAGTGTCGCGCACATTCACAGACATCTTCCAGCCGGTCCACGCCAAGGCGGGCTACCCGTCCGAACCGAAGGATTTCCACGAACGGACGGAAGGCGGCTATAAGACAGAGGAAGATTTCGATTTTGCGCTGCTCCGGCAAGGGTTGTCGGAACAGCTTGTGCCAAAGCGCGTATTGACGGCTTCGGTCAAAGACACCATTGCCAAACTGGCGTTCCTCTATAGCTGGGGACCGCTAGATATGCAGAAAGTGGTGCTTTTGGCAATCGACGACGATTCCAAACTGACGCCCGAAGGCCTGAAAAAAGCGGCTTCGGAATACTATAAACTGACCGTGGCGACGACGGCCCCTAAACTTGTCCAGGCCCGCAAAAAAGAGCCGGCAGAATCGGCAGAGCCGAAAACCCGGCAGGAGGAGTTGATCCAGTACCTGGAATCCGCTTCGCCTGTCGAAGTGCTGCGCGATATTGCCAATGGCAAAGAGCCGCTGCCGGCTGATGTCCAGCTGGCAAACCAATTGGTCATTCAGCACGGCATGGAACCGGCCGTCGTGAACGTGCTGCTGCAATACGTCCTGCTTCGGACGGATATGAAACTGACAAAAGCGTATGTCGAGAAAATCGCTTCGCATTGGCTTCGTAAAAATGTCACGACAGCCAAGGAAGCGATGGATTTGGCGCGCATCGAACACGAACAATACATGAAATGGAAAGCGGACGGTTCGCCTTCTTCCGCCGCCAAATCTGCCACTCGCTCCAACCGCGGCAAGCCGGTGCGGGAAGAGAAGCTGCCGGAATGGTTCTATCAGAAAGACGAGGCGCAGCCGGCCGCTGCCAAGCCGCAGAACACCGATCTGGAAATCGAAAAACAAAAACTCCTCGCTAGATTGGCGATGAAGAAAGGCAAGGGTGATTAAATGGAGCCGATTCGCGAAACATTGAAACGGGTGGTCAATGCCCCCGCTTTCTCGGAGCGCTACAACGATATGCGAAAAGAAGTGCTTGAAAATCCCGGCGTCCAGAAGTTCCTGGAGGAGCATTCTTCGGAAATCGATAAAAGCACCGTGGACAGAGGGCTGCATAAATTATACGAGTACATCGACCAGTCCCACGATTGCAATAAATGCCCGAGCTTTGAAGGCTGCATCAACCATCTGAAAGGCTTCGAACCGAATCTGGTATTGGAGCGCGGAACCATCGGCATTTCCTATACGCCGTGCCGCCTGAAAAATGCCCACGACAATAAACGCCGGGCATCTTCAATGATCCACAGCATGTACATGCCGAAAGAAGTGATGCAGGCGACGCTCAGCGGCTTCGAGTTGGATGACAGCCGCATGGAAGCATTCCGTGCCGTCAGCAAGTTTTTGGATGAAACGACCGGCCCGGACAACATGCCGAAGAAAGGCCTGTATTTGTACGGCAAATTCGGCATCGGGAAATCCTATTTGCTGAGTGCCGTAGCCAACGAACTGGCAGAGATGAACATCCGGTCCGTCCTGGTCTTTGTCCCGGAATTCATGCGGGAAATGAAACAGGCGATCGGCGACCAGACGTTGCAGGAAAAAGTCGACTACGTGAAAAAAGCCGATGTTCTCATGCTTGACGACATCGGTGCGGAAGCGATGTCGAGTTGGACGCGCGACGAAGTGCTCGGCACAATTCTCCACTACCGGATGGCGGAGCGGCTGCCGACGTTCATGACATCGAACTTCAGCTATTCCGAACTCCAGCACCATTTGACATATTCCCAGCGCGGCGAAAAGGAAGACTTGAAAGCGGCCCGGGTCATGGAACGCATCCGCGCATTGACAGAGCCGGTGAAGCTGGACGGCAGAAACCGCAGGAATTGATTTGCGGGTGTTGCATTTTGGAGATTTTCGCAGTATAGTAATAACAATCAGAATATGATTTGAAATGCTTTGACAAGGACAAGAGCGGAACTGTACGACTTTCTAGAGAGAGAAGCCACCGGCTGCAAGCTTCTCAAGTACCGGCACAACGCTTACCACCTTCGAGCAGCAGCTGTGAAACTTTGGAGTAGCAGCTGACGGTACCGGCCCGTTAGCCGATGCAGAGCTTCGTTTTGGACAGGATCTTTCTGTCCCAAATAGAAGAAGGGTGGAACCACGAACATAGCTTCGTCCCTTTGGGATGAGGCTTTTTTTATTTGTCCGGAAAACGGCAGTCCCTTGGCTGCCAATTGGATCGGGCAAGTTGTTCAAATCTAAATGAAAAAGGAGAGAGTAATATGTCAGACATGATTCAATTAACATTCCCTGATGGAGCAGTAAAGGAGTTTTCCAAAGGCACGACTACTGAAGAAATTGCTCAATCCATTTCGCCAGGCCTCCGCAAGAAAGCATTGGCCGGAAAAGTCGGCGACCAGCTGGTGGATTTGAAATGGCCGATCTCCCAAGACGGCAGCATTGCGATCATCACACCGGATTCCGATGAAGCGCTTGAGATCCTGCGCCACTCGACTGCGCATCTATTGGCCCAAGCGGTGAAACGCATTTATCCGGATGCCAAACTTGGCGTCGGCCCGGTCATCGAGAACGGATTCTACTACGATATCGATTCCGAAACTGCCATTACTGCAGAAGATTTGCCGGTCATCGAAAAAGAAATGAAGAAAATCATCAACGAAAATATTGAAATCGTCCGCCACGATGTTTCGCGTGCGGAAGCGCAAAAACGCTTCGCGGCAATCGAAGACCCATACAAATTGGAGCTTCTTGAAGCCATTCCGGAAGACGATCAAGTTTCAATCTATGAGCAAGGCGACTTTTTCGACCTTTGCCGCGGCATCCACGTGCCATCGACTGGCAAACTGAAGGAATTCAAATTGCTGAGCGTAGCAGGCGCATATTGGAGAGGCGACAGCGACAACAAGATGCTGCAGCGCATCTACGGCACTGCGTTCTTCACAAAAGACGAGCTGAAAGCGCATCTGGCTATGCTCGAAGAAGCGAAAGAGCGCGACCACCGCAAAATCGGGAAAGAGCTGAACTTGTTCATGAACTCCCAGAAAGTCGGCCAAGGGTTGCCGATGTGGCTGCCAAAAGGCGCGACAATCCGCCGCATCATCGAGCGCTATATCGTCGACAAGGAAGAAAGCCTGGGCTACGACCACGTCTATACTCCTGTCATGGGAAGCGTTGAACTTTATAAGACAAGCGGCCACTGGGACCATTACCAGGACGATATGTTCCCGGTCATGTCCATGGACAATGAAGACCTTGTGCTCCGTCCGATGAACTGCCCGCACCACATGATGATCTACAAGCAGGGGATCCATTCCTACCGCAACCTGCCGATCCGCATCGCGGAACTTGGGTTGATGCACCGCTACGAAATGTCCGGTGCGCTTTCAGGGCTACAGCGCGTGCGCGGCATGACATTGAACGATGCGCATATCTTCGTGCGCCCCGACCAGATCAAAGAAGAGTTCAAGCGTGTTGTGAATCTGGTGATCGAAGTTTACAAGGATTTCGATATCAAAGATTATTCATTCCGCCTGTCCTACCGCGATCCGGAAGACAAAGAGAAATACTTCGACGATGATGCCATGTGGAACCGCGCCCAGGCGATGCTGAAAGAAGCGATGGACGAATTGGCGCTTCCATACACTGAAGTGGAAGGGGAAGCGGCATTCTACGGCCCGAAAGTGGACGTCCAAGTGAAAACTGCACTCGGCAAAGAAGAAACGTTGTCGACTGTCCAGCTTGATTTCCTATTGCCAGAGCGCTTCGATTTGAACTATATCGGAGAAGACGGCAAACAGCACCGCCCAGTCGTCATCCACCGCGGCGTCGTTTCAACAATGGAGCGCTTTGTTGCCTTCCTGATTGAAGAATACAAAGGAGCATTCCCGACATGGCTCGCACCGATACAGGTGGAAGTGATCCCGGTTTCGCTTGATGCGCACAGCGAATATGCGAAACAAGTACAGGACAAGCTTCGCTTGAACCGCCTGCGCGTCGACATCGACGAGCGGGATGAGAAACTCGGCTATAAGATCCGCGAAGCCCAAATGCAGAAAGTCCCTTATATGCTCGTAATCGGCGACCAGGAACTCGAGAACGGCTCAGTGAACGTCCGCAAGTACGGCGAACAGAAGTCCGAAAGCATGCCGTTCGACGACTTCCTCAACATGGTTAAGAGCGAACTTCGGTAAGGTTAATTAGCTATAACTGTCGATTTTCCGCAAAACCGCTGCGCTTGCCGCGGGCTCGCGCTGAGCTAACTCGGGCTAGCCGCCCGAGTTAGCTCAGCACTTCGTCGCTACGCTGCTCCCGCAGGCAAGTATCGGCCAAACAGCATTTGGCCGATACTTTGCGACGAAGCACGCAGTGCTGCAGGAGCAGTACGGTTTTCTGCGCTGTTTTGCTCCATATCTCAGGGAGTATTGCTAAATGAGTGAGTTACCAACTTACAATGAACTATACTAGCGCCGACGCGCCTGCGGGCTAGGCGATAAAAAGACCCAAATTACTTTTGGGCCTTTTTATTTGCGATGAAGCTAGCGGCGCGGAGATGGTTATCATACAATATAGCCAGCGTAGCCATGCAGAGATAGAAGCATATAATGTATTATTTATGTGCTATAGAATCCTACTAATGACTTTCCTGCGGGCTCCGTTGTCTTGCTCAATATCTTTAATCAATAATGAAACACAGAAATCACAGGATGAATTTTATACAGCTAAGAAATAACTAAGCATCGGCGCGACCATGGGCTAGGCGAAGCAATGAGACGAGTGGTCTTCTCGGCTTATTGCTGGAGCCATGCCCTGAGCGACCGATGCGGAGTTAAAAACTAGCTTTATATAAAAGTCATGCTCCGAGCGCTCAAAGTGAAGTTGAAGAGTGAATTTATTCAGCGCAGCTTATATTGATATAGCTGTTGACAAGGACATGTACGCGTGATATTATAGATAAGGTTATAGAATACTTATATGTGCAAAGCAGGAGCACCCGCTTCTCACCTGATCGACCGATTGTTGGCAGGTATACACGATTGACTACTATATGCATGCGTGCGTATTGTCATATTTGCGGGTGGACCTCTGTGGTCCATCCGCTTTTGTTTTGGATCGGAACCTGTAAGCCGGCAATCGTCGGTTCGAGCATTTAAGCTATTCGCGACACTATCCGGAGGTGGATTAATATTAGCAAAGACATTAATGTAAACGAAGGTATTCGTGCACGTGAACTGCGGGTTATTGATCAGAACGGTGAACAACTCGGCATTAAAACACGTAACGAAGCACTTGAAATTGCGGCACGTGTCAACTTGGATCTTGTACTTGTGGCTCCTCAAGCTAAGCCACCGGTCGCACGTATCATGGACCACGGGAAATTCAAGTTCGAGCAGCAGAAAAAAGATCGTGAAATCCGCAAGAATCAGAAAGTCATCATTGTCAAAGAAGTGCGCCTAAGCCCTTCAATTGACGATCACGATTTCAACACGAAACTTCGCAACGCGATCAAGTTCCTTGAAAAAGGCGACAAAGTAAAAGCTTCAATCCGTTTCAAAGGCCGTGCGATCACGCACAAAGAAATCGGACAGCGCGTCCTTGAACGCTTCGCAGAAGCGTGCAAAGAGGTAGCTACGGTTGAGCAGCGCCCGAAAATGGATGGCCGCAGCATGTTCTTGATGCTTGCGCCGGTTAACGAAAAAGAATAATAGTACAATTGTTTAGGAGGAACTCGAAATGCCGAAAATGAAAAGCCATAGCGGTGCGTCAAAACGTTTCAAGAAAACTGGAACTGGTAAAGTAAGACGCAATCGTTCACACACAAGCCATTTATTTGCAAACAAATCGACTAAGCAAAAACGTCACCTTCGCAAAGGGAAACTTGTTTCTGCAGGCGACTTGAAGCGCATCAAATCTTTGATCTACAACATGAAGTAAGACTAGAAAAGCGTAAGCGCCCATGTAGATTCGACGGGCATAAGACGAAGGGGCGAAGCGGCGCTTTTTGCCGCACAGCCACTTCGGCTTATGACCCCGAGAATCTGGGCGCTGCAGTCTAGACAAAAATTAAAAATCGAATTTTCATATTCAAGCAGGAGGTAATGTATTATGCCACGCGTAAAAGGTGGAACAGTGACGCGCCAGCGTCGTAAAAAGGTCATTAAATTAGCAAAAGGTTATTATGGTGCTAAGCACATTCAATATAAAGTAGCTAACCAACAAGTGATGAAGTCTGGTAACTATGCTTACCGTGACCGTCGCAACAAAAAACGTGATTTCCGCAGACTGTGGATCACGCGTATCAACGCAGCAGCGCGCTTGAATGATATTTCATACAGCCGCCTAATGCATGGCCTTAAAGTTGCGGGCATCGACATCAACCGCAAAATGCTAGCTGAAATCGCTGTATCTGATGCAGCTGCTTTCACAGCATTGGCTGACCAAGCTAAAAACGCAATGAACAAATAAGAATACAAATGAAAAGACTGGCGAAACTTCGCCAGTCTTTTTCTATAGGAGGAAATGCGATGTTTTTGATTATCCTGGGTTATTTTGCGGTGCTTTCATTGTTGGCATTCGCCATGATGCGCATCGACAAGAAGCAGGCACAGCGGCGCGGACAGCGCATCCCTGAAAAGAATCTGTGGTCGGTCGCCATATTTGGAGGCGGCATCGGAGCATATGCCGGCATGATGGCATTTCGCCACAAAACAAAACACACCAATTTCCGCGTCGGCTTTCTGTTGCTCGCGGCTATTGATGTGGCGTTATTGGTATGGAGTTTCAAGGAATTTGGCTGAAGAAGGGTGAGCTATCACCCTTTCTGCATGATCACTTGTTCAATCGGATTTTTCCAATTGATCCGAGCATCCGGGTAGTTCTTGCGGATTTCATCCTCCAAGAACCGGAAATCTTCTTTGCCCAGGGCATCCAGCTTGGCCGAATCCTCGGTCCAGACAAAGATGGACTCAACTGTGCCGGCATCCTCGCCGGTCCCCATGTATTTTTCCCCTGAGAATAAAACCCCTTGATACACGATGTGGAAATTTTTCCGCGCATCGGTCTGGTCGTCATGAAAATAGAACGTGCCCGAAGCCATAGCCGATTCGATTTTCCGTTTCGGATCAAACATGTATTTTGCTAGACGGTAAGCAATGTAAATGATAATAGCGATAACAATAAGGCGAATCATAAAACCCATCCAATTTCCCCCCGCTCCGAGCGTTATATTGTATAATACGTACGGAAAGTATTATGGTTTCAAGATTTTATTGGAAAAGGAGTGGTTGCATGAATTTGCAGGAATTGTTTGTGATGCAGGAGGAACTAGACCGGTTTATCCAATCGAACCGCGGGATGGAAGAAGATCTTTTCCGTAAAAAAGGGCTGGCGCTTTTGGTGGAGCTTGCAGAACTGGCAAACGAGACGCGGTGCTTCAAATTCTGGAGCACAAAAGAAGCATCCGCCCGCGAAGTGATTCTGGAGGAATACGTCGATTCAATCCACTTTTTGTTGTCGCTCGGCATCGAAAAAGATCTGAATATGCTGTTAGAATGGCCGGACCGCGTTGGAGAGACGGACCTGACCGAATTGTTTATCGGCACGCAGCGGCAGATACTGGAGTTCCTTGAAGACTACTCCGTCTCGAATTATCAGGACATCTGGAGCTGGTACGGCGGCATCGCCCACGCGCTCGGCTTCACCTACGACGAGATTTTGGAAGCGTATATCGCAAAAAACAAAACCAATTACGAGCGCCAGAACGAAGGCTATTAAGAATGTTTTGATAATGGAAGAGCTTTCATTTATAATAAAACAGAATGAATATTTAGGAGGTCGAAATAATGGTTAAAATGGACGATACATTAGTGATGCTAAAAGAATTGACGGACGCAAATGGAATTCCCGGCAACGAACGCCAAGCGCGTGAAGTCATGAAAAAATACATAGCGCCGTTTGCAGATTCTGTGGAAACGGACAACTTGGGCGGCTTGATCGCCCGCAAAGAAGGCGCAGCAGACGGCCCGAAAATCATGGTCGCTGGCCACTTGGACGAAATCGGCTTTATGATCACCCAAATCGACGACAAAGGCTTCCTGAAGTTCCAGACGGTCGGCGGCTGGTGGTCGCAGGTCATGCTGGCACAGCGCGTGACGATCACGACACGCAGCGGCAAGGAAATCACAGGCGTCATCGGCTCGAAACCGCCGCACATCCTATCTCCGGAAGCACGCAAAAAACCGGTGGAAATCAAAGACATGTTCATCGATATCGGCGCTTCATCCCGCGACGAGGTAAAAGAGTGGGGCATCACGCCAGGCGATATGGTCACGCCGTATTTCGAATTCTCGGTCATGACAAATGAAAAATTGCTCTTGGCTAAAGCTTGGGACAACCGCATCGGTTGTGCGATTGCCATCGACGTGCTCAAAGGATTGAAAGGCGTCGACCACCCGAACATCGTTTACGGAGTGGGCACCATCCAGGAAGAAGTCGGCCTTCGCGGCGCGCGCACAGCGGCAGCGAAAATCCAGCCGGACATCGGCTTTGCAGTGGATGTCGGCATTGCAGGCGACACGCCTGGAATCACGGCACAGGAATCCAACAGCAAAATGGGCGACGGCCCGCAGATCCTGCTTTACGACGCTTCCATGGTGTCTCACCGCGGCTTGCGTGAACTCGTTGTGGATACAGCTGAAGAAGCAGGCATCCCGTACCAGTTCGAAACGATTGCAGGCGGTGGAACGGATGCCGGCTCGATCCACCTGACGGCAAACGGCGTCCCGTCGCTATCGATCGGCGTTGCTACCCGCTACATCCACTCGCACGCAGGCATCCTGCACCGCGACGATTACGAAAACGCAGTAAAATTGATCATCGAAGTGATCAAGAAATTGGATAAGGACACGGTTGCCCGTATCACGTTCGAGTAATTGTGTTTCAGACCTCGCCATTTGGCGGGGTTTTTTTGGTTGGTGCAAGTGAAGGAGGTGTTGCTGCAAGCAAATCTGAAATGCTGCAAGTAAACTCAAAATACTGCAAGTAAGCAATTTTTTTACACAAGCCACGGAAAACAGAATTACTCTTAGAAACGCACAACGGAATAAACAACCGCAAACGTAGCTTTTCATTAAAGAAATCGCCTCAAAAATACCCGTTGAGAAATAGTTTGAAACGGCTTTTCGAATAGTTTAATTTAACTATAGGAGGTGTTGAATGGAGAAGAAAAAAGTGGTCATGCTGAGTGAAGCAGAGTCTCTGGAATGCCTGCTCCGTCGATTGCCAGAGGAGCATTCATATCGGAAATTTTTCGAAGTGGAGCTGCACCGAAGCAAATCGGGCAAGAGAGGCGAAGCCCGGATGAAAAGGAAGTTCAATGAATTTTATTTGTCTGAAGAGCACCACATCATTTGGAATGTCAGTTTAGCCATCGGTGGTTGGCGGGTGCAAATGGATGGCCTATTGCTGACAGACCGCTGTGCGTTAATCATCGAATCCAAGAATATCAGCGGCCGAATCGTCTTTGACGAAGAAACAGGTGAGTTTTACCGGTTCAACGATGACGATGAAAAAACGATAATGGAAGATCCAATCGTACAATTGAACAAGCATATGCGCTTTCTCGAAGCGTGGTTCAAGATCCAGAATATCACCGTGCCGATCGACGGCCTCGTAGTGTTCACCCCCAAACAATGCGAAATTGTATCAAAGCCGAAAGATAAGTACATTTGCAAGACTTATCAGATGGTGGAGTACCTGCATATGATTCTTCAGAATTATCCTCAAAGAATGGCATCACTCAAATTAGACGACATCAAAAAAGCGATTGAAAACAACCAAGCGCCTTATCAGCGGATGCCGTTGTGTGAACAATACCGGCTGGATTGGCGGGAGTTGAAGAGAGGTGTACTGTGCAATAAATGCATCATGTATTCGATGGAACGGACGAATCATAGTTGGAAATGCACGAAGTGCGGAGAGAAAAATTCCCATGCCCACGTTTATGCCATCAGTGAATATTTCTCTTTAATAGACAGTTCAATATCGAATCGTCAATTTCGCGCGTTTTGTTTGATCGAATCACAATCGGTTGCTAAGAGGTTGATCACGTCTTTGAATTTACAAAAGACAGGCGAGTTAAAAGGCAGGAAATATCAGTTGAGGGACAAAGTAGATTCACCTGTAAAGTCGGAATCGCCGATATAATCCAAAAATCGCCGATATATTTCTAGAATCGCCGATAAAACGCTGGAATCGCCGATATAATGAACATATCGCCGATAAATCAAAAATATCGCCGATAAATAATCTTACTGGAGTTTTTTCGCTTTTCGCCTGCGAAAAGCATCCATCTCTGCCTTTGACTTTGATCTTTAACTCACCCCAACCAAACTCCAGCCCTTCGCTTCCAGCGAAGGGCTTTTAAAATGCCGGGACCGCCCATAGCGGTCCGAAAAACCAAAAATATGTAAATAATACTTTACTTAATGTTAAGTATACTGTACATTATGTTATATATACCGAACATTATAGTCGAGAGGATGACGCAAATGCTCAAGAATCGGGTCAAGGAGCTTCGTGCACGGCACGGCTTTACGCAGAGTGATTTGGGCAAGCTGGTGGATGTCACCAGGCAGACGGTAGCGTTTATTGAAAAAGGGGAATTCTCGCCTTCGATCACGCTTGCGCTGAAGCTCGCAAAAGCATTGGAAACGACAGTGGATGATTTATTCTGGCTGGAAGGGGATGGGACGCATGAAAAATGATTTTCGGTTGCAGTATCCATTATGGATGATGGGGTTTATTGTTGTGCTTGGGCTTTTTGCTTACGGGATCAGTTCACCGATCACCGAGGTGATCGACAATGGGACAGAAACCAGTATGACAATCAGCATCGGTGGGACAGGGGGCATGTTCGCAGTCGGTTCAGTGATCGTTTACCTAATCATGCTGCTGATATTCAGCCTGCAATTAAGAAAGCACAATAAAAACAATCCGCAGCAAAAAGTGAAGGCATTTTCCATCCGCCCGCCCGAATATTTGGAGCAGGATGAAGGGATGACATTCATCACCCGGAAGGCCGCGCAGAAAGTCTATACCTATATCACTTGGAGCTTGCCGCTGCTCGCGGCATTTGCGATTGTTATACCGATGCCGCGCATTTTCATCATCTGGGGGATTCTCCTCCTCGCACTCGGCCAGTACTGGATCTACTACCGGGAAATACGGAGCCATTTCAAGGAGGAAGCGGAATGATGTACGAATATTTGATGGTTTTTGTCGGAGCTGCGGTTCCGTGGCTTGAGATTGCGCTGGTCATCCCGCTCGGCATTGTCTGGGGGCTTTCGCCTTTTTGGGTCATCGTTACGGCATTTGTCGGCAATATGCTGACGGTGCTCGCGCTGATCATCGGCTTTGAGAAATTCAGGGTGTGGTATGCGAAACGGCAGGAAGCGAAAGGCAAGGCGCCGTCGAAGAAAAGCGAGCGGGCGAAAAAGATCATGAACAAATACGGCCTTCCTGGCCTTGCGCTGCTCGGCCCGATCCTAATCGGCACCCACATTGCTGCATTCATAGGCATGACACTCGGCGCGACCAAGAGGAACACGACGGTGTGGCTGACAGCCAGCATTGCGCTCTGGAGCCTTGTCTTTGGCATCGCGACTGCACTTGGCTTCGACTTTTTCACGAGTTAGCCATAAAGCTGTGCTATACTGATTTTATTCTGAAATAAAGGCGTGAACGATCTATGAAAAGAATTGAATCGGTACAGAACTCGCTCGTCAAGCATTGGAAAAAGCTAGGAACGACCCGCAAAGAGCGCGACAAGTTTGCGGAATTCCTAGTGGAAGGTTTCCATATGACGGAAGAGGCATTGAAGAAGAAAGAGCTCATCAAGTCATTGATTGTCCGTGAAGGCGTCGACATCCCGGCGGACTGGGACGTGGATGATGTTCCGCAATATTCCATCACGGCCCAAGTGGCAAAAGAGATTTCAGAGACGGAGCATTCGCAGGGGATTTTTGCACACTGCGCCCAGCCGGAGTTTACGGAAGAGGAGCAGCAGGCGTGGACCAAGCTCCTGCTGATTGATGCCGTCCAGGATCCGGGCAACGTCGGCACGATGATCCGCACGGCGTCAGCCAGCGGAATCGACGCGGTCGTGCTCGGCAAAGGAAGCGCTGACCCGTACAACCCGAAGACGGTCCGCTCGGCGCAAGGTGCGAATTTCCAAGTGCCTGTCGTCAGAGGCGACTTGTTGGAATGGGTCGTCGCTTTGCAGAAGCGCAGCATCCCGGTATATGGCACTGCGCTCCATAACGCAACGCCGGTGCACGAAGCCGAAAGCCGCGAGCAATTCGCGCTGCTGGTTGGCAATGAAGGCAGCGGAGTGGATCCGATCCTCTTGCAACAGGCAGACCAGAATCTCGTCGTTCCCTTATACGGCAATGCGGAGTCGCTGAACGTGGCTGTGGCGACCGGCATTTTGCTCTACAGCCTGGTGCCGAAAAACTAAATTTGATAAAAGCTTCGAACTTTCGTATAATTAATTGGTAAATAAACAAAAGCGTCGACCGGGAAAAGTACGTTGCGCCCATGCATCGAAGGGATTCTGCACCTTGACTGAAAGTGCGGAAATGCATACGCCACAGAAGTTCACCCCGCGAGCTGCCTGACGGGACCAGCAGAAGTGCTGTAAAGACGGGCCGGTGAAGAGCCGTTATGCAAATGAGTGATTGCGCTTGGCGCAATAACTAGGGTGGTACCGCGAATAATGCCTCGTCCCTTTTCTGGGACGGGGCTTTTTTATGTTCAAAGGAGGAGAAAAGATGGAAGCACAATTGCAGGCATTAAAAACAGAAGCACTCGAAAAGATCGCGAATGCAGAGAACGTAAAGGCATTGAACGACGTCCGCGTCGCGTATTTAGGCAAGAAAGGGCCAATCACGGATCTTTTGAAAGGCATGGGGAAACTCCCAGCTGAAGAGCGGCCGAAAATGGGGGCGCTAGTCAACGTCGTCCGCGAAGAAGTGACTGCGTCGCTTGAAGAGCGCATGGCGATCTTGGAAGAGCAGGCGATCAATGAAAAATTGCAGAGTGAAACGATCGACATCACGCTGCCTGGCCGCCCAGTCAAAACGGGCAATGCGCATCCATTGACGCGCGTGGTCGAGGAAATCGAGGACCTGTTCATCTCGATGGGCTATGAAATTGCAGAAGGCCCGGAAGTGGAGAAGGATTATTACAACTTCGAAGCGCTGAACTTGCCGAAAGGGCATCCGGCGCGCGATATGCAGGATTCCTTCTATATAACAGAAGATATTCTATTGCGCACGCATACTTCTCCGGTCCAGGCGCGCACAATGGAAGCGAAAGGCGGAGAGCCGATCAAGATCATTTGCCCGGGGAAAGTGTATCGCCGCGACAACGACGACGCGACGCATTCCCACCAGTTCACACAGATTGAAGGATTGGTCATCGGCGAAGACATCCGCATGAGCGACTTGAAAGGGACGCTTGAAGTATTTGCGAAGAAAATGTTCGGCGAAGACCGCGAAATCCGTCTGCGCCCAAGCTTCTTCCCGTTCACAGAGCCGTCTGTTGAAATGGACATCTCCTGCTTCAAATGCGGCGGGTCGGGCTGCAACGTCTGCAAAGGGACTGGCTGGCTTGAAATCCTAGGTGCCGGAATGGTGCATCCGAACGTACTCGAAATGGCAGGCTACGACTCGAAGCGCCTGACAGGATTCGCTTTCGGCATGGGGCCGGAGCGCATTGCCATGCTGAAATACGGCGTTGAAGACATCCGCCATTTCTATACGAACGACGTCCGCTTTTTATCCCAATTCCAACGCACTGAAGTTTAAGGAGGAAATAAAACATGTTAGTATCCATTAAATGGCTGAAAGAGTATGTAGATACACAAGGCTTGGCGCCTGCAGATTTGGGCGAGAAAATCACGCGCTCCGGCATCGAAGTGGACGCCGTGATCGACCGTTCCCACGGCATGACGAATGTTGTTGTCGGCTATGTGGAATCATGCACCAAACATCCGGAAGCGGATAAATTGTCGATCTGCCAAGTGAATGTCGGCGAAGAGACGACGCAGATCATCTGCGGCGCACCGAATATCGCGGCAGGGCAGAATGTCATCGTGGCGCGCCCCGGATCGAAACTGCCGGGCGGCATCAAAATCAAAAAAGCGAAGCTGCGCGGCGAAGAGTCGAACGGCATGATCTGCTCGCTGCAGGAACTGGGCATCGAAGGCAAGCTCGTGCCTAAAGCGTATGCTGAAGGCATCTACGTATTGCCGGAAGATGCGGAAGTCGGAAGCGACGTCCTGACAAACTTCGATCTAGATGATACGGTCCTTGAACTTGGCTTGACGCCGAACCGTGCAGATGCCATGAGCATGCTCGGAGTCGCGTACGAAGTAGGGGCGATCTTGTCGGAAGACGTGAAATTGCCGGAAGCAACTTATACGGAAGCTGCGGAGTCAGCGGATTCCATGCTGACGCTGAACATCGACGCACCAGAAGCGAACCCGTTATACGTCGCCAAAGTGATCCGCAACATCGAAGTGAAAGAATCGCCGATGTGGCTTCAGCAGCGCTTGATGGCTGCCGGCGTCCGTCCGCACAACAACGTCGTCGACGTGACGAATTATGTTTTGATGGAATACGGCCAGCCGCTCCATGCGTTTGACTATGATTCATTGAAAACAGGCAATATCACCGTGCGCCACGCAAAAGAAGGCGAAAAAATCACCACGCTTGATGACGCAGAACGCACCCTATCTGCACATAACCTGGTCATCACGAACGGGGAAGAGCCGGTCGCTTTGGCCGGCGTAATGGGCGGCGCGAATTCGGAAGTCAGCGATTCAACCACGACAATCGTCATCGAATCCGCTTATTTCGCATCAGGCTCGATCCGCCAGACGTCGAAAGACCATGGATTGCGCAGTGACGCCAGTTCACGCTATGAAAAAGGGGTCGACCCGAACCGCGTCATCCCGGCTGCAGAACGTGCAGCGAGCTTGATTGCTGAGCTTGCCGGTGGGGAAGTACTGGCTGGCTCGGTCATGTTCGATCAATTGGACAAAGAAGAGAAAATCGTCAAAGTGTCGCCTGACTTCATCAATGCACGCCTTGGCATGAAGATTTCGTTTGAAGACATGATGCGTATCCTGGAGCGCTTGAAGTTCAACACGGAAGCGGTCAACGGACAATTGGTGATTTCCGTGCCGACACGCCGGCAGGACATCCAGATTGAAGAGGATGTCGTGGAGGAGATTGCCCGCCTTTACGGGTACGACGAAATTCCTTCAACGCTTCCTGAAACCGAGACAGCGCCTGGCGGGTTGACGCCTTACCAGCAAAAGCGCCGCATCGTGCGCAATTACTTGGAAGGCGCTGGCCTTTTGCAAGCTGTGACGTATTCATTGACGTCAGAAGCTTCGGCACACAAATTCGCATTGACGGAAACTGAAATGACACGCTTGCTGATGCCGATGAGCGAAGAACGCAGCACGTTGCGCCAAAGCCTGCTTCCGCATCTTTTGGAATCGGTATCCTACAATACGGCGCGCCGCAGCGATTCGGTCGCCCTTTACGAAATCGGCGCCGTGTTCTTGAAGAACGATGGCGAATTATTGGACGAAGAAGAGCATTTGGCAATCGCCATGACCGGCTTATGGCTCGACAATAGCTGGCAGGGCGAAAAGAAAGCGGTCGATTTCTTCGTGCTGAAAGGCATCGTGGAAGGCCTGGGCGATAAACTCGGAGTGGAATTGGAATTCGAGCGGGGCGAAATGGACGGGCTGCACCCGGGCCGTACAGCCTTCGTCATGATGAACGGCAACCGCGTCGGCATCCTCGGCCAATTGCACCCGAACGAGCAAAAAGCACGCGATTTGAAAGAAACTTTGGTGCTCGAGATGAATTTGGCCGCATTATTGAACGAAGAAGTCGCGCCATTGCTTTACACGCCCGTTCCGCGCTACCCGTCGATTTCCCGCGATATCGCATTGGTCTTGTCGAAAATCGTTGAGGCGGGATCGATTGAATCGGTCATCCGCAATGCGGGCGGCAAATTGCTGAAAGATGTCCGCGTCTTCGACCTATATGAAGGAGACAAGATGGAAGAGGGCAAGAAATCCGTCGCCTTCTCACTGACTTACTTTGATCCGGAGAAAACTTTGACAGATGAAGAAGTGACGCAAGTCCATGAAAAAGTACGCACTGCCTTGGCGCAAGCCGGCGCAGAACTGCGTTCATAAAAACAAAAAAAGCGGAATCCTCGGATTCCGCTTTTTTTATGGAAATTTTCTAATCCTTAACTCCTAAAACTACTAGTAATCTGAAATCAGTATGTTAATATAAGAATGTTCGGAAAAATTGTTTAATTGAAAGCGGCCGAAAAAAGTAATCGGTTATCATGAGCGGCGCTTTGCTGCCAAGTCTTTCGCTTTTTTGGTATTGGCGAAATGGACTTTGGTCAAAGATTGCAGAAAAGCTTCGCCGTGCTTCAGCAGAATTTTTGCCGCGGCTTCATCGACGATCTTGCCGGCGCCTTTCGGCAAAACCACACCGGCTTTTGCGCTGAGCGCATCCATTTCATCGAGGAAAGCGACGCGGGCAATGATGGAAGCGCAGGCGACCGACACATGCAGGCCTTCGGCTTTAGTAGAGAACAGCACATTTTCACGGATGATTTCGGGTTCATTTTTAATATGGTTATAATAGATGCCGCGCTCAGCGAACTGGTCGATCAGGATTGCATCAGGCTTTTGCGGCTGGATTTTCTGTAGCACATGCTTCAATGCCTGATTGTGCAGCAGTGCTTTGATCTTGCCTTGCGACCAGCCTTTGCTTTGGACGGCGTTGTATTTATCATTCTTGAGCGTCAAGACGCTGTGGATAAACGCTTCTTTCAAATCTGGAGCAATTTTTCGCATATAGTCATCTGTCAGCAATTTTGAATCCTTTACGCCAAGCTCATGGGCAAGTTCCACTCCTTCCGCCGGCACAAAGCAAGCGGCAACGGTGATGGGCCCGAAAAAGTCGCCGGTGCCGGTCTCATCTGAGCCGAGGACAGATTTATGGGCAAATCCTGGCGGCAGGGTGTCGCCTTTTGCATTCGGCGTTTTTGGAGCGTCAGCGGATACGGACCCCCATTTGGCGGCTTCGCGATCGGCGCCTGCGCCTTGGAACATGACTTTGCCGGATGTATAGACAGTTACGACCGCATCGGCCAGTTTTGCGGTGAAGCGGACATACGGCGCTTTAGCCTCAATCTTCTTGCTGCTGTAATATTCGATGACCTGAAGGAGGCTTTCCTCAGGCAGTTTTAGCACGGTGTTTGACATGGATGAGCCGCCTTTCTTATAATTCACATTCTAGTTCGGTTCATGTTATGATTATGTATAGGATTTCTAAGGAGGGGTGGAACATTGTCGGAGCAACATAAAATTCGTACATCAGTCGAAATCTACGGCTATACTTATAAAATCGTCGGCACAGAATCATCCGGCCATATGCGGTTGGTTGCATCGATGGTGGATGAGAAAATGCGTGAATTCCATGCGATGAATCCATCTCTCGACAGTTCTCGGCTTGCAGTCCTGACGGCGATCAATACCGTACATGACTATCTTAAACTTAAAGAGCAAGTAGAACAATTAGAAAATGAATTGAAAAAGTTGAAGGGCTGACGTAAATGCTTGATATTATTTTATTGATTTTATTGCTTGGCGGCATCATAGTAGGCGCCAAACGGGGCTTTGTCCTCCAACTGATCCACATGGTCGGGTTTGTCATCGCTTTTATCGTAGCGTATCTGTATTACAAACCGCTTGCCGAATACTTCGTGCTGTGGATTCCGTATCCGACAGTCGACAGCGATTCGCGTTTCACAATCGCCATCGACCAGCTTGATCTTGACCAGACGTTTTATCAGCTTTTCGCATTTGCACTCATATTCTTCGCGGTGAAGTTCGGACTGCAATTGATTGCGTCGATGTTTGATTTCCTGAAGTACCTGCCCGTGCTTGGTTTTCTCAGCAAAATCCTTGGTGCGGTGTTAGGCTTTATCGAAATCTATCTCTTATTGTTCATATTCCTGTATGTTTTTGCGCTGTTCCCGATGGACGCGATCCAAACGCATCTGGAAAACTCGGGAATCGCCCAGGGTATCCTCGAGAATACACCTTATTTCTCCGAGAAAGTGAAGGAATGGTGGTATATTTATATGTAAGTAAGGACTTCTCTCTTACCGAGGGAAGTTTTTTTAAGTCAAAATGCCGGAGGCCTCCCTATGAATAAAAAAATCATCATCAGAACGCTTGAAAAGATTGCGTTGTATATGGAGCTGAAAGGGGAAAACCCGTTTAAAGTCAGCGCGTTCCGAAAAGCCGCGCAGGCACTTGAACTCGACCAGCGCAGCTTGGACGAAATCGAGGATGTCACGAAACTGAAAGGCATCGGAAAGGGCACAGGCGACGTCATTGTGGAATTGATCGAATCGGGCAAATCCACTGTGCTAGAAGAATTGCAGGCGGAAGTGCCGAGCGGCCTGGTACCGCTCTTGAAACTCCAAGGGATGGGCGGCAAAAAGCTGGCCAAGCTCTACAAGGAACTCGGCATCGATTCCGCTGAAGCATTGAAGCAGGCGTGCCTTGACCATCAGATCCAGAAACTGCCGGGCTTCGGGCCGAAATCGGAAGACAAGATCCTGAAAGAATTGACCGATTTCGAATCAAAGCCGGGCCGGCATCCGATCTGGAAGACGGAAGAAGCGGTCCGGTTCATCGAAGACGTCCTGGAAAAAATCGAAGGCGTCAGCGAATTCTCTGTCGCGGGCAGCTACCGCCGGACAAAAGAGACGAGCAAGGACCTCGACTTTATCGTTGCAACGGCCGAACCGGCGAAGGTGAAAGAGGAATTGCTTGCGGCCCTTCCCATTCAGGAAACGATCGCCTCAGGGGATACAAAAGTATCGGTGACCGTCGAATTCCAGGATCCGATCGACATCGATTTCCGCTTGGTGGCACCTGAAGAGTTTGTCACGGCGCTGCACCATTTCACCGGTTCGAAAGACCATAATGTAAAATTGCGCCAGTTGGCGAAATCACAGAACAAGAAAATCAGTGAATACGGCGTGGAACAGGAAGACGGGGCGGTCGCCACGTTCACTTCAGAAACAGATTTTTATGCCCATTTCGGGCTGCCGTTCATTCCGCCGACTGTCCGCGAAGACGGGCGCGAATTCGACCGGCTGGACGATATTCCAAATCTGGTATCGCTTGAAGATATCCGCGCTGATCTCCATATGCACACAACCTGGTCGGACGGCGCACATTCCCTAAAAGAAATGATTGAAGCGAACCGCAGCCGCGGCTATGAATATATGGTCATCACCGACCATTCGCATTATTTGAAAGTGGCGAACGGCTTGACGCCGGAGCGCTTGTTGGCGCAAAACGCGGAAATCCGGGAGCTCAACAAACAATACAGCGACATCGAAGTGCTGTCCGGGACGGAAATGGACATCCTGCCGGATGGGTCGCTCGATTTCAGCGATGAAGTGCTGAGCCAGCTCGACTTCGTCATTGCGAGCATCCATTCAAGCTTCCAGCAGCCGCGGGAACAGATCATGGAGCGCATTTTGACGGCGATGAAAAATCCGCATGTCGATATGATCGCCCATCCGACCGGCCGCATCGTCGGCCAGCGCAGCGGCTATGATCCGGATGTGGAGCAGCTCCTCGATTGGGCCAAGGAATACGGCAAAATCGTGGAACTCAATGCGAGCCCGTACCGGCTCGATCTGGCCGTCGAATATTTGGAAATGGCCCAGGAGAAAGGCGTGCCGGTCGCAATCAATACCGATGCCCATGCCGTCAACCAGCTCGAAGTCATGGCCATCGGCGTGCGGCATGCACAAAAGGCATGGCTGAAAAAAGACCATGTCGTTAATACTTGGCCGCTTGAGCGGCTAAGGGAGTACCTGAAAAATTAGGAGGTGTCCCTCTTGATCGCAGAACGCGCATTAAGAACACTTGAATTTTATAAAATCCGGGACGAAGTGGCGCGCTATACCACTTCATCGCTCGGAAAAGCACATATAGAAGGCCTATTGCCTTCCACCGATATCAACGAAGTCAACCGGCTGCTAGAGGAGATGGACGAAGGCGCAAGCGTCCTCCGCGTCAAAGGCAATGTGCCGTTGGGCGGTATTTTCGACATTCGCATGCATGCACGACGGGCGCAGATCGGCGGATCTTTAAGCCCGATGGAATTGATGGAAGTTTCATCGACCATCCGGGCGAGCCGCATCTTGCGGCAGTTTTTCGAAAGCATCCGGGAAGAAGGTACGATCCAGATCCCGCATTTCCTTGAGAAAAAAGAAGCGATGCCTATCCTGACGCAGCTCGAGCACGATATCAACATGTGCATCGATGACAATGGGGGCGTTTTAGACAGCGCAAGCGCAGCCCTGCGCTCTATCCGCCAGCAGCTGCGTGCACAGGAAAGCCGCGTGCGCGAACGGCTCGAGAGCCTGGTGCGCGGGAAAAATGCAGCGAAAATGCTGTCGGACACGATTGTCACGATGCGCAACGACCGGTTCGTCATCCCGGTTAAACAAGAGTACCGCAGCCATTACGGCGGTATCGTCCATGACCAGTCCTCATCAGGGCAGACCTTGTTCATTGAACCCGATGCTGTGGTCCAGGCGAACAACGAAGTTCGCCGCCTGAAAATGAAGGAAAAAGAGGAAATCGACCGCATCCTGCAGATGCTTTCGGCACAAGTCCAGGAAGTGGCGCATGAGCTGTTCCTGTTGGTCGAGGTGCTAGGCGAACTGGATTTGATTTTTGCGAAAGCGAAATACGGCTCTGCCCATAAATGCACCAAGCCCGATATGAACACGGAGGGCTATATCAACCTGAGAAAAGCGCGGCATCCGCTCATTCCTGCAGATGAAGTGGTGGCGAACGACATCGAATTCGGCCGAGACATCACCGCAATCGTCATCACCGGCCCGAACACGGGCGGGAAGACCGTGACGCTCAAAACCGTAGGCTTGTTTACGCTCATGGCGCAATCGGGCCTTCCGGTCCCGGCGCTCGATGGATCGGAGCTCGCGGTGTTCGACCAGGTTTTCGCCGATATCGGCGATGAACAGTCGATCGAACAGAGCCTGAGTACGTTTTCGTCCCATATGGTCAATATCGTCGATATCCTGACGAAGTTTGACGAAAACTCGCTTGTGATTTTTGACGAACTCGGCGCAGGGACAGATCCGCAGGAAGGGGCCGCTCTTGCGATTTCCCTTCTTGATGAAGTGCATGGCCGGGGAGCGCGCGTCATCGCGACGACCCATTACCCGGAACTGAAGGCGTACGGCTATAACCGGCCGGGCGTCGCTAACGCCAGCGTGGAATTCGACGTGGAGACCTTGAGCCCGACTTACCGTTTGCTGATCGGAGTTCCGGGGCGGAGCAATGCATTCGAAATCTCGAAACGCCTCGGCTTGCCGGACCACATCATCAGCCACGCGAAGAGCTTTACCGGCACCGACCGGCGCGAAGTCGATTCGATGATTGCATCGCTCGAAAAGAGCCGCCGCGAATCCGAACACGACGCGGAACGTTCTGCAGAACTGCTCCAGGAAGCGGAGAACTTGAAGCGCGACTTGGAACAGCAATTGAAGGAATATGAAAACCAGAAAGAACGATTAGAAGAAAAAGCGAAAGAGAAAGCCCGCAAAATCGTCGACCAAGCAACGCGCGAAGCGGAATCCGTCATGTCCGAACTGCGCAAGATGCAGATGGAAGGGGCATCCGGCATCAAGGAGCACCAGCTGATCGATGCCAGGAAACGCCTGGAATCCGCAATGCCGGAAAACCGCGTCCTGAAAAGGGCTGCGAAGGCGAACGAGACGCGCGAGCTGAAAGTGAACGACGAAGTGAAGGTCATATCATTCGGCCAAAAAGGCACGCTGGTCGAAAAGGTTTCAGACAAGGAATGGATCGTGCAGATCGGCATCTTGAAGATGAAGCTTCCGGAATCCGACCTGTCGTACACGAAACCGGAGAAACAGAAAGAGACGCGGACGATGGCTACGCTCAAAAACCGCGACAGCCATGTCAAACTCGAACTGGACCTCCGCGGCGAGCGGTATGAAGATGCACTGGCGCGTGTTGAAAAATACATCGACGATGCGTTATTATCGAACTACCATCAAGTATCGATCATCCACGGCAAAGGGACAGGTGCGCTGCGCCAAGGCGTCCAGCAGTACTTGAAAAAGCATCCAAGGGTGAAGAGCTACCGTTTCGGTGAAGCAGGCGAAGGCGGCTCCGGCGTCACCGTCGCAGAACTCAAGTAATTCAGGGGTAAGGGAGAATGGACATGTCAGAAACTGGCTTTTGGACCCATCCGCTCGTGGAAACGGCCGGATATTTCAGTGTAGTGGTGTTATGCTTGATCGTCGCCATGGTGATATTCGAAATCGTGACGAAGTACAAAAACTGGGAAGAAATCAAAAAAGGCAATTTGGCAGTGGCCATGGCGACCGGCGGGAAAATCTTCGGCATCACGAACATCTTCCGTTTCTCGATCGACCAGCACAATTCCTTGCCGCAAATGATCGGCTGGGGCCTGTACGGGTTCGCCTTATTGATCTTCGCTTACCTGTTGTTCGAATTTCTGACTCCGAGATTCAAAGTGGATGAGGAAATCGAAAACGACAACCGCTCGGTCGGCTTTATCTCATTGACCATATCCGTCGGCTTGTCGTTTGTCATCGGCGCGAGTATTTCTTAGGAGTTGTAGAAAATGGAAAACCTCATCAAAATACTTTTTGTCTGCTGCATTCTGTTTGTGCTTGTAGGCGTCATCTTTCTCTTTGTCATCTGATAGGGAAGGAGCGGCCGGTCTCTGGACCGGCCGTTTTTTGTTTGTCGAGAAACCTTCTAGAGATAACTTGATGAGTGAATCACACTTTTATCTCGCTTCGGCCGCTTGGGGAAGAGCAAAGACGATTGTTTCTGCATCGCTTCGCTAGCTTCGAAACATGAAAGAACGTTGCTCCTGCGCAAGCTCGTCGCAAAAGAGGCGCCCAAATGTTTTAGGCGCCTCTTTGGCTTTCGCGATGAGCCGGGAAGAGCACCCGTCTCATAGCTTTGCCCAGCCCGCGGACGCGCCGGCGCTGGATAGGATTTTTAATAGAGTAAATGGTCATGTAATGATTTTAATTAATTAACGTCCTCTTAGATATGCAGCAAAATAGTAGAGACGCCAGCGAGGCAGCGTAGTGCACATGAGCATGCAGTATTGTGTAATGCCGGTTTTCAAATAAAAGACAGGCAATAAATATTCTTCTCAACAAGCTGGAAGGGTCAGTCTTTGAACCTGTCATTTTTTGTGTGTATGTATTGCGTATGTTTGAACCCTTAACAAGTGACTAACATTTGTTGTTGAAAGCCCTTTCATTCTCGCTTATAATAAAAGTAGGAATATTTTCACTATTCTTTTATTTAAAAGGAGGAAGAAAGAATGACAGAGAAACCGTGGCTTGCACATTACCCGCCTGAAATTCCGCACACGCTGCAGTATCCGCATATGCCGGTCCAAGAATACCTGACTCAGGCTTTTGACCAGTTTCCTGATAAAGTGGCCATCCATTTCCTCGGGAAAGATGTCAGCTACAAGGAGCTTTATGAGTCATCGATGAAGTTTGCGCATTACCTTCAGAAGCTGGGAATCGAAAAAGGCGACCGGGTGGCGATCATGCTGCCGAACAGCCCGCAAGCCGTCATTTCTTTCTATGGGACTCTTTATGCCGGCGGCGTTGTGGTTATGACGAATCCGCTGTACACGGAGCGGGAAATCGCTTATCAGATGAACGATTCCGGCGCGAAAGCGATTGTCGCGCTCGATCTATTGTATCCGCGGGTATCCAAAGTGATGCCGGAAACCAAGCTTGAGAACATCATCGTCACAGGCATCAAAGACTACCTGCCGTTCCCGAAAAATGTGGTGTACCCGTTCGTCCAGAAGCGCCAGTCCGGTGTCAGCGTTAAAGTCGAGCATCGCGGCGTGAATCACCTGTTCACGGAAATCATGAAAACGGCTTCCACGGAAGTCCGCAAACCGCAATTCGATTTTGAAGAAGATCTGGCGCTGCTCCAGTATACGGGCGGTACGACCGGTTCTCCGAAAGGCGTCATGCTGACGCACAAGAACTTGATTTCGAACGCGACGATGTGCGGCGCATGGCTGTACAAATCGAAAAAAGGCGAAGATTCGATCATGGGCATTATTCCGCTGTTCCATGTCTACGGATTGACGACGGTGTTGATCCTTTCGGTTATGCAAGGCAACCGGATGATTCTCTTGCCGAAATTCGATGCAGAGACGGCATTGAAGACGATCAACAAGCAAAAACCGACACTTTTCCCGGGAGCGCCGACTTTATACATCGGCTTGATGAACCATCCCGATATCGGCAAATACGATTTGTCATCGATCGAAGCCTGCTTGAGCGGCTCGGCGCCGCTGCCTGCTGAAGTCCAGGAGAAATTCGAGAAAATCACAGGCGGCAAGCTGGTGGAAGGCTACGGGCTGACAGAAACTGCACCGGTCACGCATTCGAACCTGGTATGGGGCGAGCGCATAAAAGGATCGATCGGATTGCCGTATCCGGACACCGACTCGAAAATCTTCCTTCCGGGCACAACAGACGAAGTGCCGCACGGGGAAATCGGGGAAATCGCGATCAAAGGCCCGCAAGTGATGAAAGGCTACTGGAACCGTCCGGAAGATACAGCAGCGACAATCGTCGACGGCTGGCTCCTGACAGGGGACCTTGGCTATATGGACGACGACGGCCATTTCTTCATTGTCGACCGCAAGAAGGACATGATCATCGCCGGCGGCTTCAATATCTATCCGCGTGAAATCGAGGAAGTCCTTTACGAGCACGAAGCCATCCAGGAATGTGTCGTAGCCGGTATTCCGGATCCTTACCGCGGAGAAACGGTAAAAGCGTACATTGTCTTGAAAGAAGGGTATACTGTAACAGAAGAAGAACTGGATAAGCATTGCCGGGAGCATCTGGCAGCGTTCAAAGTGCCGCGCATCTATGAGTTCCGCACAGAATTGCCGAAGACGGCTGTCGGGAAGATCCTGCGCCGGTCATTGGTGGATGAAGAGCGCGCGAAACAGAACGAAGCGATTCCGTCCTGAACCCAGTCGCTTAACAGGGAAATGCTTGACACTCTTATAAATAAACTATAATATGAAAATATGAATGAACCGCCATTCATATTTTCATATTTTTTTGGGTGGTGACGAATTGGTAAAAAAGGAAAAACCGAAATACAAGCAAATTGTTGATGCGGCAGTAATAGTCATTGCTGAAAACGGCTATCATCAGGCGCAGGTCTCGAAAATCGCCAAACAGGCCGGCGTAGCGGATGGCACGATCTATCTGTACTTCAAAAACAAAGAAGACATTCTCATATCCGTGTTCCAGGACAAGATGGGGCTGTTTGTCAGCAAGCTCGGCGAAATCGTTGACAAGGAAGCAACCGCTTCCGACAAGCTGCAATTGATGATTCAGAGCCATTTTGACCTGCTGGCGAACGATTTGCATTTGTCGATCGTCACCCAGCTCGAGCTCCGGCAATCCAACCACGAGCTTCGCATGAAAATCAATGGCGTGTTAAGGGAGTATTTATTGCTGATGGACAAAATCCTCGTCAAAGGCATGGAAACAGGCGAATTTGACAAGGATATGGATATCCGTTTAGCAAGGCAGATGGTTTTTGGTACAATGGATGAGACGATCACCACTTGGGTGATGAATGATCATAAATATGATTTGGTCGAATTGGCGCCGAAAGTCCATCGTCTTTTGATGAAAGGGATCCGCGCATAAGAAAGGGGCTTATCGAATGGAATTCATCAGTTGGAAGAAAGAAGACGGCGTAGCGGTCGCAACGATCAACCGTCCGCCGGCGAATGCATTGTCCCGCTCGCTGATCATGGAAGTGAACAGCTTGCTGGATGAAGTGGAGAACGACGACGAAGTCCGGGTGATTGTCCTTCACGGAGAAGGCAGGTTCTTCTCTGCAGGGGCAGACATCAAGGAATTCACGCAAGTCACATCGGGCGAGGAATTTTCAAAGCTGTCAGCGAGCGGCCAGGAAGTTTTCGAACGGGTGGAGACATTCCACAAACCGGTCATCGCGGCGATCCACGGAGCAGCGCTTGGCGGAGGGCTGGAACTGGCGATGAGTTGCCATATGCGATTTGTCACTGAAAATGCTAAACTGGGATTACCGGAATTGCAGTTAGGCTTGATTCCCGGTTTCGCAGGCACACAGCGCCTGCCAAGATATGTCGGTGTAGCCAAAGCGGCCGAAATGCTGCTGACGAGCGATCCGATTTCCGGTACGGAAGCTGCCCAATTGGGGTTGGCGAACCGTGCTTACGCCGAAGAAGACCTGCTTTCGCAAACGCTTACAATTGCGAAGAAGATTGCGAAAAAGAGCCCGGTATCCGTGAAAGCGGCAATCGATATGCTCCAATTCGCGAAACACGCTTCGTATCATGAAGGCGTGGAAGCGGAAGCGAAATCCTTTGGTACGGTATTCGTATCGGAAGATGCAAAAGAAGGCATCCAGGCTTTCCTGGAAAAACGCGAAGCACAATTCAAAGGGAAATAATACTTGGGAGGTTTACGTTCATGAACATTTATGTATTGGTTAAACGCACATTCGACACAGAAGAAAAGCTGGTTATCTCCAACGGCCAAATCCAGGAGGACGGAGCGGAATTCATCATCAACCCATACGATGAGTACGCGATCGAAGAAGCGATCACTGTCCGCGATGAGCACGGCGGCGAAGTCACTGTCATCACAATGGGCGGGGAAGATGCTGAGAAGCAGCTTCGCACAGCACTTGCGATGGGCGCTGACAAAGCGGTCCTTATCAACACTGAAGACGATGTGGAAGAAATGGATCAGTTCACTTCAGCATACATATTGGCTGAGTATTTGAAAGACAAAAATCCGGACTTGATCCTTGCAGGAAACGTAGCGATCGATGGCGGTTCCGGACAGGTCGGGCCGCGTGTTGCTGATCTTCTTGGCATCAACTACGTAACAACGATCACAGAGTTGAAAATCGACGGCACAACTGTCACGATCACCCGCGATATCGAAGGGGATGCAGAAGAGCTTGAAACATCATTGCCGCTATTGGTTACAGCACAGCAAGGATTGAACGAGCCGCGCTACCCGTCACTTCCAGGCATCATGAAAGCAAAGAAAAAACCGCTTGAAGAACTGGAATTGGACGATCTGGACATCGAAGAAGACGATGTTGAAGCGAAGACGGAAACAATCGAAATCTACTTGCCGCCGAAAAAAGCTGCAGGGCGCATCCTTGAAGGCGACTTGAACAACCAGGTCACTGAATTGGTCGGCTTGCTCCGCAATGAAGCGAAAGTGATCTAATCCTGCCTCGGGCAGAACCGGGTCCTTCTTTTTCAGAAGGGCCGCTGAATCTTACCAATAAAACCGAACGTTCCATAAATTTCTTCACATCTACTTAGGGGGTAAACGGACTATGTCGAAAAAAGTATTAGTGTTGGCAGAGACGCGCGAAGGCGCGCTCCGCAACGTATCATTTGAAGCAATTGCCGCTGCGAAGCAAGTATCAGGCGGTGGGGAAGTCGTTGCCGTTTTGCTTGGCGACGCAGTAAGCGATTTCGGCCAGGAATTGGTCAACTACGGCGCAGACCGCGTCGTTACAGTGGAACACCCGCATTTGAAGCATTACACTTCTGACGGATACGGCCAGGCGTTCATGGCAGTTGTCGAGCAGGAAAGCCCGGAAGCATTGGTATTCGGACATACGGCAGTCGGCAAAGACTTATCTCCGAAAATCGCTTCCAAGCTGCAGACCGGCTTGATTTCGGACGTTACTGCAATCGAAGGCGAAGGCGATGACGCAGTATTCATCCGCCCGATCTATTCAGGGAAAGCGTTCGAAAAAGTGAAAAACAAAGAAGGCATCGCATTCATCACGGTCCGCCCGAACAACATCGCACCGCTTGCAAAAGAAGAGCGTTCAGGCGAAGTCAGCTCGTTATCGGTCGACATCACGAACTTGCGCACAATCATCAAGAACGTTGTCCGCAAATCAGCTGAAGGCGTCGATTTGTCAGAAGCGAAAGTGATCGTTGCAGGCGGCCGCGGCGTGAAGAGCGCTGACGGATTTGCTCCGCTTCAGGAACTTGCAAACTTGCTTGGCGGCGCAGTAGGCGCATCTCGCGGAGCTTGCGACGCTGACTATGTCGACTATTCGCTTCAAATCGGACAAACAGGCAAGGTCGTTACGCCTGACCTTTACATCGCTGCAGGCATCTCGGGCGCCATCCAGCATTTGGCCGGCATGTCCAACTCGAAAGTCATCGTAGCGATCAACAAAGATCCGGAAGCGAACATCTTCAAAGTCGCTGACTACGGAATCGTAGGGGACTTGTTCGAAGTCATCCCGATGCTTACAGAAGAATTCAAGAAAGTAATGTAATAAAACCTAGAAGGCCTGCCCAGTGCAGGCCTTTTTTTATGGGTGGAAATAGAAGGCAATGGATAAGGTTACAGTTTCAAAATGAGTTGAATAAAAGTTATTTATTATTCATTACCGCTTCGGCGCTTTGGGCATAGCTCCGCTTAGCCCGTCGACGCGCCAGTGCTTGGTAAGCCCTTTAGAAATGAGCAGATCTATACGTTTATGCGGAATATCTGAAGATCTGTTTGAACGTTTTATCGAACCCTCTCAAGGGTAAACAAGCATTAGGCATATAAATAGCTACGCCAAATGGCACATGGTATAATCAGTTTAGATTTTGTTAAAACATAAGGAGGAATTATTCATGGCAATCGTTAAAGGGACAGATCAAAACTTTTCACAAGAAATTTCTGAAGGCCTAGTACTAGTAGACTTTTGGGCTGCATGGTGCGGACCTTGTAAAATGATCGCTCCAGTTTTAGAAGAATTGGACGCTGACATGAACGGCAAAGTGAAAATCGTAAAAGTGGACGTGGATGAAAACCAAGGAACGGCTAGCCAGTACGGCATCATGTCGATCCCGACTCTTCTTTTGATGAAAGACGGAGAAACAGTAGACAAAGTAGTCGGCTTCCGTCCGAAAGAAGCTTTGGCAGAATTGGTTAACCAACACGCATAATTCTTAACCGGGTCCAGAAATGGTGCCCGGTTTTTTAATAGGGTGAGGATATGGCAAACGAACTGATACAACACAAACTGGCGATATTGCCGGATCAGCCGGGCTGTTACTTGATGAAAGACCGGCAAGGGACCGTCATCTATGTCGGGAAGGCCAAAGTGCTTAAAAATCGTGTGCGCTCGTATTTCACGGGGAGCCACGATGCAAAGACGCAGCGGCTTGTAGGCGAAATCGAGGATTTCGAGTATATCGTCACGTCTTCTGACGTGGAAGCGCTCATCCTGGAGCTTAACCTGATCAAAAAGCACGACCCGAAATACAACATCATGCTGAAGGATGACAAATCGTACCCTTACCTGAAAATTACCGGGGAGCGGCATCCGAAGCTGATCACGACGCGCCAGGTCAAGCGGGACAAAGGAAAGTATTTCGGCCCTTACCCGAACGCCTATGCCGCCAGTGAAACGAAGAAATTGCTCGACCGGCTCTACCCGCTCCGGAAATGCCATACGATGCCGGACCGCGCCTGCCTTTATTACCATATGGGGCAATGCCTGGCGCCGTGCATCAAGCCCGTGGAAAAGGAAACCTACCAGGAAATGATCGACAGCATCACGAAGTTCCTGAACGGCGGTTTCCGCGAGGTGAAGCAGGACCTGATCGAGAAGATGTCGGAAGCTGCCGAAAACCTGGAGTTTGAACGGGCGAAAGAATACCGCGACCAGATTTCCCATATCGAGACCGTCATGGAGAAGCAGAAGATGGCGATGAACGATTTCACCGACCGGGATGTCTTCGGCTACGCGGTCGACAAAGGCTGGATGTGCGTCCAGGTCTTTTTTGTGCGCCAAGGCAAATTGATCGAACGCGACGTCTCGCTGTTCCCGCTCTACCGGGATCCGCAGGACGAGTTCCTGACGTTTCTTGGCCAGTTCTATGAACAGCCGCACCATGTGAAACCGAACGAAGTGCTGCTGCCGGAAGGGACGGATGCGGAACTGGTCCGCGATTGGCTCGGCATCCGCGTCCTGGTTCCGCAGCGGGGCAAGAAAAAAGACCTCTTGTCGCTCGCCCGGAAAAACGCCGAAATTGCGATCAAGGAGAAATTCCAGCTGCTTGAGCGACAGGAAGAACGGACAGTCGGCGCTTGCGTCGAACTCGGCGAAGCGATGAACATCCAGACGCCATTGCGCATCGAAGCGTTCGATAACTCCCATATCCAGGGAGCGGACGCTGTTTCTGCGATGATCACCTTCATCGACGGCAAACCGTCGAAAAAAGACTACCGGAAATACAAGACGCGCAGCGCCGGCCGGCCGGATGATTACGCCGCTATGCGCGAAGTGGTCCGCCGCCGTTATACGCGCGTGCTGAAAGACGGCTTGCCGTTGCCGGACTTGATCGTCATTGACGGAGGCAAAGGGCAGATTTCTTCTGCAAGGGAAGTGCTCGAAGATGAGCTAGGCTTGTCGATCCCGGTCGCCGGGCTTGCCAAAGACACCAAGCACCAGACTTCGCAGCTGCTTTACGGCGACCCGGTTGAAGTGGTGCCGCTGAAGCGGACGAGCGAAGCGTTTTATATGCTGCAGCGCATCCAGGACGAGGTCCACCGCTTCGTCATTACGTTCCACCGCCAGCAGCGAGGCAAAAATTCAATCCAGTCGGCGCTTGATGAACTCGAAGGCGTAGGGCCGAAGCGCAAGCAGCAGCTGCTGCGGCATTTCGGTTCGGTCAAGCGCATCAAGGAAGCCGGCGTGGAAGAGCTGCGCGAAGCGGGCATGCCGGTGAAGCTGGCAGAACAGATCCGCCAGCATTTTTCACAACAATCGTTGCCAAGCGAACAATAACGTGCTATCGTAAAAACAGAAATGAATCACTTGGAAAAGTGATGATAGAGGTGCGAACGTCAAAAGTAGCCATCCGGAGATTTGCTGAATCTGTGAAGGATGGGGAAAGGGGCGGTCGCCGAAGTGCCCGGGTTCCTGCAACCCCGGGTGCTGGTCCTGCATTTAATAGATGCCGGGCTGTCAGAGTCAATCTCTGGAGGGCTATCTCACATGGACGTTTTTTCGTATTCGTACATGCTAAAGAGGTAGTTTGCCGCAGACGCGGCGGGCTGCCTTTTTTTATTGTCTGGCCGGGGTGCTTGCGCCTTGGCATTCATGTTGAGGGCCACTTACATTATGGGAGTGGATGAGATGAAAACAGTAGTCATGAAATTCGGAGGCACATCAGTTGCGACTCCAGAGAAAATCATCGGGGTTGCAAAGCGGGCAATCCGCGAAAAGGAAAAAGGGCGCCGTGTCGTCATCGTCGTCTCTGCCATGGGCAAAACGACGGACACTTTGCTCGGGTTGGCGAATGAAATCTCCGCCGATCCGCCGAAACGTGAAATGGACATGCTGCTTGCGACCGGCGAGCAGGTGACGATTTCGCTCCTAGCCATGGCCTTTAAGGCACTCGGACACGAAGCGCTTTCTTTCACCGGATGGCAGGCAGGCATAGAAACCGAATCGGTGCCGCGGAATGCGCGCATCGAACAGATCCATACCGAACGCCTCGAGCGCGTGCTCGAAAATGGCTTTTTCTGTGTGGTGGCCGGATTCCAGGGAGTCGATAAGATCGGCAATATCACGACGCTCGGCCGCGGCGGTTCGGATACGACGGCGGTCGCCCTTGCTGCTGCTCTCAACGCAGATGCCTGCGAAATCTATACCGACGTTGACGGCGTCTACACGTCCGATCCGCGGTATGTGACGGGCGCCCGCAAGCTCGAACAGATTTCCTACGATGAAATGCTGGAACTGGCGAATCTCGGGGCAGGCGTCCTGCACCCGCGGGCTGTTGAATTCGCCAAAAACAACCAGGTCCCATTATCCGTCAGCGCGAGCTATTCGGATGAACCGGGCACAACTATACAAGAGGTGGTCACTGTGGAAAAAAATCTAATCGTTAGAGGCGTCGCGTTCGAACCGGGAATCGCCCGCGTCACGGTCATTTACAAAGAAGCATTCAACGGCTCATTGGCCAATATCTTCACTAAACTGGCGGAAAACCATATCGATGTCGATATTATCGTCCAAAGCATCACCGACGAATTTCCGCCCTCGGTTTCATTCTCCATCAAAGAGGACAGTTTGGCAGAAACGCGCCGGGTGCTCAATGACAACCAGGAAAGCATCGGTTTCGTTTCAGCGAACTATGAAGTCGGCCTTTCGAAAGTGTCCATCGTCGGTTCCGGCATGGTATCGAATCCGGGAGTCGCAGCGCAGATGTTCGACATCCTGCGAAAAGAAGGGATTCCGGTGAAAATGGTCTCCACATCCGAAATCAAAGTTTCGGTCGTCGTGCCGGAAACAGAAATGAAAAAATCGGCCAATGCACTCCACAACGCATACGGGCTATCTGAATAACGAAAAGGCAAGCTCCGCAATGAAGCGGGGCTTGCCTTTTTCAAAGTAAAGAAAGATATCAATTGACTTTCCTTCAATTGTTAAGCCGATATTCCGCAAAACAGCTGCGAAGCTATTGGGCGAAGACACTTCGGCCAATAGTTTTGCGACGAAGCGCATAGCGCGCAGGAGCACAAGGTTTTTATCCGCAGGCGTCTCCACTGTTTTGCTCCATATCTCAGACAGTGCTGCTAAATAAGTAAAGTATCGGCGTTCAAAGAACTGTACCAGCGCCGGCGCGTCCACGGGCTGGGGAAGCTATGAGACGGGTGTTCTTCCCGGCTCATGGCGAAAGCCATGCCCAAAGCGGTGTGTATACTCTATACTGATAATCAACTTTTCTATAGACAGTTTCTTTATATATTGAAAAGGCAAGCTCCGCAATAAAGCGGGTCTTGCCTATTTGTTTGCCTATTACCCGGCATCGGGGATGTCGCTTGAGAAAAATGCCAGCACTTGCTGGAGATCATCAGTTTTGGCGCAGCTCACATACTGCTGCAAGGGAGCCGGGAGGAGGCTGATGATTTTATTATTGGACCAGTTGGCCAAGAAGCGGTTCAACTCTCGGAGCCAAGCAGTCTTTTCACGCTGGCCAAGGGCAGATGAGGCGAGCGACACGCTGCGGCCGGTCGTGAATTCTTTCTTCAGGTATTTGGCGATCAGCACGTCCTGATGAACCTGGTTTTTGATATGGCGTTTGATGATGCGGACAGATTGGGCCAGGGTGCCGTAGTAATCGGCAGGAGAGGCTGGCATCACTGAAGCATGTTCTTTGTCGGTATGGTTGACGACATAATAACAAGGATAGTCGGCAACGATGGAGATGGCGTCGGCGAGTATATAGGCATGGACCATGAAAGGCTGGTCCTCGGCAGTGCAGATGCCGACCGGGAAGCGGATTCCTTTTTCGAGGAGGAATTTGGTGCGGAACATTTTAGTTGGGCCGATTGCATCGAACACATCGGATTGGAGCGCTGTCGTTCTGGGCTGGTTGCGGTGGAACATGGATTGGGCGACGCCGCGGCCGTTGACGCCGACGAATTTGCCGAGCACGATATCGGAACGGTTGTCCGCCGCCATCCGGTACATGCGCTCCAGTGCCTCTTCCCCCAGGAAGTCATCTGCATCAACGAAGAAGATATACTCGCCGCGAGCTTCAGAAATCACTGTGTTGCGGGGGGCACCGGGACCGCCGGTATTGGCTTGGTGGATCGCACGGAAATTCGGGTACTCCTTGGCATAGGCATCAAGTACCGCTGCCGTCCGGTCTGTCGAGCCGTCATTGACGGCGATGATTTCAATATGGTATTGCGGCATCGTTTGATTCAAAATCGAATCGATGCATATTTGGACATGGCGTTCGCCATTGTAGACGGGAATGCCGATAGTGACAAGAACTTTTTCCATTAAATATCTCCCTTCAAAAAATACATAGTGAATAGTTGTTAATGTTTCAATTAGATAAAATATTCTGATTCCATCGTACAATAGAAACGGGTTTTCTGAAAGAGTCTAAGTTCGTAGGCAGATAGGAGCACGAGATGAAAATGAAAAACCTGTGCTCGTAGGCACAGGAAGAAGTGTCAGGCTTTGTCGCGAAGATCCCATTTTAAGGTAATGAGGACGCGGTTCTTTTTCGGAAACACTTCCTCGTGGGCTTCTGTCACAAATCCGTCAATTTTTTGCTTTTGCTGAGCCAGGAAACCGGCTTCGAGCTTAAAGCATCGTTGATCCGCTTTCGGCGGAGTGAGTTGAAAGACAATTTCGTCTTTGCTGGTGCGCTCTACAGCCAGCTCGCCGAAGTTCGCCTGCCTGAAAAAGTCGGGCGCTTCGTCCAAGGAGAACAGCGGGAACTTGCGGGCAAGCGATTTCCCGGCCCAATAAAGGATGTCCGCTTCGTGCTTGCCCAGGATGTCAGGCATCACGTGGTCCCGTATGATTTCATATCCGAATTGCCCACTGAATTTCGTGTCTGTGACAGTCATGTTGAACCTACTTTCAATATAATAAATACAAGGGGTGAAACTCTTAGAAAAAGGCAAGTTGCCTTGACGCTCCCAAAGGGGGGGAGTACAATAAATATGTCATATTATTGTATCATGATGATATATGCAGTCAATGGATGCTTTCGCGATAATTCGACGGCTCTTTTTTCTGCCTATTAACGTCTGAGGGAGGTAAAATTTTGGAAAATCGAGAATTTTTAATGCGCAGGCTGCACTCATTGTTAGGGATTATCCCGATCGGGCTATTCTTGACGCAGCACTTAATCGTCAACCACTTTGCGACTCAAGGTGTTGAAGCGTTCAACACGGCATCTCACTTCATGGCGAACCTTCCATTCGTAATCTTCTTGGAAATCTTCGTTATTTATCTGCCATTGTTGTACCATGCATTCTACGGATTATACATAGCGTTCACTTCGAAGAATAACGTTGGCAAATACAGCTATTTGCGCAACACATTGTTCGTAGCCCAGCGCTATACAGGTGTCTTCCTGGTCATCTTCATCGCGTGGCACGTGTTTGAAACGCGCTTCCAGGTTGCGATCGGCAATGCGGCAGAAGCAGATTTCAACATGATGGAAAACATCTTGAGCAATCCTGCAATGCTGGCTTTCTACATCGTCGGTGTTCTGGCTGCGACGTTCCACTTGGCTAACGGCCTTTGGTCTTTCCTTGTAACATGGGGAATCACACAGTCCGAAAAAGCTCAAAGAGGCGCTACTTATTTCACGCTTCTAGTATTCGTAGTGCTTTCTATTATCGGTATCCGGGCGCTATTCGCGTTCGTTTAAGAACATTTCGATCATTGGTGAACTAAAAGAGGAGTGAATACCGAAATGGCGAAAGGCAAACTTACTATTGTCGGGGGCGGCCTTGCCGGTTTGATGGCAGCTGTCAAAGCAGCCGAAGCAGGCTCTCCCGTTGATTTATTTTCAATCGTCCCAGTAAAAAGATCCCACTCCGTTTGTGCGCAAGGCGGGATTAACGGGGCAGTAAATACAAAAGGTGAAGGAGATTCACCGGATATCCACTTTGATGACACGGTTTACGGCGGGGACTTCCTAGCGAATCAGCGACCAGTCAAAGCGATGGCGGATGCAGCACCAGCAATCATCCGTCTGTTCGACCGCATGGGTGTTATGTTCAACCGTACGCCGGAAGGCTTGCTCGATTTCCGCCGCTTCGGCGGAACGATGCACCACAGAACAGCTTTCGCGGGCGCTACAACGGGCCAGCAATTGCTTTACGCTCTTGACGAGCAAGTGCGCCGCCACGAAGTGAGCGGGCTAGTTACGAAATACGAAGGCTGGGAATTCCTTGGCCTGGTTCTGGATGACCAAGGCGTCAGCCGCGGGATCACTGCCCAGAACATGTCGACAATGGAAATCAAAGCATTCCCTGCCGATGCTGTCATTATGGCAACCGGCGGACCGGGAATCATCTTCGGGAAATCGACGAACTCTGTCATCAACACAGGTTCTGCGGCTTCCATCGTTTATCAGCAAGGCGCATATTACGCGAACGGCGAATTCATCCAAATCCACCCGACTGCGATTCCAGGAGACGACAAGCTTCGTCTGATGTCTGAATCGGCACGCGGTGAAGGCGGACGGATCTGGACTTATAAAGACGGCAAGCCTTGGTACTTCCTTGAAGAAAAATACCCGGCTTACGGAAACTTGGTTCCGCGCGATATCGCAACGCGCGAAATTTTTGATGTCTGCGTCAACCAGAAGCTCGGCATCAACGGCGAAAACATGGTTTACCTGGATCTTTCACACAAAGACCCGAAAGAATTGGACATCAAGCTTGGCGGAATCATCGAGATCTACGAGAAATTCACAGGCGAAGATCCGCGCAAAGTGCCGATGAAAATCTTTCCGGCTGTCCATTATTCTATGGGCGGATTATGGGTTGATGACCACCAATTCACAAGCATTCCGGGCGTTCTTGCTGCCGGTGAATGCGATTATTCACAGCACGGAGCTAACCGCTTAGGCGCCAACTCGCTTCTTTCCGCTGTTTACGGCGGTATGGTAGCTGGGCCGAACGCGATCGAATACATCAAAGGTTTGGACGTATTGGCTGAAGATCTTCCAACTGACATTTTTGACAGAGCGGTTGCTGAAGAGCAGCGCAAATGGGATGAGATCCTTTCGTTGAACGGCACTGAAAACGCCTACGTTCTCCACAAAGAACTAGGCGAGTGGATGACGGACAACGTAACAGTTGTGCGCTATAACGACCGTCTTCAGAAAACGGATGAGAAGATCCAGGAATTGCTGGAGCGTTTCAACCATATCAACATCACAGATACACAGCTTTGGAGCAACCAAGGCGCAATGTTCACGCGCCAATTGAAAAATATGCTACATTTAGCACGAGTGATCACGATCGGCGCACTTAAACGCAACGAGAGCCGCGGTGCCCATTACAAGCCGGACTTCCCGGAACGTAATGACGAAGAATTCCTGAAGACGACAATGGCTAAATTCAATGGCTTTGATGAGCCGATTTTCCATTACGAAGAAGTCGATACTTCATTGATTCCACCACGGAAGCGCGATTACTCAGCGAAAGCATAGTATTAAGGAAGGAGCTAATTTACCATGGGTGAAGCAGCAAAAACGGTAATATTTGAAGTCGAACGCAGAAACTCTACGAATGAAGATTCGTATTGGGAAAAGTTCGAATTAGCATATCGTCCCAACATGAACGTCATTTCCGCCTTGATGGAAATCCGCCGCAACCCGGTCAACATGGACGGGAAAAAGACCACTCCGGTCACTTGGGACATGAACTGCCTTGAAGAGGTTTGCGGCGCTTGTTCAATGGTCATCAACGGCAAAGCACGCCAGTCGTGTACAGCTCTCGTTGACCAATTGGAACAGCCGATCCGCCTTCAGCCGATGAAGACATTCCCTGTCGTCCGCGATTTGATCGTTGACCGCAGCCGGATGTTCGATTCCCTGAAGAAAGTCAAAGCTTGGGTTCCAATCGATGGAACGCATGACCTTGGCGAAGGGCCGCGTATGCCTGAACGCAAACGCCAGTGGGCTTACGAATTATCAAAATGTATGACTTGCGGCGTATGCTTGGAAGCATGCCCGAACGTCAACGATAAATCCGATTTCATCGGACCTGCTCCACTTTCACAAGTACGCTTGATGAACGCCCACCCGACCGGCGCTATGAACCGTGATGAGCGTTTGAACGCCATCATGGGTGAAGGCGGCTTGGGAAGCTGCGGAAACTCGCAGAACTGTGTTGAATCTTGTCCAAAAGGAATTCCTTTGACAGCTTCAATCGCTGCGTTGAACCGCGACACAACCGTCCAAATGTTCCGCAACTTCTTCGGAAGCGACAGAATGGTGGATTAGTCTAGAAAAGCGAAAGCGCCCGTTTAGCTCCGACAAGCGCTGGAGGGCTTAGAGTGAATGGCGTTCTTTGCCATTCGCAGTAAGACCGAAGCGACTCGAGGAGCTGGGCGCTGAAGACTAGACAATATATTTAAACCCCGCAGCTGCGGGGTTTTTTTGATGCCTGCACCTGTTGGCAATGCCCATTGTGCGGTGAATTTTGTTATACTGAGAAAATAAAGGGTACAGGAGGATTTTAAATGAAAGCGAATTATATCGAGGATTTCGAGGGCTGGGCAGAAGGATTTCATTTTTCCGTGCCGGTCCAAGTCCGCTTTTCAGAGACCGACATGTTCGGCCATGTCAACAACACCGTGCCGATCACTTATTTCGAATTTGCGCGCATCGAGTTTATGAAAGAAATTGGCCTGATGCAGAGCTGGCTCGAACGCGGCAGCGCATTTTTCCCGGTCGTCGCGGATATTCAGGTGGATTATGCCAAGCAGGTGTATTTTGATGAGATGCTGCAGGTTTTCGTCAAAGTCGCTTCTGTCGGCAATTCGTCGATCGATGTGCATTACTGGATCGTCAATGCCGACGGGGAAACATGCTATACCGGCAGGGGCGCCATGGTGCAGATTTCGCGGGAAACTGGAAAAGGCCATCCGTGGACAGAAGCGGAAAGACAACTTTTTGGCGCCAAAAACTTAATTTCCGCAAAAAGTTGAGAGGATTCTTGCCATATCATTAAAAAACCTTCACTATAGAAGGAAGGATTCTGAGCCAAGGAGAGTTGATTTCAATGAGTGAAAATATTAAAAACCATCCGCATGACCCCGAAAAGGTAGCGTTCATGGAAAAGGAACTGCGCTATATATCCGGCATCATCAAGCAAAAAGGCCGGGAGATCCTCAATTCCTATACGATCACGCCGCCGCAGTTCGTTGCGCTGCAATGGCTTTTTGAACATGGGGATATGACGATCGGCGATCTTTCGAACAAGATGTACTTGGCATTCAGTACGACGACGGATCTCGTCGACCGCATGGAAAAGAATGAACTGGTCGTCCGCATCCGCGAAGAACAGGACCGCCGTGTGGTACGCATCAAATTATTGCAAGAAGGCGAACGCATCATAGAAGAAGTGATCAAAAAGCGCCAGGACTACCTGGAAAATGTCCTGTCGGATTTCAGCGAAGAAGAAGTCGGACAGCTTTCATTCCTGCTTGAGAAGCTTCATACCAACATGAAATAGAATGGGGCGATTTGAACGTGAATGCGCCAATCGGTGTTATAGATTCAGGAGTCGGCGGGCTGACCGTCGCCAAGGAAATCATGCGGCTTTTGCCCAATGAGCAAATATTTTACATAGGGGACAATGCCCGCTGTCCGTACGGCCCACGGTCGCTGCAGGAAGTGAAGACCTACACATGGCAGATGGCGCAGGCGTTGATGAAGAAGAAAATCAAGATGCTCGTAATTGCCTGCAACACGGCGACAGCGGCTGCGCTCGATTCGCTTCAGAAGAAACTGCCCATCCCGGTCATCGGCGTCATCTTTCCGGGTGCACGGGCGGCAGTCAAATCATCCCCGAGCAAGAACATTGCGGTGCTGGGGACGCTTGGGACGGTGAAGAGCGGCGCTTATGAGAAAGCGGTCAAATCGCTCGTCTCATCGGCCCATGTCGTCCAGCTCGCGTGCCCGTTGTTCGTTCCGCTTGTGGAAAGCGACGAGTACGAAGGGGAATTTGCGCGCAAAATCGTGCGCGAGACATTGGCTGAAATCGAAGGTGAAAGCTTCGACACGGCAATCCTCGGCTGCACCCATTATCCGCTCCTGCAGGGCTTTATCGAAGAGGCATTCGGCAAAGGGGTCCGTGTGCTTTCTTCCGCCGAAGAGACGGCGAAGGACGTCGAGCGGCATCTGCGTTTCATGGGACAGATGTCGACGCGCACGCAGCCTCCGGTGCACCATTTCTACACGACCGGCTCATTGCCGATCTTCCAGTCAATCATCCGCAAATGGCTGGGGATCGAAGAACCTTTTATCCATTCAATCCGTTTTCCGAAAACCTGACAGCCTGGCTGCCGGGTTTTTTGTTTTCAGCGGCACAAATATGGTAATCTTATGAGGAAGATACGAGGAGGATATATATGACTAGAATTGATGGCAGAAAAGCGGACCAGCTGCGTCCGGTACAAATGGATACGGAGTACTTGATCCACCCGGAAGGTTCGGTCCTGATCACGGTCGGCCAGACAAAAGTGATCTGCACCGCAACGATTGAAGAGAAAGTGCCGCCGTTTTTGCGGGGCCAAGGGAAGGGCTGGGTCACTGCAGAGTATTCCATGCTGCCGCGTGCAACCAATTCACGGAACCGCCGTGAATCGTCCCAAGGGAAAGTCGGCGGGCGCACGATGGAAATCCAGCGCCTGATTGGCCGTGCACTGCGCGCTGTCGTCGACTTGGAGAAACTTGGGGAACGTACCCTCTGGATCGACTGCGACGTTATCCAGGCGGACGGAGGCACACGTACCGCATCAATTACAGGTGCGTTTGTCGCAATGACGATGGCAATCGGCAAACTTGATCTGCCTGTCTTTCCCGTGACCGATTTCCTGGCGGCGACAAGCGTCGGCATGGACAATGACATGGGGGCGATCCTCGACTTGAACTATGTCGAGGATTCGACGGCGGACGTCGACATGAACCTCGTCATGACCGGCTCCGGCCGCTTTGTGGAACTGCAGGGGACCGGCGAAGAAGCAACATTCTCGCGGGCCCAGCTGAATGAACTTCTGGATCTGGGTGAACTTGGCATCAGCCAATTGATCGCCATGCAAAAACAGACACTTGGAGAGGTCGCTCTCCGGGTAGGGGAAGAGGTGAACTCAAACGTATGAAAAAAGTGATCATTGCGACACAAAACCTCGGCAAGGCCAAGGACTTTGAAGCACTTCTGCGGCCGTTCGGCTATGAAGTGCTGACCCTCCGGGATGTGGCGGAAGACGTCGATGTCGAAGAGACCGGCACTACATTCGAGGAGAACGCCATCCTGAAAGCGGAAACGATCGCCTATATGCTGAAAACGACGGTCATTGCAGACGACAGCGGACTCGAGATTGACGCGCTGGGCGGAGAACCGGGTGTCTATTCTGCGCGCTATGCCGGCGGCGAGAAAAGCGATTCCGCAAATATTGACAAGGTATTGGAAAAGCTGAAAGGCGTACCGGAAGAAAAGCGAAGCGCGCGGTTCCGCTGCGTATTGGCTGTCGCCGCCCCAGGCAAGGAAACGAAAACGTTCCACGGTACATGCGAAGGCTATATCCTGGAAGAGCGATTCGGGGAAAACGGCTTCGGCTACGACCCGATTTTCTGGGTCCCGGCAGAAGGGCGTACGATGGCCGAGATGAACCCGCATGAAAAAGCGGCTATTTCGCATCGCGGAAATGCGCTGCGCAAATTGCAGGTCTCCCTTTCGAAAATTCTGGACACAGACGAATAAACGACAAATTAATGTTTTTTCAAAATAGCATTGACTTTTCCTCCAATCATTTCTATAATTAAAATTGTCTTTCGTTGGAGCCGGGTGCTAGAGCCCAGGTAACTTCAGAAAACCATGTCCCAGTAGCTCAGCTGGATAGAGCAACGCCCTTCTAAGGCGTCGGTCGGGAGTTCGAATCTCTCCTGGGACGTTATGGAAATGACTACATATGCAATAGGGAAACCCCTTCGGTCTAATACGGATCGAAGGGGTTTTTCTATTGGAGTTAAAATATATTTTTTGTGAACGGAATATTCAGAAAAATAATGATAGAATGAATGTAAAATAAGGACAGGAAGGCGGAGAGTGAAT
This sequence comes from Planococcus sp. FY231025, assembly GCF_052078085.1. Lineage (NCBI taxonomy): Bacteria > Bacillati > Bacillota > Bacilli > Caryophanales > Caryophanaceae > Planococcus > Planococcus sp. FY231025. The sequence goes on from NZ_JBQJJG010000005.1 coordinate 193,757, forward strand.
GGCAGGACCGGTGTTGAAAGTGGCGACAAAGTGGTAGCAGGATTTCTTGTTTACGATGACGACCCCAGGAGGGCATTAGCTGGAAATGGATGCCCATCAGGCGACAGGCGGAGAAGGGAATGGCGTCTTGCCGATGCAGGCGCTTCTGGGGTCGCTGGCAGGTTGTGTCGGGATGGATGTGGTGGCGATTCTGCGACCCCGTATGGACAAGATCAAACGGATTAAAATCGTCACAGAAGGCGCAAAAAACGACAAGCCGCCGAAGGAGTTCACGGCGATTACCGCCACATTCCAAGTAGACGGCGAAGTCGAGCCGGAGTGGGTCTGGCACGCCATCCGCACAAGTGCGGACAAATACTGTCCGGTCGCCCATTCCATCCTGCCGGAACTGACCTACCGGCTGGTGCTAAATGATGAGGAAACGCCGGAACTGTAGATTAAATGGCGAAATTGTGAAAAGCAGGATAAATAAATGCCGTTCCAAACATGAACCAAAGTTCATGTTTAATGGGCCGGCATGGTATTGTTATAACTAGAGGTGAGAATATGGCGCACGAGAACCTTATCGGAGACTTTCCGACGTTTCCGAAACAACAACGATCCATGCAGAAAAGACAGGCGCTGCTCGAAAGCGGACGGATCCTTTTTAGTGCAAGAGGATACGAGCACACAACCGCTAAAGAAATTGCCGCGCATGCCAAAGTGGCAACCGGAACTTTCTACCGGTATTTCTCCGACAAACGGCAATTGCTGATGTCTTTGATCGAAGACCATATCGACGACATGATGCCGATCGATCTGGAATGGAAAAGCGGCGATCCGGAGAAACTGCTCGCCGGGCGCCTTGAAATGCATTACCACAAAATCAACGAGAAAAACTTGCGCAGGCTCATGCCTGAGATTTTATTCCGCGACGCTGAACTGGCTGAAGTGGTGCAGGAAGCGAAGACTCGCATGCTGGAAAAAGTGACGGAACACCTGCACCTGCTCCACCGCAAAGGGCTGATGTGGCAGGATATCGATATCGAAACCCTCGGCTGGTCGCTCCAGTCGCTGATGGAAAAGCTCCAATCGCGCAACGACCAAGGTTTGCCGGTCGACTACCAGGCATTCTCCAAGATATTTTGCCGGATGCTGTTCCCGCCTGAAGTGATCCAAAAAATGAGAAATGGCACGCTAAATGAATGGAAAGGACCGTGAAAAGTATGAAAGCGAAATTGTTTACGGCTACGAGCAATACGTCCTGCCGCAAGGCGATTGCGTGGATGAATGAATACAACATCCCCTACACCGAAAAGAATATATCGACCACTCCTATCACAGTAGAGGAAATCCAGGAAATCCTGTCGCTGACAAATGAAGGCACCGAAGAAATCATTTCAAAAAAGGCCTATGCCATCAAAAAGCTGAAAGTGGATATCGATTCCTTGTCCATGCCCCAACTGTACCAAGTCATCCAAGATAACCCCGGCATCCTCCGCCTTCCAATCATCCATGATGGAAGAAAGCTGCAAGTCGGCTATAACGACGACGAAATTCGTCAATTCCTGCCACGCTGGTTCCGGACCAACCAATTCCAAAACCTTTTAAGCATGTAGCCTGTTTGTGGAAGGGCGGGAGCGGGAATCGGTTACTAAACCCTTTTTCGTTTTCCCGTAAAATTCCATTATGTTATCATAGACAGTACAAATGGGGTGTTAATATGCGAAAGAAGTACAGCGACTTGAAGCGCAAAGGGAATGTCATCGTTTTTCCCAAGACCGTGGACCGCTTGCTGACTGAAGGCATGAATCTGCTGAAAGACGAGAAGTACGAAGAAGCGCGCGATAAACTGTACCAAGTCTTGGCTTATGAGCCGGAGCACGCCGGTGCGCTCGGCGCTTATTGCTATTGCCTCTTTGAGCTGGGCGAATACGAAGAAGCGCTTGAAGTATGCAAGGAACTGCTGAAAGTCGGCCCGGTCCACTATCTTGAAACGATGGAATTATACATAAGCATTCTGATGCAAGTGAAAGAATTCGAGGAAGCGGAACGGATGATCGAAATCCTGATCGAGGAGAAAGTGCTGCCGGAAGAGCGGCTCGAGCAATTCCAGCACTTGCGCGATCTGAACGAACGCATCACATCGAACAAAGCTGCTGTCAAAATCGACCCCACGCTTTTTGCGGCCGCGACATTTACGTCGCTGCCGCCGGCCGAGCAGGAAAGGCTAATCATGGAGCTGCCGCCCGCATCCTATGAAGTGATGAAAGGCAGCCTGTTGGCGCTTGCTGAACATCCGGAGACGGACCTGCTTGCCAAAACATACATATTGTTCATGCTCCACCAGGAAAAGGTGAAAGCCGACGTCCACCTTGTGAAGTTCTCGTTTGAAGGGACCTTCTCCATTGCCGACTTGCCGGACCCGCAGAACCACAGCCGCATCCGCGCCATCAAAGCGCAGATCGAGGAGCGGCTCGCAAAAGATCCGAGCGGGCTAGAGATGGTCCGCCAATTGTTCGAACGGCACGTCTTCCTTTTTTATCCGTTCATGTGGGAAGGCCATAGCGAAGCGGAAGTGGCGGAAAGCTACACCGCTTACCTGGATGTCCTGTTTTCCGGCGAGACCGCTTTTTCAGGAAACCGGGAGCTGTTGACGCTAATCATCCATGCCGAGCAATGGTTCGAATTGCGCGATAGGTAGAAATAGTTGAACATGGCGCTATCTATGATATAATATGGTGGTTGTCAAAAATCGAAAAGAACTGATTATGACTTTGTAGAAAATGTTTGGAGGGCTTATAAAATGTCAGCAAAATGGGAAAAGCAAGAAGGTAACACAGGAACACTTACAGTCGAAGTGCCAGCGGAGCAAGTAAACGCCGGATTAGACAAAGCATTCAAGAAAGTGGTAAAAGAAATCAACGTGCCAGGTTTCCGCAAAGGGAAAATGCCGCGTCCGATGTTCGAACAGCGTTTCGGCGTTGAATCGCTTTACCAGGACGCGCTTGACTTCATCCTGCCGGATGCTTACGCAAACGCAGTAGAAGAAGCCGGAATCAACCCTGTTGACCGCCCGGAAATCGACATCACCACGATGGAGAAGAACAAACCGCTTGTATTCACAGCTAAAGTGACGGTTAAACCGGAAGTTCAGCTTGGCGAATACAAAGGCCTTGAAGTTTCCAAGCAGGACACAAACGTGACTGACGAAGAAATCGAAAGCCAATTGAAAGAAAACCAGGAGCGTTTCGCTGAACTTGCTGTCAAAGAAGACGAAGCGATCGTTGAAGGCGACACAGCTGTCATCAACTTTGAAGGATTTGTTGACGGAGAAGCGTTTGAAGGCGGAAAAGGCGAAGACTATTCCCTTGAAATCGGTTCAAACTCATTCATCCCAGGCTTCGAAGCACAATTGGTCGGCGTAAAAGCTGGCGAAGAAAAAGACGTTGAAGTCACTTTCCCTGAAGAATACCACGCTGCTGAACTTGCAGGAAAAGCTGCAACATTCAAAGTGAAAGTAAACGAAGTGAAATCTAAAGAGCTTCCTGAACTGAACGACGAGTTCGCTAAAGAAATCGATCCTGAAGTTGAAAGCCTTGAAGCACTTCGCACGAAAATGAAAGAAACATTGGCAGCTGACAAGCAAGCCGGTGCAGATGCACAGCTTCGCGACGAGTTGGTCCAAAAAGCTGCTGAAAACGCAACAGTCGAAATCCCGCACGCTATGATCCATTCTGAAATGGACCGCATGATGCAGGACTTCGAACAGCGCTTGACTCAGCAAGGTATGAACCTTGATCTTTACTACCAATTCTCAGGCCAGGACGAAGAAGCTCTTCGTGCACAAATGCATGACGACGCTGAAACTCGCGTACGCGTGTCATTGGTTCTTGAAGCTATCGCTGCTGCTGAGAACATGGAAGTGTCTGCTGAAGACATCGACAAAGAACTTGAAAAAATGTCCGGCCAGTTCAACATGGACATCGAGCAGATCAAAGCCGCTCTTGGCGGAACAGAAATGCTTGAAAACGACATCCGCATGCAGAACACAGTTGAGTTCCTAGTGGAAAACGCGAACATCACAACTGAAGTGGACAACGCACAAAGCGCTGAATAAGCGAACACATAAGCAATAAAATAAAACAAGGCGCGGCAACGCGCCTTGTTTTTACTCTACATAGAAGAATGAGCTAAGCTCGATATATATTATAAGATATAATTTTTTATCCGATATTCCGCAAAACAGCTGCGAAGCTATTGGCCGAAGGTAGTTTGGCTGATAGCTTTGCGATGAAGCGCGTAGCGCTGCAGGAGCAGTACGGTTTTCTCCGCTGTTTTGCTCCATATCTCAGATAGCATTGCAAAGACAGATAGAGCTGCCTTTTCTTAATGAGCTATACCAGCGCCAGCGCGCCTATGGGCTAGGCGAAGCCATGAGACGGGTGGTTTTCCCGGCTGATGGCGTAAGCCATGCCCTAAGCGCTGAAGCGAATATTAGCGGTTGCTAAACTCTACTTATATTAAATGGAGCATTTTAGCATCAAACTGGTGTTCATAAGCACATCGGAATTTATTCCATATGAATAAATGCACATTCAAAAGCTTAGTCTTTGTGGTAAATCTAATTAGTTGCTACAATAAGCATAATCTTGTAAGATAATGGCTTGAATAGGGGTGAATACATTGTTCAAATTCAATGACGAAAAAGACCACTTGAAATGTTCTTTCTGCGGAAAACCGCAAGAACAGGTTCGTAAACTGGTTGCAGGACCAGGTGTATATATTTGTGACGAATGTATTGAGCTTTGCACGGAGATCGTAGAAGAAGAGCTTGGTACAGAAGAAGCAGTGGAATTCAAGGAAGTCCCGAAACCGAAAGAGATTCTGGACATCCTGAATGGCTATGTCATCGGACAGGAAAAAGCGAAGAAATCGCTGGCTGTCGCGGTTTATAACCATTACAAACGCGTCAATTCCAACAGCAAGATCGACGATGTGGAATTGTCGAAATCGAATATCGTTCTGATCGGACCAACAGGGAGCGGGAAAACCTTGCTTGCCCAAACTTTGGCTCGCATCCTGAACGTACCGTTCGCCATCGCAGACGCTACTTCTTTGACAGAAGCCGGCTATGTCGGTGAAGACGTCGAGAACATTCTTTTGAAACTGATCCAAGCAGCGGATTACGATGTGGAACGCGCTGAAAAAGGCATCATCTATATCGATGAAATCGATAAAGTGGCCCGTAAATCAGAGAACCCGTCCATCACGCGCGACGTTTCAGGCGAAGGCGTTCAGCAAGCCCTCCTGAAAATCCTGGAAGGCACGACAGCTAGCGTTCCACCGCAAGGCGGACGCAAGCACCCGCACCAGGAATTCATCCAGATCGACACGACGAATGTCCTGTTTATCGTAGGTGGAGCGTTCGACGGCGTTGAGCAGATCATCAAACGCCGCCTGGGCAATAAAATCATCGGTTTCGGTGCAGATCCGAACAAGGAAGAAATGGATGACAAGACATTGCTCAGCCAATTGATTCCGGAAGACTTGTTGAAATTCGGCTTAATCCCTGAATTCATCGGTCGTTTGCCGGTATTGGCAAGCCTTGAGCAATTGGACGAGAATGCGCTGGTTCAAATTTTGACGGAACCGAAAAACGCATTGATCAAGCAGTATCAGAAGATGATGGAACTCGACGGTGTTGAATTGACGTTCGAACCGGACGCATTGGTGGAAATCGCGAAATTGGCGATTGAACGCAAAACAGGCGCCCGCGGACTGCGCTCGATCATCGAGAACATCATGCTTGAAGTTATGTTCGATCTTCCATCCCGCGAAGATATCAAAGAATGCATCATCACAAAAGAAACATTTACCGAGAACGCACAGCCAAAACTCATTTTGGAAGATGGATCTGAATACAAGGCTGACAATAACGAGAAAACATCCGCATAATTGTGGAGCTGCCGTCCTGGGAGAGATCCTTCCAGGTTGCCGGTGGACCAAACGGACTTTAACGGCCTGTTGATCTATTGCGACAGCAGGATCACATGCCCGTTGAAGTTGGGCAGTAAAGGATGATACGGGCTGACTCTGATCGTGCACATCCGCGCGCTCGGAGACAGGCCGTATTTTTTATAGAAGAAAATCAACCGGAGGTGTAACTCCTAATGGCGAAACGTAAAACAACCAAACAAGTGCCTTTATTGCCGCTGCGCGGCCTATTGGTATTTCCGACAATGGTTTTGCATATCGATGTCGGCCGCGAGCGGTCGGTAGCGGCGCTTGAACAGGCGATGCTGGAAGACAGCATCATCTTTTTGGCGACGCAAAAAGAAATGAGCACGGAGCAGCCTGAAAAAGAGGACCTGTATAAGATCGGGACCTTGGCGAACATCAAGCAGATGCTGAAGTTGCCGAACGGCACCATCCGCGTGTTGGTCGAAGGGCTGGAGCGCGGACAGTGGAAAAATTACGCGGAAGGCGAAACGTTCAATATGGTTGATGTTTCGTCCTATCCTGATGAAGAGGAAAAATCGGCCGAGCAGGATGCGTTGATGCGCTTATTGCTCGAGCATTTCGAGAAATACGTGAAAGCGTCGAAGAAAGTGACGACGGAAACGTTCAATACCGTTGCTGACATCGAAGAGCCGGGCCGCCTGGCAGACATGATCGCCTCGCATTTGCCTTTGAAACTTTCCGAAAAACAATCCGTGCTGGAAACATTCGACGTCGACAAGCGCTTAGAAGCGCTCATCATGCGCCTCCATAATGAACAGGAAGTCCTGGACTTGGAGAAGCGCATCAGCCAGCGCGTGAAAAAATCGATGGAGCAGACGCAGAAGGAATTCTACCTGCGCGAGCAGATGAAAGCGATCCAGACCGAACTTGGCGACAAGGACGGCAAATCAGCCGAAGTGGTCGATTTGAAAAAACGCATTGAAGATGCCGGTATGCCGGAATCGACAGAAAAAGCGGCGTTGAAAGAATTGGACCGCTACGAAAAATTGCCGGCTGCAGCTGCCGAAAGCGGCATCATCCGCAATTACATCGAATGGCTGGTGACGATTCCCTGGTCGGCATCGACAACGGACCGGCTGGACATCAACTACGCGGAAGAGATCCTCAACCGCGACCACGACGGCCTTGAAACCGTCAAAGAACGGGTGCTCGAATATTTGGCGGTGCGCCAGATGACGCATTCGCTCCGCGGGCCAATCCTGTGCCTCGTTGGACCTCCGGGCGTCGGGAAAACTTCGCTTGCCAAATCGATCGCCGAATCGCTTGACCGCAAATTCGTCCGCATCTCGCTCGGCGGCGTGCGCGACGAATCGGAAATCCGCGGGCATCGCCGGACGTATGTCGGCGCGATGCCGGGGCGCATCATCCAGGGCATGAAAAAAGCGGCGACCACTAATCCGGTGTTCCTGCTGGATGAAATCGACAAGATGTCGTCCGATTTCCGCGGCGACCCGTCGTCTGCCATGCTCGAAGTCCTGGATCCTGAACAGAACAACACGTTCAGCGACCATTACATCGAAGAAACCTATGACCTTTCGAATGTTTTATTCATCGCGACTGCGAACGACTTGGGATCGATCCCGGGCCCGCTCCGCGACCGGATGGAAGTGATTTCGATTGCCGGCTATACCGAAGTGGAAAAGCAAATGATCGCGAAAAATCACTTGGCGCCGAAGCAATTGAAAGAGCACGGCTTGACGGACGAACAGCTGCACTTTACGGATGAAGCGCTCATGAGCATTGTCCGCTATTACACACGGGAAGCCGGCGTCCGCGGGCTCGAACGCCAGATTGCTTCGATTTGCCGGAAAGTGACGAAAGAAATCGTCTCCGGGGAGAAAGAACGAGTGGAAGTCGACGCTGCATTGGTCGAGGAATACCTCGGCAAACGCATTTTCCGCTACGGCATGGCCGAAACGGAAAATCAAGTCGGCGTGGCAACCGGGCTTGCTTATACAACTGTCGGAGGCGATACTTTGCAGATTGAAGTTTCCTTGTCTCCAGGGAAAGGGAAGCTGCAGCTGACAGGTAAGCTTGGCGATGTCATGAAAGAATCGGCGCAGACGGCGTTGTCGTTTGTCCGCTCGAAGGCAGAGGAACTCGGCATCGATCCGATGTTCTATGAATCGCAGGATATCCATATCCACGTACCGGAAGGCGCTGTGCCGAAAGACGGCCCTTCTGCGGGCATCACGATCGCGACAGCGCTGGTCTCTGCATTGACGAAGCGGCCGATCCGCCGTGAAGTCGGCATGACCGGGGAAATCACGCTGCGCGGACGCGTCCTGCCGATCGGCGGCGTCAAAGAGAAGACTTTGAGCGCCCACCGTGCGGGATTGACGACGATCATCCTGCCGGCAGACAACGAACGCGACATCGAAGATATCCCGGAAAGCGTGCGGGAGCAATTGACGTTCAAGCTCGTTTCCCAAGCCGATGAAGCACTTCAAATCGCATTAGAAGGAGCAAACGAATGATTGTCCATAACGTAGAACTTGTAATAAGCGCCGTCCGGCCCGACCAGTATCCGGAGGACGGCTTGCCGGAATTCGCACTTGCCGGCCGCTCAAATGTCGGGAAATCGTCGTTCATCAACAAAATGATCGGCCGCAAAAGCATGGCCCGCATCTCCTCGAAGCCGGGGAAGACGCAGACGCTGAACTTCTATAAGATCGAAGAAAAGCTGTTCTACGTCGACGTGCCGGGCTACGGCTATGCAAAAGTCTCCAAGTCCGAGCGCGAAGCGTGGGGCAAGATGATCGAACGCTACATCACCGACCGTGAGCAGCTGAAAGCGGTCATCCAGATCGTCGACTTGCGCCACCCGCCGAGCCGCGACGACATCAATATGTATGACTTCATGAAGCATTACGGCATTCCGTGCATCATCATTGCGACGAAAGCCGACAAGATCCCGAAAGGCAAATGGGACAAGCATAAAAAAATTGTCCGCGAAACACTCGATATGGAAAAAGGCGATCCGCTGATCGTCTTCTCCTCAGAAACCGGCCTCGGAAAAGATGCCGCGTGGAAAGAAATTGAAGACCGGATGTAGAAGGAGAGGCGCAGCTTTGGCTGCGTCTTTTTTTGTGGAGAAGAAGTCGGTGGAGCCTTTCTGCAAGTAAATGTGGATTTTCTGCAAGTAAACTCGGAATACTGCAAGTAAACTCCGATTTGCCGCAAGTAAAAGGGCACTTTCGCTTTTCGCTTGCGAAAAGACGGCATTCTTTAAGGTTTTGGGGTTTGAATAAACCCGGAAATCCGGCTGAAAGCAGATAAATCTCGAGAATCGCCGATATAATTCCAGAACCGCCGATAAATCCGTAAAATCGCCGATAAAACCACAGAATCGTCGATAAATCTGAAATATCGCGGATAAATTCAAAATATCGCCGATAAAACAGATCGCCGCCGGTATACATCACATCCTGACACACCATCCCAAACCCAAATCCCTGAAAGAGTTCTCGCACTATTTCGACTAAGAGCGTAACGCTTGTTAGTCCCTTAGCCCTTTGCTAAACTTACATTATAATTAATATAAATAACTTAAATCTGTTCGACTCTAGAATGTTCATAGATGATAACGAGCAACACCGCTTCAGGAGAGATGTTTCTTTTCTTCACCAATTTAATTCTTATTTAATTTTTTCTTATACGGCGAAGCGATTCAACCATGTTAACTTTTAGTTCATTCTGTTCAGTTTTCATGGGTTGTTCACAAATGAAAAAGATTATGAATCCGATAGAGTGGTATACTTATTTATATGAAATATTGAACGTGAAAGGTGTTTTGTACCCATGCATACTTTAGTGGTCGGGGTGAACTTCCGTACTGCACCGCTCGAGATTCGCGAGAAGCTTTCATTCATCGAAAGCGAATTGCCGAATGCGATGCAGGCGCTGAAAAACCAAAAAAGCATATTGGAGAACGTCATCGTCTCGACATGCAACCGCACGGAGATCTATGCCGTTGTCGATCAGCTTCACACTGGGCGCTATTATGTGAAGCAATTTCTTGCGGACTATTTCGGGATCGCACCGGAAGAGTTTTCGCAGTATTTGTTCGTCCATGAAAAGGAAGAAGCAGTCGAGCATTTATTCCGCGTGACGGCAGGCATCGATTCGATGGTCCTTGGGGAGACGCAAATCCTCGGACAAGTGAAATCGAGCTTTTTGTCAGGGCAGGAAAACGGCACGACGGGCACGGTCTTCAACCAATTGTTCAAACAGGCAGTAACACTTGCGAAACGCGCACATTCGGAAACGGCGATCGGCGAGAACGCCGTATCGGTTTCGTATGCGGCGGTCGAGCTCGGCAAGAAGATTTTCGGCACGCTGAAAAACAAGCATGTCGTCATCCTCGGCGCCGGCAAGATGGGCGAACTGGCCATCAAGAACTTGCAGGGCAGCGGAGCGGACAAAGTGACGGTCATCAACCGGACATTCGAGAAAGCGGAAGCGCTGGCGGATAAATTCAGCGGCATCGCGAAGCCGATGACGCAGCTGCAATGCGCATTGCTTGAAGCGGATATCCTGATTTCGTCTACAGGCGCGACCGATTACGTCATCGATTTCGAATTGATGCAGTTTGTCGATAAATTGCGCAAAGGCAAGCCGCTCTTCATGGTGGACATCGCCGTGCCGCGCGACATCGATCCGCGCATTGCGGATCTGCCGAATGTGTTCCTATATGATATCGATGATATGCAGGGCATCGTCGAAGCGAACCTGGCTGAGCGCGAACGCGCAGCAGGCGAGATCATGACGATGATCAACCAGGAAAAAGGCGAGTTCAACGACTGGCTTGCGACGCTCGGCGTCGTTCCTGTGATTTCGGCACTGCGCCAGAAAGCATTGAACATCCAGTCGGAAACGATGGCGAGCATCGAGAACAAGATGCCGGACCTAACCGACCGCGAGAAGAAGATCCTGAACAAACACACCAAATCGATCATCAACCAATTGCTGAAAGATCCGATCCTTCAAGCGAAGGAAATGGCCGGTTCGAAGAATGCGCGCGAACAGCTTGAATTGTTCCAGCAAATCTTCGGGATCGAGGACGAAGTGGAGCAGGAAATCCAGAAACAGACACAGGCCAAACGCACACCTGCGGAACAAGGCACAGCAATCAAACAGGAAACTCCCGGATATTCAATGAAAGCTTTCTAAAACAGGCGTTTGCGGATCTATATGTTAAAATGTAGAGACGCAACGCCTTTAATTATGGAAACGAAGGGGAATGGGATGGCTGATATAACAATGGCAAGGCTGCACGAAGCTATGGTTATTCTATATGCTGTCAGCCTTGTTTTTTATTTTATAGATTATTTATATAAAGAGAAAAAAGCCAGCCGGATCGCGATGTCGCTCCTCGGAGTAGTATGGCTGCTGCAGACGGTCTTCCTGGTTTTGTACATCATCGAGACGCAGCGGTTCCCGATACTGACGCTGTTTGAAGGCATTTATTTCTATGCATGGCTCCTCGTCACGCTGTCGATCGTGCTGCGCATATTCTACCGCTTTGATTTTGCGGTGTTTTTCATCAACATCATCGGCTTTATCTTCATGACGATCCATACGTTCGCCCCGGTCCAGATCGAACGGTCGCCGGTCGGGGAAGCGCTTGTGTCGGAGCTTTTGCTGATCCATATCACGTTTGCGATCCTGTCGTATGTGGCATTTTCGCTGTCGTTCGTCTTCTCGGCGCTGCACCTCGTGCTGTACCGCCTGTTGAAGAAGAAAAAGTGGACCAAGCAATGGAGCAATCTGCCGTCGCTCGGCCAGACCGAGTCCGGCATGACGATCTCGATTCTCGTTGGGATTTCGCTCCTGTTCGTGTCGCTCGTCCTCGGACTGCAATGGGCGTACATCTCGCTCGATCAGTTTTCGCTCTTAGACATGAAGATCGTCGGTTCGTTCATCCTGCTCATCGTCTACAGCGGCGTGCTCTACAAGCACCGGAAAGGCGACTTGAACGGAGCCGCATACGCGTGGGCGCATCTGTATTCATTTTTGCTGCTGCTGGTCAATTTCTTCCTCGGCAGCCGGTTGTCTGAATTTCATTTTTGGTATTAAGGAAAGGTAGGATTCATTTGAGAAAAATCATCGTAGGTTCAAGAAGAAGCAAACTCGCACTGACACAGACGGGCCAGTTTATCGATAAATTGAAAGCGGCCGGAGCGCCGTTCGAATTTGAAATCAAAGAAATCGTGACAAAAGGCGACCGCATCGTCGACGTCACTCTATCGAAAGTCGGAGGCAAAGGCTTGTTCGTCAAAGAAATCGAGCAGGCGCTCTACGACAAAGAAATCGATTTTGCCGTCCACAGCATGAAAGACATGCCGTCGGTGCTGCCGGAAGGCCTGGTCATCGGCTGCATCCCGGAACGCGAAGACCCGCGCGATGCGTTCATCGCGAACAACCACGTGAAATTCATGGACCTTCCAGTCGGAGCGGTCGTCGGCACAAGCAGCCTGCGCCGCAGCTCACAATTGCTGTTGATGCGTCCGGACCTTGATATCCAGTGGATCCGCGGCAATATCGACACGCGGCTTGAAAAATTGAAAACGGGCGATTTCGACGCCATCATCCTGGCGGCTGCCGGATTGAAGCGCATGGGCTGGAAAGACGATATCGTTACGGAATTCCTCCAAGTGGAAGACTGCCTGCCGGCAATCGGCCAAGGCGCCCTTGCGATCGAATGCCGCGAAGACGACGCGGAACTGCTTGCGGAACTGGCGAAAGTCAACGACGAGCACACCGCGCTTGCAGTCAATGCAGAGCGCCAATTCCTGCGCGACATGGACGGCAGCTGCCAAGTGCCGATTGCAGGTTACGCAACTGTGGAGGCAGGCAGCGTGTCGTTCACCGGTTTGATTTCCTCTCCGGACGGCGACGTCGTCTACAAGGAATCAGCGGTCCACAGCGATCCGATCGCTGCCGGCCAGGACGTGGCAAAGCGCATCAGCGCGCAAGGCGGCTATGAGCTCATCCAACAGGTAAAAGCAGAAAGCAATGTTTGACGGACTGCCGCTGAAAGGCAAAACCATCGTCTTCACCGGTTCGAAAAAGCCTATGGAATCCTTGGAAATGGTCGAATTATACGGCGGCAAGGCACTTTACCTGCCCCTCATAGAAACATCGGTCCGGCAGTCACAGCTGCCGGATTTCGGCTGTTATGACTGGCTGATCTTCACGAGCGCGACGAGCGCGGATGCATTCGGCCAGCTCCATGCCGGAACCGATGCGAAAATCGCCGCGGTCGGGGAGAAGACGTCTGAAAAGCTCGAACAATACGGCTACACCGTCGACTTTATGCCGACTGTCTACAGCGCCGACCGATTCGTGGAGGAATTTCCGGCCGTTGCCGGCAATGCCAAATGCCTGTTCATCAAAGGGGCACTCGCCAAAAATACGATCGCCTCGATGCCGATGCAGGTGGATGAATGGATTATTTACGACACGGCGCTTAAAATAGATAATGCACGGGAATTGGCCGGCATGCACGGAGTGATCGTCATATTCGCGAGCCCTTCCGCCGTCCGGGCCTTTACGGAGGCAGGCGGCGACTGGAAAGCGATCCGGGCAGCGGCCATCGGCCATGTGACCGAGCGCGCCATCACGGAAAGCGGCGGCACGGCTGAATTTATTCCCCAAAAATATACGTACACCGAAGTCATCAATGAAATAATGAAAGGAAGTTGTTTACATGGCTGAATTGAATTTCCACCGCGGCCGCCGGCTTCGCACTTCTGCGAACCTGCGCGCCATGGTACGCGAAACAAGCGTTCAGAAAGAAGATTTCATCTACCCGATTTTCGTCGTGGAAGGGGAGAACGTCAAAGAGGAGATCTCCTCGATGCCGGGCGTCTACCATTTCTCTCTGGATACGCTAGGTGCAGAGCTGGATGAAGTCGTCTCGCTCGGCATTCCGTCGGTCATCCTGTTCGGCGTGCCGAATGAAAAAGACGCGGTCGGCTCGCAAGCCTACCACGACCACGCCATCACGCAGGAAGCGATCCGTTTTGCGAAAAACCGCCATCCGGAATTGGTTGTCATCGCGGATACGTGTCTTTGCCAATATACCGACCACGGCCATTGCGGCGTTATCGAAGAGGGCGTCATCCTGAACAACGAAACTTTGGACCTCTTGGCCCGTACGGCAGTATCGCAGGCGAAAGCCGGCGCTGACATCATCGCACCATCGAACATGATGGACGGCTTCGTTGCGGCGATCCGCTACGGCTTGGACCAGGCCGGATTCGAAAACACGCCGATCATGAGCTACGGCGTGAAATACTCGTCCGCCTACTACGGTCCGTTCCGTGAAGCGGCGCATTCCACACCGCAGTTCGGCGACCGCAAGACCTACCAGATGGACCCGGCGAACCGCCTTGAAGCCTTGCGCGAAGCGGCGGCAGACGTCGAAGAAGGTGCGGACTTCATGATCGTCAAACCGGCGCTTTCGTACCTGGACGTCATCCGCGAAGTGCGCGACAACTTCGATTTGCCGATCGTCGCTTATAACGTCTCCGGCGAATATGCGATGGTCAAAGCAGCCGCATTGAACGGCTGGGTCGACGAAGAGAAGATCGTCCTTGAGACGTTACTGAGCATGAAACGCGCGGGCGCGGACATCATTATGACGTACCACGCCAAAGACGCAGCACGCTGGCTGGAGGGGAAATAAATGGGATACGAAAAATCGATTGCAGCATTCACTGAAGCGAAAAAATTGATGCCGGGCGGCGTGAACTCGCCGGTCCGCGCATTCAAATCGGTCAATATGGACCCGATCTTCATGGCATCCGGAAACGGCGCGACCATCACGGACATCGACGGCAACACGTATATCGACTATGTCCTGTCTTGGGGGCCGCTGATCCTTGGGCATGCCCATCCGGAAGTCGTGAAAGCGATACAGAAGACCGCTGAACTCGGCACAAGCTTCGGCGCGCCGACGCTCATGGAAAACGAAATGGCGAAACTCGTCATGGAACGCGTCCCGTCGATCGAAATGGTCCGCATGGTGTCATCCGGCACCGAAGCCACGATGAGCGCATTGCGCGTCGCACGCGGCTATACCGGACGCAATAAAATCCTGAAATTCGAAGGCTGCTACCACGGCCACGCAGACAGCCTCTTGATCAAAGCGGGCTCAGGCGTCGCGACACTCGGCTTGCCGGATTCTCCAGGCGTCCCTGATTCCGTGGCGCAAAACACCTTGACGGTGCCGTACAACGACCTAGAAAGCGTGCGTTTGGCATTCCAGAAATTCGGCGACGAAATCGCCGCGGTCATCGTTGAGCCGGTTGCCGGTAATATGGGCGTCGTGCCGCCGAACGAAGGCTTCCTGCAGGAACTCCGCAACCTGACGACGGAATTCGGCACGATATTGATCTTTGATGAAGTCATGACTGGATTCCGCGTCGGCTACAACTGTGCACAAGGCCATTACGGCGTCACGCCGGACATGACTTGCCTCGGCAAAGTCATCGGCGGCGGACTGCCAGTCGGTGCATTCGGCGGCAAGCGCGAAATTATGCAGCAAGTCGCACCGAGCGGCTCGATCTATCAGGCAGGTACGCTTTCCGGCAACCCGCTCGCTATGACGGCTGGCTTTGAAACCCTGTCACGTTTGGACGAAAGCTCGTACGAAGGGTTCGTCGAACGCGGCGACCAGCTCGAAGCCGGCTTCCGTGCAGCGGCTGAAAAATACAACATCCCGCACACTGTGAACCGTGCGGGCTCGATGATCGGCTTCTTCTTCACAAATGAACCGGTCGTCGACTTCGCATCCGCGAAGACATCCGACACTGACCTGTTTGCGGACTACTACCGTTTGATGGCGGAAGAAGGCATCTTCCTGCCGCCGTCCCAGTTCGAAGGCATGTTCCTGTCAACTGCGCATACCGAAGAACACATCGCCAAAACGGTTGATGCGTTCCATATGGTGTTTGCGAAATTAGCGAGATAAATAAGATCCTTTGCCCGGCCGCTTTCCTAGCGGCCGGGTTTTTATGTACTTGAACAGACTACGGCTTTTTGCGAATAAAACCGGCTTGCTGCAAGTAAAGCGGCGGATGCCGCAAGTAAATCTCATTTGGTGCAAGTAAAGTGCCCGTTTCCGCAAGTAAATTACGTATTCTGCAAGTAAATCGGATTTGCCGCAAGTAAAGTGGCCCTTTCGCTTTTCGCTGCGGCGAAAAGCCGGCATTCGGGTTTTTGGGTTTGTCTTTGGAAGAGGGGGGATGATGAATAAACTCCGCGGAACGATGAAAGAGCCTGTGAGAAGTGATGAAAGAAATCTTTCCTGCTCGGGATCGACTCTAAACGATGAATTGCTTCGTCCACAAACCTACCGAAAAAGAGAAACATCGATAGAAAACCCCGTAAAGCCGGTATAAACCTTAGAAACACCGGTAGAACTCAAAGAAACACCGATAGAACCTGCCCAAAGCGCCGATAGAAAAAGATATGCCCCTGAATTCTGCGCGTGCCAGGCACACAAACAATTACCAAAGAATTTGCATCCTTCAGAAGATTTCACCTCCGTTTTCCTGTACGATAGAAAGAGAAAGAATTTCGGAAAGCGAAGGGCAGGGGGAGCGGATGTACATATTCCTACGGACATTGATCATAGCGGTGCTGGCAGGCTGGCTGTTCGAAGCGGTCGGCATGTTCCTGCCGTGGCTGCTCGGCCCGATGCTGGCAATGCTCATCGTCAGCCAGTTCACCAAAATGAAACTCTACTGGCCGAAGATCCTGCGCACAGCGGGGCTCGTCATGCTCGGCGTGCAGATCGGTTCGTCGTTCACGCGCGACGCGGTGTTCCTTATGTGGCTCGATTTGCCGTATATGGCGTTCATGACAGTTTCGGTCGTCGGCTTGTCGATCCTGCTCGGTCTGCTGTTCATGAAAATGGTCGATGAATCCTTGGCGACGAGCCTCCTTGGGTCGATTCCGGGCGGGCTCGCGCAAATGGTCGTCATCGCGGAAGACGTAAAGTCCGCAAACATCACCGTCGTCACGATGATGCAGACGATCCGCATTTTCATGGTAGTGACGATCGTGCCGTTCTTCACCGTGTTCCTCAAAGGCCGGGAAGAAGGGGAGCTCGGCGAGCGCGTCTTCACGTTCGCGCCGCTCGCATTCCTCGCAGCTGTCGCTGTCGGGCTCGTGCTCTACTTCGGCATGAAGCGAATCGGCTTTCCGGCCGCAGAACTGCTCGCGCCGATCCTGACGATGGCGATTATTCAGACGGTGACGGGTGACCTTCTCGTCGACATGCCGTACTGGCTGATTGCGCTCGCACAGGTGTGCATCGGCGCCGGGCTCGGCCTGCAGATGGAGCACATCGGCGATAAACTGACGTTCCGCTTGGGCGCGGCGATCGTCCTGAACAATGCGCTGCTGATCAGCTTCACGGCTTTTATTGCGTACATCCTCGCGAAACTATTGCCGGCCTATATCTTCCTTGATTTCTTCCTGAGCGCTGCGCCAGGAGGCATTGCGGAAATGGCAATTACAGCGCTCGCGACCGGCGGGGATGTTGCGCTGATCACCAGTTTCCAATTGTTCCGGCTGTTTTTCATTCTGCTCGTGGCGTCGCCGATTGTTGCCTATATTGTGAAAAAACTTGACGCTAAAAGCGGAGCTTGAGTATAATGAATGAAAGTATATATTTGATGCGTTGATGAGGATAGTAGAATGTGCGTACATTTCAGAGAGAAAACCGAGTGGTGAGAGGTTTTCATGAACAATCATTTGAATGTCACCTCGGAGCAGTTCCCGTGAAAGTTGAGTAATGGGAACCGGATGTGAAATCCGTTATCGAACTTGAGAGCCAGGTTCTTTTTGACTTGTGCATAAAGGTGGTACCGCGAACAACTCCTTCGTCCTTTTACAGACGAAGGGGTTTTTTTGTTTTCCGGGAAACCTTTTCTCAAGGCACCATACCTAAAAGGAGGAATTGCAATGACTGAAATGCCGACAACACCACAGATGCCGACGAAGTACGATCCGCAGTCCATTGAAAAAGGACGCTATGAATGGTGGATCAACAACAAATTCTTTGAAGCGAAACCTGAAAGCGGCAAGACGCCGTACACCATTGTGATTCCGCCGCCGAACGTAACCGGCAAATTGCACCTAGGCCATGCCTGGGACACAACTCTGCAAGACATCCTGACACGCATGAAGCGCATGCAGGGCTTTGACGCCCTATGGCTGCCGGGCATGGACCACGCCGGCATCGCGACGCAGGCGAAAGTGGAAGGAAAATTGCGCGAAGAAGGCAAATCGCGCTATGACCTTGGCCGCGAGAAATTCCTGGAAGAGTCATGGAAATGGAAAGACGAATACGCTGGGCACATCCGTGAGCAATGGTCGAAATTGGGCCTTGGTCTTGATTACTCCCGCGAGCGCTTCACGCTTGATGAAGGCTTGTCGGAAGCGGTTAAGGAAGTATTCGTAAAACTTTACGAAAAGAAACTCATCTACCGCGGCAAATACATCATCAACTGGGATCCGGCGACGAAGACCGCGATTTCCGATATCGAAGTTATCTACAAAGACGTACAAGGCGGCTTCTACCACATGCGCTATCCGCTCGCAGACGGCTCCGGATACATCGAAGTTGCGACGACGCGTCCGGAGACGATGCTCGGCGATACGGCCGTAGCGGTCCATCCGAAAGATGAGCGCTACGAGCACTTGATCGGCAAGAAAGTCATCCTGCCGATCGTCGGACGTGAAATCGAAATTGTTGCCGACGATTATGTCGACATGGAATTCGGAAGCGGCGCCGTGAAAATCACGCCGGCACACGACCCGAACGATTTCGAGATCGGCAACCGCCACAACCTCGAACGCGTGCTCGTCATGCACGAAGACGGCTCGATGAACGAGAACGCCGGCAAATACGAAGGCATGGACCGCTTCGAATGCCGCAAAGCAATCGTCAAAGACCTGCAGGACATGGATGTTTTATTCAAAATCGAAGAGCATATGCATTCGGTAGGCCATTCCGAGCGCAGCGGCGCCGTTGTTGAGCCGTACCTTTCCACACAATGGTTCGTCGACATGAAGCCGCTCGCACAAAAAGCGATCGACCTGCAGCACGGCGAAGAAGGCGTCAACTTTGTGCCGGAACGCTTCGAGAAGACCTATCTGCAGTGGATGGAAAACATCCGCGACTGGTGCATTTCCCGTCAATTGTGGTGGGGCCACCAAATTCCGGCCTGGTATCATAACGAAACCGGTGAAATCTACGTAGGCATGGACGCACCGGCGGACGCTGAGAACTGGACGCAGGACGAAGACGTACTCGATACGTGGTTCTCATCCGCCTTATGGCCGTTCTCGACGCTTGGCTGGCCGGCTGACAGCGATGAGCTGAAGCGCTATTACCCGACGGATGCTTTGGTTACCGGCTACGACATCATCTACTTCTGGGTATCGCGCATGATTTTCCAGGCGCTTGAATTCACGGAAGAAAAACCGTTCAAAGACGTATTGATCCACGGACTTGTCCGCGACGCGGAAGGGCGCAAAATGTCGAAATCGCTCGGCAACGGCGTTGACCCGATGGACGTTATCGCGGAATACGGAGCGGATTCGCTGCGCTACTTCCTGGCAACAGCATCAAGCCCAGGGCAGGACCTTCGCTTCTCAATGGAGAAAGTGGAATCCATCTGGAACTTTGCGAATAAAATCTGGAATGCTTCCCGCTTTGCATTGATGAATATGGAAGTCATGACGTATGAAGAGATCGATCTTTCCGGCAAACGTTCGGTTGCGGATTCATGGATTCTGACCCGTTTGAATGAAACCATCGAGCAAGTGACTTCATTAGCGGAACGCTACGAGTTCGGCGAAGTGGGCCGCACGCTGTACAACTTCATCTGGGATGATTTCTGCGACTGGTACATCGAGATGGCGAAACTGCCATTGTACGGAGAAGACGAAGACGCGAAGAAAATGACGCGTTCGGTTCTCGCTTATGTACTTGATAACACGATGCGCCTCTTGCATCCGTTCATGCCGTTTATCACAGAAGAAATCTGGCAGAACCTGCCGCATGAAGGCGAATCAATTACGGTTGCCGCTTGGCCGACAGTCGACGAGTCGTTGACAGACCAAAGCCAGTCATCAAGCATGAAGCTGTTGATGGACATCATTACAGCCGTCCGCACGATCCGCGCAGAAGTGCAGTCGCCGATGAGCAAGAAAGTGCCATTGACGATTTCAGCAAAAGACGCGGACATCCACGCCGTGCTTGAAGCGAATGCCGCGTACATCGAACGTTTCTGCAACCCGGAAACATTGACGATCGGCGAAAACATCGCAGCACCGGAAAAATCGATGTCCGCAGTAGTATCAGGCGCCGAGCTGTTCATGCCGCTTGAAGGCCTGCTCGACATTGACGCGGAACTTGCACGTTTGAACAAAGAACTTGAGAAATGGGCGAAAGAAGTGAAACTCGTCCAAGGTAAACTGTCGAACGAACGCTTTGTCTCTAAAGCGCCGGACGCGGTAGTAGCCGAAGAACGCAAAAAAGAAGCCGACTACCTCGAGAAGCACGCGACGGTAGAAAAGCGCATCGAAGAATTGAAGAACCTGTAAGTTGGAATGCGGCCAAACCCTGTATCGGGTTTGGCCGCATTTTTTGCGTGGAAGAGCCGAATGCTGGCTTTTCGCCAGAGCGAAAAGCGAAAAAGAGGAAGGGGTGGAGGGTTCTATCGAGGGTTTGAGTGGATCCTATCGATAGTGTTCTTTTTAGAAGGTTTTTGAGCGTATAGAGCCGACGACTTTAAAGAAGAGTTTTCTTTCATCACTTCTTATAGATCCTTTCATCGTTTCATGCGTCTTCTTTTATCGTTTCAAGAAGTTCTTTCATCGTTTTGCGGCGTTTATTCATCGTTCCACTTCTCCAGAAAGAAACCCAAAACCCGAATGCCGGCTTTTCGCCCCGGCGAAAAGCGAAAAAGAGGAAGGGCGGGAGGATTCTACCGGCGTTAAAAGTTTTTCTATCGATTGTTTGCATGGGTCCTATCGATGTTTCAACCGTTTCTATCGGCGTTTCTCAGCTTTCTATCTACGTTTCTCGATTTTCTATCGATGTTTCTTGAATTGACCGCAAAGCCCAGAACCAATCCTCTTCGGTTGACTCCCACAAAATCATTTGTTATAGTTACCTGACGAACGTTCGGAAGGGTGAAATCATGACACTGGATCAACTCAAGCAAGCAGCACTGAACCGCTTTGCAGAACACGGCTTTGACGGCACGTCGATGGCGCATATCGCTGACGACGTCGGCATCAAAAAGCAGTCCATCTACACCCATTTCAAAGGGAAGGACCAATTGTTCCTGCAGGTCTTCAGCGATGTAGTCGAAAGCGAGATCGAATCGGTCACCGCGTTTATTGAACAAAATAAAGCACGGCCCATCCAGGAGTTCCTGTATGACTTCCTTCTATATCATAAGGAGCGGAACGATCAAAACGCTGCGACCAAGTTCTGGCTGCGCATCTCATTTTTCCCGCCGGCCCATCTGTACGATGAGGTGATGGGGAAGGTCTATGCCTATCTGGACAAGCTCGAGGAATTGCTCGAACCGCTCATGGAAGCGGCGCAAAGGGAAGGCGAATTGAGCAATGAAATCGATGCCAAAGAAGCGACAGCGGCTTTCCTCGGTGTCCTTGACGGTGTATTTGTGGAGATGCTTTACGGCGGACCCGACCGGACGAAAAGACGGCTGGAAGCGTCCTGGCATTTCTACTGGCGTGGAATCGCCAAAGATTGAAAAGAGTTGCGGAGGAATCAAATATGAACAAACAGTGGATGCTTGTTATCATAGCGGGCATTATTGAAATACTTTGGGCAATCGGGTTGAAATACGCATCAAGCTGGCTTGCGTGGCTTGCCGTCGCGGCACTGATCGTTGTTTCATTCGTCGTGCTCCTGAAGGCGCTGGAGAAAGTGCCGGTCGCGACCGCCTATGCGGTGTTCACCGGCATCGGCACAGCGGGTACGGTCATCGTTGAAATGATCGTCTTCGGGGAGCCTTTCAGCTGGTCGAAAGTGTTCTTCATCAGCATGCTGCTGGCCGGCGTGATCGGTTTGAAGCTCGTCACGGCGGATCCCGACAAGAAAGAAGAGGTAATGTGATATGGCTTGGGTCTATCTGATATTGGCAGGCGGGTTTGAAGTGCTGGGGGTCATCGGCATGAACCGCGCGGTCAAATACAAAACAATCAGTTCCTATGCAGTCCTCGTCGGCGGCTTTGCGGTGAGTTTCAGTTTGCTGGGGCTCGCGATGGAAACCTTGCCGATGGGCATGTCCTATGCCGTTTGGACCGGCATCGGCACGGTCGGCGGGACGCTCGTCGGCATGTTCATGTACGGCGAATCGAAAGACTGGAAGCGGATCCTATTTATCGCCATGATCCTCGCTTCAGTCGTCGGCTTGAAACTGACTTCATAACCAAGCACGAAAGCACTCCTGGAAAAGTCCGGGAATTGCGTGTGTGCCTGGCACACATACAATTTGCGTTGTCGGCTTCGAACTGACTTCATAATCAAACACAAAAGCGCTCCCGAAACCCTCGGGAGCGCTTTTTCGTCTAGCCGATCTTCACAATCGGTTTAATGGTAGAGCCGTTTTTCGAATCCTCGAATGCGTCGTTGATCGCTTCGAAATCGTACACTTTCACCAGCTTGTCGAACGGGAATAGGCCGCGCTTGTAATAAGCCACAAGCTGGGGAATGAACACTTGCGGGATCGAGTCGCCTTCGATGACACCCATCACTGTTTTGCCTTCCGCCATGATGTCGTTGTGGACGTCAAATGTGATCTCCGGCGTTACGCCGACAATCGCGCACGAACCGAGCGGACGCAGCGCGTCGATCGCCTGCTTCACGACAGGAGGGACTCCAGTCGTCTCGACGGCATAATGCGTGCCGCCGTTCGTGATCTTTTTGATTTCCTCGACGACGTTGACGTTCTTGCTGTTCAAGGTATGCGTCGCGCCGAGTTCTTTCGCAAGCTCCAGCCGTTCGTCGTGAATGTCGACCGCAATAATGTTGAGGCAGCCGGCAATCTTTGCGGCCATGACGGCGCTCAAGCCCACTGCACCGCTTCCGTACACCGCAATCGACGAACCGAACTCCGGCTTGAAACGGTTCAACACCGTCCCGGCGCCGGTTTGGATGCCGCAGCCTAAGGGACCGAGCAGCGCCAAGTCCACTTCGCGGTCGACTTTGACGACATTGCGTTCATTGGTCACCGCAAACGTGCCGAACGAAGATTGGCCGAAGAACGTCGAGACGTCCTGCCCGTCCTGGTGGATGCGGTGGGTGCCGTCCTGCATCTTGCCGCCGAAATTCAAGTCGTTGAAATTCAGGCAGACGGTCGGGTGACCCGTCAGGCAGTTTTCGCAATGCCCGCAATAAGCGAACGACAGCACGACGTGGTCGCCCGACTCGATCGTCGTCACCGCCGAGCCGACTTTCTGCACGATGCCGGAGCCTTCATGGCCGAGCACCGCCGGGAACGGCGACAAGCCCAAATCTCTTGCGACCGCGTCCGTATGGCAGACGCCCGTTGCTACAATCTTCACCAGTATCTCATGTGCTTTCGGTTCGCTCAGTTCAACTTCTTCCATTTTAAACTCTTCGCCTAGGCCGTGTGTCACGGCTGCTTGTATTTTCATGAAAGTCCTCCTAAAAAATTTGATTCTTTAAACCAATTACCCGATTATGCCGGGGTTATTCAATAGAAGGAATAAAACCTTACGAGCCAGCCAGTTTTTCAGTGGAGGAACTTCAATTAAATTTCATCGATCCTCTTGGCCCGTTAATCGACACTATCCGAGATTTAATCGACATTTTTAGCATTTTAATCGACACTATTAGAAATTTAATCGACACTATTCAAGATTTAATCGACACTCCGCCAGATGACCTCCCGCACAAAACAAAAAAGCCCGCCAAAGGGGCGGACCGCAAAACCAATTGATCGCGTGCCAGGCACGGACACAATTCGTATTTTACTCTTTCACCCGAAACGGCCGTTCCTTTTCGAGGTCCTTCAAATAATCCACCAAGAGCTCCGCAATGTTTTCGTCGTGTGTCTCGTAGAACGACCGCGCGCCGACCGGGTCCTCGATTTCATTGAACAGGTGCCGGCCGTCCGGCAGGAGCAGGAAATCGACGCCGATGTAATCGCTCTTGAGTGCCCGGGCGATTTCCAGCACGCCTTGTTCCTGTTCGGCATCAAGCTTGAATTTCTCCACCGAGCCGCCGAGCGAGTAGTTCGCTTTGAACGAGCCCACAGGCGTGCGTTTCACGGCGCCGACGACCTCGTTGCCGATGACATACGCACGCACATCGGCGGTATGCTCGATGACCGGCTGGAAGATGTAGCTGGAAAGGTCTTCCGGCAAATCGTCAGGAGAATTCACCACGGTGACGTCCGAACCTCCGAAGCCGTCGACTTTCTTCATAATGCACGGGTAGGCGCTCGGCTGCGTGTACGTCGGGATGACGGGCAGCCCCATGACCGCGAGCAGCTGGAAGCTGTGTGCTTTGTCGTTGGCGATGCGGTTGACTTCCGCGCGGTTGACGAGGTAGGCGCCGCTGTCTTCCAATAGCCGTGCCGCTTCCGGGCGCCGGACGCGGTAAAGCACCATTTTGCCGGACAGCTGCAAAGCGAGCTCGACTTGGCCGGACTTTGACCAATCGTCCCAAACGAGCAGGTCGAAGTCGCCGAAGCGCTGCAATTCTTCAATAAACCCGGCGTTGCGGATTGAATCTTCCGTTTCATACAATAGGATCATCGTAAGTCCTCCAGTATATATGAGATCATCGCATCTGCGACGTTGATGCCGGTTACGTTCAGGATGTTGCGGATATGGGCGGCAGCGTTCACTTCGCACACAAGCGGCGCTTCGTCCTTATCAAACAGGAGGTCGACGCCGGCGAACACCGCACCGACCGACTCGGCCGCTGCAAGCGCGAGCGCTGCCTGAGTATCGGTCAACTCGACCGGGGAAGCGGTGCCGCCGTTGGTGATGTTCGCCCGGAAATCCGTTTCCGAATGGCGGTACATCGCCGCGACAATCTTGCCGCCGACGATGTTGACGCGGATGTCGCGGCCACGGCTCGATTCGACGAATTCCTGGAACACGAAATCGATGCCGCGGAGCGATTCCACTTTTTCGTAGAACGCGTCTTCATTTTCAATCAAGTACACTTTCATGCCGAACGAGCCGTGGCCTTCCTTGATGATCATCGGGAAGCCGAGTTCGCCAATCACACGCTCGAAATAGCCGGAATCCAGAATCGAGAAGTTCGGGTAGACTTTCGGTGCGACGATCGTCTTCGGCATCGGCAGGCCGGACGCCGCAAGCCGGATGTATTGCGTGGCTTTATTGTCGCACAGGTCGATGATTGCCGGGTCGTTATAGACAGGCACGCCGCGGCTTTTCAGGAAATAGCCGAGGAGGATGTCCTTGTCGAGCAGCACCGCGAAGTCGGGCAGGGCGGCCTCAGCCGACAGGTCCATCATCACGTCGTAATTTTTCAGGATGCGCACGGATACGCCGGCGCGCTCAGCCGCTTCCGCAACGAGGTGCGCCTGGTCTGCGAATTTATCGGAAACCAGGCTGCCGTTATAAATAACCCAACAAGTTGTCATTTCTACTCCACCTTCATGATATAATAAGTCTCAAAAAAGTGTATCACGTTTCACGCAGAAAGAAGGCCAAAAATGATAAACGGACTCGATGAATACAAAAAGAAATGGCAGATCCACACCGATTCGGCAATCAAACCCGGACTCGAAGCGATTCATTCTGCCTTGGCCGAACTGGACCACCCCGAAACAAAAGGAACATACATACATATCGCCGGCACGAACGGCAAAGGCTCGACGTCCGCATTTCTGGCAAATATCCTAAAAGCGCACGGCTATTCGGTCGGCAATTTTTTCTCGCCGGCAATCCTCGACTTGCACGACCAGATCCAGCTCGACAGCATCCCGGTCACGCTGCAGCAAATGGACCGAGCGATGGAGCGGCTCGCCCGCGTCCAAACGCCGCTCACCGATTTCGAATTGCTGACGGCGGCGGCATTCCTCATCTTCGAAGAAGCGGCACCGGACTTCACAATCATCGAAGCGGGGATGGGCGGGCGCTTTGACAGCACGAATGTCATCGACCCGGAAATCGCCATCATTCCATCGGTTTCGCTTGAGCACACGGCTTTCCTCGGGGATACGTTGGAAAAAATTGCTTTCCATAAAGCAGGAATTATAAAAAAGTGGAAACCAATCATCGTCGGGCAACTGCCTGCGGAAGCGCTCTATATTATAGAAGAAACTGCAAAAGCGCTCCATGCTGACCTCATCCAGCCCTCGGTGCCGCTCGCGCTCCCGCTCAAGCAGAAAGGGAAGCACCAGCAATGGAATGCCTGCCTCGCATTTGAAGCGGCGCAGGAACTGCTTGGGTTTTCATTCGATCCTGCCAAAGCGGAAAGGGCGCTCATCGAAACGACTGTCCCGTTCCGCTTCCAGGAGCTGTATCCGGACGTCATCCTCGACGGCGCCCATAACGAAGCAAGCATCCGGGCGCTTGTCGACACGGTGAAGGAAACGTATCCGGACCGAAATATCCATGTCGTCATGGGCCTGATGAAAGACAAGGATTACCAGGCGATCCTACGCCTTTTGGAAGAAATCAGCGACCATTTTACGTTCGTCGATTTTGGAAATGAAAAGGAAATATCTTCTAATATTTTATTTTCACAAAATAGAAGTAAAATAAAGACAATTAAAACATTATATGATATATTACCTGTACCAAACAAAAAAGAAGTGACAATAGTCACGGGTTCGCTGTATTTCCTGTCCGCTTTGAAGAAACAGGATTTCCACATGCTCCAAAACTTTAAAAACCAACCTTGACCGACAGCATACTAGAAAAACACATAAAGAGGGAGAAGATGGCATGCAACAGATAAATAAGCGAAGCATGGTCCTTTGGTTTCTTTGGGCAGCAATCGTCCCGGCCGGTTTGTATTTGACCTATCAGTTCTACCCGCCTCCCGAGATGGATGCCTGGAACGTCCTGGCCTTCACGGTGCTGGCCATCCTGACTTCGCTGATGCCGCTTAACATCAACGGCACGCCGATGTACCTCGTGCAATGCGTGACGATTGCGCTGTTTCTGAAATACGGCATCTTCGCTGAAGTGCTGCTGTCCCAGCTGACCGTGCTGGTGCTCCTCTTCAGAAGCCGCAGTTCCGCGCCGCACTCGCAGCGCCTGCCGTTCAACTCGCTGATGTTCTTTGTCGTCTCGATCATCGCCGGTATGACGTACATGAAGCTCGGCGGGGAAATCGGCTCGCTCGATTTGGTCCACGTCATCGCGTTCGGCATGATCTACGAAATCGTCTCCATCGTGGCCAACCATCTTTTCTTGTACCTGGACGACGCCATTATGGGCAACGACAAATCGTTCTTCTCGCTCGATACCATCTGGGATTTTGCCATCACCCTGCTCGTCTTCCCGTATGCCATTACGCTCTACATCACGGAAGCCTATATCGGCTGGGCCGCACTTCTCCTGCTCGGCATCCCGTTCCTCATGGTCGCCGGGCTCCTGCAGATGTACAGCAGCTCCGAGAAAGTCAATATCGACCTGAAGAAGGCAGGGGAGATCGGCCACCAGCTGGCCGCGCGCCTGTCGACCGACGAAGTGCTCGACCAGTTCGTTATCCAGGTATCCGACCTGCTCAAAAGCGATTACGCCTACGTCATCGATTACCGCGACAGCCAGCTGCAGATGCTGCGCATGTACGAGGACAACCGCTTTGTCGACTTGAACGTCCCGGCTGTCCGGTACAATAAAGGCATCGGCGGCAACGTCGTCGTCACCGGCACTTCGGTCAGCTACAACAAGAAGAAGGAATGGGCGGATATTGCGAGCGGCTATATCCCGGACGACGCCGAAAGCATCATGTGTACGCCGGTCGCTAGGAACAATAAAATCGAAGGCGTACTGCTGATTGCCTCACGCGAGAAATACGCCTATGTCGACCATCAGCTCCAGATTCTCGATATCCTGAGCACGTACTTCGCCGTATCGCTTGAGAAAGCAGGCTACGTACAAAAAGCGATTGCGAAAAGCGAGCGCTGCGGCTTGACCGGGCTTTATAATTACCGCTACTTAGATGAACTGCTCGAGAAGACGATGAACCGCGTGAAGCGGGGCGACTTGAAGAACCTGTCGCTCGTCATGATGGACATCGACCATTTCAAGAGCATCAACGATACGTACGGCCACCAAAGCGGCAACGACATCCTGATTGAACTGGCCAGAATACTCGAAGCCGAAGTCGGCAACGAAGGGACGGTCGCCCGCTACGGCGGCGAAGAATTCGTCATCCTGTTCCCGAACTACGGAAAAGATTTGACGATGCTGTTCGCAGAAGCGCTCCGCAAGAAAATCGAGAAGCATGACTTTATGATCAAGAATGATTTAGGCGCGGAACGCATGGCCATGGCCGTCCACATCACGCTCAGCATCGGCGTCTCCACGGCGCCGGACGACAGCGATGAGCCGAATGCCCTGATCCGCAATGCCGACCGCGCATTATATATCGGCGCCAAGCAAGCCGGGCGCAATAAAGTAGCAGCATACGCAAAATAAGACTATGAAACAGGGGCGTGTCCTGTTTCATAGTCTTTTTTCCTATTAAAAGTGTTACTATTGTTAAAAATAATAGTAAAAAGAATACATTTTCCTGTAATAAAACAGTGCAAGATTCTAAATATAATGTAATAATAAGCATATGATGAGATTAGAGAGAAAGAATGTTTTAAAAGGAAGAAAACGGCATATATGGGGATGCTGAAGAACGGGAGGATGGGAATGAAAGCTCTGAGGAATGAAAAAGGGTTAACACTCATAGAAGTGCTGGCGGCGCTGGCGATACTCGGCATCGTCTTTGTCGGCATCATGACCATTTTCCCGCAGATGACGCTTTTCAATGCTAAGACAGAAGCTAAACTCGACACCATGAACTTGGCGAGGGAAGAAATGGCCAATATCGTTGCGGCCAACAAATGGCAGAAGGTGCTTGTCCCGAGTGCGGTGACCCCTGACACAGGATTGCCGGATTATTTATCGGAAACGAAAATGGACGATGAAATGGCATTGGTAGGTTATAACCTGGTTTCCCGGACTGCCACAATGGCGACGTATCGAAAAGAAACTGATTATCGCTATGAAGCAGATATCTATCTGAACTGCGAAACGTATCTTAATCCAGCAGTTATCGGAACCCCGCCGGCAGCAGGCATGTGCGCCAAACTGGAACCGATCAAACTCTACCGGACCCATTTGAAAGTCTTTAAGGAAAACGATATTTCGCCTGGGACCTATCAGCTCAGCAGTGAAACATTTTCATTTCTTTCTTACGAGGCGGTTGAACCAATTGGACCTTAAAAACTGGAACTTTAAATCAGTTAACAATCAAAAAGGCATTTCGCTTGTGGAAGTGCTTGCTGCACTTGCTCTCGTAGCAACTATTGCCGCCATTGCCTGGACTGCTTTATCCATCGGATTCAAGCACACTGCGGTCGAAACCGAGAAAACCAAACTCCAGCAAAGCGCAAACTTGATCATGACGACCCTAACGAACGAACACCGCAGGAGTGAAAAATATTCCCTTCTATTTGAAGGTAATCAATTGAAAATTAACTCCTGTGATAAAACAGGAGCTTGCTCGGTAACAACGATTGATCAAACCTATGACTATACGGGGACAGTCGTAAATACCACTGTCATTGACTCGCACGACAGTGTAGTTGATGAAGTGCTGGACCTGAAGCCGAAAGCTGCTCATACAAAAATCACCTTGGTTCTTACAGACTTAAACAATCCTAATAATAAAGTTACCCTTGATACAAAATTAACCAGGATTATAACTCAGTAGAATCGGAGGAGAATATGAGATGAAGCAGCTAAAAAACCAGCAAGGCTATGCATTATTAATAGTATTGTTAATCATTGTGCTCTTTTTAAGCATATCAGCAACATTTATGGCAGGTTCATTAAGCAACGCAAAACAGGAAAAAACAGTAGACACCACTAACCAGTCGGTAGCTTCAGCTGAAATGGGCGTCCGTTATTATACAGCCGATTTCAAGCGTGAATTAGAACTGATCAAATTGGATGTGTCAGCAGAAACTCAATTGCGAATCAATGATCTGATTTCCTGCATCCAGCCACCTCGCGAAACACGATGCGACAGCGATGCAAAAATTGATATTATCGAAGATCAAATTGATGAAGACATGCGTGCGCTCTATATCCAAAAGATTTTAGCTAAAGTGAATGAGCTTAACGCACTCGCCGCAGGAACGCCTGTCAAGCCATTCACGGCAGAACAGATTTCCTACGCCGTCTCCTCAGCAGCTGGAGCAACAGTCGATTCGACTGGAACCGTAACTACCGATCCGGATGCAGTCAAGAAAGTCAAAGTCGATTTGGTGGCTTCAGGTATGTCTGATACAATCTCGAAGGATTTGACAGCGCTTTTCAATATCCAGGTACCTGATACTTTCCTGAATCCGAGTGAAGCACTCACAATCGAAACCGTCATTAATACAACCAATCCTAATGTGACTTATACCGATATTTTTGATGTCGCAGAACCGACGATTTCTTGTACAGCACTTTTGACTGAATTAACTCGTCCCTTGAATCCGGGAGAAGTACGCCCGTCACCGGTGTATGAATGCAAACTTGCAGCAGGGGAGAACCTGACGGACATCCTGAACTCGCTTATTGCAAAAGGGTTAAATCCGAAAGACTTTAAAGTGTTTACGGATGATTTCGCAAGCAATGTCTGCCCAGGAAATTGCAATAGCTTGGACCTAAAAGGCCTCACCTTATCAATTGATTCAACTGATACAAATGCATTTAACAACATGAACAATCTAATCAATTCAAATTTGATCGTTAACGGTCAATTGGCATCCGGAAATAACTTGATCAATCTTGGGAAAAACGGTTCGCGGCAAATCGTTATCGTCAAGGAGTTGAATGTTGGAAGCAATATCCAAAACCTTTACTATACGAATTTACTCATCCTTGGAAAAACCGGTACGACGGAATCCGACTCTGCACTTAAATGGGGCTCGAATTTCGAAATCGATAACTACTCGAAGCTCTGCGTCGACATCGATCGCATTCTGCCGGCAGACTTGACTCGACTGGCTGAAGAAGTCAAGTTCAGCAATAGCGGAACTATGATCTATTATTCGAGAGATGCCAGCAAAAACTTTATTCTCAAATCTAAAGATGGGAACAGCTATGTAAATGATCCAGCTCGGACTACGCAATTCGTCAAACGCATGTCGGATTATACGACCTTCCTTGCTGCTTGCGATGTTACGTTGTCAGAAACGATTATCGATTCCACTGAAGTGGCAGTGCCGAACGTACTCGAACCGGATTTTGATTTCGAAGTGGAATACTAAGCAATAAGAGATTCGGTTACACCAACATATTGGAGGTTACGTTTTGATACGTTTTCTATTTTTACTCATCATAGCTGCAATTGTCCTGGCGTTCGCATTCTTCCAGTTTAAAAGCGTACCGTTGGCGAAAAAGATGACCATCGCAGGCGGAGGCTTAGCCGCTGCTGCAGTAGGCATCACGCTGCAAAACGGATTCGCCTGGTATTTGACAATTCTCGCAATTGTCGCAGTGTCGCTCGCAGCCGCCATGGTTTACATGAAGCTTGACGAGCGGGAAGAACTTGAGAAAAAACGCGAGGCAGAGGAACGGAAAGAACGCCGCCAAGCGGAAGCGAAGAAATTGGCTCAAAAAGCGGAGCCGCAGAAAATCGAGGCAACTGCTTCAACAGAGAATAAAATCGATATTGAAAAAGCTCCACCAATGGAGCCTGAGCGAATTGCGGAACCGCAGATGGTTTCTGTACGTGAGACCGTGGAAGAACGCGAAACCGTTCCAGCTAGCCGGACAACTATGCAACCTGAAAAAATTCAAATAAGAGAAACGATCAAAGTGCCTGACGATGAAGAAATGCCGAAAGAGCCTTACGGCATGCAATCGATTCAGCCTGTCGGTAAGGAGCGGTAAGATGGACAACAAAGCATTCGGAATTACGTTTTCTTCTATATTAGCGTCAGGCGTGGTGTTCTTTGGAGCGGCCAACGCGGGCGCTTTTGCCGTAGACACGTGGCTGTTCCCGACCGAAGAGTTCGGAGACAACACGTATATTGGCACGACCGATGTTTCGAACATGGAACTTGCAGATGCGAAGCTCTTGTTCGGCGGCCAGGTTGAATCATGGCGCCAAGGCGCAGAACTTCTGGTTACCTATCAGGACGTCACTGTGCCGTATCCATTGGACTCAGCACAGATCCTGCTGGATGAAACAGTGGCGGGCGCAGAAGACGGCACACAGAATCAATTTGTCTATGATCTGTCCGCAGCAACGACAGCTAAATTCCTAGCGGAGCAATTTCCGGTTGCGGCATTTTCAGATGCCGATGTAGAGACCATAAACACAAAATTGGAAGCAGCTCTGGCTTCCGGCCAGAAGCAGTCCCGGGTGACGATCAGCGATGATACGCTTGCCCTACAACAAGAAACTGTTGCAGAAGCGGCGTTTACGCACAGTATCGAAAGCAAGGATGCGTTCGTCATTGCCGAATCGCTTAACGGGTTTGTGTTGGAGCCGGGCGCTACCTTTTCATTCCTGGATTTCTTGGCGAATGTAGAGCTGTCTAATATCACGGATGCGGAATTATCCCAAATCGCATCCGCCATTTACTCAGCTGTTCTAAAAACCAACTTGTTAGTGGATGAGCGCAGCATTGGGGCAACGGCTCCGACCGCCATTCCGATTGGACACGAAGCGGCGATCAACCGCCAGCTTGGCGTCGATTTCGTCTTCACGAATCCAAACGCGAGCTCGTTCACGCTCGGCATGTCGCTCGACAGCTCAACAATCGGCGCAGCCCTGAACGGCTATCCGCTCGTCTATGATTACCAAATTACGACAGGTAAAGAAGACAAAGTGAAACCGCGTTTAATCAAGCAATACAGTGCGTTTGTAACTTCCGGCAAAGTGGTCGAAGAAACCGGACGCAACGGCCTCCGCTTGAATGTCATCCGTACGATTACAGCTGACGGGCAGGAAATGGAAGTCGAAACAGTATCGACCGACTTTTATCCGCCAGTCCATATTGTTGAAGTGTACCCGCTGACTGTTAAAGCAGAAGCGCCGGCAACCGGAACAGCACCGAAACCAGGAGAACCCGGTTTTGTGGATACGAACGGCGACGGAGTTCATGATGATACGTCAGACGGTACAACGCCAACGCCGCAGCCAGGACAGCCTGGATTCATCGACCAAAACGGCGACGGCGTCCACGACGGCACACCTGCTACGCCGCAGCCGGGGCAGCCAGGATTTATCGACCTTGATGGAGACGGAAAGCATGACGGCACGACGACAATACCGCAGCCAGGCTGGCCGGGCTATACCGATATCGACGGCGACGGCGTGCACGATGGAAATACGGATAAGGACGATGAAGAAAAAGATCCGGCTTATGATAAAGGCGGCAACAGCATCAATCCTTAACCGGTTTTGAGGGGGAAAAGTTTTGGCAAGAACTCGAAAAAGACTAGGCGACATATTAATAGAGATGGGGCTCATTTCAGAAGGGGACCTTCAGGGCACGCTCGACGCGAAGCAGTCCGACCAGAAACTGGGGGACGCGCTGCTTCAACGCGGGCTCATCACCGAACAGCAATTGATCGAAACGCTCGAAGTCCAGCTGGGCATCCCGCATGTCTCGCTGTTCCGCTATCCGTTCGACCCGAAACTGTTCAACGTGGTGCCGAAAGATTTTGCGAAACGGAAATCACTCGTGCCGCTGAAAACGGAAGGCGACAAGTTATTTATCGCGATGACCGATCCAACGGATTTTTTCACAATCGACGATCTCCGCCTGACGACCGGTTTCCAGATCGAACCAGCGAT
Source organism: Planococcus sp. FY231025 (assembly GCF_052078085.1). Taxonomy (NCBI): domain Bacteria; kingdom Bacillati; phylum Bacillota; class Bacilli; order Caryophanales; family Caryophanaceae; genus Planococcus; species Planococcus sp. FY231025. The sequence goes on from NZ_JBQJJG010000005.1 coordinate 227,853, forward strand.
CGCGTCGAAAGAAGACATCATGAAGACGATCGCGAAATACTACGAAGAAGAATCGTACGACGAAATGATGGAAGACTTGCCGCAGATGGACGAGCAGCAGGAAGACCTGAACGACCTCGACGCACCGATTGTGCGTCTCGTCAACCAGATCCTTTCTACTGCCGTGAGCCTAAAAGCGAGCGATGTGCATTTCGATCCGCAGGAGAATAAAATCCTGGTGCGCTACCGCATCGACGGCACGCTGCGCACAGAGCGTACGCTGCCAAAGAATATGCAGCAAATGGTTACTGCGCGCATCAAGATCTTAGCGAACCTCGACATCACCGAGAACCGGGTGCCGCAGGATGGGCGCATCAAAACAAATGTCGATTTTCGGGCAATCGACCTCCGGGTATCGTCGCTGCCAACAGTGTTCGGTGAGAAAATCGTCATGCGGATTCTCGACTTAAGCAATAACTTGACCGATATCTCGAAGCTCGGCTTCAACGAAACGAATATGGAGCGGTTTATGCAGGAAATTGACAAGCCAAACGGCATCGTCCTTATTTCAGGGCCGACCGGTTCCGGTAAGTCATCAACCCTTTACGCCGCACTCAATAAACTCAACAGCGAAGAAGTCAACATCATTACAGTTGAAGACCCGGTCGAGTATCAGCTCGAAGGCATCAACCAGATCCAGGTGAACTCGAACGTCGGCTTGACGTTCGCCGCTGGGCTGCGTTCCATCCTGCGCCAGGATCCTGACATCGTCATGGTCGGGGAGATCCGTGACAAAGAAACAGCGGAGATTTCCATCCGGGCGTCACTCACTGGCCACTTGGTCTTGAGCACGATCCACACGAACGATTCGATCGCTTCGATTACTCGTTTAATGGACATGGGCATCGAGCCGTTCCTGGTAACCGCGTCGCTCAACGCGGTCGTCGCCCAACGTTTGATCCGCCGGGTCTGCCGTGATTGCCGCGAGCTCCAGCCTGCAACTTCTCGCGAAAAACATATCTTTGAAAAACGCGGCATCACCATTGACTTCGTGGCGCGCGGCAAAGGCTGCTCGCAGTGCAATATGACCGGCTACCGCGGCCGGATGGCAATCCACGAAGTGCTGGTTGTCGATGAACCGATGAAAGACATTATCAACCGCGGCGGAACCGCAGCGGAAATCCGGGAAATTGCTATCAAGAACAAAACCATCTTTTTGATCGACGACGGCTTATTAAAAGTAAAGGAGGGCATGACAACGACAGAAGAAGTATTGCGCGTTGCCATGATCGATTAGCCTATGCCTACTGCTTATATTGATAAAATACTTACTGCTGCCAAAGAATTAGGGGTTTCAGACGTTCACTTAACAGTCGGCGTCCCGCCAGTTTTCCGCATGCACGGAACCTTAAAGCAATACGGCGAAGAAAAAGTCATGCCAGATTTGACGAAAGAAATTGCCCGCGTCCTGATGCCGGAAGTCTTATGGGAGAAATTTCTTGATAAAGGCGAGATGGATTATTCCTACTCCATCCAAGGCGTTGCACGTTTCCGTGTGAACTCATTCCATCAGCGAGGGTCAATCTCGCATGCATTCCGGATGATTCCGACGAAAGTTCCAAGCGTAGATGATCTGAATATGCCGGATACCTTGAAAAAACTTTCGGAGACGCACCAAGGTTTGATTCTTGTGACTGGCCCGACCGGTTCTGGTAAATCAACCACGCTTGCTGCAATGATCCGCCATATGAATGAAACGATGACGAAACATATTATTACCTTAGAAGATCCGATCGAGTATATGCATAAGCACGGTACGTCCGTCATCGATCAGCGCGAAGTTGGTTTCGATACTCAGTCCTTCGCCGATGGTCTCCGCGCTGCGCTCCGTCAAGATCCCGACGTTATCCTCGTCGGTGAGATGCGGGACTTGGAGACTATCACTACTGCAATAACTGCCGCAGAAACAGGTCACTTGGTTCTGGGTACGCTCCATACCTCGAGCGCAGCTTCGACTATCGAACGTATTATTGACGTCTTTCCGCCTATCCAGCAATCACAAGTACGAACGCAACTCGGTGGCATCTTAAAAGCGGTTATCTCCCAGCGTCTCTTGCCGACAGTTGACGGAAAAGGGCGCGTGGCCGCGACCGAAATACTGATTAACAATACGGCCATCGCCAACTTGATCCGCACGGAAAAAGTACATCAAATTCCTAACGTCATCTTGACGAACCGCGCAGCCGGTATGCATATGATGTCGACATCCGTGCAAGAATTCCTTAAAAAAGGAAAGATCTCTCGCCAAATCGCTCAGCCTTATTTAGAGGGGGAGGAATAATTTGGCCCGTTTTAAATACGAAGGACGCGATCGGAAGAAGATTCGGTCGGGTATCATGGTGGCAGGCAATCGCCGCGAAGCGATCGAGAAGCTTCGAGATGAAGGTGTGCGGGTCATTGATATTCGTGAGATACCTGCGACCGCTCTCCAAAAAGACATTACGCTAGGCAACCCAGTTAAACGTGACCAGTTCATTATGTTCTTGCGTCAATTCTCAACGCTTATGCGTGCAGGAGTGACGATTGTTGACTCGGTGAAAATTTTATCTCAACAATCCGAATCAAAAGCATTGCGGAAAACGTTGGTTGAAATCGATGAAGAACTGCGGAAAGGGAACTCGCTTTCCAATTCGCTTGCGAAATATCCGAAGATTTTTGAGCCGCTGACAATTAACTTGATAAGAGCCGGAGAACTATCAGGGAACATTGATGAATCGCTTGATCGATTGGCAACGCATTATGATAAAGCTTACCAAACGCGGCAGAAAGTTATATCGGCTATGTCATATCCAGCAGTTGTTGGGGTTATAGCAATTGGGGTTGTTATTTTCCTATTGGCTTCCATTGTACCTATGTTTGCAGATATGTTTGCAGGTTTCGGAGGGGAATTACCACTTGTGACGCAGTTCGTTATGGGAGCCAGTGATTTTGTGAAAGTGTATTGGTACATCTTAGTTTTGGCTGCGCTCATATTTGCAGGAGTATTATGGGTTATGAGACGAAATGAACGTGGAAAATTTATATTAGATACATTCCTTCTCCGCATGCCGATATTCGGTAAAATTTTCAAAAAATCTGCGCTTGCTAGATTAACACGTACATTAAGTTCGTTATTCTCAAGCTCGGTGCCGATTTTGCAAGCAATGACGATGACAGAGAAAGTCGTCGGCAATGCCGTCATGTCAAAAGTGATCATTGCGTCGCGCGACTCACTTGAACGCGGCGGATCGCTCACTGAACCGATGAAAAGCCACTGGGCGTTTCCACCGCTGATTCCTCATATGATTTCAATCGGAGAACAGACTGGATCACTTGATCACATGCTGTCAAAAGTAGCCGAATTCTATGAAAAAGAAGTGGAAGCGGAGACTGACCGGTTAAAAGCGTTAATAGAACCATTGATGATTGTTGTTCTAGCGACTCTGGTCGGGACCATTATACTAGCTATAATGATGCCAATGTTTGAAATGTTCCAGAATGTAGATAAATTATAGGTATATATTATTAAAAATTTTTGAAATATTTTCAAAAATAATTGAAAAAGAGTATTGTTTAATTCAAGACTATTGATATAATAAAGGTGTACTCAACATAGTACAAAATAATTGATTAAGAGGGGGAAAATGGAAATGAAAAAATTCTTACAGAAGAAGTTGAAAAACGAAAAAGGGATGACGTTAATCGAGCTTTTAGCAGTTATCGTTATCATCGCGATCATCGCAGCAATCGCTATTCCAGCGATTGGTAATATCATTGAAAACAGTCGTGTTGGAGCAATTAAGTCAGACGCTCAGAATGTTTTATCTGCAGCAACCATTTACTATACGGATAATGCAAGTGCCCCAAGTGGAGTAACTGTAACCGAGTTATTGGCTGCGGACTATTTGCAAGACGGTGGTTCATTAACTGCTGGAACTTCTGTAGCTAAGGTTTCTGGGGGGAATACAATAACTGGGGCCGGTGAAGATGGAGGAGTAAAACTTGACTTTTCCGCTTCTACAAATGCAGATATTACAGCAGTCTCAAATTCTGATGGAAATGCAACTGGAGAAGTTGTAGGAACAGTTACAATAACAAGATAATAATCTTTATTTACCTAGGAGCTGAAAAAATGGCCTTATCGTTCTTATCGAAGAAAGCGCGAGTCGCGACAATTACTATAGAAGAAGACGCGATCCGTCATGTCGACTTGAAATCCGTTTCCCCGATCGAATTGAGCTGTGCGGAAGAGATCCTTCTTCCGCCCGGCATTATCGAAGACGGGAAAGTGGTCGATATGGAAGCGCTGGAATCGATGCTCGATAAGGCTGTCAATCAGTGGGGTCTCTCCAAGAAGTCAGTCCGATTCCTCGCCCCTGACGAATTTGTTATTATCCGCAAAGTACCATACCCCGAAGATGTTGAAGCCGATGAATTGAAAGGCCATTTCTTCATTGAAATCGGTTCGACGCTTTACTTGCCATTCGAAGATCCCGTCTTTGATGTGGTGCCTTATCACACCGATACGGAGACGCCGGAAGTGATCATCATCGCTTCGAAGGAATCTGTCATAAACGATTATGAAACAGCATTGGACCGTTCGAAAATGAAAGCGGTCGTCGCTGATATTACCCCACTTGCACTATATAGATTGGCTTATCTCCAACATGATTTCTCGGAAGAAGAGCACATTATGATGATCGACATCCAGTCGAAGAAGATGACGGTGTCGATTTTCCATGAACATTTCCCGCTCTTCATGCGTCCGGTCGAATTCGATGTTGACAATTCCATTACGGAAGATCCGGCATCGGTCATGGAAATCGTTGAAGAAGAAGCAGAGAAATTAGCGAACTTTTACCGTTATAATATGAATGAAGGCGAATTCGGCATCACGAAAGTGATTTGCAACGGTGAATACAATGACTGGCCGAACTTCCAGGCCCGCCTGGAAGAACGTTTCTTATTGCCGGTCGCTCCGATTGTCATCGAAGACATTCCTTCTGACAGCGAGAAAAGTGTTCCGGGCCGTTTCAACCGCGCCATTGGCCTAGCGCTGAAAGAGGTGTAGCACATGCTTGTCGATATTAACTTACTGCCGCAAAAGGAGCGGGACCGCCCCGCCTCTGTCATTGCGGCCCTTTCGATTTTATTGCTTGGCGTAATCGTTTGGGGCGTTTTTGCGTTTTTAGCAAACGGCCTTGAAAAAGAGCAGGCGGCACTTGCTGCTGAATCGGCGCAAGTCGCTTCAGAGCAGGCGCTTCTTCGCGAACAGCTGGAAGCGACACAAGGCTTGAATGAAGAACAGCAGCTGAAAGTGACAGTTGACTGGGCAGAGAGCTATCAATTCGATACGGTTCCGTTGCTCGATGAATTGGTATCAAAGCTGCCACAGCGCGGATTTTTCGATAGCTTCGCTTATACCGGGATGGATCAGGCGATTTTGACGGTCCAATTCGATACAGCTCGTGAGTCAGCTTATTACCTTGCGCAGCTGAAAGCTTCCGAAATGCTCGAGTCTGCAACGCTTGATTCAGTGACCCAAGAAGATATTCAAACCGAAACGGTTGAAGGAGAAACGGTGATTATCGACGAAGATTCACCACTTCAGAACCCTCGTTATATCGCCACGTATACATTGATTTTTGTAGATGGACGAGTTCCAGCGTTGACACCGGAAGGTGAAGTGATTGCGGAACCGGTCAATCCGTCTGCACCTCCGGCAGAAGCACCTGCTGAAGAGGTCGATGTGAATGTTGAAGTGAACGAAGAAACTCCTGCGACACCTGCGACACCTGCGACACCTGCGACACCTGCAACACCAGAGGCGCCGGCTGCTCCTGCACCAACTGAGACACCGGCAACGACAACTCCTGAAGGAACGGAGGGGTCAGGCCAATGAGCAGCATGACAAAACGCCAAAAAGAACGTGCACTTATATTTCTAGCGATTCTCTTTTTACTTGCGATAGCGGCTTATTCCTACTTTATGATGTATGGGCCGGCACGAGACGCTAAGCTCCAGGCGGAACAATTGCTTATGTCAGAGCGTGAAGTTTTGATGGCTTTAGAAGCGCAGCTGAAGGAAGTGCCGGAAGGCGAAAAGATCAGCACGAGTGAACTGCAACAGAAAGTTGCGGTTGAACCTCTTTCTGAATTAATCGTTCTCCAGATCGAACAAGCGGAATTGATGGCCGGCGCTTTGGTGACGGATATCGCGATTGCCGAAGAAGCGGTGACGCTTCCGGTGCCAGTTGAAGGGCTTGAGAACTTGCAGCAAGTCAACACATCCGTGACGATCGAAGTCCCGGATTACAAAGCGATCACGACGTTCATCGACGAAATCGAATCGATGAAGCGCATCATGATCGTCGAGAACATCGACTTCAGTGCGGGTGATGAAGTGACAGCGGCGGATCAGGAAGATGAACTTCTTGATGTGACGCTCAGCTTCAGCGCATATTACCGTCCGGACCTAATTGCTCTAGCGGACACGCTTCCGAAAGTCGACGCTCCGGCGCCGGCCGGCAAACTGAATCCGCTGCCGCAAAATGACGGCACGGATTTAGCGGACGAAGAAGAAGTGGAACCGGCAGTGGGCGATGCAGATGTCGAAGTAGACGTTGAAGTGAACTTGGACGATGATTCGGTCGGTGCGTCAACAGAAGCGCCGAATCCGAACGTCGCCGGTTCGCAGACAGCGATGACGCATAAAGTGCAAAAAGGCGAAACACTCTATACGATTGCGCTCCGCTATTTCAACAACAACGAGGGCATGGGACGGATCAAAGAAGCGAACGAGTTGGAGTCGGATGTGATTCAGACCGGACAGAACTTGATTATTCCAGCACGGCCTTAAAAGGAGAAATCACTCTGATTTCTCCTTTTTCCATTACTAATTCACCTATTAAGGAGAGAAGCCCATGGCACTCACATATACCGTTTTCTTTTCCATTTTCGGGCTCGTCTTCGGCTCGTTCTATAACGTCGTCGGACTGCGCGTGCCGAAAAACGAGTCGATCGCCTATCCGCCGTCTCATTGCACAAAATGCGACCGCCGGCTGACCGCACTCGACCTCGTTCCGGTGTTTTCGTTCCTGTTCCTGAAAGGGAAATGCCGCACGTGCGGCGCGAAAATCCATTGGGTCTACCCACTCATGGAGTTCATCACGGCCGGGCTCTTCGCTCTGTCGTTCTGGAAATTCGGTTTCACGCCGGAACTCATTGTCGCGCTCCTGTTCGTCTCGCTCCTAGTCATCATCACCGTGTCGGACATCGCGTACATGCTGATTCCGGACAAGGTGCTGCTGCCGATAGGAATTGTTCTTCTAGCGTTGCGTCTCTTTATTCCGCTTGATCCGTGGTGGGACGCGATTGCCGGTGCGCTTGTCGGATTCGGGCTATTGCTGTTGATCGCCATCGTTTCAAAAGGAGGTATGGGTGGCGGCGACATCAAGCTGTTCTTCGTCATCGGGCTGGTGCTCGGCGTGTCCGGCACGCTCCTGACGCTGTTCCTAGCGTCGCTCATCGGCGCCATCGCCGGCCTCTTCATGCTCCAAAAATCAGAGCAGGGACGAAAAACGCCGGTCCCGTTCGGCCCGTCCATTGCACTCGGCGCCGTCATCACCTATTTCTGGGGAGCCGAACTGCTCGCCTGGTATATGGGTTTCTGGGGATAAGTCAATATTCTAGAAAGAGCTGCTAACTGCCTCAAACACTTGAGGCGGTTGGCAGTTTTTTATTTATACATAGCTGTCTCATAGAAGCAGTACAAGAGCGCCGCCGCGTCAGTGGGCTAGGCGAAGCCAAAAGACAGGCGGTCTTTGCCTGGCTTTTGGCGAGAGCCATGCCCCAAGCGGCGAAGCGGCTATAAAAAGCAATTCTTCATTTACTCAAAAAAATTTTTAAAACCGCGCAGCGGATCGCTTCTTACTGAGTAATAGACTCAAATCTCATTTTTTATTCCCTGAAATGCAGCCAAAAATCATTTTTGCGCATTTTGCAAAGGGATGAATTTTGGGTATGATGACAGAAAAGGGAGGAATCCAACCATGAAATTTACAGCCAACCAATCGGTCGTCCTGGCATCCGCTTCGCCGCGCCGGTCTGAATTACTCGCGATGCTCGGCATCGAGTTCACCGTCAAACCAAGCCCGAAAGACGAACCGAATCCGGCGGATTACCAGACGGCGATGGGCTATGTCATCGAATGCGCACGCCTGAAAGCGAAAGACATCGCCAAGCACCATCCGGAAGCGGTCGTCATCGGCTCCGATACGGTCGTTGTCCTCGACGGCGAAATCCTGCTGAAACCGAAGAGCCGGGAAGAGGCGGTCGATTATTTGACGCGCCTGTCCGGCAAGACGCACGACGTCATCACTGCCGTATCAATCATCAAAGGCGCGAGCGAAGAGTCGTTCCACGAACTGACACAGGTAACATTCTACGAACTGCCGGAAGCGTGGATCAATGCGTACGTCGATACGGAAGACCCGTACGACAAAGCAGGCGCGTACGGCATCCAGACCGTCTCCGGCTTGTTTGTCGAGAAAATCAATGGCGATTACAACGCGGTCGTCGGCTTGCCGATTGCGAAACTTGCCCAGAAGCTGAGCTTGTCCGGCTATATCCGCATTGAAGGGAGCCGTGTGGAATGCTGCCAGAAGGGGCGCTGATGATGCGCGAAGTCCATGCCGCCGACCGCCCGCGCGAGCGGCTCATCAACCAGGGAGCGACGAGCTTGTCGAACCAGGAGCTCATTGCGATCCTGCTCCGCACAGGCACGAAGCAGGAATCGGTGTTGCACCTCGCGAACCGGACCTTGCTTTATTTTGAACACCTCCACCACTTGAAAGACGCGACAATCGAAGAAATCACATCCATCAAAGGCATTGGCCAAGCGAAAGCGGTGCAGCTCCTTGCTGCCATCGAGCTCGGCCGCCGCCTTTCTTCCAAGCAGACCGACCAGAAATTCACGATCCGGTCCCCGAAAGATGCCGCCAATTATTTGATGGCGGACATGACTTCACTAAAACAGGAGCATTTCGTTGTCCTGTTCCTCAACATCAAAAACCAAGTAATGCACAAACAAACGATCTTTGTCGGCAGCCTGAACGCGAGCATCGTCCACCCGCGCGAGATTTTCCGCGAGGCTGTGCGGCGCTCTTCGGCGTCGATTGTCTGCGCCCATAACCACCCGTCCGGCAACCCGGCGCCGTCGCCAGAAGATATTGCGGTGACAAAGCGTTTGATGGAAGCCGGAAGCATCATCGGCATCGAACTATTGGACCATATCATCATAGGGGACCATCAGTTCATCTCTTTGAATGAAAAGGGGTTCATGTAGGACTGTTACTTTCTTTCTTTATCGTCTATAATGAGTAGTATTGTGTTCACTCTATGGCAATTTGGCATATAAAGAAGGGAAGATTTGACGTGTTTGGAATAGGCTCAAAGGATGTAGGAATTGATTTAGGAACTGCGAATACACTGGTATTCATTAAGAATAAAGGGATTGTGCTGCGCGAACCATCAGTTGTGGCGAAAAATACCAAGACAGACGAAATCGTCGCAGTCGGCAACGACGCGCGCAATATGATCGGGCGGACGCCTGGGTCTATCGTCGCGATCCGTCCAATGAAAGACGGAGTAATTGCGGATTTCGATACGACGACAGCAATGATACAGTATTACTTGAAAGGCGCTTTGAAAGCGGCGGGCGGCTCGATGTCGAAGCCGAACGTCATGATCTGCGTCCCTTCAGGCATCACTTCTGTCGAAAAACGTGCCATAATTGACGCAGCGCGCCAAGCAGGCGCGCGTGAAGCGTTCACGATCGAAGAGCCGTTCGCAGCTGCGATCGGTGCGAACTTGCCGGTATGGGAACCTACCGGGAGCCTTGTCGTCGATATTGGTGGCGGTACGACGGAAGTCGCTGTCATCTCGCTTGGGGGCATCGTCACGAGCGAATCTGTCCGGGTAGCCGGAGATGCGCTTGACGTGGCCATCACCCAATACATCCGTAAAACGTACAACCTGACGATCGGGGAACGTACTGCGGAAGCGATCAAGATGGAAATCGGTTCGGCGCGCACGATCACCGAAGCCGATAAGAACATGAAAATGGATATCCGCGGCCGCGATCTTTTGACGGGACTGCCGAAGACGATCGAAATTTCGGCGCCGGAGATTGCGGAAGCGTTGAAAGAATCGGTCATGGCCATCATCGACGGCGTGCGCCGCACGCTGGAGAAGACGCCGCCGGAACTGTCAGCGGACGTCATGGAGCGCGGCATCGTGCTGACGGGCGGGGGCGCTTTGTTGAAGAACCTCGACAAAGTGATCGCCGACCAGACAGACATGCCTGTTTTCATTGCGGATGATCCGCTTGATTGCGTAGCGATCGGCACCGGCAAAGCACTCGACAACATCGACCAGATCCGACGCCTGCAATCACATAAATAAGGAGGATTGCCGTAATGTTCCATTTTTTGTCAAACAAGCGGCTTATTTTGCTGCTGTTGGGCGTCATCCTTCTGGTAGGGCTGATTTCGTTCTCGCTCCGCGACCGCGATAACGTGTCGCTGCCGGAGCAGCTTATCAAGGATGGCGTCGGTGCGGGGCAAATGGTCTTTTCCGGCCCCGCCCATTTTGTTACTGGAATTTTTGATAATGTGGATTCTCTTTTGAATACATATCAGGAAAACAAGTACTTGAAATCCCGGCTCGAGGAATTCGCCGGCGTCAAAGCGGAAGTCACGGATCTCCGTTCTGAGAATGCCGAACTGAAGGCATTGGTCGGCAAGAAGGAAGACCTCCGCGATTACAACCCGATCCAAGGGACGGTCATTGCCCGCAACCCGGATCAATGGGAAGAAAAAGTCATCATCAATAAAGGATCCAAAAGCGGCGTCTCCGAGAACATGGCAGTCATGACGGCGCAAGGGTTGATCGGCAAAGTCACGCTGACGACGCCGTTCACGTCGACCGTTGAACTCGTGTCGACGCAGGATCCGAATTACCGGGTGTCCGCACTCGTGCTCGGCGGTAAGAAGGAAGTCTTCGGACTGATCGAAGGCTATGACTCCGAACGCCGCGAACTGCTCCTCAAGCGGATCGATGCGGACATCGAACTGAAAGAAGGCCAGCAGGTCGTATCGAGCGGCCTGGGCGGCATCTTCCCGAAAGGCATCGTCATAGGCGAGATCACGGAAGTCGCGATTGACGAGTTCGGACTGACGAAGCTTGCGTACGTCAAGCCGGCAGCCGACTTCTCGCTCCTGAATCACGTGGTCATCGCTGACCGGGTCGTGCCGGAAGTGGACGGGGAAGACAACGGCGAAACGGCGAAGGAAGAAGAATCATGATGAAATACTTGATCCTCGTATTCGGGCTCGTGCTGTTTTTCCTCGAGCCCGTCTTCGGCCTGTTTTCACCGCTGCAGATTGAAGGGGAATTTTATTATATCGTCCCACGCTTTTTGATCATGTTCCTGATTTTCGTGTCGGTTTATTACGACACGAAGCATGCGATGTTTTACGGTTTATTTTTCGGGCTCTTGTACGATGTCTTTTTCATTGATATTATTGGATTATATTCTTTTTTGTATCCGGCGCTTTGTGTGATTGCCGGCTATACGGTAAAGACCGTCCACCGGAATTTATTTGTAGCGACGCTTTTGACACTGGTGCTCACAGCTCTTTTCGAGTTTGTGCTGTACCTGTTTTTCTCATTGATCTCGCTGACGGACGTGGCGCTTGACGCCTTTTTGGCGACGCGCCTATGGCCGACGATGATTGCGAACTCCTTGTTCCTGGTCATCCTCGGCTGGGCGTTCCGTTCCGTGATGGTGGGCAAATTGATTGAGCGGGAAAAGAACCCGAGTTTATACTAAGAGAGCGCAGGTGACACATTTTTGAAGAATCTTGTCAATATCAAGGGGACGAAACAAGGGCTCGTGCTGCAACTCGATGACCAGTGTTCTTACACCGATCTGCTGGCTGAATTGCAGGCAAAGGTGTCGGATCCTGCGCTTGACGGCAGTGCGGAAGTACAGCTTCAGCTGGGCCACCGGTATTGCACCGAAGCCCAGGTGAAGGAAATCATCGCGACGATCCAGCGCAATGAAAACTTGCGCGTTTCGCGCGTACGAAGCGACGTCATCACCGTAGAAGAAAGCAATAAACGCATCCACGAACGCCAGTCCGAGACTTACGTCGGCATCGTGCGCTCCGGGCAGGTTGTCAAAGCGGAAGGCGACCTCGTCGTCGTCGGCGACGTCAACCCGAACGGACGCATTGTCGCCGGCGGCAACATCTATGTGCTCGGCCGATTGAAAGGCATCGCGCACGCAGGGGCAAACGGCAACCGCGAAGCGGTCATCGCCGCCTCATGGCTAGAAGCGACGCATCTGCAGATCGACGACGAGCTCGAGACGATGACCGACGAACTGACGGTGCTCTCGGAACAGCCGGAAATGGAATGCGCTTATCTTCATAAAAATGGCAGCATCATCATCGACCGTTTGCAGGAACTCAGATTCTTACGGCCGGAAATTTCAACGTTTAAAGGAGGAAGCTAGTGTGGGAGAAGCTATTGTAATTACATCAGGCAAGGGAGGCGTCGGCAAAACGACGACAACCGCCAATCTCGGCACTGCATTGGCCCTTCAGGGTAAGAAAGTATGCTTGATCGATACGGATATCGGCCTGCGCAATCTCGACGTCATCCTGGGTCTCGAAAACCGCATCATCTATGATTTGATCGATGTGCTCGAAGGGCGCTGCAAAGTGCACCAGGCGCTCGTCAAGGACAAGCGGTTCGACGACATGCTGTATCTATTGCCAGCTGCTCAGACGGCTGACAAGAACGACGTCAACCCGGAACAGATGCGGGAGCTTGTGACGGAACTCAAGAAAGATTACGATTTCGTCATCATCGACTGCCCAGCAGGCATCGAGCAAGGCTATAAAAACGCCGTTGCCGGTGCGGACAAGGCGATTGTCGTGACCACCCCTGAAATCTCAGCGGTGCGCGACGCCGACCGCATCATCGGCCTGCTTGAAATGGAAGAGAATATCGAACCGCCGAAATTGATCATCAACCGCATCCGCCAGCATTTGATGAATGCCGGTGAAGCGCTGGATGTCAATGAAATCACGACGCACCTGTCGATCGATTTGCTCGGCATCGTCGCGGACGACGAGAGCGTCATCACGAGCTCGAACCGCGGGGAGCCTGTGGTCATGAACCCGGACAACCCGGCTGCGCTCGGCTACCGCAACATCGCCCGCCGCATCCTCGGCGAATCGGTGCCGCTCATGACAATGGACAAGAAAAACCAAGGCTTCTTCTCGAAGATCAAAGCGGTTTTCTCTAAATAGGAATGGATCAGCCTTCGCACCTTGTGCGGAGGTTTTTTTGTGGGGCGGGAGACGATGAACTTCTTTGTTTGATGGCATTTCACCGGGGGCGAAATGCGTTTTTGTTTTTAAAGGAGACCTTCGCCTGAGCGAAGGTCTTTTCAAATCAGGGTTTTGGGTTTGGTGGAGAGGCGGGAAACCGGAATCGCCGATAAAATCTCAGATTCGCCGATAAAACTCCAATATCGTCGATAAAAATTTAAAATCGCCGATATATTTCCGGAATCGCCGATAAAACGTCAATATCGCCGATAAATTCGGAAAACCGTGTACATCCGCTAGTGATGCGTTTCCCGCAAGAAAACCCTATACGCAGCTCGACACCATAAAAACGCAGAAAAGCGTTTCAACCCCGAACCCAGCCGGGAAAACAACAGAAGAGGACTCTCCCGCATTGCCGGAGGCAGGCGGATTCCGCCCGCTGGGTTTTCGCCGCTGCTTGCCCGTAAGCAGGAATCTCCCGATAGGGTTTATTCCACCGGCACCGACTTTTGAATAAGGGTTGACGCGGGTTGTCTGGCGTGGTATTATTCTAATGTTATGTTTGTAGCGCACCTGTGCTACAACCGCTCGAATCGGGTACAAGAACCGGCAGCGATGCAGGTCACCTGAATAGGCGAGTCTTAGTCTAAGAGGAGGTGCAAGGATATGTACGCAATTATTGAAACTGGTGGGAAACAGATCAAAGTTGAAGCGGGTCAGGAGATCTACGTTGAGAAATTGAACGGAGAAGCTGGTGACACGATCACATTTGACAAAGTTCTATTTGTAGGTGGAGATGACGCTAAAGTGGGTGTTCCTTTTGTTGAAGGAGCTACTGTTACAGCTAAAGTTGAAAAACACGGCAAACAGAAAAAAATCACTGTCTTCAAATACAAAGCTAAAAAGAACTACCATAAAAAACAAGGTCATCGTCAGCCATACACGAAATTGACTGTCGACGCGATCAACCTGTAAGAATGATACGTGTAAAAGTGAAAGAAACAGCCAACCGCATTTTGTCGTTTGAAATGTCGGGGCATGCGGACTTTGCCGAACACGGGCAAGACCTCGTCTGCGCTGGCGCATCTGCTGTCTCTTTTGGAGCGGTGAATGCCATTATGGAGCTGACCGGGATTGAACCCGAGATCGAGCAGGCGAGCAGCGGCTTTTTGAAAGTCGTGTTCCCAACGGATCTGGACGAGAAAACGGACGGGCAGGTTCAACTGCTCGTACGCGCGATGATTGTTTCCTTGAAAACGATTGAACAAGACTACGGGCAATATATCAAAATAACCTTCACAGCTTAGGAGGTGGGACAGAATGTTAAGATTAGATCTTCAGTTTTTCGCATCCAAAAAAGGTGTAGGTTCAACGAGAAACGGACGTGACTCAGAATCAAAACGCCTTGGCGCTAAACGTGCAGACGGACAGCTAGTATCAGGTGGTTCAATTTTATACCGTCAACGCGGTACGAAAATTTATCCAGGTGAGAACGTTGGACGCGGCGGAGACGACACACTATTTGCAAAAGTTGACGGAATCGTACGTTTCGAACGTTACGGACGCGATCGCAAAAAAGTGAGCGTATACCCAGTTGCACAAGAAGCTTAATAAAAGATGAAAAGGGCTGCTTTGGCAGCCCTTTTCTTTTTTTGATAAAGGCACCGGGACATCGGGGCGACCCGGCTCAATTTCAGGATTTTGCAGCTGAAAATTGGTATACTAATAAAAGAGGCTGAAACGGGAAGTGACTTATGGACATGACAAAATCGGTGGCACAATCGCTTCGCCATGCGCGGCATGATTTTCTGAATGAATTGCAGTTGATCAGCATGTACCTGGACCTGGGGAAACCCGAAAAGGCCCAAGCGATTATTCGCGCGCATGCCGAAGCGGCTGTGCAGTTGAGCCATCTGTCGGCGCTCCATATGCCGCAGATGGAGGAATGGCTGCTGGTTTCGAAGTGGCGGTTCCCGGAGATCCGGTTTGTGCTGGAAGTTTCAGCGCGCACAGGAAATCCGGAACTGGACGGAGCGTACGCCCGGACGCTGGAGGCGTTCTTCCAGTCGGTCCGCGCAGAGTTGGATCCGTACGTTGAATATGTTTGTACGATAAGGATCTTCGGTGAAGGCCCGTCGCTTGCGGCGGAGGTTTCATTGAACGGGGACTGGGCAAGTCTCGAGTTCCCCGAAGAATCAGCAATAAATGCAACAAAAGCGTGCGAAGGCGATCGGTCGAAATGGACCATCCGCGCACAGATGGAGGGATAATATGTTTGTCGATCACGTAAAAGTTTATGTTAGAGGTGGCGACGGCGGGGACGGTATGGTTGCGTTCCGCCGCGAAAAATATGTACCAAACGGCGGGCCAGCAGGCGGCGACGGCGGCAAAGGCGGCAATGTCGTGTTTGTGGTTGAAGAAGGTTTGCGCACGCTGATGGATTTCCGCTACAAGCGGATCTTTAAGGCCGACCGCGGTACGCACGGAATGAGCAAGAACCAGCACGGCGCGAAAGCACCGGATACGTATATCAAAGTTCCGCCGGGCACGGTGGTAAAAGACGCTGAAACGGGTGAAACGATTGCGGATTTGGTCGAGCATGGCCAGACGGCGATCATCGCTCGCGGCGGGCGCGGCGGACGCGGGAACTCCCGTTTCGCCACACCGTCGAACCCGGCACCGGAACTTTCGGAAAAAGGGGAACCGGGCTTTGAGCGCAATGTCGTGCTTGAACTGAAAGTGTTGGCGGATGCCGGCCTTGTCGGCTTCCCAAGCGTCGGGAAATCGACGCTTCTGTCGGTCGTTTCGGCAGCAAAACCGAAAATTGCGGAATACCACTTCACGACGATCGTGCCGAACCTCGGCATGGTGGAAACGGAAGATCACCGCAGCTTCGTCATGGCGGACCTTCCCGGCCTGATCGAAGGCGCGCATGAAGGCGTCGGCCTGGGGCATCAGTTCCTGCGCCACATCGAACGCACGCGCGTTATCATCCATGTCATCGACATGTCCGGCATGGAAGGCCGCGACCCGTACGAAGACTATATGACGATCACAGAAGAATTGAAGCAGTACAATATGCGCCTGACAGAACGCCCGGAATTGATCGTGGCGAACAAAATGGACATGCCGGATGCTGAAGAGAACTTGAAGAAGTTCCGCGAGAAGATGCCGGAAGATGCACAGATTTTCCCGATCTCCGCACTCAGCCGCCAGGGCTTGTCGAATCTTTTATTCGCCATTGCGGACCTGATCGAAGTCACGCCGGAATTCCCGCTCATCGACGAAGCGGCCGACGAGTCGGAAAGCACGGTTCTTTACAAGCACGAATCGGATGCGGATGGTTTCCACATCACGCGCGATCCGGATGGTGCTTACGTCTTGAGCGGCTACGCGATCGAGCGCCTGTTCAAGATGACCGATTTCTCGCGGGAAGATTCGATCCGCCGCTTTGCGCGCCAGATGCGCGGCATGGGCATCGATGACGCTCTCCGTGAGCGCGGCGCCGAAAACGGCGACACAGTCCGCCTGCTTGAGTTCGAATTCGAATTTATGGATTAAGTTGGAGGTAGTTGGATGAAGGATGTATCGGAACAACGGTATTATTTGGTGCGGGAGGACGTCCTGACCGAAGCGATGCAGAAGACGCTCGAAGTCAAGCGCCTCCTGCAGCGCGACCGCATGTCCATCATGGACGCGGTCAACCAGACCGGCCTTTCGCGCAGCGCATTCTACAAATATCGGGATGCGGTATTTCCATTCCATTCAATCGTCAAGGAACGGATCCTCACTGTGTTTCTGCAGCTTGAGGACCGATCCGGGACGCTTGCGACCCTACTCCAGTCGGTTGCGGAAGCCGGGTGCAATATTTTGACCATCCACCAGACCATCCCGATCCAAGGCCGTGCGAACGTCACCTTGTCGCTGGATGTGACGGCGATGGATATGGAATTGGATGCGTTTTTGCAGCAGCTGAAAAAGCTCGACTTTGTCGAATCGGCTGATGTGGTATCAAGCGGATCATCATAAGTGAGGAGCGGTAAGATGGCAGAACAACATGTGAAAAACGGGATTTCTTATTTGGGGCCCGAAGCCTCATTCACCCATTTGGCGGCAGCCCGGGTGTTTCCGGAAGGGCCACTCGTGCCATTTCCCACGATTCCCGAATGCATCGAAGCAGTGGCGGAAGGCCGCGTCGAGTACGCGGTCGTGCCGCTTGAAAATGCACTTGAAGGATCCGTGTCATTGACCGTCGATTATTTATTCCACGAAGCGCAATTGTACGTCACGGCGGAAGTCCTTTCGCCGATCGGTCAGCATTTCCTGGTGCATCCGGAAAATGCCGATGCCGAGTCCTTCGAAGCGATCTATTCGCATCCGCAGGCGCTCGCGCAGAGCCATAAATTCCTGTTCTACACCTACCGCAACACGCCGCTCGAGCAGTACAGCTCGACGTCGGCGGCGGCGAAGATGGTGTCGGAGCTTCCGGAGCGCCCGATTGCGGCGATCGGCAATGAATTCTCGGCCCAGAAATACGGCTTGACGATCCTGCACCGCGACATCCACGATTTCCATTTCAACCACACGCGCTTTTTCGTGTTGTCGAAAACGGACCACAAACTGGAGATTCCGGGGCACGAAGACCAGGTCAAAACGACGCTCATGATCTCGCCGCCGAAAGACGACCGGTCGGGTGTGCTGCACCAGATCCTGTCCGTCTTCGCGTGGCGCCAGCTCAACTTGAGCAAAATCGAGTCGCGCCCGCTGAAAACCGGGCTCGGCGACTATTTCTTCATCGTCGACGTGCTCGAAGACGAAAGCGCGACGATGATGCGCGGCGCCCTCGAGGAACTCGCAGCGATCGGCTGCGAAGTCAAGACGCTCGGCTCGTATTATGTCTATAAGAATTCGTAAGATCTGTCCCGCAGCCTGGGTGCTGCGGGATTTTTTTGTGGGCGAGGGATGGAATAAAAGAGGGTGCCGCATGTGAAAAGGGGGTGGTGCAAGTAAAAGGAGGAATGATGCAAGTAAAACTCAGTTTGCTGCAAGTAAATATGGAATACTGCAAGTAATGTGGCATTTTCGCTTTTCGCTTGCAAAAAGCCGGCATTCGGAGGGGTTCAAGGTTTTGGAGAAAGCCGCGGAGAAGGGTGAATCGTCGATAAAACGTGAGAATCGCAGATAAAATTCGAGAATCGCAGATAAAATTCGAGAATCGCAGATAAATCCGAAATATTGCAGATAAAATTCAAATATCGCCGATAAACCACACCCAAAAAATCTCCCAACAAAAAAAGCGCAGAATCAATGAAGATTCCGCGCTCCTTCTATAAACCCTATTCCGTATCCTCCAACAAAAACCCGTGCTTACGCATCGCGTCGACCGCCGCATCGAGTACCGCTTCAGTCGGCCCGGTGATCGTGTGGAGGTGCGT
Organism: Planococcus sp. FY231025; assembly: GCF_052078085.1. Classification (NCBI taxonomy): domain Bacteria; kingdom Bacillati; phylum Bacillota; class Bacilli; order Caryophanales; family Caryophanaceae; genus Planococcus; species Planococcus sp. FY231025. The sequence goes on from NZ_JBQJJG010000005.1 coordinate 246,708, forward strand.
CCCGTCCGTCAGCTCAAGCAGGTAGCTAGCCCCGGTCGCGCGTACGCGTTCCATGAACACGCCGACTTCCGCAGCATTCGAGACGTGGATGCCGGCCGTCAATTCACCGTACACCGGATGCTCGACCGAGACGTCCTTGACCGTCGCGCCCGCACCGACGAGGATCAGCAGTTCTTCTTCCGTTTCATCCGGCAGGTGGCGGCAGGCGATCTGGCGGCTCGCTTCGCCGGTTGCCCCTTTGTCCATGTACAGATAGCCCTGGCTCGTCGCGAGGATCGGTTCGCTGCGCGCTTTCAGAAGCGTCATGTCGCTGACGATGACCTGGCGCGAAACGCCCGCAAATGACGCGAGTTCGCCGCCGGTCAGGGGAGCTCCCGCTGTCTTTAATTTCTCCAATAAAATCTGGCGGCGCTGTTCGCCGTAAAGTTTTTTCATAAAGAAATCCCAGCTTTCTCAATATAATAATTCTATCTTACCACGGACAAATTCCGAACGGGTTTATTTCGTATAAGGCGAACAAATATGCTATAATCAATAGGTTAAATTGAAGGAGCGAACATACATGTATGATTACATAAAAGGGGTCGTCACGCGGGTGACGCCTGAATATTTGGTAGTGGAACAGCAAGGGGTCGGCTGGCAGATTTTCGCCCCGAACCCGTACTCATTCGGCACGGAGGAGTTGCAGGTGTTCCTGCACCACCACGTGCGGGAAGATGCACATCTCCTGTTCGGCTTCCCGACGCTCGAGCAGCGGGAATTGTTCCGCAAGCTCATCTCGGTGTCGGGCATTGGGCCGAAAGGGGCCTTGGCTATCTTGGCGAGTGGCGAGCCGCAGCACGTCATCGAAGCGATCGAGCGGGAAGACGAGTCGTACCTCGTGAAATTCCCGGGCGTCGGCAAAAAGACCGCACGCCAGATGATCCTCGACTTGAAAGGCAAGCTGGCGGAGTTTTTCGATGCGCCGTTCCTTTCGAACGATGCGCCGGGCTTGTTGTCGGATGACGATATCGAACTCGAAGAAGCGATGCTCGCCCTTGGCGCCCTCGGCTATTCGGAGCGCGAAATCGCCAAAGTGAAGCCGAAGCTGAAAGACCTGGACTTGAATACGGAAGGCTATATGAAGAAGGCCTTGCAATTATTATTGAAACAATCTTGATGAAAGGGAGGCGAACGGCATGGAAGAACGTGTAATCGGCGGCGAAATATCGGAATTTGACGAGCGCTTTGAACAGTCGCTGCGCCCGCAATTCCTGTCCCAATATATCGGCCAGCAAAAAGTGAAGCACAACCTCGAGATTTTCATCGAAGCGGCGAAGATGCGCCAGGAAAGCCTGGACCACGTCCTGTTGTACGGGCCTCCCGGACTCGGGAAGACGACGCTCGCTGCGGTTATCGCCAACGAAATGGAAGTCGGCGTGAAGATGACGAGCGGCCCGGCGATCGAACGCCCGGGCGACTTGGCGGCGATCGTCTCCTCGCTTGAACCCGGAGACGTCTTGTTCATCGACGAGATCCACCGCCTGAACCGCTCGATCGAAGAAGTGCTGTATCCGGCGATGGAGGATTTCTGCCTCGATATCGTCGTCGGCAAAGGCCCGACAGCGCGCTCGGTGCGGCTTGATCTCCCGCCGTTCACCTTGATCGGTGCCACAACGCGTGCAGGAGCCTTGTCCGCGCCGCTGCGCGACCGTTTCGGCGTGCATGCGCGTCTTGACTATTACGACACGGAATCGCTGACGGACATCGTCGAGCGGAGTTCGAAGCTGTTCGAGGCGGACATCGCCTCGAACGCTGCGGTTGAAATTGCCCGTCGAAGCCGTGGGACCCCGCGAATTGCGAACCGCCTCTTGAAGCGCGTGCGCGATTTTGCGCAGGTGCGCGGCAACGGCACGATCACCGAAACCATCGCTGAACAGGCGCTTGAGATGCTCCAGGTCGACCCGCTCGGCCTCGACCACATCGACCACAAGCTGATGATGGGCATGATCACGCGGTTCCGCGGCGGCCCGGTCGGACTTGATACGATTGCCGCGAGCATCGGCGAGGAATCGACGACGATCGAAGACGTCTACGAACCGTATCTCCTGCAGATCGGTTTTATTCAGCGGACCCCGAGAGGCCGCGTTGTCACCCACACCGCCTATGAGCATTTCAATATGGAAATGCCTGAATCTAAATAAAGGAAGTTTTAACATGAACGTAAATGATTTTGATTTCGAATTGCCGGAAGAGCTGATCGCCCAGACGCCGCTCCTTGACCGTACGTCGAGCCGGCTTTTGGTCATGGACAAGGAATCCGGCGACGTCACCCACCGCCATTTCCGCGACATCATCGAACACCTCCACGAAGGCGATACGCTGGTCCTGAACGATACGCGCGTCTTGCCGGCGCGCCTCATGGGCACGAAAGAAGACACCGGTGCGAACATTGAATTGCTGCTGTTGAAGCAAATCGAGGAAGATGTTTGGGAAACACTTGTGAAACCGGCGAAGAAAGTGAAAGTCGGCACTGTGATTTCATTCGGCGAAGGCTTATTGAAAGCCGAATGCGTCGGCCTCTTGGACCACGGCGGACGCCATTTCAAGATGATCTACGACGGCATCTTCTATGAGATCCTCGACCAGCTCGGCGAAATGCCGCTGCCGCCGTATATCCGCGAGAAACTCGAAGACCAGGACCGCTACCAGACGGTGTTCGCAAAAGAGCGGGGGAGCGCTGCGGCGCCGACTGCCGGCCTTCATTTTACGGAAAGCTTGCTGGACGAAATCCGTGCGAAAGGCGTCAATATCGCCTTTATCACGCTGCACGTCGGGCTTGGCACGTTCCGCCCGGTATCGGTCGATTCGATCGAAGACCACGAAATGCACGCCGAGTTCTACCGCATCAACCAGGATACGGCTGACCTCATCAACAACACGAAGAAGAACGGCGGACGCGTCATTTCGGTCGGCACGACGTCGACCCGGACGCTAGAATCCGTGGCGAATCGTTTCGGCGGCGAGCTGCAGGAAGACAGCGGCTGGACCGATATTTTCATTTTCCCGGGCTACGAGTTCAAAGCGATCGACGGTTTGATCACCAATTTCCACTTGCCGAAATCGACGCTTGTCATGCTGGTCAGCGCGCTGTCGAACCGCGACGCCATTTTGAACGCCTATAACGAAGCTGTCCAAGAACGCTACCGCTTCTTCTCGTTTGGAGACGCGATGTTTATTGAACCGAAGAAAAAGGAGACTCACCAATGACTCAAGCAGTATGGTACGAACACATCAAAACTTGCAAACAGACCGGCGCGCGCCTCGGGATCGTCCACACGCCGCACGGCTCATTCGAAACGCCGGCATTCATGCCGGTCGGCACGCAGGCGACTGTCAAGACGATGTCGCCGGAAGAACTGAAAGCGATGGGAGCGGGCATCATCCTCAGCAATACGTACCACTTGTGGCTGCGCCCCGGCAATGACGTCGTCAAAGAAGCGGGCGGCCTCCATAAATTCATGAACTGGGACCGTCCGATTCTGACCGATTCCGGCGGATTCCAGGTGTTCTCGCTGAGCGAATTCCGCAACATCAAAGAAGAAGGCGTCCATTTCCGCAACCACATGAACGGCGACAAGCTGTTCCTGAGCCCGGAAAAAGCGATGCAGATCCAGAACGATTTGGGGTCCGACATCATGATGGCTTTCGACGAGTGCCCGCCGTACCCGGCAACGCATGAATACATGAAATCAAGCGTCGAGCGGACATCCCGCTGGGCAGAGCGCTGCATCGAAGCGCATGCGCGCAAAGAGGACCAAGGCTTGTTCGGTATTATCCAGGGCGGCGAATTCGAAGACCTGCGCAAACAAAGCGCACAGGACCTTGTGTCGCTCGACTTCCCGGGCTATGCGATCGGCGGCTTGTCCGTCGGCGAACCGAAAGACGTCATGAACCGCGTATTGGAATTCACGACGCCGCACATGCCGGCTGACAAACCGCGCTACCTGATGGGCGTCGGTTCGCCAGACTCCTTAATCGACGGTTCGATTCGAGGCGTCGACATGTTCGACTGCGTCCTGCCGACCCGCATCGCGCGCAACGGCACCTTGATGACAAGCGAAGGCCGCCTGAACATCAAGAACGCCAAATTCAAGCATGATTTCAAGCCGCTTGATGAGAAATGCGATTGCTACACATGCACGAATTATTCCCGCGCCTACGTCCATCACCTGCTTCGTGCAGACGAAACGTTCGGCCTTCGACTTACTAGTTATCATAATCTTCATTTTCTGTTAAACTTAATGGAGCAGGTACGTCAAGCAATCCGCGAAGACCGCCTGGGAGATTTCCGCGAAGAATTTTTTGAAGCCTACGGTTTCAATAAGCCAAACGCTAAGAATTTCTGATTTAGAAAAAGAGACAGCGAAGGGGGGAAATTGAAAAATGGATACAATTATTGCGTTATCACCTTTATTGTTAATGTTCCTATTAATGTGGCTTTTCATTATCCGTCCTGCACAAAAACGCCAGAAAGCGACGGCGAACATGCAGTCGGAATTGCGCCGCGGCGACCGCATCGTCACAATCGGAGGCCTTCACGGCACCGTCGATGCAGTTGACGATGCAACAATCTACATCACAGTAGCTGACGGAACTCGCATGCAGTTCGAGCGCCAAGCGATCGCACGCGTGGTGGACACAGCTAAAACGACCGTCTAAGAAAAGTTCGCCTTCCTTGCAGAAGGCGATTTTTTTTGAATAAAACCATGAATATATAAATTGAACTGAGAAATTGTATTACCGATATTCCGCAAAACAGCTGCGCTTGCCTGCGGGCGAGCGCCAAGCCTCCTCAGCCGCCTTGCGGCTTGCGGGGTCTCGGCTGTCTCGCTTTCCCGCGGGCGTCTCCGCAGTTTTGCTCCATATCTTAGATAGTACTGCTAATGATGGAATTATCAGCCTGCAATAAACAGTACCAGCGCCGGCGCGCCAGTGGGCTAGGCGAAGCGAAGAGACAGGCGTCCTTCCCGGCTCATCGCGAGAGCCAAGGTGGTGCCGGGCACTTTCGGCAGCGCCTTTGCGACGAGCTTGCGCAGGAGCAATCGTCTTTGCTTTCCCCAAGCGGCCGAAGCGGAATTAAAGAAGCATCTTATATTAGCAGCACGCGCTCAACAATCTCTAAGCAATAGAAAAACTCAGCGATGCTAAAAAAGAATAAAATATTAATAAACCAATGTTCAAAATGTTTCTGCAATCGGCTACAATGGAAAAGAACGGATGGAAGGAGACAAGAAATGTTAAAATTTACCGATCAATACGATGCGGTATTGCCAGCGCTTGAAAGCAAAGTGGCTGAATTCCATTATTTTCAGTACGATACATTCTCAACTGAAGACCTTTGGCAGTATTGCTTGAAGAAAAAATGGAAGAAAAAAGATATCGGTGAATTGCGCATCCACGAGATGGTCAACGACATCATGGACATCCGGGCTTCGGACTTCGTCGCCTATAACCAAGTCGAAGGCCTGAAGAGCGGAAGCTGGTTCACAGAAGGCAATATGGCGGATCTAGAAGAGCTGTTGCGGCCATCCCATAAAAAGCCAAAATCAATTTGACACCCATCAACGCCTGTTTCATAATGAAAGTGCTGTGTGTTTCACATCGAGGAGGAATAGTTACATATGAAAGCAAGAGGTCGCATCATAGCCTTTTTCTTACTGGTCATCGTACTGGCAGGATTGATTGGCACCACGAGTTTACCCATCGCTAAAGACATTAAATTAGGGCTCGACCTGCAGGGCGGATTTGAAGTCCTGTATGAAGTACAGCCGCTTGAAGAAGGCCAGGAGATCACACAGGATGTCCTGGCCGATACGACTGACGCATTGATGAGCCGGATCAACGTGCTCGGCGTCAGTGAACCGGTCATCACGATCGAAGGGGACGACCGCATCCGCGTGCAGCTGGCTGGCGTGGAAGACCAGGCGCAAGCCCGGGAACTCCTTTCGACTGAAGCCAATTTGACATTCCGCAACTTCGAAGACGAAGTCATGCTGGATGGAAGCGACTTGAAGCAAGGCGGCGCTACGGCGACATTCGGACAGGATGGCCAGCCGATCGTTACGCTTGAATTGAACGACCCGGGCAAATTCGCTGAAATCACCGGCGAAATTGCTCAATTGCCGCCGCCAAGCAACGTTTTGGTGATTTGGCTTGATTTCGAGGAAGGCGTTGATTCGTACGCAGCTGAACTCGGGAAACCGGATCCGAAATTCGTTTCCGACCCGAACGTTCGCCAGCGCATCAACTCACCGTCTGTTGAAATCTCCGGCGCGTTCACTGTAGAAGAGACCCAGAACCTTGCGGGCATCCTGAACGCCGGTGCATTGCCGGTGGCGCTTGAAGAAATCTATTCGACATCCGTCGGTGCACAGTTCGGTGCACAGGCACTTGACCAGACCGTATTCGCTGCGGCGATCGGTATTGCTCTTGTATTGCTGTTCATGGTGATTTTCTACCGTATACCTGGACTGATCGCAGTCGTGACGCTTTCCGTCTATGTCTACCTGATCCTTCTGGTATTCGAGTTGATCGGCGGCGTTCTGACGCTGCCGGGTATCGCGGCGATCGTGCTCGGCGTCGGGATGGCAGTCGATGCCAACATCATCACGTACGAACGGATCCGCGAGGAACTCCGCGTCGGCCGTTCGGTGCGGGAATCGTTCAAGGCGGGGGCATCTTCCTCGTTCTCGGCGATCCTGGATGCCAACGTGACGACAATGATCGCAGCCGGCGTCTTGTTCTGGTTCGGAACAAGTTCCGTTAAAGGATTCGCGACGCTGTTGATCATCTCGATCCTTGTCAGCTTCCTGACTGCTGTCTGGGGCTCGCGCCTATTGCTCGGCCTTCTGGTCGGCAGCGGCATAATGGACGGCAAACCTGGATTGTTCGGACTGCGGAAATCGCAGATCCACGACAAGAGCGAGAACTTGGAAATCCTCGACTTGTCGACGCGTTTCGACCGTTTCGACTTTGCCGGCAACCGCAATAAATTCTTTGCGATCTCGCTTGTATTGATTCTTGCAGGCATGGTCGTGCTCGGCATTTTCCGCCTGAACCTCGGCATTGATTTCACCGAAGGAACACGCGTGGAAATTGCGGCGGATTCAGCGCTTACAAAAGATCAGGTGGAAGACTTCCTTGAAGAAGCCGGATTCCCATCGGATGATATCGTCATCTCCGGCGATGATTCGAACCTTGGCGTAACCCGCTACACTGAAGAATTCAGCCAGGGAGAGATCGAAGAGCTGAAAAATGCAGCCGTTGAAGAGTTTGGCATCGAGCCGAACGTTTCGACCGTATCGCCGACCGTCGGACAGGAACTGGCAAAAAATGCGCTTTACGCACTTGCCATTGCTGCAATCGGCATCATTATCTACGCGACCTTGCGCTTTGAATGGCGCATGGCTCTTGCTTCTATTGTCGCGTTGATCCATGATACGTTCTTCATCATTGCGGTATTCAGCCTCTTGCGGCTAGAAGTGGATGTGACGTTCATTGCAGCCGTGCTGACAATCGTCGGTTATTCAATCAACGATACGATTGTCACGTTTGACCGGATCCGTGAAAATATGCGCCACATCAAGAAGATCGATTCCGAGGAGCAGCTCGAGATCATCGTCAACAAATCGCTTCGCCAGACGCTTGGCCGTTCGGTGAACACCGTATTGACCGTGGTGCTGGTGGTTGTTGCCTTATTGATCTTCGGTGCACCGTCCATTACGAACTTCTCGATTGCATTATTGATCGGATTGGTCGCTGGAACGTATTCTTCGATTTTCATCGCTGCCCAATTGTGGCTCGTCTTGAAAAAGCGCGAGTTCCGCAAAAACGGCCCGATCGATATCGAGAAATTGGAAGAGAAAAACAAATGGGGTTCTGACGAGCCTGTCGTATAAGTTTATAAATGAAAAGGAACAGGGTATGGATTCATAACACCCTGTTCTTTTTTTTATTCTTATATGGAAGGAGTTGTACAATATGAAATTTCAATGGCTTATTTTGCTCGGATTGGTGTTCGCCGTCATCATCGCGATTTTCGCCGTGGTCAATGTCGACGACGTGCCGGTGAATTATGTCTTCGGCGAAGCGCAGTGGCCGCTTATTCTTGTCATCCTTATATCAGCACTACTTGGCGTTCTGTTGAGCGCAACGGTCTCCATCATCCGTACCTACGCCTTAAAACGGAAAGTCAAAGCGCTGCAAAAAGAGATGGCCGTCAAGGAATCGCTGATTGCGACGCAGCAGAACGAGATTGCCGAATACCAGAAAGCCGGCATTACGCCGGAAGCAATGGTTGTCACAAGTGAAGAAAGACCGGCGGCAGACCGGGAATAGGATGCAGTGCTGCATCGCCATTCTCCGCTGGAAGCTATAAAGGGATTGCCCAAAGTACTTTTGGGCAATCCCTTTTTGCGGTATAATGTACCGGTGAGGAAGTGAAGAGCATGATTGAATCCAAAAAAAGATGGCGCTTGACCACTCCCGATGCGGAAATGGTGCAGGCAATCCAGCAGGAATTATCGATTTCATCCGTTTTGGCGAAAATATTAGTGACGCGGGGCATCACCACTGCCGAGGAAGCACGCGCATTCATGGATATGGGAATAGAAGGCATACATAATCCGTACTTGATGAAGGACATGGACGTTGCAGTCCAGCGGATTCAGCGCGCGATTGAACAACAAGAAAAAATCGTCGTCTATGGAGATTACGACGCGGACGGTGTGACGAGCACATCGGTCATGATGACCGTGCTCGAAGACCTCGGAGCGGACGTCTCCTTTAAAATACCGAACCGCTTCAAGCACGGCTACGGCCCAAATAAAGAATTGTTCCAGCAGGCATTTGATGAAGGCGCGAAGCTGATCGTCACCGTCGATAACGGAATCTCCGGCATCGACGAAGTCGAGTTTGCGAACAGCCTCGGCCTCGACGTCATCATCAGTGACCATCACGACATCGGGGAGACGATGCCGAACGCGTTGGCGATCGTCCACCCGCGGCATCCGGAAGGCAAGTACCCATTCGGCGAACTCGCCGGCGTAGGCGTCGCATTCAAGATGGCGCAGGCGCTGTACGAAGAAGTGCCGGACCATCTGTTTGAACTGGTCGCCATCGGCACAATCGCCGATTTGGTGCCGCTTCACGACGAGAACCGCATCATGGTCAAGGTGGGGCTTGAGGCGCTCCGCAATACGCCGCGCCCGGCAATCGAAGCACTGTCGGAAGTGTCCGGTGTCAAGCAGCGGGAAATCACCGAGGAGACGATCGGCTTTATGTTCGGGCCGCGCGTCAACGCCATCGGCCGGCTGCAGGATGCGGACCCGGCCGTCCGGCTGTTCATGACGGACGACCCGTCGGAAGCCCGGAGCCTTGCCGGCGGCCTAGATGTTTTGAATAAAGAACGCCAGGCGATCGTAAAACAGATCGCTGACGAAGCAACGGCGCAGGTCGAAGCACGCTACCCTGAAGGCGCACCGCACGTTATCGTGGTCGCGCAGGAAGGGTGGAATCCCGGCGTCGTCGGGATCGTTGCGTCAAAACTGGTGGAGAAATACTACCGCCCGACGATCGTCCTTTCGCTAAACCCGGAGACGGGCAAAGCGAAAGGGTCGGCCCGCAGCATCGAAGGGTTCCATTTGTATAACGAACTGGCAAAAAACCGCGACATCCTTCCGCATTTCGGCGGACATCCGATGGCTGCCGGCATGACGCTCGAGATGGAACATGTCGACGAACTCCGCGACCGCTTGAACGATCAGGCGGCCGTCTCGTTGACCGAAGAGGACCTGGTGCCGGTCGTAGAAATCGACATCCCGGTCCGGCTCGATGAAATCGATATCAAGACAATCGAATCAATGCGCTTTTTGGCGCCGTTCGGTATGGGCTTTGCCAAGCCGAAATTTTTCCTGGACGACGTGACGGTCGCCTCGATCCGCAAAATCGGCGCAGCGCAGAACCACTTGAAAATGGAACTTGCGCAAAACGATGCGAAGATCGATGCAGTAGGCTTCGGCATCGGCTCCGTCGGCGATGAGCTGACGCCGGACGTCAAGATCGACGTCATCGGCGACTTGCAGATCAATGAATGGAACGGCAGCAAAAAGCCGCAATTGATGATCGAGGATGTCCGGACCGACCAGTGGCAATTGTTCGATATCCGCGGCATCCGCCAAGTAGCCCGCTGGTCGAAGCTGATCCCCGACAAAGGGCAAGTGTTCGTCGCATTTCATCCGGAAACGGTCGCCGTCTTCCAGACGCTCATCGGGCAGCCGATATTCACGCCTGAGACGCTGTCGGAATGCGAAACGCCGAAGCAGCATCTTGTCCTGCTCGATCTGCCGGATTCGGAAGAGCAGCTTGCGGAACTTCTGGCTTCGACCCAACCGCAGCGCATCTATGCCCATTTCTATGCGAAAGAATCGCAGTACTTCGAACAGATCCCGACGCGCGAACAATTCGCGTGGCTGTTTTCATTCATCAAAAAACGCGGTTCGTTCGACTTCAAGAAGCATTGCGACGAGCTGGCGAAACATAAAGGCTGGACGCGTGAGACATTATTTTTCATGCTGCAGGTGTTTTTTGAACTTGAGTTTGTTACACTTAACAATGGACTTACAGAGATTGCTAAAGCTCCGAGCAAACGGGATTTGACTGAAGCGCCGATCTACAAGAAGCGGCAGCAGCAGATTGCGTTGGAACAGAAGCTGCTGTACGCATCTTATAAAGACTTAAAACAGTGGTTTGACGCGAAGGTGTCTGCCAAGGAGGAAGAAATATGGATTTAAAGCAGTACGTAACAATTGTTGAAGATTGGCCGCAGCCCGGCATCCGTTTCAAAGACATCACAACGATCATGGATAACGGCCCTGCCTATAAATACGCAACAGACCAGATGGTGGAATACGCCAAGACGGTCGGTGCGGAAGTCATTGTCGGCCCGGAAGCCCGCGGATTCATCATCGGATGCCCGGTCGCTTATGCGCTTGAAATCGGTTTTGCCCCTGTCCGCAAAGAAGGCAAATTGCCGCGCGAAGTGATTCGCGCCGAATACGGCCTGGAATACGGCAAAGACGTCTTGACGATGCACAAAGATGCCATCAAACCCGGACAGAAAGTATTGATCACGGACGACTTGCTTGCAACTGGCGGCACGATCGAAGCTTCGATCAACCTAGTTGAACAGCTTGGCGGCGTTGTAGTCGGCTGTGCATTCCTGATTGAACTGACATACTTGGACGGCCGCGATAAATTAGAAGGCTACGAAGTCATGACGTTGATCCAATATTAATTATGAGGAATCTCTCCGCATTTGGCGGAGGGATTTTTTTTATTGGCGTGGGAAATATGGTGAACGCTCATAACTGCTGGCTGAACGCTCATAACTGCTGGCTGAACGCTCATAACGAAGCTTCGAACGCTCATACCGCAGCCCCGAACGCTCATAACCCCAAAAAACGCCGCATCCCCCTGATATCCATCCTGAAAAGGACGCGGTATCATGAAAGAAAACCCGAAACCCTACATAGTCATTCCGAAAAGGGGTATGGAACATTGAGGTGATGATTGATGCATTTAAGTGAATACCACGATCCAAGGAAAAACCGCGAATTGCTCAAAGCAATTCTAAAGGACGATATCCCAATCGCTGACATTACAGAAGAAACCCGCAGCCTGTTCGATGAAATCCGGGCCGAAGAGCCGGAATTGCCGGTGCGGCGGAAGCATTCCTGGGATGAACGGATCTGGGCGCCGCTCGCCACCCGGAACGACCTGTATGACCCGGACGGCTATACGGAACGGATCGAAGGGGAGGACGTCGTTCCGGAATGGAAGCCGCATTTTGACGCTGAATATGAAAAATTAGAGGAGGGCATGACGCGCTGCGTGAACGTAGAGGATTACGGTGCGGTCGGCGACGGCGTGACGGATTGCACGGATGCGTTCCGGCGTGCCATCGGCAAGGGGCGGGTGGATGTTTTTGTGCCGAAGGGCATTTTTGTTGTCCGCCATATCAAACTGCCTTCTTTGACTCGGCTGCGCGGATTGGGCAAAGGCGCAACGATTTTAAGGCTCCACGATGCTGCGCCGAAGCGCCAGCGGTTGGTGATGAACGCCAATCCGTTCCGCGGCAACCACCATGTCGCTGTCGAGAATATCGGCCTTGATTGGAATGTGGAGCGGCTCGGGAACGTGAGGAATACAAGCGCGGGCAATAATTTCTCCAGCTGCCTGACATTCGCGAAACTTACATACGGCTGGGCGAAGGACGTCGCCGCAAAAAATCCCGGCCTCCATTGTTTCGATGTCTCCTCGACGCTTTACAATTACGGCGGCGACGGACGGCGTGCACGGGGCGGCAGCCGCTTTGTGTGGATCGACGGCTGCAGCGGCCACGGCTTCGGCGACGACGGCGTGACGACGCACCACAGCGATTATATTTTCATCTCCAATTCGCATTTCAGCGACCCTTCCGGCCGTTCGCATAAAAAAGGCTTCTCCAACTCGAACGGCATTGAAATCGACGACGGCTCGCGCTTTGTCTGGCTGCTCAACAACTCGACGACCCGCTGCTTCGGCGGTGTCGAAATCAAAGCGCATGCGACAAGTTCAGCCGCAACCGGCGTCTTCATCTCGGGGCACCTGTCGGTCAACGACAACCGGTCGTTCAACTTCCGGCACATCGGCCACCATAGCGCGGACGACCCGGATTCGGTGACGGCGTTCAACATCCTTGCCCAGCGGCTCGTATCGGTCGCGCCGGTCCGCACGGACATGTATGCGGGGTCCGCTCCGCGCTCGCTCGTCGTTTCCGGCTACCGCAACATCGCCGTCAACCGCTTCCTGTTCATCGGGGACCCGGAGACGGACTACGCCGGCAATAAGGCAGTGGCGATCCAGTACAAGTCGGGCCATGCGGCGCTTGCGAACGGCCGGATCCTCGGCTTCAAGAACGCCAAGTCGGCGGTCTACGTCGCAGGCGGAAGACAGCCCGCCACCGACATCACGCTGCGCAATCTCCATTGCAATGCGGCCGGGGTCAAAGCGGTCGCGGTCGGTAAAGGCAATAAAACCGTCGTCCAGGAAGAAATCCATTTCGGCTAAGGCGGACAGATGGAATCAAGGAATTTATTTCAAGGAGGAATTCATATGCGTTTGAAAGATAAGAAAATACTCAGTTTTGTCCACCATGAATTTGAGGACCTGGAATTATGGTACCCGATCCTGCGGCTCCGGGAAGAAGGGGCGGAAGTCCACCTCGCCGGGGAGGAAGCAGGCAAGGAGTACATCGGCAAGTACGGCGTGCCGGCGGAATCCGATTTTGCCTATGGCGACATCACGCCGAGCGATTACGATGCAATCCTCGTTCCGGGCGGCTGGGCGCCGGATAAGATCCGCCGGTTCCCGGAAGTGCTCAATATTGTCCAATATATGGACAAGAACGAAAAGCCGATCGGCCAGATCTGCCATGCCGGCTGGGTGCTCATATCGGCGGACGTTTTGAGGGGGCGCAAAGTGACCAGCACGCCCGGCATCAAGGACGATATGGTGAACGCCGGCGCCGAATGGTTCGACGAAGCGGTGGTGGTCGACGGCCATCTTGTATCGAGCCGCCGTCCGCCGGATCTGCCGGATTATCTCCGGGAATTTATTAAAGTCATCGAGCAGCAGTGACAAAGCTTTACTTTTAGCCCATTTGTTTTTTATAATAGTAAGATATACTTTTGGAAAAATTAAAAGCAAGGTGGGCAATTATGGCGAAGGATCAAGTTAGGACACCAGAAGACGTTTTCGAAATGGTAGCGTCTTATATGAATGCCGATCATGTGGAAAAAATCAAGAAAGCCTACGAAGTAGCGCTGCATGCCCACGAGGGACAATTCCGGAAATCCGGGGAGCCTTATATTGTCCATCCGGTGCAGGTCGCCGGCATCCTCGCTGAGCTCCAGATGGACCCGGCAACGGTCGCTGCTGGGTTTCTTCACGATGTCGTCGAAGACACCGAAGTAACGCGTGAAGACATCGTACGGGACTTTGACGAAGAAGTCGCGATGCTCGTAGATGGCGTGACCAAACTCAGCAAGATCAAATACATGTCGAAAGAGGAACAGCAGGCGGAGAACCACCGCAAGATGTTTGTCGCGATGGCGCAGGATATCCGTGTCATCCTGATCAAGCTTGCGGACCGGCTGCATAACCTCCGGACGCTGAAATACCAATCGGTCGAAAAGCAGCGTATGAAAGCGAACGAGACGCTCGAGATTTTCGCGCCGATTGCACACCGGCTCGGGATCAATACGATCAAATGGGAACTGGAAGACACCGCCCTCCGTTATTTGAACCCGCAGCAATACTACCGCATCGTCAATCTCATGAAAAAGAAGCGCACCGAGCGGGAAGAGTACTTGAATAATGTCATGAATGAAATTCGCACTCAGCTCGACGAAGTCGACATCAAGGCGGATCTTTTTGGCCGTCCAAAACATATTTACAGCATCTACCGCAAGATGGCGCTGCAGAACAAGCAGTTCAATGAAATCTACGATCTGCTCGCCGTGCGCATCACGGTTGAAAGCATCAAGGACTGCTACGCGGTGCTCGGCATCATCCATTCCACCTGGAAGCCGATGCCCGGCCGCTTCAAGGATTACATCGCGATGCCGAAACAAAACCTGTACCAGTCGCTCCATACGACCGTCATCGGCCCGCAAGGCGATCCGCTGGAAGTGCAGATCCGCACCGAGGAGATGCACCGCATCGCCGAATACGGGGTGGCGGCGCATTGGGCTTATAAAGAAGGCCGGAAAGTCGACATGCCGAAAAACACCGTCGATTCCCGCCTGACGTGGTTCCGGGAAATCCTGGATTTCCAGAACGAATCGGACAACGCCGAGGAATTCATGGAATCGCTGAAATACGATCTGTTCTCGGACATGGTTTATGTGTTCTCGCCAAAAGGCGATGTCATCGAGATGCCGGCCGGGTCCGTGCCGATCGATTTCGCTTACCGTGTCCACTCGGAGATCGGCAACAAGACCATCGGCGCCAAAGTGAACGGCAAGATGGTGCCGCTTGATACTGAGCTGAAGACCGGCGACATTGTTGAGATCCTGACGTCGAAGCAGTCGTTCGGCCCGAGCCGCGACTGGCTGAAAATCGCCAAGTCCACGCAGACGAAAAACAAGATCAAGCAATTCTTCAAAAAGCAATTGCGCGCGGACAATGTCCTTAAAGGCAAGGAATTGATCGAGAAGGAAATCCGTGCCCAGGAATTCCCGGTCAAGGAAGTCCTGACAAACGAAAACATCAAACGCGTCTGTGATAAATTCAATTTCGCCGGCGAAGACGATATGTACGCAGCTGTCGGATTCCAGGGCATCACCGCCCAGCAAGTGGTGAACCGCCTGGCGGAAAAACAGCGCAAAAAGCGCGAACAGGAAGAAGCCATCGAAAAAATTACGGTGGAAATGAAATCGAACACACCGCGCAAACAGACCGAATCGGGCGTTATCGTCCGGGGCATCGACAATATGATGATCCGGCTGTCGCGATGCTGCAACCCGGTTCCGGGCGACAGCATCATCGGGTTTATTACCAAAGGCCGCGGCGTTTCCGTGCACCGCGCCGATTGCCCGAACGTCCAGGCGGACGAAACCGACCGGCTCATCCCGGTCGAGTGGGAGAACGCCGGCTCGCCGGACAAAAAAGACTACCAGATCGATATCGAAGTGCAGGCCTATGACCGCACCGGTTTGATCAACGAAGTCATGCACATGGTCAGCGAAGCGAAGACGACCATCACGGCGGTCAGCGGCAAAGCCGATTCCAATAAAATTGCGACGATCAATATGACCATCATGATTCCGCATATCTCGCAATTGAACCGCGTCGTGGAAAAGATCAAGCAGATCCCGGATGTCTATTCGGTCGTGCGCGTGACAAATTAAGGAGGCATTATGCGGGTCATTTTACAGCGTTCCAAAAGAGCGTCGGTGACGGTAGCGGGGGAAGTGGCCGGAGCGATCGATTCCGGCTACGTCCTGCTTGTCGGCATCACGCATGAAGATACAGTCGAAGATGCAAAATACGTCGCAAAGAAAATCGCCGAAATGCGGCTTTTCGAAGACGATGAAGGCAAGATGAACCGCTCGATCTTTGAAGCGGGCGGCGACATCCTGTCAATCTCGCAGTTCACGCTTTACGGCGACGTCAAAAAAGGGCGCCGCCCAAGCTTTATCGCAGCGGCGCGCCCGGAAACCGCTGAGCCGCTCTGGCAGGCGTTCAACGACGCGCTCCGCGGCTACGGGCTGAAAGTCGAGACCGGCGTGTTCGGCGCCATGATGGACGTCGAACTCATCAACGACGGCCCGGTGACGATGATCGTCGAATCGAAATAAACGAAGAAAGAGCTGGAGATTGTTCTCCGGCTCTTTTTTTCTTATCAAGCAACCTTCTAATATTAAGTTAATTAATAAAATAATTTTTTTACATCGCTTCGGCGGCTTTGGGGAGAGCAAAGACGATTGCTCCTGCGCAAGCTCGTCGCAAAGGCGCTGCCGAAAGTGCCCGGCACCACCTTGGCTCCCGCCATGAGCCGGGAAGAACACCCGTCTCCTGGCTTCGCCTAGCCCTTGGACGCGCCGGCGCTGGATAGGTTTTCTATAAGGGAAATTTTAATTAATTCTTTCTTTTAAAATCGGAACAAGCTGAAGATTTTTCTTCAGCTTGTTTTTATTTATATTCTGGCCTTACTTCTTCAAAAACCCGTGCAGCGCTTCGTACGTTTCGTCCGGCGCTTCTTCCGGCAGGTAATGTCCGCAGTCGATGCCGTGGCCTTCCACGTCGTCAGCCCAGTCCCGCCAAACGGACAGTACGTCGTACCATTCGGGGAGGAAGTTCTTCATGCCCCAGAGGGCGAGCATCGGGCAGCCGATTTTCTTCTTGCCCCGGTCCGCTTCGTCCAGTTCGAAATCGATCGTTGCGCCGGCCCGGTAGTCCTCGCACATGGCGTGGACAGTGCCCGGCTGGCGGATGCAGCGCAGATAATCGGCCAGCGCTTCCGGATGGAACAGGTCCAGATTGCCGCGGAAATAATAATTGTCAGGGTTCTCCCCGATCATTTTCTCCGGCAGGTCAAACGGCTGGGCCAGGAAAAACCAGTGCCAGTAGCCGAGGCCGAATGCCCGGTCAGCCCGCCGGAACGTTTCGCCGGTCGGGATGATGTCGAGCACGGCCAGTCGGGTGACGGCTTCCGGGAAATCGAGCGCGAGGCGGTAAGCGACCCGGCCGCCGCGGTCATGGCCGACGACCGAGAACTTGTCGAACCCGAATTCTTTCATCAAGGCGATCTGGTCGCCTGCCATCGCCCGCTTGGAATAAGGGAAATGGTCATTCGTTGTCGGCGGCTTCGAACTGTCGCCGTACCCCCGGAGGTCCGGCATGATGACGGTGAAATCTTTTGCCAGAAGCGGCGCGATGCGGTGCCACATCATGTGCGTCTGCGGATGCCCGTGGAGGAGCAGCAGCGGGGGCCCGTTGCCGCCGTGGCGCAGGCGGATTTTTATATCCCCAAGGTCAATCGTCTTCAAATGGAATTCTTCCATGATCATCAACAATTCCTCCTTTATCAGCGGCCTTTATTTTAAAAACTACCCTTAACCAATTTTTTCTAATCGTAGATTCGCTTCTTGTGAAGAGAAGGTGCAGCATTCCATTTTCAATTTTGAACTGGGTGAGGAGATCCGTATAAACCAATTTTTGAACCAAATCGGCAAAACACGCTAAAACTCCGGCAATAAAAAAGCAGCGCAGGAAAATTTCCTGTACTGCTTTCAACATGATCAATCTAATTTTGCATCGAAGTAATTTACGATTCCGTTATACAGGCCAAGTGCAGCCTGTTCCTGGAACTGACCGGAAGTGACAATCCGTTCGTCGTTGAAATTGCTCAGGTAGCCAAGTTCCACAAGGATGGCCGCTTGCCGGTTTTCGCGCAGCACCAGATAGTTCCCGGCACGCACGCCGCGGTTGCGGAGGTCGATTTTGCGCCCGAGCGCTTCGTTAACCGATTCAGCGAGCGCCTGCTGATAATCGAGCTGGTAATACGTTGTGAAGCCGGAGACGCTGCTGTTTTCCGCCGCATCGTAATGGAGGCTGATGAACGCGTCAGCCGCAACTTGATGGCCGGCGGAAACCCGTTTCCGGAGATCGACGTACGTATCGGACTGGCGCGTCAGGATGACTTCAGCGCCGGCTGAACGCAGATGGTGCGACAGCGTTTCGGCGGTTTCGAGCGTCAGGTCTTTTTCCTTCGTGTCGCGCGCGCCGACTGTGCCGCCGTCATTGCCGCCGTGGCCCGGGTCGAGCACGATCGTCAATCCGTTCAGCGTTCCTTCTTTGCGGACTTCTTTTTTCTCTGTGCTTTTTGAAGCCGTTTTTGTTTCATCGCTGGTCACGACCCATTCGGCGATGAACGCCTGCTGTCCATCCGGAAGGGCAACTTGGTACCAGTCGCCGCTTTTGCTGACGACTCCAAGCTGGTCGCCTGCATTTGCACGGGCAACCACGCCAGATGAAGTGGAGGCGTCAGCCCGGAGGTTCGTGCCGTCGGTCAATACGGTAACCGTATCTTCTTTCGGGCTCGCCGCCTTTTTCACAGACTCATTCGACAGGTGGCCATGGAAGGCATAGACCCAGCCCGTTGCTCCTTCGGAAAGCCGGATCTCCACCCAATTGCCTTCCATCGACTCGACTGGAAACACTTCGCCGTTTTTCACGGTCGTTTCAATGGACGAGCTGAGGTCGGGCTTGCTGCGGACATTCAGGGCGTCGACTGCAATCTGGAATGAAGAGACATCGCCTTTTGCAGGGGCAGGTTCCGCTTTTGTCGGTTCGGATGTGCTTATGTATTGTTTGGACACAAACCCTCGCGTATTCCGGAATTCCACTTCGAGCCAGCCGTTCGATTCCCCGATGACTTTGGCCCCGTCGCCGGCGTTCATCTGTGCCAGCACCGATGCGGACAGGTCCGGTTCGCTGCGGACGTTCAACCGGTCGACGGTGGAGACGGCGTTTTTGCCGCTGGCGCTTTTTTGCTCGCCGCCGGAAGCCTTCGCGGTTAGCCAGGAAGCGATCCAGCCCGTGCCGCCGCCTGATTCGATTTCGAACCACTCGCCGCTTTGGGAAACGATCGTGACTTTATCCCCTTTTTTCAGCGCATCTTGCACGCTGTAGGAGAGGCCGGGCCCGGAGCGGACGTTGACTGTCGAACCGGTGACGACGACGTCGCCAGCCCTTGCCAGTGTTGGCTCCGCTTCAAGGAGCGGGACATTGCCGGCAATCAATAAAATAAATAAAATAAGACCAATAGACCACTTGCGGAACATTTAGCACCTCCTATAGATTCCATCTACTTGTATTATGAAAAAAAAACGGCCGTTTGTCAAAAAAGGTTGACAACGAATAGGGGAGTCCTTAAGATTAAATTTATTATCCTTATATATTTGCTGTTGACGAAGAAAGTAATTGCAAGATTGGCTGACAAGAGAGGGGAAGTCCTGGGCTGAAAACTTCCTTACAGGGATCTGCGACGAAAAACACTTACGAGGCTCCTTTCTGAAAGGCGGCATGTCTGCTTATTAGGAGGGGACGGAACCGGCCGTTACCCGGAATGAGAGGATGCCGGCAATGTTTTTTGGCATCAACTAGGGTGGAACCGCGGAAGCTGATACAGAGCTCTCGTCCCTTGCGCAAGCAAGGGGCGGGGGCTTTTTTGTATGGAAAAATGAAGGAGTGAAGAAAAATGGGCAATAATATTCAAGCGCCGCGCGGCACATACGACGTGCTGCCGGACCAGTCCGCCAAATGGCAGGAAATCGAAGCAAAGATCATTGAGCTGTGCCGCCTTTACCAATACAAGGAAATCCGCACGCCGATCTTCGAGCACACGGAATTGTTCCAGCGCGGCGTCGGCGATACGACCGACATCGTGACAAAAGAGATGTACACATTCAAGGACCGCGGGGACCGCAGCCTGACGCTGCGCCCGGAAGGAACGGCTTCGGTCGTCCGGTCGTTTGTGGAAAATAAATTGTTCGGCCTTCCGGACCAACCGGTGAAATTGTTCTACACGGGTCCGATGTTCCGCTATGAGCGCCCGCAGGCCGGCCGCATGCGCCAGTTTGTGCAGTTCGGCGTCGAAGCAATCGGCTCGAAGGATCCGGCAATCGATGCGGAAGTCATTTCACTCGCGATGGAATTGTACGCATCACTCGGACTGAAGCGCCTGCGCCTGGTCATCAATTCGCTCGGCGACACGGAAAGCCGCATCGCGCACAAAGAAGCGCTCGTGGCACACTTCGCACCGCGCATCGACGAGTTCTGCAACGACTGCCAGACGCGCCTTGAGAAAAATCCTTTGCGCATACTCGATTGCAAGGTCGACCGCGACCACCCGTTGATGGCGACTGCGCCGTCGCTAGCGGATTACCTGAACGAAGAATCGCAAGCCTACTTCACTGAAGTGAAAGGCTACCTCGAAGAGCTCGGCATCGACTATGTTGTCGACCCGAACCTCGTGCGGGGATTGGATTACTATAACCACACCGCTTTTGAAATCATGAGCGACGCGGAAGGCTTCGGCGCCATCACGACGCTGTGCGGCGGCGGACGCTATAACGGGCTTGTCGAGGATCTCGGCGGACCGGAAGCGCCGGGCATCGGGTTCGCGATGAGCATCGAGCGCTTGCTGCTCGCCTTGCAGATGGAAGAAGTCGAGATCGGCAGTTCGGATGCCCTCGGTGTCTACGTCATCGCAATGGACGAGTCGGCGAAAAAACAGGCTTTCCGCATCGTCAAGGACCTCCGTGCCAACGGAATCTCCGCGGACATGGATTATACCGGACGCAAGCTGAAAGCGCAGATGAAATCGGCCGACCGAAAAGGCGCCGAATACGTCATCGTCATCGGCGAGACGGAGCTCGCGAACGGCAAAGCAGCATTGAAAGAAATGGCAACCGGCGGACAGCAAGAGGTTTTATTCGCTGATATCGCAGCTGAGATCAAGAATAAGAAATCATTGGAGGAATAAATATGTCGAGAACGCATTATTGTGGGGAAGTCAGTGAAGCAGCCATCGGGCAGCGCGTGTCATTAAAAGGGTGGGTGCAGAAGCGCCGCGACCTGGGCGGGTTGATCTTTGTCGATGTCCGCGACCGCAGCGGCATCGTCCAAGTCGTCTTCAATCCGGAAATTTCGGAGCCGGCGGCCCAGATCGGCGAGAAATTGCGCAACGAGTTTGTCGTGCACATTGACGGGCTTGTCGTTGCACGTGCGGACGGGCAGGTCAATGCCGCGATGAAGACCGGGAAAATCGAAGTGCAGGTCGACCATGCGTCGATCATCAACGCGGCGAAAAACCCGCCGTTTGCCATCGAGGACAATACCGATGTCAATGAAGACCTCCGCTTGAAATACCGCTACTTGGATCTCCGCCGCCCGGCGATGTATGAGACATTCAAGATGCGTTCGGACGTGACGAAATCGATCCGCCGTTTCCTGGACGAAGAAGGCTTCCTTGAAGTGGAAACGCCAATTTTGACCAAGTCAACTCCGGAAGGCGCGCGCGATTATCTCGTGCCAAGCCGCGTGCACGACGGCGAATTCTATGCGCTTCCGCAGTCGCCGCAATTGTTCAAGCAGATGCTGATGGTATCCGGATTCGATAAATACTACCAGATCGCCCGCTGTTTCCGCGATGAGGATCTGCGTGCAGACCGCCAGCCGGAATTCACGCAAGTCGATATGGAAATGAGCTTCAAGACAATGGAAGAAATCATCGAGATGAACGAGCGCTTGATGGTGCAGATGATGAAAGACGTCAAGGGCGTCGACATCGAGGCGAAATTCCAGCGCATGAAATACACGGAAGCGATGGACCGTTTCGGTTCGGACAAGCCGGATGTGCGCTTCGGGCTTGAGCTTGTGAACGTCTCCGATTTGGTGAAGGACAGTTCCTTTAAAGTCTTCTCCGGCGCTGTCGCAAACGGCGGCCAGGTTAAACTGATCAATGTCAAAGGCGTAGCAGCCAGTTATTCACGCAAAGACATCGACGCGCTCGGCGAGTTTGCAGCGGTGTACGGCGCGAAAGGGCTGGCTTGGCTGAAAGTGGAAGCGGATGGCGTCAAAGGCCCAATCGCGAAATTCTTCGAAGGCGAAGCGGCAGCAGCTCTCACAGAGCGCGCTGAAGCCGAAGCGGGGGACCTTCTTTTATTCGTAGCGGATTCCGCTTCGGTAGTTGCAGATGCACTCGGTGCCTTGCGCCTGAAATTCGGAAAGGAGCTCGGCTTGATCGACAACTCGGTCTACAAATTCCTGTGGATCACGGACTGGCCGCTGTTTGAATACGATGAGAAGGACGGCCGCTACTATGCCGCCCACCATCCGTTCACGATGCCGTTCGAAGAAGACATCGAGAAATTGGACTCGGAGCCGCAGAACGTGCGCGCCCAGGCTTATGACTTGGTATTGAACGGCTATGAGCTCGGGGGGGGATCGCTCCGCATCTACCGCCGCGACATCCAGGAAAAAATGTTCAAGACGCTCGGCTTCTCGGACGAAGAAGCGCGCGCACAGTTCGGCTTTTTGATGGACGCGTTCGAATACGGCACGCCTCCGCACGGCGGAATCGCTTTCGGCTTGGATCGCCTGGTGATGCTGCTTGCAGGGCGCACGAACCTACGCGACACCATCGCTTTCCCGAAAACGGCGAGCGCCAGCGATTTGCTGATGGACGCGCCAAGTCCAGTTTCAGGTGCACAGCTTGAAGAATTAAGCCTATCTCTGAATGTTCAGAATACTGAGAAAGAACCAGAGTAAAAGAGTTGTCACAGCAAAAAAGGTGTGCTAACATACAAGTAGTAGAGAATCCTGATGTGTTCGTTACGAGCTATTCAGTTTTGACCCAACATTTTGTCGTCGGGAGACCAGATTTCATCATGGCTAACATGCCCTAACCGGAAGTTATAAGTGATGACGAGGTCACCCACCTGCTAGAAGCGGGTTCAAAAACGATGCGCACCAAAACGGACGGCACGATTGGGATTCTCCGTTATTTCAACTTTTCGCCTCCCGGCAATTTGTCGGGGGGTTTTTATTTGTGTATAATCCCTAGTAGAACAATCAACTTTGAAGGGCAGGCAGATTATGTTACATCAATTTTCCCGGAACGAACTTGCAATAGGCAAAGAAGGCCTTGAAATGGTCAGAGGCACGACCGTCGCCATCCTGGGCGTCGGAGGCGTCGGTTCATTCGCCGCTGAAGCGTGCGCACGGAGCGGCGTCGGCCGCATCATCCTCGTCGACAAGGACAATGTCGACATCACGAACATCAATCGCCAGCTTGTCGCGAACTTGTCGACCGTCGGCCAATCCAAAGCGGAAGTGATGAAGAAGCGCATCGCCGACATCAACACGGAATGCGAAGTCATTTCCTTGCACATGTTCTATACAGAAGAAACTTATGAGGAATTTTTCAGCTACAAACCGGATTACGTCATCGATGCATCTGACACGATGATCTACAAGGTCCACTTGATGCAGGAATGCTACAAACGCGGCATCAAGATCATCTCGAGCATGGGCGCCGCGAACAAGACGGACCCGACGCGTTTCCGCATCGTCGACATCTCGAAGACGCACACCGATCCGCTCGCGAAAGTGATCCGCAAAAAGCTGCGGGCAGCAGGCATCTACAAAGGGATTCCGGTCGTGTTCTCAGACGAAAGCCCGATCATTGTCCGCGAAGACGTCGTCGGCACCGTCGGCAAGCCGGATGCGGAAATCCGCAAAGCCCAGATGCCGCCGAGCTCGAACGCGTTTACGCCGTCTGCGGTCGGCTTGATCTGTGCGAGCTGGGTCATCAACGACATCACCCGTTCGATTCCCTTGAATCGCGTGCGCAATAATTGATTCCGAGCCGGCCCGGTTTTTGGGCCGGCTTTTGCGTTGGTTTTATTGGTGGTAGAGTGCTGAACGATCATAAAACTTTTTGAACGATCACAACGCTCCGCTGAACGATCATAAAATTTTCTAAACGAGCATAAAGTTCCAGCAGAAAGGCATGAAAGATGAATGCCAAGGGAAAGGGCGCTTTTCGCTGGGCGAAAAGCCATAACCCCCCGGAGGAGGAGACGGTTTTACTTGTCGAAATTTGTTGAACGCAAATAACCGCGGCGCGAACGCAAATAAAACGTTCTGAACGCAAATAAATCGCCACGGACGCAAACAAAACAAAAAAGCCATTTCCCAAAAAGGAAATGGCCGGAGATTCTTCATTTTTTGCGGAACGATTTGAGTTTTTCGTAGATGCCGGCGAATTTCTTTTCGGCGCCGGCGACGACGGGCTTGTAGAATTCCGCTTTTTTCACTTCTTTTGGCAGGTAGTCCTGGTCGACCCAGCCGCCGAACGAGCCGAGCGGCGTGTCGTGCGGGTATTTATAGCCGCCGTGGCCGAGTTCTGCGCTTCCGGCGTAATGCGTGTCGCGCAGGTGCATCGGGATGTCGCCGACTTCGCCTTTGTTGATCGAGGCGATGGCGGCGTCGATCGCTTTGTAGGCGGAGTTCGATTTCTCCGACAAGCACATTTCGGCGACGGCCTGGGCGAGCGGAATTCGCGCTTCCGGCAAGCCGAGGCGGTCCGCTGCCTGGCATGCGGCAAGGACGTGCGGGCCGACTTCGGGGCTTGCGAGGCCGATGTCTTCGTATGCCATGACGAGCAAACGGCGCGTCACGGCGGTCAAATCGCCGTTCTCTAATAGATGCGCCAAATAATACATCGCCGCGTTGACGTCGCTGCCGCGTACGGATTTCTGCAGCGCGCTCAATAAATTGAAATAATGCGATCCTTTTTTATCGCCGAAGACGCCGACGCGTTTGATCATCTGTTCGACCATTCCGTCTTCGACAATGTACTTGCCGTCGCGTTCGTCGGATGCGACAACGATCGATTCGAGCATCGTCAAAGCTTTTCGGGCGTCGCCGTTCGTGCCGTCCGCGATGCGGTTTACCTGCGCTTCGGAAATCTCGATCTGGTAGTTGCCGAGCCCGCGCTTCGGATCCGTCAAGGCTGAATTCAGAAGCTGGACAATATCGTCATGCGTCAGGCGCTTCAGCTGCTTGATCTCGCCGCAGCGGGAGCGGATCGCGGGATTGACGTCGTGGAACGGATTCTCCGTCGTCGCGCCGATCAGGACGATGGCGCCGCTTTCGACATGCGGCAGGAGCGCATCCTGCTGGAGTTTATTGAACCGGTGGATCTCGTCGAGGAACAGCAGCACTTTGCCGGTCAGCCGTGCTTCGGCGACGACCGTTTCGACGTCTTTTTTGCCGGACGTCGTCGCGTTCAATGCGATGAACGGCAGCTTCGAAGTGCCGGCGATGGCGTGGGCGATCGATGTCTTGCCGATTCCCGGTTCGCCGTAGAGGAGCATGGACGGCACGTGGCCGTTGTGGATCATTTTATATAAAGCCGTATGC
This sequence comes from Planococcus sp. FY231025, assembly GCF_052078085.1. Classification (NCBI taxonomy): domain Bacteria; kingdom Bacillati; phylum Bacillota; class Bacilli; order Caryophanales; family Caryophanaceae; genus Planococcus; species Planococcus sp. FY231025. The sequence goes on from NZ_JBQJJG010000005.1 coordinate 272,286, forward strand.
GGGCCGATGACGTCTTTCTGGCCAATGACTTCGTCGATGGTCCGCGGACGCATGCGGAACGCCAATGGTTCGTTCTGCAAACAAAAAACCCCTTCCGTACATTCGTTCTATTCTTTAGTATATCGTTTCGGGAAATAAAAGTCATTGCAAGTCCATTTTGCTTTGATATGCTATACTTTTAGGGAGAATAACCGGAAACTGACTTAGAGGTGTAACGATGAGAATATCAACCAAGGGCCGCTACGGCCTGACGATCATGATCGCATTAGGAAAACATTACGGCGAAGGGCCGATGCCGCTGCGCAAGATTGCGGAGGATTACGAGCTGTCGGAAGCCTACCTGGAACAATTGGTGGGGCCGCTGCGCAATTCGGGTCTCGTCAAAAGTGTCCGGGGCGCATACGGGGGCTATATGCTGACGCGCAGCCCGAAAGAAATTTCAGCGGGCGACGTGATCCGCGTACTTGAAGGGCCAATCCAGCCGGTCGAAGGCATCGAAGACGAAGCCCAGCCGCAGCGCGAGTTGTGGGTGCGCATCCGTGACGCGGTCAAAAACGTGCTTGATACGACGACGATCGACGATCTGGCAAACCAGAACGAAACGGAAAACGATAATTATATGTTCTATATATAAGGAGTTAATCACAATGAAACGAATTTATTTGGACCATGCAGCCACTTCTCCGATGCATCCGGAAGTGGCTGATGTATTTACAGAGGCGCTCGGCACGCTGTACGGCAATCCGTCGAGCATCCACGGCACCGGCCGCGAAGCGCGCAAGGCGCTCGATGACGCGCGACGCGTTTTTGCGAAAAGCATCGGCGCGAACGACCCGGAAATCATTTTCACCAGCGGCGGGACCGAAGCGGACAATTTCGCGATCTTCGGCACAGCGGCGAAAAAGGACGGCAAGCACATCATCACGTCGGCCATCGAGCACCATGCGGTTTTGCATGCGTGCGAAAAACTGGAGCACGAAGGCTATGACGTGACGTACCTGCCGGTTGACGAAAACGGGCTCGTGCGAGCAGAAGACGTGAAAAATGCGCTGCGGGACGATACAATTCTAGTGACCATCATGCTTGGCAACAATGAAGTCGGGACGGTCCAGCCGGTCGCAGAAATCGGGGAGCTCCTAAAAGGGACCGATGTGACGTTCCATACTGACGCTGTCCAGGCATACGGCATCCTGCCGATCGACGTGGAAAGCCTGGGCGTGGATCTTTTGTCCGTATCGGCGCACAAGCTGAACGGACCGAAAGGCATCGGCTTCCTGTACCAGAAAAAAGGCACCACGCTCGCGCCGCTCCTATACGGCGGCGAGCAGGAACGCAAGCGCCGCGCAGGCACGGAAAACGTGCCGGCAATCACGGCGTTCGCCAAAGCGGTGGAGATCTCCGCAACTGAACGTGAAGAAAAAGCGGAAGCTTACGAAAGCTACAAGCGGATTTTCCGGGACATCATAGGAAGTGAAGGCGTACCGTTCAAGGAAAATGGCACGAACCCGCTGCCGCATGTCTTGAATATCAGCATGCCCGGCATCGAGATCGAATCGTTCCTCGTGAACCTCGACTTGGCCGGCATCTCGGCTTCAAGCGGCTCGGCGTGTACGGCAGGGTCGATCGATCCGTCGCACGTCCTTGTCGCCATGTACGGAGCCGATGCCGAAGAGCTGCGGAATTCAATCCGCTTCAGTTTCGGCCTCGGCTTGACGGAAGAAGCGGTGGCAGAAGCCGCCCAAAAAACAGCGCAGATCTATAAACGACTGGCGCAAAAATGAAAAGGTGAGAAAAAATGACCGTAAAAGCACCACAAGATACACGCGTTGTCGTCGGCATGTCCGGAGGGGTCGACTCTTCGGTGGCCGCGTATTTATTGAAAGAACAGGGCTATGACGTTATCGGCATCTTCATGAAAAACTGGGATGATACCGACGAAAACGGCGTCTGCACCGCAACGGAAGATTACGAAGATGTCATCCGCGTCTGCAACCAGATCGGCATCCCGTATTACGCCGTCAATTTCGAAAAGCAGTATTGGGACAAAGTGTTCACGTACTTTCTCGAAGAATACAAAGCAGGCCGCACGCCGAACCCGGATGTTATGTGCAATAAAGAAATCAAGTTCAAGGCATTTCTTGAGCACGCATTGAGCCTTGGCGCGGATTACCTCGCGACCGGCCATTATGCGCAAGTTGAACATGCTGAAAATGGCGAAACGAAAATGCTGCGCGGCAAAGACAATAACAAAGACCAGACTTATTTCTTGAACCAGCTGAACCAGGAGCAATTGTCGAAAGTCATGTTCCCGATCGGCCATATGGAAAAGAAGAAAGTGCGCGAAATCGCACTCGAAGCCGGCCTTGCCACAGCGACGAAAAAAGATTCGACCGGCATCTGCTTTATCGGCGAACGCAATTTCAAGGAGTTCCTCGGCCAATATCTGCCGGCGCAGCCAGGCGATATGGTGACGATGGACGGCAAGAAAATGGGTACGCATGACGGCTTGATGTATTACACGATCGGCCAGCGCCAAGGGCTTGGCATCGGCGGCGCGGGCGACCCGTGGTTCGTCATCGGCAAAGACCTTGAAAAAAATGTTTTATTCGTCGGCCAGAACATCCAGCACGAAGCCCTGTTCTCTGACAGCCTGTCTGCGGTGAACTTGAGCTTTACGTCTGACACGCCACCGACCGGTACATTCACGTGCACGGCGAAATTCCGTTACCGCCAGGCTGACGTCGGCGTCACCGTGGAAATGAAAGACGGCGAAGCGCTTGTGACATTCGACGAGCCGGTACGTGCAATCACGCCGGGCCAGGCAGTCGTCTTCTACGACGGCGAAGAATGCCTCGGCGGCGGCACGATCGACCGCGTCTTCAAGAACGGCGCACGATTGGAGTATGTCGGCTGATGGGGGAGAATTCGATGAATTACAATGAAACAGGCATCCAGGCGCTGCAGGAAGGCAATACGGAAGCAGCGGTCGAAGCCTTCACGAAAGCGATCGAGGAAGAGCCGGACAATCCGCTTGGCTATATCAATTTCGGCCACGTCCTGACTTCGATGGACGATGCGGAGCGCGCCGAGCGCTTTTTCCAGAAAGCGATCACGCTGGATGAAACATCGGCGACCGCCTATTATGGCCTCGCCAACCTTTATTTCAATGCCGAGCGCTATGCGGAAGCATTGAAGCTGTATGAAAAAGCCGTCCAATACGGATTGGAAGGCGCGGACGCGCATTTCATGATCGGCAAATGCCTCGAGAAGATGGACCAGCCGAAACTGGCGCTTCCATATCTTCAACGGGCGGTCGAATTGGACGGGGAAGACGTGCAGGCGCGCCTCAGCTACGGCATTGCACTCGCTTCGCTCGAGCTTTTCGAGCTTGCAGAGCCGCAGTTCGCTGAAGTGCTGATGCAGCAGCCGGGCCATGCGGATGCGCATTACAACCTCGGCGTCCTCTATGCCGTGTCGACGAACCGCGTCGAAGATGCCATGTTCCACTTGAAGCAGGCATACACGCTCGATGAAACGAACGAAATGGCGCGCTATGCGTATGATATGATTGTTGAAGGACGCAATAAAACAAATATGTAATGAAGTAATATAAAAAAGTGGTTTATTGACCGCCGCTTCGGCGCTTTGGGCATGGCTCCCGCAATAAGCCGGGAAGAACACCCGTCTCATTGCTCCGCCTAACCCTGGGAGCGCGCTGGCGCTGGAAAAGCTCTTTAAAAGTAAGAGTGGAATAGTTACAACTTCTATTTTGATACGTAGCAAACCTGCGGAGACGCCTGCGGGAAAGCGAGAAAGCCGAGACCCCGCAAGTAGCGAAGCTACTGAGGAGGCTCGGCGCTCGCCCGCGGCAAGCGCAGCAGTTTGCGAAGTATCAATTATCAAAATATGAGAATCCATCAACCATTGTGAAAGGAGGCGGCTCGTGTGACCGGACAAATCGATTTATTCCAAGAAGAAGTGCAATTCGTGCTGGGCCGGCCGGTCGTCTCGATTTTTCACAATCCCCAAAACCTTTTCTCCATTGCGAAAGTGAAGATCCAGGAAACGAATACCTCGTACACCGAAAAAGAAATCATCGTTTCGGGCTATTTCCCGAAACTGTCGCTTGAGGAGCAATACCGCTTCACGGGCGCGGTAAAGAACCACCCGCGCTACGGCGTCCAGTTCCAGGTGGAGACGTTCACGAAGGAAGTGCCGGAGACGGAGCAGGGCATCGTCCATTATTTGTCGAGCGATATGTTCGACGGCATCGGCCGGAAGACGGCTGAGAACATCGTCAAAAAGCTCGGCAAGGATGCCATCAAGAAGATTCTTGAAGATCCGGAAGCGCTCGATGCTGTTCCGCGGCTGTCGGATGACAAAAAAGACACGATCCGCTCAACGCTGCAGCTGAACCTTGGCCTAGAGCGCGTCATGATCCAGCTCAATGACTGGGGCTTCGGCCCGCAGATCGGCATGCGCATCTACCAGGCATACCGGGAAGAGACGATCGACATCCTCACGAAAAATCCGTTCCGACTGATCGAGGAAATCGAAGGGATCGGGTTCCAGCGTGCGGACGAACTCGGCTCGAAGCTCGGCATCACCGGCAGCCACCCTGACCGCATCAAGGCGTCGGTGCTGCATTTATTGAACCAGGCATCGTTGTCTGAGGGTCATGTCTACGTCGATGCGAAGACGCTTATCCCGATGGTCAAAGGGATGCTTGAAGCAAGCCAGCGCGAGGACATCCCGGTTGAAGCGATCTCAAGGGCGATGATTGAACTGAATGAAGAAGGCAAAGTGGCGGGCGAAGAAACCCGGCTTTATTTGCCGTCGCTGTATTATTCCGAAGTCGGCATCGCGTCGAAACTGGAGACGATGCTCGAATCCCAGGCGAACCGCGACCGCTTCCCGGCGTCCGAAGTCCGTAAAGCGCTCGGCGAAGCGGAAGAGCGGCTTGGCGTCAATTATGCGGAGACGCAAGTCGATGCCATCGAGCAGAGCATCAATTCCTCGGTCATGATCCTGACAGGGGGCCCAGGTACCGGCAAGACGACGGTTGTCCGCGGGCTCGTCGAAGTGTACGCCGAACTCCACGGCTTGTCGCTCGACCCGAAAGATTATGCCAAGAAAAAAGAGCCGTTCCCGATCATACTCGCTGCACCCACGGGACGCGCGGCGAAGCGCCTGAGTGAATCGACGGAGCTGCCGGCGATGACGATCCACCGTTTGCTCGGCTTTAACGGCCAGGAAAAAGAAGAGGAAACCGAAAAAGACATCGAGGGCCGCCTGATCATCATCGACGAAATGTCGATGGTCGACACATGGCTCGCCCATCAATTATTGAAGGCCGTTCCGGAAGATGCCCAGATCATCTTTGTCGGAGACCAGGACCAGCTGCCGCCGGTAGGGCCGGGGCAAGTGCTGCGCGACCTGCTGGAATCAAAGCGCATTCCGACGGTCGAGCTGACAGATATCTACCGCCAGTCGTCGGGTTCGTCGATCATCGAGCTCGCACACCAAATGAAGAACGGGCAGCTGCCGGCGGACATCACCGCCAAAACCGCGGACCGGTCGTTCATCAAAGCCGGTCCCGACCAGATTGCATCGGTCGTCGAGAAAGTCGTGAAAAGCGCGCTTGCCAAAGGCCATTCCATCAAAGACATTCAAGTGCTTGCCCCGATGTACAAAGGGCCTGCCGGGATCGATGCGCTGAACCGCATGATCCAGGAGATGGTCAACCCGAATACGGACGGAAAACGCAAAGAATTGGTATTCGGCGACATCACGTACCGCATCGGCGACAAAGTACTGCAGCTCGTCAACCAGCCCGAAAGCAACGTCTTCAATGGCGATATGGGCGAAGTCATCGCCATCATGAAAGCAAAAGAAACCGTTGAAAAGCAGGACATGCTCGTCGCGTCGTTCGACGGCATCGAAGTGACCTACGAGCGCAGCGACTTGAACCAGCTGACGCTCGCCTACTGTTGCTCGATCCACAAGGCGCAGGGGTCGGAATTCCCGACGGTCATTATGCCGGTCGTCCGGGGCTATATGAAGATGCTGCGGCGCAACCTGCTCTACACCGGCATCACCCGCAGCAAGGACTTCCTGATCCTCTGCGGCGACCCGCAGGTGTTCCGCTATGGCGTTGAACGCACCGACGACACGCAGCGCATGACGACGCTGAAAAGCCGGCTGAGGCAATTCGAAGCGGAACCAGTGGAAAAGATTCTAGAAGAGAGCAGTGGGCCATCAGCACCATCGCAGCAGGCTGCAGCGCTCGGCGAGCCGGCAAAGCAGCCGGTGAAACCATCCGGTCCTGCCAGCCTGACCTCAGAAAACGTCCATGCCATCCATCCGCTCATCGGCATGGAAGGCATCAAGCCGAAAGATTTCATCGAAAGCTGAGGAGCGCCCGCGGGTGCTCCTTTTTTGCGTGGGGAGGGGATCAGGTTTTATTGCAGTCTGGTCAGGCAGAATCGTATTTTAACATTCGTTGAGCGTATTTCTTCGGTCGTCGTGCGTATTTTAACCTTTGCTGAGCATATTTTAACCTTCGCTGTGCGTATTCGCCGCTTTCGCCGGAAAACCACAACTCCAGAACCGCGAATCGCCTGACTATTGACACAGCCGAACCCTTTTCTATATAATTCAAGTTAGTTTAATAAACCAACACCCAGATGGAGAAAGTATAAGACCGCAAGCGTCCAGAAAGAGGTTCCCAGGCTGAAAGGACCTTCGCCCCGCTGTTTTAGAAAGCTACTCCGGAGTGCAGCTAATCCCTGCCGTTCTAGCCGCGTTAAGGCGCAATGAGAGACACGGAGCAGTTTGTCCGTGTAATTAGGGTGGTACCGCGAATAAAGCCTTCGTCCCTTGCGCACGCGCAAGAGATGAGGGCTTTTTATTATGCTGAGGAGGAGAAAAAGGATGAAAAACATGAAAGCTGCAGACATCAGAAGACTGTACATTGAATTCTTTAAGGAAAAAGGGCACGACCAGGAGCCGAGCGCACCGCTTGTTCCGTTCGAGGATCCGTCGCTATTGTGGATCAACAGCGGTGTGGCAACGCTCAAGAAATATTTCGACGGGCGCGTTATCCCGGAAAACCCGCGCATCGTCAACGCGCAGAAGTCGATCCGTACAAACGACATCGAAAACGTCGGAAAAACAGCCCGCCACCATACATTCTTTGAAATGCTCGGGAACTTCTCGATCGGTGAGTATTTCAAAAAAGAAGCGATTCACTGGGCGTGGGAATTTTTGACCGATCCGAAATGGATGGGCTTCGATCCGGAACTGCTTTCCGTGACGATCCATCCGGAAGATGAGGAAGCCTACAGCATCTGGCTAAACGAAGTCGGCGTGCCGGCTGAGCGCATCATCCGCCTTGAAGGCAACTTCTGGGATATCGGCGAGGGCCCGTCAGGACCGAACTCGGAGATTTTCTACGACCGCGGCGAATCTTACGGGAATGACCCGAGTGATCCGGAAATGTACCCGGGCGGCGAGAACGAACGCTACCTGGAAATCTGGAACCTGGTGTTCTCTCAGTTCAACCACAATCCGGACAACACATACACACCGCTTCCGAAGCAGAACATCGATACAGGCATGGGCCTCGAGCGCATGGCGTCAGTCGTGCAGGACGTGCCGACCAACTACGATACAGACCTGTTCGTGCCGATCATCCAGAAAACCGAAGAGATCTCCGGCGTCAAATACGGCGAGAACCCTGAAACCGATATGGCGTTCAAAGTCATTGCTGACCATGTCCGCACGGTCGCGTTTGCAATCGGCGACGGCGCATTGCCGTCGAACGAAGGCCGCGGCTATGTATTGAGACGCTTGCTGCGCCGCGCTGTCCGCTATGCGAAAAAACTCGGCATCGAGAAGCCGTTCATGTACGAGCTCGTACCGGTTGTCGGCAGCATCATGCAGGACTTCTATCCGGAAGTCACCGAAAAACAGGATTTTATTATCCGCGTCATGAAGCTCGAAGAAGAGCGCTTCCATGAAACACTCCATGACGGACTGGCGATTTTGTCCGAAGTGATCAAAGCGCAAAAAGCTGCAGGGAACAATGAAATCCCGGGCGAAGATGCATTCCGCCTGTATGACACCTACGGCTTCCCGGTCGAACTGACGGAAGAGTATGCGGAAGAAGAAGGCATGGCGATCGACCACGAAGGCTTTGAAGCGGCTATGCAAGCACAGCGCGACCGCGCACGGAAAGCGCGCCAGAACGTCAACTCGATGCAGACGCAATCCGAAGTGCTCGGCAATATCAAAGAGCCAAGCGAATTTATCGGCTATAACTTGACGTTGTCGGATGCAAATGTCCTCGTCATCGTCAAAGACGGCGAAATCGTCGACAGCGCACAGGAAGGCGACGAAGTCCAGGTGATCCTCGACAAGACGCCGTTCTATGCTGAAAGCGGCGGGCAGATCGCTGACCGCGGCACGCTCAGCAACGATTTGGTGCAGGCGTCCGTGCTTGATGTGAAAAAAGCGCCGAACGGCCAGAACCTCCATTCGGTCCGCGTCGATTCCGGCGAACTGACGCGTGCGAAAGTGCTCGCGGAAGTCGATTCTTCGCTGCGCCGCCATACGGTGAAAAACCATACGGCTACGCACCTGCTCCACCAGGCGCTGAAAGATGTGCTCGGTGAGCATGTCAACCAGGCAGGCTCGTACGTCGGCCCTGACCGCCTGCGTTTCGACTTCTCGCATTTCGGCGGCGTCACGAAAGAGGAACTGGAGCGCATCGAAACGATCGTCAATGAGAAGATCTGGAGCGGCATCGGCGTCGAAACCGGCTACCACAACCTCCAGGAAGCAAAAAAAATGGGCGCAATGGCGCTGTTCGGCGAGAAATACGGCGACGTTGTCCGCGTTGTGGAAATCGGCGGCTATTCGCTGGAATTGTGCGGCGGCGTCCATGTCGTCAACACGTCTGAGATCGGCGTCTTCAAGATTGTGTCGGAAAGCGGCATCGGCGCAGGCATCCGTCGCATCGAAGCGGTCACCGGCAAAGGCGCGTACGACAGCTTAAAAGAAAGCGAACGCACGCTTGAGGAAGCGGCAGGCTTGATGAAAGCTTCCCCGAAAGACATGGTCCAAAAAGTCCAGGCTTTCCAAGCGGAGATGAAAGGGCTGCAGCGCGAGAATGAATCGCTGATGGCTAAAATCTCGAATGCACAGTCTTCGGAAATCCTGTCGGCTGCCCGCGAAGTCGGCGGCATCACGGTCCTCTCGGCACGCGTAGAGGCGAAAGACAACAACCAGCTGCGCCAGATGATGGACGAGCTGAAACAGAAATTCGACAAAGCGGTCATCGTCCTCGGTGCGGCTGACGGCGACAAAGTCATGCTGGTGGCCGGTGTGACAAAAGATTTGGTTGGCGGGAACTATCATGCCGGACAAATCGTCAAACATGTAGCAGAGCAGTGCGGCGGCAAAGGCGGCGGGCGCCCGGACATGGCGATGGCCGGTGCAAAAGAACCTGGCAAATTGGATGCAGCTCTCGAATCTGTCTACGACTTGCTCAAATAAGTTTAATAAATGCTCCATATCGTTTATAATGTAAATCAGGCAGCGAGAGCGAGATTCTCCTATCTAAATCCGAAAGCGAGGTGCTTGTCGTGAGTTCATTTGATCAAACAATGAAATTCAATCCGTCTGATGAATCGATGGAGCAGGAAGTGAAGCAAGTGATGCTTCAGGTTCATACTGCACTTGAAGAAAAAGGATACAACCCGATTAATCAGATCGTCGGATATTTATTATCAGGTGATCCGGCTTATATTCCTCGCCATCAGGATGCACGCAATTTGATCCGCAAACTCGAGCGGGATGAAATCTTGGAAGAGCTTGTGAAATTCTATATCAAAAAGAATAATGAGGAAAAATAATGAGAATTATGGGATTGGACGTCGGTTCGAAGACAATCGGGGTCGCCATCAGCGATGCACTGGGCTGGACGGCGCAGGGCATCGAGACGGTCAAGATCAACGAGGCGCAGGACGATTTCGGCCTGGCGCGCCTCGGCGAATTGATCAAGCAGTATGAAGTGACCCAAGCGGTCGTGGGCTTTCCGAAAAACATGAACAACACCATCGGCCCGAGAGCGGAAGCATCGCAGAAGTTTGCAGCTTTGCTCGAAGAAGCGTATGATATACCGGTGGTACTTTGGGACGAGCGCCTGACGACAATGGCTGCGGAGAAGATGTTGATTTCCGCGGATGTCAGCCGCAAGAACCGCAAGAAAGTGATCGACAAGATGGCCGCAGTCATGATTTTGCAAGGCTATCTTGATTTTAAAAAAATATGAGGTGACGCAGATGGAACACGGACAAGAACACATCACAGTCGTTGATGAAAACGGCAACGAACAATTATTTGAAGTATTGTTCACATTCGAAAGCGAAGAATTCGGCAAGTCTTACGTCTTGTACTACCCGGTAGGTGCGGAAGAAGATGACGAAGGCGAAATCGAGATCCAGGCTTCTTCATTCACGGAAAACGCGGATGTTGACGGGAAAATCGCCGGCGGCGAATTGCGCCCGGTTGAAACCGACGAAGAATGGGACATGATCGAAGAAATGCTGAACACGTTCCTTGACGAAGAAGAAGAGAACGAAGAACTTTAAGTTCATCACGCAAAGGGGCGGAATTGATTGTCGATTCCGCCTTTTTCTTTTGCCGGAATTTCTGTATACTGGTAATGTTAAGTTAAGGGGGGGAACCCGTGGACAAGCAATCGAAAAAAGAGATCATGTACGAACGGATGAGAGAAAAGAAGAAAGAAGTGAGAGTCGTGCGCCGCATTGTAGCCATCATCGCGCTGGTCCTCCTGATTATCGTCGGCATCGCCGGCTTTCAGGTATACAATTTCGTGACGGACGCCTTGAAGCCGGTTGATCCGGAATCCGAGGAAGTCGTCAACCTGGAAGTGCCGATCGGCTCCAACCTGGATTCGATCGCCGCGCTATTGGAAGAGAACGGGTTGATCGAAGACGCACGCGTCTATAAATACTACGTCAAGTTCAATAACGAGTCGGAGTTCCAGGCCGGGACGTACGGCTTGACGAAATCGATGACGCTTGACGAAATCACGCAATCCTTGAAGACCGGCAAAGTCTACCGCGAGCCGTTGTTTACGATCACGGTGCCGGAAGGCCTGACGCTTGAGGAAATCGGCACGAACGTCATTGCGAAGAAAACCGATTTCACGGCCGAGGAATTCATGGCCAAAGTGCAAGATGAAGCCTATATCGAAGAGCTGATGGTGAAATACCCGACGCTGTTGACGGATGAGATCAAAGGCGAGAATGTCAAATTTGCCCTCGAAGGGTATTTATTCCCGGCGACGTATCCGTTCTACGAAGAAGACCCTTCGTTGAACCTGATCATCGAACAGATGCTCAACGCGACGCAGTCGAACGTATCGCAGTACCAGGCAGTGCTTGACGAAATGGGCAAGACGCCGCATTGGCTGTTGACGTTCGCTTCGCTACTCGAGGAAGAGGCGACGGCGCAAAGCGACCGGCAGACGATTGCCAGCGTGTTCTATAACCGCTTGGAGATGGACATGCCGCTTCAGACCGACCCAACCGTCCTATATGCGAAAGGCGAGCATAAAGCGCGTTTGTTCAATAAAGATTATGAATTCGAGCACCCGTACAGCACCTATGCAAACAGAGGCCTGCCGCCGGGGCCGATCGCTTCAGCCGGGCTGAGCTCCATCCAGGCTGTGCTCGATCCAGCGGATACCGATTATGTTTATTTCCTGGCGGATTCCACCGGGAAGAACCATTTCGCGGTCACCTATGAAGAGCATCTGCAAAACCGCGACAAATATATCGGCCAATAAAATGTCTTAAGAAAAGCGGAAACGGCCGTTCAGGTTCGACAGTCATAAGACGGACTGGCGAAGCGGTGTGTGGTTTACCGCGCAGCCAGGTCGGCTTATGATCCGAGAACCTGGCCGTTGGAGTCTGGACAATAAACAGAGAGCTGAAAAATTCATGATTTCTTAAGTTTCAACTTAGACAAGAAGGAAGCGACCTCGCATTCCTTCTTGTTTTATGTTAGTATAGGAGTAATTTTTGCAAAGGCGAAAAGGAGCTGTACGATGGACCAAGAAAGATTACGTGAAACGCTCGGATCGATCCGGAGATACGCGCAGGAGCACCACGTGCCGATCATGGAAGAGCAGGGCATCCGCGAGCTGGTGCATCTGCTTGAAGAGCAGCAGCCGGAAGGGATCCTTGAAATCGGGGCAGCCATCGGGTTTTCGGCCATCAAAATGGCGGAAGGCCTGCCGGACAGCCGGATCGATACGATCGAACGGGACGACAGCCGCTTCCAAAAAGCCGTGGAGTTCGTCCGGGCATCCGGCATGTCGGACCGGATCCGCATCTTCCACGGCGATGCGCTGGAGTTCGACCTGGCCCAATTGGCGCCGGCCTATGACGCCATTTTCATCGACGCCGCAAAAGGGCAGTATGAGCGCTTTTTCGAAAAGTACGAAGGGCTGCTGGCAGAAGGCGGCATCATCTACTGTGATAATATGTACATGCACGGCATGGCTGAAGGGCCGCTATCGGACATCCCCCGCAGAAAACGGACGATGATCCGCAACCTGAAGGCGTTCAGGGAACATATGCTGGACCACCCCGCTTATGAGACGGTGCTCTTGCCGGTCGGGGACGGAATCATGGTCTGCAGGAAGAAAAGCCAAAAAAAATAATGAAGTTTGCAAGGAGCTTGAAATAATGTCGAAAAACCGTCCAGTCGTAATCGGGATAGCAGGAGGTTCGGGCTCAGGCAAGACGAGCGTAACGAATTCCATTTATGAAGTATTCAAGGAGCATTCCGTAGTGGTCATCGAACAGGACTATTACTATAAAGACCAAAGCCATCTGGCATTTGAAGAACGGCTGGAGACGAACTATGACCATCCGCTGGCGTTCGACACCGACCTTTTGATCGGCCATGTCAACAAGCTATTGCAGCGCGAAGCGATCGAAAAGCCGGTCTATAATTATGCGGTGCACACGCGTGCGGATGAGACGATCCACATTGAACCGAAGGACGTCATTATCCTCGAAGGCATCCTGGTGCTTGAGGACCAGCGCTTGCGCGAATTAATGGACATCAAGTTGTTCGTCGACACCGACGCGGATCTGCGGATCATCCGCCGGCTGCTGCGCGACATCAACGAACGCGGACGGACGATCGACTCTGTCATCGAACAGTACTTGTCCGTTGTCCGTCCGATGCACAACCAATTCATCGAGCCGACGAAACGTTATGCGGACGTCATCATTCCCGAAGGCGGACAGAACGAAGTGGCAATTGATTTGATGGTTACAAAAATTAAAACAATTCTTGAATAGATTGACAGTTTATAATATGATGATACGAGACTGACGGATGCTGGGCATCTAGAGTCAGCAGTTGAAGGAGTGGGGAAAAATGGCTAACGAAAAACAATTTCCGATGACAGCTGCAGGAAAGCAGAAGTTGGAGGATGAACTGGACTTCCTGAAAACGATCAAACGCAAAGAAGTGGTTGAACGCATCAAAATCGCACGCGATTTCGGAGACCTTTCCGAGAACGCTGAATACGATTCGGCGAAAGAGGACCAGGCTTTTGTAGAAGGACGCATCTCAACATTGGAATCGATGATTCGCAATGCAGTTATTATAAATGAAAACGAATTGAATAAAGACATCGTCCGTTTGGGCACGACCGTGACTTTCGTTGAAGTTCCGGACGGCGACGAAGAAGCATACACAATCGTCGGATCGGCTGAAGCGGATCCGCTTGAAGGCCGCATTTCCAACGATTCCCCTATCGCGAAAAGCATGATCGGCCGTACAGTCGGCGAAATTGTCAAAGTGTTGACGCCAGGCGGCGAAATGGAAATCAAAATCGTTTCAATCAATTAATAAGGTCGGCCATTCAGAGTCTGAATGGCCGTTTTTCAAAAAAACTTGCGTTCTTTTGAAACATTCCTATCTAAAATACGTCAAAGTTGTTATGTTCATTGGACCTAAATAATTAGAAGAGGAGGGCGAAAGAATGGCAAATGAAGAAAAAAGATATCCTTCTCGCTTGAAGAATAAGAAGAACCGTTCCAACTCCGTTCTTAATATGATGATCGGCTTGGTGTTCACGCTGATCTTGATCACGGCAGGTTTCATTTTCCTGGACCGCGGTGAAGAAAGCGTCCAGGAGCCGGAATCCGTGAAAATCGCCTCAGAGTCGGAAGAGCAGCTGCCTGCTGAAGAACCGGAAGGCGGCGAAGAAGCTCCGGCTGAAGACGGTGCAGATGAAACCGAAGAAGCTGACAAAAACGAAGAAGCTCCGGCGGATAAAGAAGAAGAGTCTGCTGAAGAAACAGAAGAAGGCACTGTGACGGTCGGCGGAACGATTACCCGTGAAGATTCAAGCGATCCGATCGTGGAAGAGACCGTCATTAACACAAGCTGGGAGCCGGTCGGGACCACCCAAAAAGGCGAACACGTTTCGGTCTACCAAAAAGGGTCACCCGATTGGAATGAAAAAATCAAAGCGATTTCATATGCAACCGGATTGTCGGAAGACAATATGTACATCATGATGGTAAAAAACGGCGGCGGTCCACAGAAATCGATCGGCGTTGTGCAATCCAAGGATGAATCCCAGAAATACCGCGTCCATTTGGAATGGATTGACGGAAAAGGCTGGGCACCGGTCAAAATGGATGTCTTGAAAACGCTGAAAGGCGCCTATTAAAGGGGCGTCTTTTTTTACGGCTAGTTAAGATGAGTTAGTTTTATATCTTCTATAAATAATTTCAGCAATCGATATTCCGCAAAACAGCTGCGCTTGCCGCGGGCTCGCGTCTAAGCCTCCTTAGTCGCTACGCTCCCTGCGGGGTCTCAGCCGTCTCGCTTTCCCGCAGGCAAGACTTACCCGAAGCCTGCGAGGGCAAGTCTTTGCGACGAAGCACGCAGTGCTGCAGGAGCAGTACGGTTTTCTCCGCTGTTTTGCTTCGTATCTTGGATAGTACTCCGAACTAGGTGAAGTTATCAGCTTTCAAAGAACTATACCAGCGCCGGCGCGCTAACGGGCTGGGCGAAGCTATGAGACGAGCGGTTTTCTCGGCTCATAGCGAAAGCCATGCCCAAAGCGCCGAAGCACCTAAAGAACAAGGAATAAACTTAATTTACATAATACTATTATCCGGAAGGAAGTTGAAAAGATGAAAATCGGAGTTATTGGTGCAATGGAAGAAGAAGTGGAATTGTTGCGCGGCAGTTTGGAGAATGTTACAACAGAGGAAATCGCGAATTGCGAATTCACGTCTGGCACTTATAAAGGACAGGAAGTCGTTTTGCTGAAAAGCGGCATCGGGAAAGTGAACGCAGCTATGTCGACGACGCTGCTGCTTCAGAAATACCAGCCGGATGTCGTCATCAACACCGGTTCGGCCGGCGGCTTCGATCAGAACCTGGAAGTCGGTGCCATTGTCATTTCCGATGAAGTCCGCCACCACGATGTGGATGTAACGGTATTCGGATATGAAATGGGGCAGGTGCCGCAGATGCCGGCAGCGTTCCGTTCGGATGCCGCGCTGATGGAATTGGCTGAAAAAGCGGTGGAAGAAGTCGGGGAGCACGCTTATGCAGTCGGTCTGATTGCAACGGGCGATTCATTCATGAACGATCCGGTCCGCGTCGAGACAGTACGCGGCCATTTCCCGGACATGAAGGCGGCGGAGATGGAAGCGGCGGCAGTCGCGCAGGTGTGCCACCAATTCGGCGTGCCGTTCGTTGTCATCCGTGCCCTTTCGGATATCGCCGGCAAGGAGTCGGACATTTCGTTTGATGAATTCCTTCCGGTCGCTGCAAAGCATTCAACCGAGATCGTCCTCAATGTCGTTGAGCGCCTCAGCGTCAAATAAGACGACAAAAAAAGCTGGTGGCGGAAATCGCCTCCAGCTTTTAAACTTTTCTGAGTGTGAATGTGCTGATCATCATGAGTGAGCACAGGACGAACAGGAACATGTAAAGGACCGGCGGGAACACGGACAAGCCGAAATAGGACAGCGTCACGACGGTTCCGGCAGCGGTGATTGGCAGGCCGGTGAAATAGCCGCTGGATTCCGAGATATTGAAGCGCGCCAAACGGAACGCGCCGCTTGCGATGTAGATGACAGTGAAGGCCATGCCGGCGATGCCGAAATCTACCAGCACCAATTCATACATCAAGATGGCAGGGGCGACGCCGAACGATATGATATCGGCCATCGAGTCAAGCTGTTTGCCGAGCTCGGATTCCTGATTGAACTTGCGGGCGACCATGCCGTCGAAGCGGTCAAGAAATGCTGCGATGAAGATAAAGAGGACACTGAAGCTATAATAACCGCCGATGGCCGCCATCAACGATGCGCCGCCAAAAGCCAGATTTCCAATTGTGATCATGTTTGCAGTCTGGGATCTCATTTTTTTGATTGTATGGTCCATACGGTCTATGAGTAGCAGTGGAAAACACTCCTTTTTCATAAAGTTATTCAGTTCATTATACTGCCTTTGGCCAAAAAATGGTAGACTATTTTAAGCGACGGAGGTGTCTGTGTGAAGAAAAAGATTTACCAGCGCTCGATCGAACTGACAAATGGACCGCTCACTTCAGGCATGATCCGGCAATTTGCGCAGTCTCGCTTGAGCCGCTGGGTGATTCCAAGTTATATTCGAACCTATCAAATTGATACTGCAGACGTCGGGCAGCCGCTTGGCTCGTTCGGCACACTGCATGACTTTTTTATCCGGCGGCTGAAATCGGAAAGCCGTCCGGTCGCTGAAGAACCGGTTGTGTCCCCGGTGGACGGAAAGATTGAAATCACCGGAAAACTCCATGAGGGCATCTCGTTTCTGGTCAAGGGCCAGCAATATTCCCTCGGCGACCTGCTTGGCAGCGACGAATTGGCGCGCGTTTACCAAAATGGCGACTACATCGTCCTTTATTTGTCGCCTGCGGATTACCACCGCATCCATAGCCCGGCCGACGGGACGCTTCGCAAGCAATATGTGCTCGGGAAGAAATCCTATCCGGTCAACCAGTCAGGCCTGTCCTACGGGAAAGCGCCGATCAGCGGCAATTACCGGCTGATCACCGAACTGGAGACAGAATTCGGCCCGATGTTGGTCGTCAAAGTGGGTGCCATGTTCGTCAATTCCATTGAGCTGACAAAAACGGGCGCCGAATGGAATAAAGGCGAAGAAGTGGCTTATTTCAGCTTCGGTTCGACCGTCGTCCTGTTTTTCAAGGAAGGCGAAATCGAATTCACGGAAAATGTCCAGAACGGAAAACGGGTCAAGGTGGGAGAAGCCCTGGCTCGTATGTTATAATCAGATGAATTAAGTCCGGATAAAACAGGAGTTGTTGACTATGTACCATAAATTTGTGCCAAGCCAATATGTGAAAAAAGTGTTCGACATCACGCCCGAATCGCTTCTGAAAAGAGGGATCCAAGGGATTATCACCGACCTCGACAATACATTGGTGGAATGGGACCGGCCGGATGCGACGCCGATGCTGATCGACTGGCTGAAGTCGATGAAGGACGCAGGGATTCAAGTGGTTATCGTGTCCAATAATAACGAGCTGCGCGTGAAATCATTCGCAGACCCGCTCGGCATCCCGTTCATTTACCAGGCGAGAAAGCCGATGGGCCGCGCATTCCGCAAAGCGCTGAAACTATTGAATGCCCCGCGCGAAAAGGTCGTCGTCATCGGCGACCAGATGCTGACGGATATCTTTGGCGGCAACTTGAACAAATTGCACACGATCTTAGTGCTGCCGGTTGCCCAGTCTGACGGATTCTTCACGCGCTTCAACCGACTGGTGGAGCGCCGAATCATGAAACGCTTGAAAGAAAAAGGACAAATTATGTGGGAGGAAGAAAATTGAACGAAACACCTACGTGCATCGGATGCGGAGCACCCATCCAGACAGAACGGCCTGGAGAGCTGGGCTATGCCCCTGCATCTTCATTGAATAAAGAAGAGATCATCTGCCAGCGCTGCTTCCGGCTGAAAAACTACAACGAATTGCAGCCGGTATCGTTGACGGATGATGATTTCCTGAAAATCCTGAACGCCCTAGGCGAACGCAAAGGGCTGATCGTGAAAATCGTCGATATTTTCGATTTCAACGGCAGCTGGCTTCCGGGCCTCCACCGTTTTGTCGGCGGCAACGACATCTTGTTGATTGCCAATAAATCCGATTTGCTGCCGAAATCCGTGAAGCAGCAGAAGCTCATCAATTGGATGAAGCAGGAAGCGAAGAAACTGGGCTTGAAGCCGGTTGACGTATTGACTGTCAGCGCCCATAAAGGCACAGGCATCCAGGAAGCGATGGAAGCGATCGACCATTACCGCAAAGGCGAAGACGTCTTTGTCGTCGGCAGCACGAATGTCGGGAAGTCGACGTTCATCAACCGCATCATTAAACAGGCGACCGGCCAGTCGGATATCATCACGACGTCCCATTTCCCGGGTACGACGCTTGATATGATCGAAATCCCGCTCGATGACGAGAAATCGCTTTTCGATACGCCGGGGATCATCAACCATCATCAATTGGCGCATCATCTCCATACGCAGGACTTGAAGATGATCATGCCGAAAAAAGAGATCAAACCGCGTGTGTTCCAGTTGAATGCCGAACAGACGCTTTATATTGCGGGGCTTGCCCGTTTCGATTTCATCAAAGGCGACCGTTCTTCGTTCACTGTCCATGTGGCGAATGATCTGCCGATCCACCGGACCAAGCTGGAAAACGCCGATGCCCTCTATGAACAGCATCTTGGCGGCATGCTTGCTCCGCCGTCAGCGGAATTCAAGGACGACTTTCCGGAGCTTGTCCGACATGAATTCCGTGTCAAGGACGCCAAAACCGACATCGTCTTTTCGGGCCTTGGCTGGATCACGGTGCAGCACCCGAACGTCATAGTGGCAGCCCATGCTCCAAAGGGAGTCGAAGTGCTGCTGCGCCCATCACTGATCTAGGGGGATTCACATGAAGAAATGGTATGCCGTTGTCGGCGACCCGATTGCCCACTCCATGTCGCCGTTCATGCACGATTTATGGTTCAAGGAGCACGGCATCGACGCCACCTATATCCCGATCCATGCTGAACCTGCCAAGCTCGAAAAGGCATTCCAAGCGATGAAGACGCTTGGGATCTGCGGGCTGAATGTCACGCTGCCGCATAAGAGTTCGATCATTCCGTTTCTCGACCGGCTGGATGAAACAGCGGTCAAGATGAATGCAGTGAATACAGTGACGTTTAGAGGCGGAAAATCGGTCGGTTGGAATACGGACGGCGACGGCTTTGTTCGCTCGCTGGCCGCTAATCCGCTGCCGGAAAACCCGAAAATACTCGTCATCGGAGCAGGCGGGGCAGCTAGGGGCATCGTGTTTGCCTTGAAGCGTGCCGGCTTTTCCGATGTCTCTGTCACGAACCGGACCTACCGCCGCGCCGAGGAATTGGCGCACGCGGCAGGATGTACGGCCGTGACCTTGAAAGAAGCAGAACTTGCTTTAGGGCAATACAATATACTCATCCAGACGACCTCAGTCGGCCTGGCGAAAGATGAAGGGCTGCCGCTGTCTATGGAACTTGCGGCAGCCGGTTCACTTGCAGCGGACATCATCTACAATCCGCTCGAGACGCCGTTTTTGAAAGCGGCGAAAGAAAAAGGCTGCACGGCTCTGAACGGAGTCGGCATGTTCGTCTACCAAGGTGCGATCGCCTTTGAAAAATGGACGGGCGTGGAGCCGGATACCGACAAAATGATTGGAATCATCACGGAAAAATTAGGAGGCAATTATGTTAACAGGTAAACAAAAGCGTTTTTTGCGCAGCGAAGCGCATCATTTAGATCCGATTTTCCAAGTCGGGAAAGGCGGCGTCAGCGGCACGATGCTGCGCCAGATCGAGGAAGCGCTTGAAGCGCGTGAACTGGTGAAAATCAGCATCCTCCAAAACAACGAAGACGACAAAAATGACGTCGCAAGCCAATTGGCTGAAGGAACAGCTGCGGAATTGGTGCAGTTGATCGGGCACACCGTGATCCTCTACAAACAGTCCGTCAACAATAAACGCATCGAGCTGCCGAGAAAAGGATGAGGAAAGTCGGGATTTTGGGTGGGACATTCAATCCTCCTCATCTCGGCCATCTCATCATGGCGAATGAAGCTTTTCATTCCGTCGGCTTGGATGAAGTCCGCTTTATGCCGAACTTCATCGCTCCGCACAAAGAAGTGGACGGGGCAGGCGCGGAGCAGCGGCTGGAAATGACCCGGCTGGCCATCGCAGGCTATCCGATCTTCCGGCTGGAGGATTTCGAGATCCGCCAGGGCGGCGTGTCGTTTACGTACGATACGATGGTCAAGCTGATCGAGCGGGAGCCGGAGACCGAGTTCTATTTCATCATCGGAGGCGACAGCGTCGAAGGCTTGCCGACTTGGCACCGGATCGATGAATTGGCGGAGCTGGTGCGGTTTGTCGGCATCAGCCGCCCCGGATTCAAGAACGAAACGCCATATCCGGTGCTGATGATCGATTCGCCGGAAATCCTGCTGTCATCGACGATGCTGCGGGAACGGGTGGCTGCCGGACGGACGATTTCATTTTTAGTGCCGAAGAAAGTCGAAGCTTTTATTCGAAAGGAGCAGTTGTATGGACCAAAGCACGATGCTTCAGAGAGTGAAGAAACGCCTTCCTGAGAAACGCTATATCCATGTCATCGGGGTCATGGCCACCGCAACGGAGCTTGCAAGGCGCTTCGGCGTGCCGGAACCCAAGGCGCAAGTGGCGGCAATCCTT
This sequence comes from Planococcus sp. FY231025, assembly GCF_052078085.1. Taxonomy (NCBI): domain Bacteria; kingdom Bacillati; phylum Bacillota; class Bacilli; order Caryophanales; family Caryophanaceae; genus Planococcus; species Planococcus sp. FY231025. Next base: position 293,180 of record NZ_JBQJJG010000005.1, read on the forward strand.
CACGACGTCGCCAAGTTTGCGGACCGGGACTGGATGAAGTCGATCATCATCAAAGAAAACATGGATCCGCTGCTTCTCGATTACCATGCCGAACTCTGGCATGCGCCGGTCGGGGCTTATGTGGCCAGCTATGAATTCGGCGTGCAGGACGAAGATATCCTGAATGCCATCCGCTACCATACGACGGGCCGTGCCGGCATGTCGGACCTCGAGAAGATCATCTATATCGCCGATCTTGTCGAACCTAACCGCAAGTTTGCAGGAGTCGATGAATTGCGACAATTAAAAGAACAGGGATTGGATGTTATGATGGAAGCCAGCATCAAACATACGATTGAATTCCTGGTTTCCAAAAATCAACCGGTTTATCCGGATTCACTGAAGTGCTTGAATGACTTCACAAAACAGAAAGGGAAAGTGAACGAATGACTAAACAAACATTATTGCAAATGGCGTATAACGCTGCTGAAGATAAAAAGGCCGAGGATATCGTCGTATTGAACATGGAGGGAATCTCGCTATTGGCGGATTACTTCATCATCTGTACGGGGAACTCGGACCGCCAAGTGCAGGCGATTGCGCGCGAAGTGATCGAGCAGTCGAACGAAGCGGGCAACGAAGTGAAAAGCGTCGAAGGCTTTGACGCAGCCCGCTGGATCCTTGTCGATTTGGGCGATGTGGTTGTCCACGTTTTCCATAAAGACGAGCGGTCTTATTACAACCTCGAGCGGCTGTGGAGAGAAGCGCCGACGATGGAAATATGAAATACGGGAAATTCGCCTCGGTTTACGATGAACTGATGGCTGACATTCCGTATGAAAGCTATGTCGAATGGGTCGGCGGCCATATCAGGTCCGGGAAGCTCCTGGACCTGGCATGCGGCACCGGAACCCTTTCGCAGCTGTTCAGCGAAGTGGGCTTTGACGTCACGGCCAGCGATCTGTCGGAAGACATGCTGACCGTGGCGAATCAGCGCTTCCAGGAAGCAGGGCTGGATATTCCGGTTCTGCAATTGTCGATGGACAATCTGGAAGGGCTGGAGGGATTCGATGCGGTAACAATCGCCATCGATTCGCTCAACTACCTGGAAACGGAAGATCAAGTCCAGGAGACGTTCCGCCAAGTTTACGCGGCCCTCAATGAAGGCGGGCATTTTTTCTTTGATGTCCATTCCGTCTTCAAGATGGATGTGATCTACATGGACAGCCCGTTCGTCATGGACGGGGAGGATGTGGCTTATATCTGGCACACCGAGCCCGGCGACCATCCGCACAGCGTGGTCCACGACATCACGTTTTTCATGCGGCAAGGCGAGCGGTTCGAGCGGTTTGAAGAAACCCATGAACAGCGCACCTATCCGCTGGAGACGTATGTCCAGTGGCTGAAGGATGCCGGCTTCACGATTGGTTCGGTAACAGCGGATTTCACCGCTGAAGAGCCCGGAGCAGAAAGTGAACGGATCTTTTTCCACGCTGTAAAATAAAACCGGATACTATTCAAACCTGTATGGAATTGCGATTCTGTGCGGGTTTTTTGTTTTGCAAAAAGCAAAGGAAAAAAGGCGTCTGCACCCCTCCATCAGGTATGGACAAATTCCGGGAGTTCGTATACAATTCAGACAGCTTTATCGGATTGCCTCCTGAAGAAATGAGGGATGACGGCTGAAACTATCCGAACTTCGCGACAAAGCCGGCTGGCTGGTGATTCCGGCCGCGGCAGCGATCGCATTGGCAATCTATTTTTTCATTCCCCGTGAAGAACCGGACACCGTTCCGGGCACATCTTTAGAACTGATCCAGGCTGATTCCTCTCAGCAGACGGAAACCCCCACCCAAAAAGAAGAACTCCCTGAAAACGTCATGGTCGACATCAAAGGCCACGTTGCCAAACCCGGCGTCTATGAATTGCCGAACGGCGCGCGTGCGCAGGAAGCCATCGCCGCGGCCGGCGGATTTTTGCCGGAAGCCGATTCTCGCGCGATCAATCTGGCGATGAAAGTAGCAGATGAAATGGTGCTGTATGTGCCGAAAACAGGCGAAGAAGCGGTCCTGCCGCCGCAAGCGGCTGCGCCATCCGGCGAGGCGCTGGTCGACCTGAATTCAGCGACAGAAGCCCAATTGATGGAACTTCCAGGCATCGGCCCTTCCAAGGCGGCAGCCATCATCGCGTACCGGACCGAGAACGGCAAGTTTGCAAAAATCGAAGACCTGACCAATGTCACCGGCATCGGCGATAAGACATTCGAGCAATTGAAAGACGGCATCACGGCCAAATGAACGGCAGATGAGCCGAACGGCCGGTTGACGAAAATCCCCCCTCTGCTACACTTATTTTAAACAAAGAAGCAGGAGGCATTCACGATGAAGCGAATAACTTGGGATCAATTTTTCATGGCGCAAAGCCATTTGCTGGCACTCAGAAGCACATGTACACGGCTGGCGGTCGGAGCGACCATCGTCCGGGACCGGCGCATCATGGCCGGGGGCTATAACGGCTCCATTTCAGGCGGCGACCATTGCATCGACAAAGGCTGCTATGTGGTCGACAACCATTGCGTCCGGACTATCCATGCCGAAATGAACGCCTTGCTGCAATGCGCCAAATACGGCGTCAGCGTCAATGGGGCTGACATGTATGTCAGCCATTTCCCGTGCCTGCAGTGCTCGAAATCGATCATCCAGGCGGGCATCGGTCGCCTGTATTATGCGGCGGATTACAAAAACCATTCCTACGCCATTGAATTGTTCGAACAAGCCGGCGTGGAAGTGGTCCAGGTGATGTTCGACGAACGGAAAATCGATTTCCTCAGTGCCGAAAAATCGGTCCTGTACATGGAATTGCTCGAAAAGCTGCGCGAAAAAGGCGGCACCGAAGAAGAAATTGCCCATTACACTGAACGGGTGAGCGAATTATTCGGAGAAATCGAAGTGTAAACGGAAACGGATTGATGTACATGGCGGCAGCTGCTGCCATTGCCAGTTTGGCAGCGCATGAAACACCGATGGTTCTCGGGTTCATAGCGCTGCTTTTTTGCTGGATGGGTTGGAAAAAGGAACCTCTCAGACGATGTATCCGGATTGGCGCATTCGCGGTCCTGGTTTTCGTCGTGCAGGATTTGCGCTCCGAAGAAGCCGCGGCATTGCCGGCTTCCTATAACGGGAAACTTGCGTTTCAGGGCGGCTACACGATCGACGGCGGCAGCATGCGGGGATTTGCGGAACTGGACGGCGGACGGATCGCCTATGTGCGCTACCGATTCGCTTCGGCCGAGGAGAAGAAGAAGGTTGAGGAAGCAATGCCGGGTGTCGTCCTTTTCGCGGCGGGGCAATTCGAACCGCCGCCGCCTGCTGCCCACCGGTTCTCATTCGATATGGCGCGCTATTTGAAAAACAACGAGGCGTCCGCCATATTGGAAATCCGGAAGCTCGAGCGCATGGAGCCTCTTGATACCATCGGCGCGCGGCTTGCCGTCCAGCGGAAAAAGGTGCAGCGCCATATCCGCGGAACATTCCCGGAAAGCCTTGCCACAGAAGCCGAAGCGCTTTTGATCGGCGAGCAGGGGAATATGGGTCCGGAGGAGCGGCAGGTCTACCAGACGCTCGGCATCACGCATCTGTTCGCCATCTCAGGGCTCCATGTCGCGATTCTTTCGGGCCTTTTGTATTTCCTGCTGGTCCGCCTGCATGTCCGGAAAGAAGCGGCACTCGTCCTGCTTCTCTTCGCCTTGCCGCTTTACGCGGTGCTGGCAGGCGCCGCACCGTCCGTATTGCGCTCGGTGGCGATGGTCTGCATAGTGCTTTTCGGCAGGTTGATAAAGATCAACGTGGCGATTGCGGATGTGCTGCTTTCAACATTTATTTTATTCATCCTGTGGGATCCTTATATGATGTACAATATCGGCTTCCAATTGTCGTATGGCGCAACTTTCGCCATCATCTATTCAGCGAAATTCCTGGGCGGGGCTGAATCATCCATTGTCCAGGGACTGCTGCTCACCTGCATCTCCCAACTAACGCTGTTTCCCTTGCTGCTCTATCATTTTTACGAAGTGTCGCTGTCCGCTTTTTTCGTGAACAGCTTGTTTGTGCCGCTCTATACGGCGGTGATCCTGCCCGTGAACCTGGTGCTGCTCGGTTTGACGCTGATCCACCTCTCGGCTGCAGAAGGGCTGTTCGCCCTCTATGTGCCGGTTAGGGGATGGGTCGGTGATTTCATGGAGGTACTGGCAGCAGTCCCGCATCAGATGTGGAATCCGGGAAAACCGCCGCTTTGGCTGGTCCTGCTTTTTTTTGCATGCCTTATCATTTTCTACAGTTTGGCGGAAAAGGGATTCCGCTGGCGGCAACTGGCATTCATACTGGTCCCGGCAACGGCGTTTACAGCGGCGCCTTATCTGGATCCGGCGCTGAAAGTGGCATTCCTGGATGTCGGGCAAGGGGATAGCGCCGTTATCGAATTGCCTTACCGGCGGGGTGTTTATGTCATCGACACAGGTGGTGTGCTGCGGTTTCAGACAGAGAGTTTTCTGGAAACCGACCGCCCATATGAAGTGGGGCGGCAAGTCGTGGTGCCTTATTTGAAAGGATCCGGAATTTCAAAAGTGGACCTCCTGGTCTTAAGCCATGCCGATGCTGACCATGTGGAAGGTGCGGATGAATTGTTCAAGCTTCTCGAAATCGAAAAACTTCATCTTTCGCCCGGATCGGAAAAAGAGGGTATTATGCAGGAGCTTGCCCCTTTTGCGGGAGAAGCGGCGGTTGAAGGGCCGCTTCGTGGTGCGTCTTGGCAAGAGGCAGGCGTCCGTTTCACTTACCTGTCGCCCGGGGACCTCAAATACGGCGGCAATGACGACTCGCTCGTCCTGCTGCTGGAAAGCGGGGAATTCAAGCTGCTGTTAACCGGCGACCTGGAAGCCGGCGGCGAACGGGAGCTTCTGTCTTCAAGCGGCGCAAGAATCGCGGGCCTCGACATCCTGAAAGTCGCCCACCACGGCAGCAAGACGTCGAGCACGAAGGAATTCTTGGCAGTGGCCGCTCCGGCCCTGTCAATTTTTTCAACGGGGAAAGACAACCGCTATGGCCACCCCGCACCGGAAGTTGTGGAGCGGTTTCAGAAACTGGGACTTACGACGATGAATACAGCTGAAAACGGGACAATCGAGATACAAGTGGAAAGCGGCTGGGCGGAAATCTCGCCGATGCGCTGACCGGACAGTTTCATTTTTAGGTTTAATCTTTAAGCTGATAAAAGGTTTTTGGGGAATTCCTGATAAAACTCAGAGTAGAGGCTTCTGCAATTCGGAAGCCTTTTTTATTTTGAAGAAAGAAAAGCCTTCTGGTCCTATTTTCCAATAGGTTCAAAAAATAAATGCGTATTCTTCGGAACACTAAGCAATATGGAATAAAACGGAATAAGCCAAAATGTTTATTTTTTAAATATTGGAACAATTAAACGGAAAAGCCATTGCGTTATTCTGGATGAAATGAATATACTATATTTGGTAATTATTATAATACATCCAATAGGAGGAATTCATTTGGTCATTAAGAAACCGTTTTTGAATGCTTCACTCGCTGCTCTCTTGCTTCTGTCGGCGGCGCCTGGCGTCCTTGCGCACGATGCGCTCGATGGCAGCGATTTGTCGAAAGGGCAGCGCAGTGTTTTCTCCAATGAACAAATCATGAACTTGAGCGATCCGAGCATCAGCGGGTCGAAGAACCTGTCGTTCCTGAACGAAGGCGCAGCCGCCCAGCTTAAGGAAATCAACGGCGTGCAGAACAACACGGCAGATGTCTATGCCCATAAAGGCTATGCATACCTCGGGACGCATACGGCCAATGGCGGAAACGGGGGCGTCCGTGTCTTCGATTTGAAGGATCCTTCCAACCCTGAAGAAGTGGCCGTTTTCGGACATGACGACGTGCCGGGGACTTGGCAGGAAAAAGTCATCGTCAAGAGCATCAACACGCCTCATTTCAAAGGCGACCTGGCAGTGGTCAGCGTCCAGCAGCTCGACCGGAACAATCCCGACACGTCAGGCGGATTTTTGCTGTATGACGTTACAGATCCTGCGAACCCAGAAAAACTAGGCTATTGGGAAACCTATGCTTCCACCCGCGGCACGCACGAACTTTATTTGACGATGCAAGGCGACCGCGCGTTGGTGTTTGCATCGAATCCGTACGCCGATTATTACAGCCACGGAGAGCAGAAGGATTTCCAGATTGTCGATGTTTCAGACCCGGCAAATCCGGAAACGCTTTGGCAGTTTGATCCGCGCTCCCTTCCGGAAGTGCCGGATTCCTTTAACGGCTATAACTGGAACGCACCGGACGGCAAAACGAGAGCAGTATTCAACCACAGCGTCATCACCGACCATAATGCGCATTTCGCTTATGTCTCCATGTGGGATTTAGGGACGGTCATCTTCGACATCAAAGACCCTGAAAATCCGGTATACGTCGGACGCACAGATTTCTCTTCTGAACAGCAAGGAGCGGCGCATTCGGCGGCGCTTGCCAAAGGTGGCAATGTGCTGATCGAAACGCGCGAAGTTTCGAGTCCGGTAAGACCTGGTTATGAGAAATCATATGGTTATACGCGGATCTTCGACATCAAAGACAAGGCGAACCCGAAACTATTGAGCGAGTTCAAAACGGACTTGACCGAAAAAGTGGAAGATGGGCCGACATTTGCAAATACCGTCCATGATCCGAAAGTGCAGGGCAACACATTGTATCTGAGCCATTATGCTGGCGGCGTCTATGCTGTCGACATCACGGATCCGAGCAAGCCTGTGCAAATCGGCCAATACACGCCGGACCAGGCAGATGTCTGGGGCGTATTCGTGGACCGCAACTATGTGCTCGCATCGGATATGGGCCAAGGCTTGAAAGTACTATTGAAGAACAATGCACCTCAAAATGTGGCAGAAACCGAATAAAACCCACTGAGCGGGCAGCTGATGGCAGAAAGAAAAGGCGGAATCCAGTTCCACAACTGGATTCCGCCTTTTAGCTCGTTGAGAAAGATATAAAATATTTGTCTCTTTATCGATATTCCGCAAAACAGCTTCGTAAAACCCTGTGCTCCTGCGCGCTATGCGCTCGTCGCAAAGAGATGGCTCAAACTTCCTTAGAGCCATCTCTTTGCCGCGGGCGAGCGCCAAGCCTCCTCAGTCGCTTACGCGACTTGCGGGGTCTCGGCTGTCTCGTCGCTCCGCTGCCCCGCAGGCGTCTCCGCTGTTTTGCTTCATATCTCAGATAGCTCTACTAAATCGGATAAGGTATCAAGTTTTTAAAGAGCGAAACCAGCGCCGGCGCGTCAGGGGCTGGACGAAGCTATGAGACGAGTGTCCTTCTCGGCTCATGGCGAAAGCCTTGCCCAAAGCAGCCGGAGCGGTGTAATTAATTTGTTGCGTTCATTTATATTCATAAGAATTTAGCCGAACCGAATCAAGCTTCGGATAATAAAAAAGGCCTCTGCAGGAGCAGAAGCCTTCTTTCTATTTAGCGTGCTACGAATTCTACGACAGCCGCAATGATAAAGACAAGTGCAAAGAAACCGAATGAAACAACAAACCCCATTCCAGCGTCTATCGCATCGTTTCGCTTCGACTGTACATTCTGTTCAAATTCATTCATTGCTACCCCTCCTAATTCCCTCTAATTATAAGTGAAGCAAAGGGAAAAATCTAGAATGAACTGAATATAAATGGATGAAAATAGCTGCTGACACAGAAATGTCAAATTACCAAAGCGGCCCGAAATCCGATATAGTAGAAGGAGGGGGTGCAATTCATGATTACTTCAGTATGGAAAGCCATCCGGAACGGACAAATAGACCCGGTCTATGTCATCGCCGGGACCGAAAGCTATTTCATTGAAAAAACCTTGAATTTATTGAAAGAGAAAATGACCGAAGGCGAGCCGGAATTCATCAACTTCGACCTTGACGAAGTGCCGGTCGACCACGTCATCGACGAAGCGGACACGATTCCGTTTTTCAGCGACCGCAAATTGATCATCGCGAAAAACGCTTCGTTCCTGCGAGCGGCAGAGCGCGGCAAAGAGAAGATCAATCACGACATGAAAGCGCTCGAAGCCTGGCTCTTGAATCCGCCGTCAAGTTCGGTGACGATTTTTGTCGCGCCTTATGAAAAACTGGACGAGCGGAAAAAAATCACCAAGCTGATGAAGCAGCATGCGGTGATGATCGAAGCGAAAGCGCTGCAGGCGAACGACCTCGAAGTTTGGGTGGAGCACGAAGCGAAGAGTTTCGGCAAGCACATCGACCGGCGTTCGGCGCAGAAGCTCATCGAGATGGCCGGCACGAACCTGACGCTCCTGTCTTCTGAAATCGAGAAGATGTCGCTGTACCTCGGTGCAGAAGAAGAAATCACAGTGCCGCTGATCGAAGGGATGACGGCCCGTACGCTTGAGCAGGATGCATTCAAGATGCTGCAGGCCTATCTGGACGGCAATATTTCAGAAGCGCTCAGTGTGTATTACGACCTGATCCGCCAAAAAGAGGAGCCGGTCGCGCTGACCGCTTTGCTGGCGTCCCAGATCCGTTTCATGGTGCATGTGTTCTACCTGCAGAAAAAAGGCTATCATGCCCAAGCCATCTCCAAGCAGCTGAAAGCCCATCCGTACCGCGTCAAACTTCTGGTGGAGCGCAGGCAGCAGATTTCCGAGCAGCGCCTCCTTGAAGTTTTGAACGACCTGGCGGACATCGATCTGCAGCTGAAGACCCAAAGCGGCAACCGCGAGCGGATTCTGGAATTTTTCCTGATGAAGCGGAAACAGGCAAAAAAAGCGCCGCAAGTTCAATAAACAAAGCAAAAAGGCCGGTCCCCCGAAGGGAACCGGCCTTTTGTGTTTTACGCTTGTTTCATCAAGCGAGATTTTCTACGAGCTGCAGTGTTCTTGTGGATAAGGCCTTTAGAAGCCGCTTTTTCCACTTGTTTGATTGCCGCTTTGATAGAGTCGCTAGCGTTTTCATCCTTGTTAAGAATCGCTTGCTCAGCTTTTTTAACAGTTGAACGCATAGTCGATCTCATGTGAGCGTTTTGAGCATTTTTCGTTTCATTCGTGCGTACACGTTTGATAGCAGATTTAATGTTTGGCATGTATTTCACCTCCTAGACAAATAGGAACAGAGACAAGATGTCTCGACTCTTTTATGTCTCTATACAACATGAGTTATTTTATCAAATACCGGAAAGGAATGCAATAGATACGTGCAAAGAAGTTTCCCTTGACACAGAAGCAGTCCCAACAGGCTATCATTGCTCAATAGAGGCGGTACTGTTATAATTCAGAGTAGTTTATATAGGAGTGAAGAGAATGAATCATGAGGAACGTTTAGCACGGCAAAGCAAGATCCGTAACTTTTCCATTATCGCGCACATCGACCATGGGAAATCTACGCTTGCTGACCGCATATTGGAAAAAACGGAAGCGTTGACTTCCCGCGAAATGAAAGCACAATCACTGGATTCGATGGATTTGGAGCGCGAACGCGGCATCACCATCAAATTGAATGCCGTGCAGCTGCATTATAAAGCGAAAGACGGAGAAACGTACATCATGCATTTGATCGACACTCCGGGACACGTCGACTTTACCTATGAAGTATCCCGAAGCCTGGCTGCCTGTGAAGGCGCAGTGCTTGTTGTGGATGCCGCACAGGGGATTGAAGCCCAGACGCTTGCGAACGTCTATTTGGCGCTGGACAACGAACTGGAGATTTTGCCGGTTATCAACAAGATCGATTTGCCGGCCGCCGATCCTGAGCGCGTCCGCCATGAAATAGAAGAAGTGATCGGTCTTGATGCCTCAGAGGCGGTTCTTGCATCTGCGAAAGCAGGCATCGGCATTGAAGATATTTTGGAACAGATTGTGGAAAAAGTTCCTGCACCGACTGGCGACCCGAGTGCACCGTTAAAAGCGTTGATTTTTGATTCGCTTTACGATCCTTACAGAGGCGTTATCGCATATATCCGTATTGTCGAAGGTACAGTTAAACCGGGAGACCGCATCAAGATGATGGCATCAGGCAAAGAGTTCGATGTGATCGAAACAGGCGTCTTCACGCCCCACGCTTTATTATTGGAAGAATTGACAGTCGGCGATGTTGGATTTATTTCAGCCGGCATCAAGAATGTCGGCGATTCGACAGTCGGCGACACAATTACGCTGGCAAAAAACCCAGCGACCGATGCGCTGCCGGGCTACCGCCGCTTGAACCCGATGGTTTATTGCGGACTGTATCCGATTGATACATCGAAATACAACGACCTTCGCGATGCCTTGGAAAAGCTGGAATTGAACGATGCAGCACTTCAATTCGAACCTGAATCGTCACAAGCGCTCGGCTTCGGCTACCGCTGCGGATTCCTCGGTCTTCTCCACATGGAAATCATCCAGGAACGCATCGAACGCGAATTCAATATCGATTTGATCACCACTGCACCAAGCGTAATCTATGATGTCCACATGACAGACGGGGAAGTCGTCAAAGTCGATAACCCGGCGATGATGCCCGATGCACAGAAAATCTCGAAAGTTGAAGAGCCTTATGTCAAAGCGACGGTCATGGTGCCGAACGATTATGTCGGCGCGGTCATGGAAATCTGCCAGAAGAAACGCGGCAACTTCCTGACGATGGACTACATCGATGCGACTCGGGTCAGCATCGTCTACGAATTGCCGCTTGCGGAAATCGTCTACGATTTCTTCGACCAGCTGAAATCCGGCACGAAAGGCTATGCGTCATTCGATTATGAGCTCATCGGCTACAAAGAGTCGAAACTTGTGAAGATGGATATCCTGTTGAACAGTGAACAAGTCGATGCGCTAAGCTTTATCGTCCACCGCGATTTCGCGTATGAACGCGGCAAAGTCATCGTCGACAAATTGAAAGGCCTTATTCCGCGCCAGCAATTCGAAGTGCCGATCCAAGCAGCGATCGGACAGAAGATCGTGGCGCGCCAGACCATCAGCGCGATGCGCAAAAACGTCCTGGCAAAATGTTACGGAGGGGACATTTCCCGTAAACGGAAACTTCTCGACAAGCAAAAAGAAGGCAAAAAGCGCATGAAACAGGTAGGATCAGTAGAAGTGCCGCAAGAGGCATTCATGGCCATCCTGAAAATGGACGACCAATCAAAATAAACAAAAGGAGGAGGCCGATTTTGAGCCTCCTTTTCCTATTAGAAAGAAGGACGAACTAACATGGTAAAGGGATTGTACATCCACATACCGTTCTGCCACCAAATCTGCCATTACTGCGATTTCAATAAAGTCTTTTTCAAAGACCAGCCGGTGGATGCTTATATCGATTCGCTCGGCAAAGAACTGGCGCTTTGGAAAGCGGAAGGCGCGCTCGACAAGCCGCTCGAGACAATTTTCCTCGGCGGCGGGACGCCGACGTCATTGACGCCCGAGCAGCTCAAGAAGCTATTGGGATACATCCATCAATACGCCCCAATGGCTGCAAACCTTGAATGGACGTCAGAAGCCAATCCCGATGAATTGACGCGCGAGAAGATGCAGGTGCTTTTTGACGGAGGCGTCAACCGCCTGAGCATGGGCGTGCAGTCATTTGATGCAGATCTATTAAAACGGCTCGGCCGCACCCACAGCAACAACGATGTCGCGGATGCCGTCAAAGCGGCTCGCGAAGTCGGCTTCACGAACATCTCGTTCGATTTGATGTACGGGCTGCCGGGACAGACGATGGAGGAATGGGAAGATACGCTGAAGCAGGCATTTGCATTCGACCTGCCGCATTTTTCCGCGTATTCATTGATCATCGAGCCGAAGACCGTCTTCTATAATTTGATGACAAAAGGAAAATTGAACACCGTCACGGAAGATCTGGAAGCCGACATGTACGACAAACTGATGAATGAAATGGAAGCCCACGGGCTGAAGCAATACGAAATCTCCAATTTCGGCCTTCCCGGGCATGAATCCCGCCATAATCTTTTGTACTGGGACAATGCCGAATACATCGGCGTCGGTGCAGGCGCCCACGGCTATGTCAACGGCATCCGCTATTCGAATGCCGGCCCGTTGAAAAAATACATGGGGCCGCTCGATGAAGGCGTCCGCCCGATCCTTAGCACGCACGAAGTGCCGGTGCATGAAGCGATGGAAGAGGAGATGTTCCTTGGGCTCCGCAAAACTGCCGGCGTATCCGTCAGCGGCTTCACCGCCAAATTCGGGGAATCGCTCGAGCAGATCTACGGAAAGATCCTGGAAGCCGAGATTGGCAAAGGCAACCTCGAACTTGAAGACGGCTGCCTGAAACTGACCCGCAAAGGCCGCTTCGTTGGCAACGAAGTATTCGAACAATTTTTACTGGGTGACTAGAAAAGCGGAAATGGCCGTTTAGATTCGACAGGCATAAGACGATTCGGCGAAGCGGCATGGTTTCAGCCGCACAGCCGAAGTGGCTTATGACCCGAGAATCTGGCCATTGGAGCTAGACAAAAAGAAAAGCGGAAGCTGCCATGTAGATTCGAAGGGCATAAGACGGTTTGCCGAAGCGGCGTGTTTCCAGCCGCACAGCCTCGAAAAGCGGAAGTGCCCGGTTAGCTCTGGCAGGCATAAGGTGAACCAGTGGAGTGGCGTACTGTGCCACAAAGCAGGTTTGACTTATGACCAGAAGAGCTGGGCACTGGAGACTGGACACGAAACGGCTTATGACCCCGAGAATCTGGCAGCTGGAGCTGGACAAAAAGAAAAGCTGGTGCGCCTTGCAATGCCCAAAGAATGAAGAGTAAAACGAGATAAAAGAAATCAAGAGCTTCTGCGTTGACAAGGCAAATGGAATTTGTTAATTTTAATGTAGTATTAGCACTCGACCTCATAGAGTGCTAACAGAGGTGATGATCATGTTAACAGAACGGCAGTTGCTCATTCTTAAAGTGACGGTAGATGATTATATTCAATCTGCTCAGCCGGTCGGATCGAACCAACTATCAAAAAAATCCGAACTTCCATTTAGTCCGGCAACCATCCGCAACGAAATGGCTGACTTGGAGAAAATGGGTTTTCTTGAAAAAACCCATACGTCTTCGGGGAGGATACCTTCCCAAAAAGGCTACCGCTATTACGTCGACCATCTATTGACGCCGCGGGCGCTTCCAAAGCAAGATATCATGCAGCTCCATTCGATATTCGACGACAAAATTGCAGAAACGGAAGAAATCATCAAGCGTTCAGCGATGATCCTTTCGGAGCTGACCAATTACACGGCGATTCTCTTGGGGCCGGACATCCGGAAGCACACCGTGAAGCGGCTGTCGATCGTCCCTTTAGGGGCAGATACGGCAGTGGCGATCATCGTGACGGACAGCGGCCATGTGGAAAACCGCGTCTTCCCGATTCCGGCAGGGCTTGATCCCTCCGATATCGAGAAAATGGTCAATATCCTGAACGAACGGCTGACAGGTGTTTCATTGAATGAGTTGCACAAACGGCTCGAGCAGGAGACATTGACGGTGTTCCGCCAGCATGTCAACCGCTACGCAGAGCTGCTCTCAACTTTCCGCCAGGCGGTGATTGTGCCGCATGAAGACAACGTCTACTACGGCGGCAAGCTGAACATCCTGAAACAGCCGGATTTCCATGATATCCAGAAAATCCGGGATTTGATGGACGTCATCGAAGAAGCCAAGCATATCCCGATGATCGTGCCAGCCGGAAGCCTTGGCCTGCAGATCCGCATCGGATCGGAAAATGCGCTCACGGCAATGGAAGATTGCAGCGTCATTACCGTATCTTATGCCATCGGGGAAGAACAGACGGGTTCAGTCGCCATCGTCGGGCCAAAACGCATGGACTATAAGCGCGTAGTCACGCTTTTGGATATTTTAAGCGGTGATCTCTCGAAAGAATTGACCCGAATGATCCGGGGCAAGTGAATAAAAGGAGGAACAGGATTTGGCTAAGAAAAAACAACCTCAAACTGAAGAAGAAACAAAGACTGAAGAACTCTTGGAAGAAGAGAAAGTCGCTTCCGGAGAAACGGTGGTGGAAGCCGGGGAAAGTGAAGCGGCTGAAGCTAAGCCTGCTGAAGGCGAAGCGGACAACCTCCCGCAAGAAGATGAAGCCCAGAAGCTTCGCGAAGAATTGGAAGCCGAGCAAAACAAATACTTGCGGCTGATGGCTGATTTCGACAATTACAAGCGCCGCGCCGTGAAAGACCGGCAGGAAGCGGAGAAATTCCGTTCGCAATCCCTACTAGCTGACCTGCTGCCGGTGCTCGACAATTTCGAACGAGCATTGGCTGCGGCCGGAACGAGCGAAGAAACCGCTTCGCTTGTGAAGGGTGTTGAAATGATCCAGAAATCTCTGCTTGAAGCTGTGAAACGCGAAGGCCTCGAGGAAATCAAAGCGGTCGGCGAACCGTTCGACCCGAATTTCCATCAGGCAGTCATGCAGGAAAAAGACGAGAACGCCGAGCCCGGTTCCGTGTTAATGGAACTTCAAAAAGGGTATACCCTTAAAGGCAGAGTTCTCCGTCCGGCAATGGTTAAAGTTAACGAATAAACTAGTAATGGAGGAATTTTAAATGAGCAAAATTATCGGTATTGACTTAGGTACAACAAACTCAGCAGTCGCAGTCCTAGAAGGCGGCGAGCCAAAAATCATTCCAAACCCTGAAGGCAACCGTACAACTCCTTCAGTTGTTGCATTTAAAAACGGCGAACGCCAAGTCGGCGAAGTTGCAAAACGCCAATCCATCACGAACCCGAACACGATCCAATCCGTCAAACGTTTGATGGGCACGCAGCAGAAAGTGACTGCTGAAGGCAAAGAATATACGCCGCAGGAAGTTTCTGCAATGATCCTTCAATATTTGAAAGGCTATGCTGAAGAATATCTCGGCGAAAAAGTCACTCGCGCAGTTATCACTGTACCGGCTTATTTCAACGATGCAGAGCGCCAGGCGACAAAAGACGCCGGCCGCATCGCAGGACTTGAAGTGGAACGCATCATCAACGAGCCGACAGCAGCAGCTCTTGCATACGGTTTGGATAAAATGGAAAAAGATGAAACAATCCTTGTTTATGACCTTGGGGGCGGTACGTTCGACGTTTCAATCCTTGAACTTGGCGATGGTGTATTCGAAGTTAAATCAACTGCCGGCGACAACCGCCTTGGCGGCGATGATTTCGATAAAGTGATCATCGATTACCTGGTACAGGAATTCAAAAAAGAAAACGGCATCGACCTATCGAAAGACAAAATGGCGACTCAGCGCTTGAAAGATGCTGCTGAAAAAGCCAAAAAAGACCTTTCCGGTGTTTCTTCAACACAGATTTCATTGCCGTTCATCACTGCAGGGGAAGCTGGACCGCTTCACTTGGAAGTGACAATGAGCCGTGCGAAATTTGACGAATTGACACGTCCGTTGGTTGAACGTACGATGGGGCCGACTCGCCAGGCATTGAAAGACGCCGGCATCTCAGCTTCAGAACTTGACCGCGTTATCCTTGTCGGTGGTTCAACTCGCATTCCTGCCGTACAGGAAGCAGTGAAGAAAGAAACTGGCAAAGATCCGCATAAAGGCGTTAATCCGGATGAAGTAGTAGCGATGGGTGCAGCTGTTCAAGGCGGCGTTCTGACAGGAGACGTAAAAGACGTTGTCCTTCTTGACGTAACTCCATTGTCTCTAGGTATTGAAACAATGGGCGGCGTGTTCACAAAGCTGATCGAGCGCAACACGACAATCCCGACATCAAAATCACAGACATTCTCAACTGCTGCTGACAACCAGCCAGCTGTAGATATCCATGTATTGCAAGGGGAGCGCCCGATGGCAGCAGCCAACAAAACGCTTGGCCGTTTCCAATTGGCGGATATTCCACCGGCACCGCGCGGCATTCCGCAAATCGAAGTGACTTTCGATATCGACAAAAACGGTATTGTGAGCGTTAAAGCGAAAGACCTTGGCACACAGAAAGAACAAACAATCACGATCCAATCGAACACTTCATTGTCTGATGAAGAAATCGAACGCATGATCAAAGAAGCGGAAGAAAACGCGGAAGCGGATGCGAAAGTGAAAGAAGAAGTTGAACTTCGCAACGAAGCCGACCAAGCTGTTTTCCAAACGGACAAGACGATTGCAGACCTTGGCGAAGTGGTTACTGACGAAGAGAAGCAACAAGCGGAAGCAGCGCGCGATGAGTTGAAATCGGCTCTTGAAGGCGACAGCATCGATACAATCCGCGAGAAGAAAGACAAATTGAACGAAATTCTTCAAGGATTGGCGATGAAAGCTTATGAGCAGGCAGCTGCAGCACAACAAGCAGCCGGCGGCCAAGAAGGCGGAGCGCCTGGCAACGACGACATCGTCGATGCAGAATTCGAAGAAGTGAACGACGACAACAAAAAGTAAGGCCTGGAAAAGTCAAAGCAAAGCAACATGCTTTGGCTTTTTCCCACTTTAGGATGGATGCCGGTTTGATTCGGCTTCAAAAGCTTTCCATATCGGATCCATGTCTCGGATTCAGCGCCCGGATTCTTTGGTCTATGCCACTCTGGCGTCCAGTTTCCAGTGCCTAGCCGGTCTGGGCATAAGGAAGACCAGCTGTGTGGCAAGTAGCGCCGCTTCGCTGGTTTTCTTTATGCCTGCCTGACCGGCGGTGGAAGGACCGGCAAGAGTTTTTGCAAGCCCAATCCAAACCGTGTACAATTACAATTGATTGCAAGAGGGAGAGTGACTTATGAACAAGCGAGATTATTACGAGGTGCTCGGCGTTTCCAAGAGCGCTTCAAAAGAAGAAATCAAAAAAGCCTACCGGAAACTGTCCAAACAGTTCCATCCGGATATCAATAAAGAAGCGGATGCTTCAGAGAAGTTCCAGGAAGTCAAAGAAGCCTATGAAGTGCTGAGCGATGACCAGAAACGGGCGCAATACGACCAGTTCGGCCATCAAGATCCGAACCAGGGCTTCGGCGGATTCGGCGGCGGCGCGGACGGATTCGGCTTCGAAGACATTTTCAGCACGTTCTTTGGCGGCGGCTCCCGCCGGCGCGATCCAAACGCGCCGCGCAAAGGCGACGATCTGCAGTATTCCATGACGATCGATTTCATGGATGCAGTGTTCGGCAAAGAAAGCGAAATCGAGTTGCCGAAAGATGAAACATGCGGCACATGCCACGGTTCCGGCGCAAAGCCCGGCACATCACCGAAAACATGCCCGTATTGCGAAGGCTCCGGCCAGCTTAATGTGGCACAGGACACGCCGTTCGGCCGTATGGTCAACCGCCGTGCCTGCCACCACTGCCAAGGCAGCGGGCAAATCATCGAAGAGAAATGTGCAACATGCCAAGGCGCAGGTACAGTCCGGAAAGTCAAGAAAATCAAAGTCACCATCCCTGCAGGCGTTGACGACGGTCAGCAGCTGCGCGTAAGCGGACAAGGCGGTCCTGGCATCAACGGCGGTCCGGCCGGCGATTTGTATGTGGTTTTCCGCGTCCGTGCGCACAAGCAATTCGAGCGTGAAGGCGATGATATCTACCTTGACTTGCCGATCACGTTCGCACAGGCGGCGCTCGGCGACGAAATCGAAGTACCGACCGTCTCCGGCAAAGTGAAATTGAAAATTCCTGCCGGCACGCAAAGCGGTGCACGGTTCCGCCTGAAAGGCAAAGGCGTCAAAAACGTCCATGGCTACGGAACCGGCGACCAGCACATCGTCGTGCGCGTGAAGACGCCGACGAAACTCAACGAACGCCAGAAGCAGCTGCTCCGTGAATTCGCAGAGATCAGCGGGGATATTCCGGAAGAGCAAGGCAGCTCGCTTTTCGATAAAATCAAACGCACCATCAAAGGTGAATAAAGGAGCCAGTCCGATATGAAATGGTCAGAACTATCGATCCTCACGACGAACGAAGCGGTTGAACCCGTTTCGAATATTTTGCACGAAGCAGGCGCAAGCGGCGTTGTCATCGAAGACTCCGAAGATTTGGGGAAAGAGCGCGCAGACCAGTTCGGGGAGATCTGGGCGCTGGATCCGGATGACTTCCCGAAAGAAGGCGTGGTCGTAAAAGCGTATCTTCCGGTCAATTCCTTTTTGGGCGAGACGGTCGAAGCGATCAAGCTGGCCGTCACCAACCTGGTCACGTACGACATCAACATCGGTGCGAATATCGTGACGATCAGCGAAGTGAATGAAGAGGAATGGGCGACGGCGTGGAAAAAGTATTACCACCCGGTGAAAATTTCACAGCGCTTTACAATCGTCCCGACGTGGGAGACCTATGAACCGGTATCGAGCGATGAACTGATCATCGAGCTGGATCCCGGAATGGCGTTCGGTACGGGCACGCATCCGACGACTGTCATGAGCCTGCAAGCGCTCGAGAAGACAGTCAAAAAGGGCGAACGGGTCATCGATGTCGGCACCGGTTCGGGCGTTCTGGCTATCGGCGCGGCGCTTTTAGGAGCCCGGGAAGTGCATGCCTTGGACCTTGATGAAATTGCAGTGCATGCTGCGAAAATCAATGTCAAGCTCAACAAAGTCCAGGACCGTGTAAATGTCGTCAAGGGCAATCTGCTGGATACGATCGAAGCGCCGGGCGACGTCGTCGTGGCCAATATTTTGGCGGAGATTATCATGTCGTTTACTGATGACGCGTTCCAAGTGGTGAAACCGGGCGGGATCTACATCACGTCCGGCATCATTTCCGCGAAGAAAAACGATGTGAAAGACGCGCTCGAAGCGTCCGGCTTTGTCGTAGAAGACGTCATGATGATGGAAGACTGGGTCACGATCATTTCAAAAAAACCGGAATAACGGGGTGCTGAGATGCAAAGATATTTTATTGAAGGCAACGTTCCCGACAACCGAAAAATGACCATAACCGGCGATGATGCGAAGCACATCGCCAAAGTTATGCGCCAGACGGAAGGGGATCGGCTGATTGCCGTAGTTGGGGAGGCGGCTTATGCCGCAACCATCCTATCAGCGGAATATGATGTGGAAATCGAGATTGGCGAACCGCTGGATGCGGTTGTGGAGATGCCGAAGAAATTCACCATTGCCTGCGGTCTCCCGAAAGGCGACAAGCTGGACCTGATTGTCCAAAAAGCCACGGAGCTCGGCATGCATGCAATGATTCCATATGCGGCGGAACGCTCCGTCGTCAAATGGGATGCTGCCAAAAGCGAGAAGAAGACGGCCCGGCTGCAGAAAATTGCCAAGGAAGCAGCGGAGCAATCCCACCGCACACATATTCCGCAAATACATACGATCCATAGCTTTAAAGAGCTCCTGGCTGCGGCCGGGAAGTTCGATGCGGTCGTCGTCGGCTATGAAGAAGAAGCGCGCGACAGCACCGGAACGCGGTTTGCTGAAACCGTGAAATCATTGTATGATAAAGACTCAATCCTCCTGGTATTCGGTCCCGAAGGCGGCATTTCCGAAAGCGAAGTCGCCCTCCTGAAAGAGGCGGGCGCTTTGTTCACGTCGCTCGGGCCCCGGATACTGCGCACAGAAACCGCTCCATTATATGCATTGTCTGCAATGTCTTATGAATTTGAGTGAAAGAGGTGGCACTTATGTCAACGGTTGCATTCCATACCTTAGGCTGTAAAGTGAATCATTATGAAACCGAAGCAATCTGGCAATTGTTCAAAGAACACGGCTATGAGCGCGGAGATTTCGACCATCATTCAGATGTATACGTCATCAACACATGCACCGTCACGAACACCGGCGATAAGAAAAGCCGGCAGGTCATCCGGCGCGCGGTCCGCACGAATCCGGACGCCGTCATCTGCGTCACTGGATGCTATGCACAGACGTCCCCTGCGGAGATCATGGCGATTCCGGGAGTAGACATTGTCGTCGGCACACAGGACCGGAAGGAGTTGATCGGCTATATCGAGCGGTTCAAAACCGAACGCCAGCCGATCAATGCCGTTGGCAACATCATGAAAAACCGGGTATATGAAGAGCTTGATGTTCCGGCTTTTACAGACCGGACGCGTGCTTCGCTGAAAATCCAGGAAGGCTGCAATAATTTCTGCACTTTCTGCATCATCCCCTGGGCAAGAGGGCTTTTGCGCTCGCGTGATCCCGAAGAAGTCGTCCGACAAGCCCGGCAGCTGGTCGGGGCCGGCTATTTGGAGATTGTCCTGACCGGCATCCATACCGGCGGCTACGGGGAAGATCTGAAAAACTACAATCTGGCCAAGCTTCTGCGCGACCTGGAAAGAGAAGTTCCCGGGCTGAAGCGCCTCCGCATCTCGTCGATCGAAGCAAGCCAATTGACCGATGAAGTGATTGAAGTCCTGCGGGAATCCCCAACCGTCGTGCGCCATCTCCACATTCCGATCCAATCCGGGTCGGACACCGTGCTGAAGCGGATGCGCCGGAAGTACACGATGGACTTTTTCGCCGGCCGGCTCGAAAAGCTTAGAAGCGCGCTGCCGGATTTGGCGATTACCACGGACGTCATCGTCGGTTTCCCGGGGGAGACCGAAGAGGAATTCATGGAAACGTATGATTTCATTCAGACCCATGGATTTTCCGAACTCCACGTCTTCCCGTATTCGCAGCGCACAGGCACGCCAGCTGCGCGAATGGATGGCCAAATTGACGAAGAAGTGAAAAACGAACGTGTGCACAGGCTGATTGCTTTGAACGGCCAGCTTGCCAAAGAGTACGCTTCCAAATTCGAAGGCGAGCTTCTGGAAATCATCCCGGAAGAACGCTTCAAAGAAAATCCCGAAAGCGAGCTCCTCGAAGGCTATACCGACAATTACCTGAAAGTCGTTATGCCGGGGGATGAGTCGCTCATCGGGAAACTCGTGAAAGTGAAGATTTCCAAGGCAGGTTATCCGTACAACGAAGGCCAGTTCGTGCGAGTCCTGGACGAATTGGCGATTACTTAAAATCTTGAAGAGAATCAGAATGGAGTTTATTGATATGACAAACATTGCTTCGTACATTGACCACACGCTTTTGAAACCGGAAGCGACAAAAGAACAAATTGTTGAATTATGCAAAGAAGCTGCGCAATATGTATTCGCTTCTGTCTGCGTCAATCCGGCGTGGGTAGCGACGGCTGCTGCCGAGTTGGAAAACAGCCCGGTAAAGGTATGCACGGTCATCGGCTTCCCGTTGGGAGCTTCGACTTCTGAAACAAAAGCATTCGAAACATCGGACGCAATTTCAAAAGGCGCAGAAGAGATCGACATGGTCATCAATATCGGCGCATTGAAGAGCGGCGATGTGGAATTGGTGAAAAGCGACATCGCAGCGGTTGTCGATGCGGCAAAAGGCAAAGCGACCGTCAAAGTGATCATCGAAACGAGCCTGTTGACGGACGAAGAAAAAGAAACTGCGTCCCGTCTATCGAAGGAAGCCGGAGCGGATTTCGTTAAAACATCCACCGGGTTCTCGACTGGCGGAGCAACGGTAGAAGACGTGAAATTGATGCGCAAAACTGTCGGCCCGGACCTTGGCGTCAAAGCTTCCGGCGGCGTCCGCAGCCTGGAAGATGTCCAGGCGATGATTGAAGCCGGAGCGACACGGATCGGCGCAAGTTCAGGCGTCAAGATCATGCAGGGCTTATCGTCTGATTCGGATTATTAACTATTGACTCACTCTGCAAGTTGCGATATAATTTTTTAGTATATAACACTTGTTGTTGTATGCTTCAACGTGTGTTCGGAGGGAGGGAAAAAGAGATGACAAAAACAACTGTTCGTAAAAACGAATCAATTGAAGATGCTCTTCGCCGCTTCAAACGCACTGTTTCTAAGTCCGGAACAATGCAAGAGGTAAGAAAGCGCGAGTATTATGATAAGCCGAGCGTAAAACGCAAATTAAAATCAGAAGCTGCGCGTAAACGTAAATTTTAATTGACATCTAATCGACATTAAAAAATATGAACGACAGCCGAAACCGCCTGCACAATCTTTGTGCAGGCGGTTTTTCTATGGTGCGGTTGTAAGCGCATTCTTTCGTTATTCTTCTGCGTTTCCTCTATAATAATATTAATGGCAGTTTTGAAACCATCGGCGCGCTGGTCCGTATATAAAGTGTACAGTTAGAGTGAAAGGGGCGATCTCTGTGGACGGCTTGAAAGGTTTGCTGGCATCCAGTCTTCTGGTTTTTCCATTTTTGCTGCTTTCCGATGCGCTGTCTGCAATCTGGGGCGCTTCTTCCGCTTTTGCAGCGGAACCCTCGGCTTTTTCGGGGGCATTGGCTGCTCCGGCAGCTGAAGCTTCCGCAAACCAGCTGGTGGAGTTTCTGACGCATCCCCTGATCGTGACGCTTCTGCTGACAGCCGCCGCTTTAGGGCTCATGCTGGAATTTTTCACCCCCGGTCTAGGCATTCCCGGAATACTTGGCCTATCATCGCTGCTCCTATACTTCTACGGGCATTTTGCGGCAGGGTATGCAGGGATCGGCTCGATCATCTTGCTGATCATTGGGCTCGGCCTGCTGTTCGGAGAATTCTTGATTCCGGGCGGCATTCTGGGAGTGTTGGGCATCACATCCATACTGGTCAGCATCCTGCTGGCCGGCAGTGATCTGGTGTCGACTGCCATTTCAGTTTTCATCGCGTTAATCGCAGCTACAGCAGGGATGGTGATCATAGTGAAATTCTTTGGCAAAAGGCCCCATTTGTTCAAACGGCTGATTCTGACAGACGCCACCGATACGGAAAGCGGCTATGTTTCCGCCGTCAACCGGCCCGAACTGATCGGGCAGGTAGCCGTGACGGCAACCGCTCTGCGTCCGTCCGGAACGATCGTACTTGGGGAAGAGCGGATCGATGCGGTTTCTGAAGGCAGGTTCATCGATCCGAAAAAGCAAGTGAAAATCATTAAAGTGGAAGGCTCCCGGATCGTCGTGAGGGAGCTTGAAAAACAAGAGGAGGAATAACAGTTATGGGCTTTGAACTGATTGGTTTAGGCGCAGCAATAATTGGTATTATTATCGTACTGGCAATATTCTTCACATTCGTACCGATCACCCTATGGATTTCGGCTTTAGCAGCTGGCGTCCGCATCAGCATCTTCACATTGATCGGAATGCGCTTGCGCCGGGTAATCCCTTCGCGCATCGTCAATCCGTTGATCAAGGCATCAAAAGCCGGCTTGAATGTCCATATCAACCAGCTGGAGAGCCATTACCTTGCAGGAGGGAACGTGGACCGGGTCGTTAACGCCCTGATCGCTGCACACCGGGCGAACATTGAGTTGCCGTTCGAACGCGCAGCGGCCATCGATTTGGCCGGACGCGACGTTTTGGAAGCGGTCCAGATGTCCGTAAACCCGAAAGTCATCGAAACACCGTTTATCGCGGGTGTCGCAATGGACGGGATCGAAGTGAAGGCGAAAGCCCGTATCACGGTGCGCGCCAACATCGACCGCCTCGTCGGGGGCGCCGGGGAAGAAACCATCGTTGCCCGTGTCGGTGAAGGGATCGTATCGACGCTAGGTTCGAGCACAAGCCACAAAAAAGTTCTGGAAAATCCGGATTTGATTTCCCAGACGGTCCTCAGCAAAGGGCTCGATTCCGGTACAGCGTTCGAAATTCTTTCAATCGATATTGCGGACGTTGATATCGGCAAGAACATCGGCGCCGAACTCCAGACGGAGCAAGCGGAAGCCGATAAGAAAATCGCCCAGGCAAAAGCGGAAGAACGCCGGGCAATGGCTGTTGCAAGCGAACAGGAAATGAAAGCGAAAGTTGTCGAAATGAGAGCGAAAGTCGTCGAAGCGGAAGCGGAAGTGCCGCTTGCAATGTCAGAAGCGCTCCGGGGCGGCAATATCGGCGTCATGGATTACGTGAATTACAAAAACATCCAAGCGGACACAGGCATGCGCGATTCGATCGCGCGGACCGGAACAGAGAAATCCGACGAAAAATAAAAGCTGCCGGCTGTAAGGGAGTGATTTCAGATGGAAGGTCTCATATTCGCCTTGATCATTATGGCTTTGGGAGCATTTTTCAGCGGCAAGAAGAAAGAGGACAAAGAATTGCCGGATCCCGTAAAGCGCGCCCAAGGGTCAGCCGCCGAGCGCGGCCAGCGAACCTTCAAGCGGGTCGAGGATTACGCCAAAAACGTCTATGGCGAACTGCAGGGGCAGATGAACGAAAACCCGCAGCGAACCAAGCAATTGTCCGAAAAAGCGGATCAAATGATGGAAAGGCTGCCGGCACGGGAACGGGAGCGGGCAAAGCAGGCGGCAGACCGGGGCAGGCAGGCGATCGAAAAGATGCCGCGCAAGGAACCGACACGGCCGCCGCGCGCACAGCCGTATTCGGTCGGGCGCCATATTGAACATCAGGAAATCGGTGCGCCTGCCATAGAAACCGAAACTCCGGCAGACGAAGGCTTCTCACTTCGCCCGGACGAAATGAAAAAAGCGATCATTCTGGCGGAAATCTTAATGCCGCCAAAATCGAAACGTTGAACCATGGGGCTGTCTGAAAAGCCCAAAACGATAAGCCAGAGGAGAAAAAGCAATTGCTTTTCCTCCTCTGGCTTTTTCTTTATTCTAAAATGGCTGTTGGGAATGAAGGCGGCGAGCAAGTTGGCCGAAGGCACTTCGGCCAACTTGTTTGCGACGAAGCAGCGAAGCGATGCAACGCCCTTTCATGTCTCGAAGCTAGCGCAGCGATGCAACGCCCTTTCATGTCTCGAAGCTAGCGCAGCGATGCAGAGACAGGAGCATCGGTTTTTCCAGCGGGGCAGCGTAGCGACGAAGTGTCGAAATCCACTCGGACGCCAGTCAATGCTTGACCGAAGCTTGCGAGGGCAAGTATTTGCGACGAGCTTGCGCAGGAGCACAGGTTCTTAGTTAGTTCGGCGCAAGCCCGCGGAAAGCGTCCGCCGCAATGGACAACAGCCTTTTTAGACAGCTCTTTATGTTTATCATAACTATATTATGTAAAATCGATGAAAAGTAAATTGTTTTACAACTATTCCTAAAGAGTGATACAGTTAATCAATAGAAAATACGTTTCAAGGAGCGACTACATGACAGAAAACCAGTTGTTAGAACTACATGTGAAGGACCCGAATGAAGCGGTGCTGCTGCTGGGGATATCCGATAACCACATGACATTGATCGAAGAAGCATTCCAAATTCAAATAATTACCCGGGGTGAGGTCATCCGGCTATCAGGTTCGGATGAAGGAAAACAAGTCGGTAAATTATTAATAGAACAATTGCTGAAAGTCATCCGCAAAGGAATCAACATCGACCAGCGCGATATCGTCTCAGCAATCGAAATGGCGAAAGCCGGAACCATCGAGTATTTCGCCGAACTGTACGACGAAGAAGTGGCACGCAGTGCTACAGGCAAAGTGATCCGGGCGAAGACGATCGGACAGCGCCGCTATATCCATGCGATCCGCTCGAATGACTTAGTGTTCGCTATCGGGCCGGCCGGCACAGGGAAAACCTATTTGGCGGTCGTCATGGCTGTACAGGCGCTGAAAAATGGCCATGTCAAAAAAATCATCCTGACGCGTCCGGCTGTTGAAGCCGGCGAAAGCCTCGGATTTTTGCCGGGCGACTTGAAAGAAAAAGTCGATCCTTATCTGCGTCCGCTCTATGATGCACTCCATGACGTACTGGGGCTTGAACAGACCAACCGGTTCATTGAGCGCGGGACGATTGAAGTGGCGCCGCTTGCCTATATGAGAGGGCGTACGCTTGATGAAGCATTCGTCATTCTCGACGAAGCGCAGAATACGACAAAAGCGCAGATGAAAATGTTCCTGACGCGCCTCGGATTCGGTTCGAAAATGATCATCACCGGAGACAAGACGCAGATCGATTTGCCGCGCGGGGCGGAATCCGGCCTGATTGCCGCTGAGAAGATTTTGCTGGACGTACCTGGCATCCATATCCAATATTTGGAGCGCGGAGATGTTGTCCGCCATCCGCTTGTCACTAAAATCATTCATGCATACGAAAGCCAGCCGAGTTCCTAGGGCTGGTTTTTTGCGCGCTGAATTCTGATTAATTTGAAATAAATTGAAATTGTCCGTGATAACCCCTCTTTTAATTGTTATGATTAAAGTACTAAAGGTGGGGTGTTCCTATGCAGACGTGGATTCAGAAAATTTGCCGCAAAGCCGGCTACCGCTGGATAGCGGCAGCAATCATCTTGTTGATCGGCATCGCCATGTACATTTTCCTATTCGGAGCGGTGCGGAGCGACCATTACGACTTGGAGCTTTTCCAGCTTTCAGGTGAAACAGTGCGCTCCGCAAAAACGGTGGTGGACCCTGTCAAAACCGAGCAGGAGCGCCAGCGGGTCGCAGCGGACCTGGAGCCGAGCTATCAATTCAATGACGGCATCGCGGACAACCAGAGCGCGGTCATGGATTCGCTGTTCGGCTATATCAGCGAAGCGCCGGATGAAATCGCCGGAAAAGAGCCGACCCTCCCGCAGATGCTCGAAAAGCTTCGGGAAAACCTGCGGCTTATGGAAACCAGCGAAAACGGGCTGCGGCTGACGGACGATATGCTGCGCGAACTGCTTCGCCTGCGCGAGAAGGAACTCGAATCGCTGCAGCAGAACCTGGAATCCATCGTTTCTTCTAGGCTCGAGCAGCCGATCCGGGCGGAAGAAGTGGCGGCTGCCAGAAGTGCAGTCGAACAGGACATCCGGGAAAATGAACGAATTCCGGCTGCGGTTCTCCAGGCAGCCATTACCATCGGGCGTTTTGCGGTTATCCCGACGGAAACCGTCAATGAAGAGCTGACGTCGATGCAGGTTGAACAGGCAAAAGCGAGCGTGGAGCCGACGCGTATCCTTCAAGGCCAGGTGCTCGTACAGGAAGGCCAAGTGGTGGACCGGGAAATCTACCGGCAGCTTGAGCTTGTCGGCATGACCGAAGAACAGGCGGATTACAAGCCGGCATTCGGCCTTGCGTTGTTCGTGCTGGCCAGCACCGGCCTCTTGTGGATGGTTCTGGAGCGCCGCGAAGCCTCTCAGCCGGAGAAAGTGACGTCGCTGCTCGTCCTGCTCGCTGTCCTCCTCATTACGCTCGCCTTGATGAAGCTGCTCGCGGCTGTCAGCGATAATTTTGATGTCGTCATCGCGTTCCTGTTTCCGACGGCGCTTGCGGGCATGCTGCTCCGGCTGCTGCTGAACGAACGGCTTGCGGTCTATGTCACGTTCCTGCTCGGCGCGATCGGCGGCATGATGCTGCAGGAAGGCAGCGCGGTGACCCTGCAGATGGAGATTGCGCTGTATATCCTGTTCGGCGGAATGGCCGGCGTCTACCTGATCGAAAGGGACGCCCGCCGTGCCCGCCTGCTGCAGACCAGCCTCGCTGTCGGCGGAGTCAATGCGCTGTTCATCGGCTTTTACCTGCTTATCGGGCAAAGCCAGTACGACTTGACGGAGATCGGCTTTTATTTCGCTGCAGCGGCTGTTTCCGGCATCCTGTCGGGTGCCATGGCCATCGGCTTGCTGCCGTTTTTCGAATCGGCATTCGGGCTCCTGTCGACAATGAAGCTCATTGAATTGTCGAACCCCAATCATCCGCTGATCAAGAAAATCCTGACGGAAACCCCAGGGACCTATCATCATAGCGTTATGGTGGCGAACCTGGCGGACGCTTCATGCGAAGCGATCGGCGCAAACGGGCTGCTCGCCCGCGTCGGCTGTTATTACCACGATGTCGGCAAGACCGTGCGGCCGCAATTTTTCATCGAAAACCAGGTGAACATGAAAAATCCGCATGATTCGCTGCCGCCGGAAACGAGCCGAGATATCATCCTGTCGCACGGATCCGACGGCGCGGCGATTCTCAGAAAACACAAGCTGCCGAAGGAAATCGTCGATATCGCGGCGCAGCACCACGGCACAAGCCTGCTGAAATTCTTCTATCACAAAGCGAAAGAGGCGGATCCTGAGATTCCGGAAGCCGATTTCCGCTATAGCGGACCGAAACCGCAGACCAAGGAAATCGCGGTCATTACGATAGCAGACAGCATCGAAGCTGCGGTGCGGTCGATGAAAGAGCCGACTTCAGAAAAAATAAAAAAATTGGTCGATGCGATCGTAGAAGATAAACTGAAAGATGGACAATTTGATGAATGTGATCTTACAATGAAGGAATTGAAAACGGTTAAGCACATCATGTGTGAAACGCTGAATGGCATTTTCCATTCGCGGATCGAATATCCGAAAGAGACGAAATAAAAGGAGTGGACAGCGATGATTTCGATTGACTTGCTGGATGAAACAGCTACTTTGGCTGAAAAGGATTTGGAATTTGTGGAGAAGATCCTGCAGCATGCCGCAGCGGCAGAAGCGGTCGGGGAGGCGGAAGTGTCGGTGACATTCGTGACGAACGAAGCCATCCAGGACATCAACAAGGAATACCGCGGCAAGGACGCGCCGACGGATGTGATTTCATTTGCCATGGAGGAGCTGGGGGAAGGCGAACCGGAAATCTTCGGTTCTTCCGAGCCGCGCATGCTGGGCGACATCATCATTTCGCTCGACCGGACAAAGGAACAGGCGGCAGATTACGGGCATTCCTTAGAACGGGAGCTTGGATTCCTGGCTGTGCACGGGTTCTTGCATCTGCTCGGCTATGACCACATGACCGAAGAAGACGAGAAAAAGATGTTTTCCAAGCAGGAGGAAATCCTGTCATCACTCGGCATCACGCGTGGCGAGCATGGGGCTGAATAGGTTCCTCCGGTCGTTCACCTATGCCGCCCAAGGCATCGCGTCGGCGGTGAAGCGCGAGCAGAACATCCGCTTCCACCTGCTCGCAGGCATCATCGTCTTTGTTGCCGGCTTTTTCACCGGCCTGTCCTACACGGAATGGCTCGTTGTCATCGGCCTAGTCGGCGGCATGATTGCGCTTGAACTCGTCAACTCCGCGATTGAACGGGTGGTCGACCTGGCTTCGCCGGACATCCATCCGCTCGCAAAAGAAGCGAAAGACATTGCGGCAGGTGCGGTTTTGGTATTTGCCGCCGCTAGTGCTATAATTGGTTTACTAATCTTTCTACCAAAATGGTTTTAACTTACAGAGGTGATTCGGAATGGAAAAAGAACAATTGATCAACGAAGCAAAATCAGCAAGAGAACGGGCATACGTGCCGTATTCGAAATTCCAGGTCGGCGCTGCGCTCCTTACAGCAGACGGCAAAGTCTACGGCGGCTGCAACATTGAAAACGCCGGCTACTCCATGACCAACTGCGCTGAGCGCACGGCCATGTTCAAGGCGGTTTCCGAAGGCGACAAAACCTTCGCGGCACTGGCTGTCGTGGCAGATACAAAAGGCCCGGTTTCCCCGTGCGGCGCTTGCCGCCAGGTGCTGGCCGAATTCTGTGCGCCGGATATGCCGGTCTATTTGACAAATCTAAACGGGGACGTTCAGGAAACGACAGTCAGCGAACTGTTGCCTGGGGCGTTTTCAACGGAGGATCTCGATTATGCATCAAGAAAATAAAGGCTTCAAGTCAGGGTTCATTTCCATCATTGGCCGCCCGAACGTCGGGAAATCGACGTTTTTGAACCGCGTCGTGGGGCAGAAGATCGCCATCATGAGCGACAAGCCGCAGACGACACGCAATAAAGTCCAGGGCGTCGTGACGACAAATGACAGCCAGATGGTCTTCATCGACACGCCGGGCATCAACGAACCGCGCCATAAACTCGGGGACTTTATGCTGAAGGTGGCGAAAAATACGTTCCGCGAAGTGGACGTATTGCTGTTTGTTGCCAGTGCGGATGAACGCATCGGCAAACAGGACCGTTTCGTGCTCGATATGCTCCGCGGCATCGACGTACCGGTTTTCCTGGTCCTCAACAAGATCGATCAGGTGCACCCGGACGATCTGCCGAAGATGATCGAGTCGTACAAGAAGGAATTCGATTTCGCTGAAGCTGTGCCGATTTCGGCCATCCAGGGCAATAATGTCGACAACCTGCTGGCGAAAATCGCTGAACGGCTGCCGGAAGGGCCGCAATATTACCCGTCCGACCAAGTGACGGACCATCCGGAGCGCTTTATCATCTCGGAACTGATCCGCGAGAAAGCCCTTCATCTGACGCGGGAAGAAATTCCGCATTCCATTGCGGTCGTAATAGAGAAGATCGCACCGGACAGCGAACACGAAGACATGATCCGCGTCCAGGCGACGATCATGGTCGAACGCGACTCCCAAAAGGGGATCGTCATCGGCAAAAAGGGCGTCCTCTTGAAGGAAATCGGCTCACGCGCCCGCAAGGACATCGAGAACCTGCTCGGTTCACGCGTGTACCTCGAGCTGTGGGTCAAAGTACAGAAAGACTGGCGCAATAAAGCGATGCATCTTCGCGACTTTGGTTTCAGAGACGACGAATACTAAGGAGTCGGTGTCATGCTGAATCAAATAGAAGGTATTGTGATCCGGGCCCGCCCTTACGGCGAGAACAATAAAATCGTCACGCTGTTCACGCGCGACGCCGGCAAGATCACTTGCATGGCGCGCGGGGCAAAGAAACCATCGAGCCGCTTAGCCGCAGTGACGCAGCCGTTCACCCATGGCAGCTTTTCGGTATTCAAAGGGAAAGGCATGGGCACGCTGCAGGGAGGCGACCAGCTCGAATCGCTCCGGCATATCCGGGAAGACATCATGAAGACCGCCTATGCCAGCTATATCGTCGAGTTGATCGACCGGCTGACGGAACAGGACGAGCCGCAGCCGTCTATATACGACATGCTCTACCAGGCGCTCCACGCCATCGAAGAAGGCTATGACTCGGAAGCGATTTCGCTGTTTGTCGAATGGAAGATGCTGCCGTACGCCGGCTTGACGCCGACACTCCACCAATGCGCCAATTGCGGTGCGACGGAAGGGGAGTTCGCTTTTTCGTTCCAGGAACTCGGCTTCCTGTGCCACCGCTGCTTCCATATCGACCGCTATATCATCCGCCTGAGCCCGTCGCTCGTGAAATTGGTCCGCACGCTGTATTTCGTGCCGATTGACCGGGTCGGGTCGGTGAAGCTGAAAAAAGAGTCCAAGTCGCTGTTGAAAGGGATCGTCCGCACGATCTACGAAGAGCAGGCGGGAATCCGGCTGAAATCGAGGAGCTTTCTCGAGCAGCTCGACCGTACGCCTGAATTTTTGCCGAAAAAAGAAGAAGTGCAAGACCCGCAGGAGGACGAATTGTCCTGAGCGGGTCTTTTTTGTTGCCCGTATTTTCATTTACTTCCCTTTCGGAGTGGAATACTTTCTGTCCGAGGTGAAATACTTTCCATTTGCAATGAAATACTTTCTTTTCACCGTAGAAGGCTGCCTTTTCGGCGGAAAACCTGTCCGCGACCACTATAATACTGTCCGGACCCAACAAAACCTCACAAAACAAGCAAGGTCAATAAAAAACCCGGAGCCTCTCAAGGAGGCTTCGGGTTGTAAAAATTAGAATTGGATACGTTCAGAGATGTAAGCCTGCACGTCGGCTATCGGCATGCGCACTTGCTCCATTGAGTCGCGGTGGCGGACAGTTACTTGGCCGTCTTCCACGGAATCGAAGTCGTACGTGATGCAGAACGGCGTACCGATCTCGTCCTGGCGGCGGTAGCGTTTGCCGATCGACTGGGACTCATCGTAATCCACCATGAAGTGCTTGGCAAGGCCGGCGAACACTTCCGTCGCGCCTTCTGCCAATTTCTTCGACAACGGAAGGACAGCCGCTTTATACGGCGCCAGTGCCGGGTGGAATTTCAAGACGGTGCGTTTGTCGTCGTTTTCCAGTTCCTCTTCATTATAGGCGTCGACCAGGAACGCAAGTGTCACGCGGTCAGCACCTAGTGACGGCTCGATGCAATACGGCACGTAGCGCTCGTTCGTGATCGGATCGATATAATTGAAGTCTTCTCCGGAATGCTCCATATGGCGCTTCAAGTCGAAGTCGGTGCGGTCCGCGATGCCCCATAGCTCGCCCCAGCCGAACGGGAATTTGTATTCGATGTCGACTGTCGCGTTCGAGTAATGGGACAATTCGTCTGCGTCGTGTTCGCGCAGGCGCATATTGTCTTCCGTCATGTTCAGGTCAAGCAGCCAGTTTTTGCAGAAATCGCGCCAGTAGGCGTACCATTCCAGGTCTTCGCCCGGCTTGCAGAAAAATTCAAGTTCCATCTGTTCGAATTCGCGCGTGCGGAACGTGAAGTTCCCGGGCGTGATTTCGTTGCGGAAGCTTTTGCCGATTTGGGCGATGCCGAACGGCATTTTCTTGCGCATCGAACGCTGGACGTTTTTATAGTTGACGAAGATCCCTTGCGCCGTTTCCGGGCGCAGGTAGATTTCGTTTGTAGAAGCCTCGGTTACACCCTGGAATGTCTTGAACATCAAGTTGAACTGGCGGATTTCTGTATAGTCCTGCTTGCCGCATACCGGGCATTTGATTTCGTGTTCCTGGATCAATTCCGCCATCCGCTCGAACGACAATCCGTCGACGACCATCTCGATGCCTTTTGCATCCAGTGCGTCTTCGATCAATTTGTCGGCGCGGTGGCGCGTCTTGCAGCTCTTGCAGTCGATCATCGGGTCGTTGAAGTTGCCGACATGTCCAGACGCGACCCACGTTTTCGGGTTCATCAGGATCGCAGCGTCCAATCCGACATTATGTACGGATTCCTGGACGAATTTCTTCCACCAGGCTTTCTTGATGTTGTTTTTCAATTCGACGCCAAGCGGGCCGTAATCCCATGTGTTGGCCAGGCCGCCGTAGATCTCCGAACCTGGAAATACGAAACCTCTGTGTTTTGCTAACGATACTACATCTTCCATTGACATATAAAAACCTCCATTAAAATAAAAAATCGTACCCGTCCCGGACATAAAGTCCGAGGACGAGTACGTTATGACCCGCGGTTCCACCCCGATTGGCTGCAGCAGCAGCCCTCTTGAAAAAATCCGGCTCCAGAGTGCCTTTTCCTGTTTGGTTGCGGGCTTCCACCATCCCCGCTCGCTGAATGCAACAGTACTTTTTTCTCTTTCATTGCCGGCTATTAAATTCTATAGTATTGTAACATGGCATTCTTTTCTTCGCAATATGCCGCCAATTAGTATATAATAATTAACATTGAGTATAACATATTTTGAGGCGGTGAGTCCGATCGAACTCAATAAGAGACAAGAAGAGATATTGCGCATCGTGAAAGGCAATGGCCCGATCACCGGCGAACAGATTGCCGACCGGCTGCATTTGACGCGTGCGACGCTAAGACCCGATTTGGCCATACTGACGATGGCAGGCTTTTTGGATGCCCGTCCGCGTGTGGGCTATTTTTATTCCGGCAAAAAACCGGGGCACGACATTACCGACACGATGAACAACATGAAAGTGAAGGACTTCCAGTCGATTCCGGTGGTTGTGCGCGAAGACGTCAGCGTCTACGATGCCATCAGCCAGATGTTCCTCGACGATGTCGGCACGCTGTTCGTCGTCGATAAAGAGTCGTTTCTGACGGGTGTGCTGTCGCGCAAGGATTTGCTTCGCACCAGCCTCGGCAGCCAGAACCTGAGCGCCATCCCTGTACATATCATCATGACCCGGATGCCGAATATCACGTTTTGCATGAAGAATGATTCGCTGATCCAAGCCGCAAACCGACTGATCAACCAGCAGATTGATGCGCTGCCGGTCGTGGATGAGCAGCCCGGAGGCTATAAAGTAGTAGGCCGCCTGACGAAGACCAACATCACACGGGCATTTTTGTCTTTGTCGGAAAGCCATGAATTGTGAGGTGCAGAAAATGAAACAACTCCGTTTGTTCATCGTCTCCGATTCAGTCGGAGAAACTGGGGAGCTTGTCGCCAAAGCGGCAGTCAGCCAGTTCCTATACGCTGACCAGAATGCGGTCATGAAACGATTTCCCTATATTGATACGGTCGACCATTTGCAGGACATCATCAAAATGGCTGCTGAACAGAAAGCATTCATCGTCTTTACACTCGTTTCAAAGGAATTGCGGACGTACCTGATTTCAGAAACCGCGAAGTACAACGTGCGGGCGATTGATCTAATGGGCCCGTTGATGGATGCACTCGAGAAGGAGTTCGACTCGGTGCCGCTCCAGGAGGCAGGGCTTGTCCGGAAACTCGACGACGATTACTTCAAGAAGGTGGAAGCGATCGAATTTGCCGTGAAGTACGACGACGGGCGCGACCCGCGCGGCATCCTGATGGCCGACATCGTCCTCGTCGGCATTTCCCGGACCTCCAAGACGCCGCTGTCCCAGTATCTGGCGCACAAGCGGCTGAAAGTGGCGAACGTGCCGCTGGTGCCGGAAGTGGACCCGCCGGAAGAATTGTACCAAGTCGATCCGGCCAAATGCTTCGGCCTGGTCATCTCTCCTGAGAAGCTGAACCACATCCGCAAAGAACGGCTGATCGCGCTCGGATTGAATGATGACGCGAACTATGCGCAGATCAACCGCATTCATGAGGAAATCACCCATTTCCGAAAAGTGGTGGACCGCATCGGCTGCGAAGTGTTGGATGTAACAAACCGCGCAGTAGAAGAGACCGCCAACCTGATCATGAATAAAATAAAATAAAGCCTAATAAAATAGCAGAAGCGTTGAAACCACCTGAAAAGGCGGTTTTTCTGTTTTAAATGTGGATTATTTCATCAAAACGTTTTATAATGAAGAATTGTGGATAAAAGTATAACGAGGCCAATGTTTTGGATGCCATCTTTTTTAAAAAGATGAAGGAATTCACCCCATAATCTCGAATTAAGTATGTTAAGCGAAAAAAGATGGTGATGAAATGTCAATCCGAGTTCCTGAAGAAGTCATTGAGCAGATCCGCACTTCAGCGGATATTGTCGATATCGTCGGTGAATATGTCCAATTAACAAAACGCGGACGCAACTGGTTCGGGCTATGCCCGTTCCACGGCGAAAGCACGCCATCCTTTTCCGTGACTTCCGATAAGCAGATTTTCCATTGCTTCGGCTGTGGCGCCGGCGGAAATGTCATCACTTTTCTGATGGATATCGAAAACCTTTCTTTCCAGGAAGCGCTGTCGAAGCTTGGCAGCCGGGCCGGAATCGAAGTGGATGTCAATGTTCCCTCTGAAGCCAGCCAGGCGCTGTCGAAAACGGACAGCCAATTGGTCGCCATGCACGAATTTGCAGCAGAGATGTACCACCATATTCTGTTGAACACAGAAGAAGGCCAGGCGGCGCTCGATTACCTGGAGAACCGCGGGTTCACCCGCGAACTGATCGAGAAATACCGCATCGGCTGGTCATTGCCTGAATGGAATTATATGGCAACAGCACTGCAGCGAAAAGGCTACAGCGAAGCGGAGCTGGTCGAAAGCGGGCTGGCGATCGAGCGCGAGCAGGGGAATGGCTTTTTCGATCGTTTTCGCGGTAGAATAATGTACCCGATCATGAATGAAAGCGGCAAGACAATTGCCTTTTCGGGCCGTATCCTGGAGAACACGAAACAGGAAGCGAAATACATGAACAGCCCTGAATCGCCGATATTCCAGAAAAGCCAAGTGCTCTACAACGTCCACCAAGCACGGAATGCCATCCGGAAAAATCGGAAAATCATTTTGTTCGAAGGATTTATGGACGTCATTGCGGCTTCGAAGGCCGGCGTGGAAAACGCCCTTGCAACAATGGGGACATCGCTGACCTCACAGCACATCCGGGCCATGAAGCGCTTTGCGCAGGAAGTGGTCGTTTGCTTTGACGGGGATGACGCCGGATGGGAAGCGGCCAAAAAAGCCGCCATCGCATTGAATGAAGAAAATTTCAAAGTTGAAGTTGCCGTCCTGCCTGGGAAAATGGATCCAGATGATTTTGTCAGAGAGAACGGCGGCGAGGCTTTTAGAGAGCAGATCATCGGCAAGCCGCACGCTTTTATCGCGTTTGCCATGATGCATGCCCGGAGGCATAAAAACTTCCAGTATGAAAACGATCTGCTGCAATATATCCAGGAAGTGCTTCAATTGCTGGCAGGCCGGTCTTCGCCGATTGAGCGGGACCTGTATATCAAGCAATTATCGAAAGAAACCGGATTGTCGGAAGAAGCGATTCTTCAGCAATACCGGAAGCTGGAAAACAAGTCGATCGAACGCAGCCGCCCGCAGCGCCCGGCAGAAGAAGCGCCGTCTGCAAGGCCGCCAAAGCGCGAGCCCAAGCGGACCTCTTCCCTGAACCGGGCGGAGCGCCTATTGTTCGCCCATGCGCTCGCTGAACCGCGGGTCATGGAAAAATTGGCGAATGCCGCAGACGGCATGCCGTTTGTCAGTGAAGAATACAAAGCGCTGTATGTCCAGCTGCTCGGTTTTTATGAAGAATGGGACAAAGCGGATTTCCATAAATTCCTGGAAACGCTCCAAGACCCCGAACTCCGCAAATTGGTGATGGAAACAGCGCTGGCCGAACGGGATCCCGATCACGGGGAGGAAGAAATCGATGATTGCCTCAAGCATCTCGACAAACACCGCATCGAGCAGCAGATCCATCTGAAGATCCAGCAGTCGAAGGAAGCGGAAAAGCAGCACGATATGAAACGCGCGCTGCTGCTGGCGCAGGAAGCGATTGCCTTGCGGAAATCATTGTAAGTCAATTCCGGTTTTTTTAAAGGAGGAAGTTGTATGGCTGAGAAATCAGAACATCAAAACGAAGTTGAAGCAAGCAATGTTTCATTGAGCACGGAAGGCCCTGAAATGACAGTGGAAGAAGCAAAAAAACAACTGATTGAAGTGGGTAAGAAAACCGGAGAACTTAATTATGAGCAGATTGCCGATAAATTAGCCGTTTTTGAAATGGAATCCGACGCTGTCGAAGAATTTATCGACCAGCTGGAGGGCCATGGCATTGAGCTGGAGCGGAAATCCGATGACGAAGAGCATTTGGACCGCCTCATGAAACCGACCGAAGAGAAATTCGATTTGAACGATTTGAGCGTGCCGCCGGGCGTCAAGATCAATGACCCGGTGCGGATGTACTTGAAAGAAATCGGCCGCGTCGACCTTTTGAAAGCGGAAGAAGAAGTCCGTTTGGCCAAATTGATCGAACAGGGCGATGAAGAAGCGAAAAAACGCTTGGCTGAAGCCAACTTGCGTCTTGTGGTCTCTATCGCGAAACGTTATGTCGGCCGCGGCATGCTGTTCCTGGATTTGATCCAGGAAGGGAATATGGGCTTGATCAAAGCAGTCGAGAAATTCGATTACTCAAAAGGCTTTAAATTCAGTACGTATGCCACTTGGTGGATTCGCCAGGCCATCACCCGTGCGATTGCCGACCAGGCGCGGACCATCCGCATCCCGGTGCATATGGTCGAAACGATCAATAAACTGATCCGCGTCCAGCGCCAATTGCTTCAGGACTTGGGCCGCGAGCCGTCGCCTGAAGAAATCGGGGAAGAAATGGACCTGCTTCCAGAAAAGGTGCGTGAAATCCTGAAGATTGCACAGGAGCCGGTATCGCTTGAAACGCCGATCGGTGAAGAAGACGATTCGCATCTCGGCGATTTCATCGAAGATTCGGACGCACAGTCTCCGTCCGACCACGCCGCCTATGAATTGCTGAAAGAGCAGTTGGAAGACGTGCTCGACACGTTGACAGACCGCGAAGAAAACGTGCTTCGCCTCCGTTTCGGCCTTGATGACGGACGCACACGCACACTTGAAGAAGTGGGCAAGGTGTTCGGCGTGACCCGCGAACGGATCCGACAGATCGAAGCGAAAGCGCTTCGCAAATTGCGCCACCCGTCACGCAGCAAACGCTTGAAAGATTTCCTAGAATAAACGGCTGTTTCCTTCCCATGGAAGGAACAGCTTTTTTTTATTGTTAAAAATGCTGTTGACCGCAATGCCTCTCCACCTGTTCACTGTTGAAAGCCGACTTTCCGGAAGCTTTTTTCGATGAAATCCGGTTAATGGTTGAGTTTGTCTAAATTTTTCCTATATAATGAATAATGAAAGCGTATACACAACAAAGGGGATGTAGGACAAATGAATTTCGATTTGACTCAAGAACAACAGATGATCAAAAAGACGATCAAGGAATTCGCAGATAAGGCCGTTGCACCAGGGGCGATTGAACGCGATAAGACGAAGGAGTTCCCGAAAGAGATCTTCAAACAGCTATCCGACATGGGGATGATGGGATTGCCGTTTGGAGAAGAATACGGCGGAGCAGGAGCGGATACGGTCAGTTTCGCGATCGTCACAGAAGAATTGAGCCGTGCATGCGCTTCGACGGGCATCACGTATTCCGCGCATATTTCACTCGGCGGCGCGCCGCTGAACCTGTTCGGCACAGAAGAGCAGAAACAGAAATACCTGACGCCGATCTGTACTGGCGAATCGTTCGGCGCGTTCGGACTGACTGAACCGAATGCCGGATCGGATGCAGGCGGCACGGAAACCCGTGCCATCGAAGACGGCGATGACTGGGTCATCAACGGATCGAAAGTCTATATCACCAATGCCAGCCATGCGAAGCATTTGGCAATCACTGCAATCACGGGCATGAAAGACGGCAAAAAGGAAATTAGTGCCATCATCGTGCCGACGGATGCAGAAGGCTTCACGATCATCGACAACTATGAAAAAATGGGCTTGAATGCTTCCAACACGACGGAGCTGGTCCTTGAAAACGTACGTGTGCCGAAAGAGAACCTGCTCGGCAAGCGCGGAGAAGGCTTCAAGCAATTCATGGTGACATTGGACGGCGGTCGCATCGGCATCGCAGCGATGGCGGTCGGAATCGCACAAGCGGCATTCAACAAAGCCTTGAACTACTCGAAAGAACGCAAGCAGTTCGGAAAAACATTATCCGAATTCCAAGTGACGCAGTTCAAGCTGGCGCAGATGGCGCTGAAAATCGAATTGGCCCGCAATATGGTCTACAAAGCGGCTTGGCTGAAAGACGAGGGGCGCCCGTTCACAAAAGAGGCCTCCATGGCAAAACTTTTCGCATCGGAAATGGCGATGGAAGTGGCAGACGAAGCCATCCAGATCCACGGCGGCTACGGCTATATGAAGGAATACGAAGTCGAGCGCTATATGCGCGACGCGAAACTTCTTGAAATCGGAGAAGGGACTTCCGAAGTCCAGCACATGGTCATCGCCCGTGCAATCGGTTGTTAAATTGCTGATTTTGTCACAAAAGGCTAAAAGTTATCCGATATCGCTTTTCGTTTTGCAAATAATACAGTACAATAATGAATGATACGATTACTATCATTAATGCAGAACTTGAAGAGGGAGGGGTAACGGATGCAAAAAAATGCAATTGTACCTTATATCTTAATCATGGCGTTCGGTATTGGTCTAATTTTCTTCTTATCATTAGAAGGAGCAGGCAACCAAGAGGAAATCGCTGAAGAACATGCAGCAGGAGAAGAAGGCGCAGAAAACGGCGACGCTGCACCAGATGGCGGCGAAGAAAACGCAGGCGGCGAATTCGATCCGGAATCTGTTGCACAAGCACAATGTATTTCTTGCCACGGTTCAAGCTATGAAGGCGGCGTAGGGCCATCACTTATCGACACAGAACTTGACCAGGCAGGAATCGAAGAGATTATTGCTAACGGTAAAGGCGCAATGCCAGGCGGGCTTGTTGAAGAAGAAAACATCCCGGCTATGGCTGAGTGGATTTTAACACTCGAATAGTATGAAAACCCTTAGTTCTTTGAGCTAAGGGTTTTTCTATACATGTCAGGCGAACGAAGGGCAGAAGGCTGTCCCAGTTTTTTTTCAAGTCAGGAGGATTTTATGAACGCTCAACAATTATCACATCGGCTCGAACGGGTGGCCCATTTTGTTCCGAAGCACGCCGTCGTGGCGGATATCGGCAGCGATCATGCCTATTTGCCGTGCTACCTCGTCGGCAATGGCCTTGCGGATCGTGCGGTTGCAGGTGAAGTGGTCAAAGGCCCGTACGAATCGGCCAAAAAACAAGTGCAGCAAGAAGGATTGGAAGACCGGATCACGGTCCGGCTCGCAAGCGGGCTCCTTGCGATCGAACCGGTTGACAGCGTTACAGCAGTAGTTATCGCCGGCATGGGCGGTCCGTTGATCGCATCGATCCTCGAACAGGACAAAGACAGGCTCGAAGGCGTCCAGCGCCTTATCCTGCAGCCGAACGTCCATGCGCGGGCAATCCGGGAATGGGCGGCGGCCAATAACTGGGCCATCGCTGAAGAAGAAATTATCGAAGAGAACCAGAAGATTTACGAAATCGTGGTGCTGGAGCCGGCTGAAGAAGAGGTCCGCTTCACGGAAGCTGAGCTGATCCTCGGGCCGAAACTGATGGCAGAACGCACAGCTGTATTCCGCACAAAATGGCAGAGGGAAGCCGCCCAATGGAAGAACATCATTGCATCGATGGAATCCACGGAACAGACAATGGAAATTGTCGAAAAGAAACATGAACTTGTACGGAAAATAAAACTGGTTGAAGAGGTGCTGCATGGTGAAAATTCCTAACGGACAGCAAATCATCGAAGAGTTTGAAAAATGGTCGCCGAAATATCTGGCGATGGAAGGCGATCCGGTCGGCCTGCATGTCGGGACGCTCAATAAACGCGTAGAGCGGGTCCTTGTGACGCTTGACGTCAATGAAGCTGTCGCTGATGAGGCGATCGAACAGGGAGCAGGGCTGATCATCGCCCACCACCCGCCGATCTACCGGCCGCTCGGCAACCTGCAGACCGATTTTCCGCAGGGGCGCTTGATGGAAAAACTAATCAAAAATGATATAGCAGTATATGCTGCGCACACTAACCTGGATGTCGCCTGGGGCGGCGTCAATGACATGCTGGCGGAAGCGCTCGGCTTGTCCGATTCCAGCGTGCTCGTGACGACCTACGAAGCGGAACTGGTGAAGATTGCCGTATTCGTGCCCGAAAGCCACGAAGAAGCTGTGCGGGAAGCGCTCGGCAAAGCCGGTGCAGGCGCAATCGGCGATTACGAGTTCTGCAGCTATACCTTGTCCGGCACCGGACGCTTCCGTCCGACGAAAGATGCGGATCCGTATATCGGGGAAGCAGGCAAGATGGAAAAGACCGAGGAATCGAAAATCGAAGTGGTCATCCGCAAAACCGAAAAAGACCGCGCCATCAAGGCGATGATCGCGGCCCATCCATACGAGGAAGTGGCCTATGACGTCTTTACGCTTGAAAACAAGGAATTGCCGATGGGTCTTGGCCGCGTCGGCCGATTGAACGAGGAAATGACGCTCGGCGAATTCACTGCTTTTGTCAAAGAGCGGCTCGGCGTACCGGCAGCACGCGTTGTCGGCGATTTGTCCAAACCC
Organism: Planococcus sp. FY231025; assembly: GCF_052078085.1. Classification (NCBI taxonomy): domain Bacteria; kingdom Bacillati; phylum Bacillota; class Bacilli; order Caryophanales; family Caryophanaceae; genus Planococcus; species Planococcus sp. FY231025. The sequence goes on from NZ_JBQJJG010000005.1 coordinate 334,498, forward strand.
GTCAAAAAAGTCGCGGTGCTCGGCGGTGATGGCAATAAATACATCAATGCAGCCAAACGCTCGGGCGCTGACGTCTACGTGACCGGGGACCTTTATTTCCACGTCGCTCAGGACGCACAGGCAATGGGCCTATCCGTCGTCGACCCCGGCCATCATGTCGAGAAAATCATGATCCAGGGCGTTGTCGACTGGATGAAGAAGAACAGCAAACTCGCTTGCGAGTTCCTGCCTTCCGAAGTGAATACCGAACCTTTCCGGTTCGAATAAAAGAAGGCGCTGCCCGGCGAATGGGCGGCGCCTTCTTTTGACTATGAGTGCAAAAGGTTATATCCGAAATACACAATGCTGAACTACTATAACAAAGCTGTAAAAGAGACTTTATTCGTGTTAATGAGCTCAACTAGCGCGGGCGCGTTAAAGGGCTAGGCGAAGCAAGGAGGCGGGTGTTTTTTCCCGGCTCTATGCAAGAGCCATGCCCAAAGCGCTCAAGCGGATTAAAGATGATAATTATTAAATTAATTTAGATTAATGGCCTAAAAAAACACGCCGGAGGTTCCGGCGCGCCTGAAAAGTTATTCTCCGACCGGATACGGCTCAATGCGTTCCGACGGTTTCGGGTGTTTGATTTTCGGCAAGATCTTGTTGAGCGGCACGCTGCGCGCCAAATCGTGGGTGGATGGGTCTTCCGGGTCGTATTTGTCCAAAAATGCCATCACTTCTTTGACGATCGGCGTCGGCGTCGAGGCTCCGGCCGTAATGGCGACCGTTTCGATGCCTTTCAGCCATTCAAGGTTCAGTTCCGACAAATCGGATATTCGGTAAGCCGGTGTGCCGGCGATGTCCTGTGATACTTGTGCCAGGCGGTTCGAGTTATTGCTCATCGGGTCGCCGATGACGATCAAGAGGTCTGCGTCGACGGCTTGTGTCGCGACCGCTTCCTGGCGTACTTGGGTAGCCAGACAGATTTCCTTGTGGACTTCCGATTGCGGGAACTTCTCTTTGAGGCGTTCCATCAATTCGACAACATCCCACTGGCTCATTGTCGTTTGGTTGGTGACGATGATCTTATCGGAATCGAGTTCCAGTCTCTCTACGTCTTCAACCGTCTCGACAAGGTGGACCAGGTCGGGAGCGACGCCGATTGCGCCTTCGGGTTCCGGATGGCCGTTTTTGCCGATGTAGATGATGTGGTAGCCTTCAGCGGTCTTTTCACGGATCAGGTCATGGGTGACGGTGACGTCCGGGCACGTGGCATCGATCGATACCAGACCTTTGCGCTTCGCCAGTTCACGCACTTGCGGCGATACGCCGTGCGCTGTGAAAATGACGGTGCCGGTTTCCACCTTCTCCAGGATTTCCAGGCGGTTTTTGCCGTCGAGCGTGATGATGCCGTCCTGTTCGAATGCGTCGGTCACGTGTTTATTATGAACAATCATCCCTAATATATAAATCGGCCGAGGCAGTGTCTCGTCCATTGCTGCATTTTTCGCGATCACCATTGCATCCACGACTCCGTAGCAATAGCCTCTTGGCGATATTTTCATTACTTTCATAACCGCACTCCTTTCAAAATCATATCTTCATTATAACGGAGACGCCGCGGCATTACAAAAGTTGCAATACGGAAAAAGCGAATTCGTGCTATAATGTCAAGAGCATAAGGAGGGGATTCAATCCCATGACAAAATTTAAAGACTATGACTTGAAGCCGTTTATACTTGAAGCGGTCGAAAAATTAGGGTTCCAAGAACCGACACCGATCCAAAAAGAAATCATGCCCCATATATTGAAAGGCTCGAGCGCGATCGGACAATCCCATACAGGAACCGGGAAAACGCATAGTTTTATCATCCCGATCGCAGAACGCATCGACACAAGCCGCCAGGAAGTGCAGGCGGTCATTTGTGCTCCGACACGTGAGCTGGGTACGCAGATCTACGCTGAAATGATGAAGCTCGTTGAAGGATCCGATATCGAAGTGAAAAGCTTTATCGGCGGAACCGACAAAAAGCGGTCGATCAACAAACTCAAGACCCAGCCGCATATCGTCATCGGTACGCCTGGACGGTTGAAAGACCTGGTCAACGAAAATGCGCTATTGGTCCACACCGGGAAAATCCTGGTTGTCGACGAAGCGGATCTGGCGTTCGACCTCGGATTTATCGAAGAAATCGACCAAGTCGCCGGCAAGATGCGGGATGATTTGGAGATGTATGTATTCTCAGCAACCATTCCGGAAAAATTAAAGCCGTTCCTGAAAAAATACATGGAATCGCCGGTGCACATCAATATTGGCGACAAGCGCCCGACTGCTGAAGGGTTGGACTTCTATCTGGTGCCGTCGCGCAGCAAGCGCAAAGTCGAGCGCCTGAAGGAAATCATGGAAATCATCAATCCGTATTTGTGCATCATCTTCGTCAACACCAAGACCAATGCCGACTACGTCGCTGGAGAACTTGGCAAAGCTGGCATCCGTGTCGGCCGCGTCCATGGCGACCTGGCGCCGCGTGAGCGCGTCAAGATGATGAAACAGATCCGCGATTTGGAATACCAGTATATCGTTGCTACAGACTTGGCAGCGCGCGGCATCGACATCCAAGGCGTCAGCCACGTCATCAACTACGAATTGCCGGAAGACCTGGAATTCTTCATTCACCGCGTTGGCCGTACAGCCCGTGCAGGCATGAAGGGCTTGGCCATCACAATCTTCAATCCGGAAGAGGAAGATGCAATTGTCCGCGTTGAGAAAATGGGCATTCCATTCCAGCAGAAAGATATCGTCAAAGGCGAATTTGTCGACCTGAAGAGCCGCCACAGCCGGAAGACGCGCGTCAGAGTACAGAATGAAGCGGATGCTAAAGCGAAGACGATGGTCCATAAGCCGAAAGCCGTGAAACCGGGCTATAAAAAGAAAATGAAATGGCAAATGGATGAAATCAAGAAAATCGAACGCCGCAAAAACCGCAAAAAGTAAGGAGTTTTTAATATGCTATTAGGTTCCCACGTATCGATGGGCGGCAAGAAAATGCTGCTCGGAGCAAGCGAAGAAGCCCTTTCTTATGGGGCCACAACGTTCATGATCTATACCGGTGCGCCGCAGAACACGCGCCGCAAGCCGATAGAGGAATTGAACATCGAGGCAGGGCAGGCGCATATGGCAGCGAACAATCTGTCGAATATCGTCGTCCATGCCCCGTATATCATCAATATCGCCAACAGCCTGAAGCCGGACACATTCGCACACGGCGTCGAATTCCTGCAAAAGGAGATCGAGCGCACTGCAGCGCTTGGCGCCAAACAGATCGTCCTCCATCCCGGCGCCCATGTCGGCGGCGGAGTGGAAGTGGGGACTGCGAAGATCATCGAAGGCCTCAACGAAGTGCTGTCCCAGGACTATCCGGTGAACATCGCGCTTGAGACGATGGCCGGAAAAGGCACGGAAATCGGCCGCAGCTTCGAAGAAATCGCTGCGATCATCAACGGCGTCACGCATAACGAACGCTTGTCGGTGTGCTTCGACACGTGCCACACGCACGATGCCGGATATGACATCAAGCATGATTTCAACGGCGTGCTTGAAGAGTTCGACCGCATCGTCGGCAAGGATCGGCTGCAGGTCCTCCACATCAACGACAGCAAGAACGTCCGCGGAGCGGGCAAAGACCGGCACGAAAACATCGGCTTCGGTGAAATCGGATTTGAAGCACTGAACGGCATCGTCCATCACCCGGACTTGATGCATGTGCCGAAAATCCTGGAAACCCCGTATGTCGGGGCGGATGCCAAAAATAAAAAAGCGCCTTACGCATTTGAAATCGAAATGTTCAAAAACGGCATCTTCTCGCCGGGCGTCATAGAAGACATGAAAACCCCTCTTGCTTAAGAGGGGTTTTTATGTGTAAATCTTTTTAAGAATAAACATATAATTAGAAGAAGCTGTATCAGATCCTCCACTTCAGGCGGACGCTTTCCGCGGGCTTGCGCCGAACTAACTCGGACTTGCGTCCGAGTGGATTTCGGCACTTCGCTATCCCGCTGGAGTCGCCGCCTTCCGTTGCGGATTCTGAAGCCAGTGGCTTGGACCCCGCAATAATAAGCAGGATAAGCGTCTTAATCCTTATTTTAGATACAGGTGACGCTCCCGACTGGGCTGGCCACGGAGACTCCTGTGGGACCAGCTCGGGCTGAAGACCCTGGACTGAGCGAAGCGAGGGAAGCGGCTGAAGCCGAGCCCACGGAAAGCGAAGTGGCCAGCCCGGTCGGGCTTATACATCTCTATTCATCTTAATTAGACTTTGACTACAGTCTGAAACTACTCTTGCTTAAGAGGCGGTTTTTTGAGCTTTTATGGTTTACATTGACCGAATGCTGTTCTATACTTTTCTAATGACCCAAATCGTAATCATTATGAATTAGAAAAGAGGCTGTGTTATGAACGCGCCATTGATCAATATCAAGGACATCAGTTTTGACTATGAACAGACAAAAGCGCTCGACCATATTTCCTTGAAAGTGGAGGAAGGCGACTTTTTAGCGATCCTCGGCCCGAACGGCTCAGGCAAATCGACGCTGCTGAAAATCATGCTCGGTTTGATCAAGCCGACGCGCGGAAGCATCGAATTGTTCGGCCAGGACGCCAAGAATTTCAAGCACCGCGAATGGATCGGCTATGTCTCGCAAAAATCGAATTCGTTCAATTCCGGTTTCCCGGCGACAGTGGAAGAAGTCGTCGCCGGCGGGCTGGCGAAAAAATCGGGCTTGTTCCACCGTTTTCCGAAAGATTACAAAGAATCGGTCGGAGAAGCGCTGGAGGCGGTCGGCATGGAAAGCTTCCGCGACCGCAGCGTCAGCGAACTTTCCGGCGGGCAGCAGCAGCGGGTGTTCATCGCCCGGGCGCTGGTCGCCAAACCGAAAGTGCTAATCCTTGATGAACCGACGGTCGGCATCGACCACCAGAACGTCCAGTCGTTCTATGACATGTTGGCGTCTCTGAACCGGGAAAAAGGCATCACCCTCGTCCTCGTCACGCACGACGTCGATACGGTGACCGACAAGATCACCCATGTGGCGTGCCTGAACCAGACCATCCACTTCCATGGCTATAAGAATCAGCTTGATTCCATGAGCGATGCGCAGCGGAAAGCCTGGTACGGCCATTCCGTCCGGAAAATCCATCATGCAGGGAGTGCCCATTGACCATGATCGATGCCATCCTATCCTATGAATTTCTTCAAAACGCATTTGCGTCCGGTTTGATTATCGGCATCATTGCACCGCTGCTCGGTGTGTTCATCGTCGTCAGGCGCCTATCGCTGATTGCGGACGCTCTGAGCCATGTGACGCTTGCCGGAATTGCCGGAAGCCTGTATTTGAGCCAGAGCGTTGCCGCTTTCGCCCTGTTGAACCCGCTGTTTCTCGGAATTGCGGCATCGGTCGGCGGATCGATCCTTATCGAGCGCCTGCGTTCGTTATACAAGCATTATGAAGAGCTGGCCATCCCGATCATTTTATCAGCGGGAATCGGTTTCGGCGCGATTTTTATTTCGCTTGCGGAAGGCTTTTCAAACGACCTGTTCGGCTATTTGTTCGGCTCGGTTTCGGCCGTGAGCCGGGAAGACCTGTTCATCGTCCTGGCCATCGCGTTGGTCGTCATGCTGTTCATCGCGCTGTTCTTCAAGGAATTGTTCGTGCTGTCGTTTGACGACGAGTACGCGAGAGCTTCCGGCCTGCCGGCAAAATGGATCCATTTTCTCTTCATGATCGTCACAGCGCTGGTTATTGCCGGTTCGATGCGCATTGTCGGCATCCTCCTGGTTTCGTCGCTCATGACGATACCGGTAGCGACCGCCATGCGCCTTGCAAAAAGCTTTAAAGGGACGATCATCCTATCGATCGCCTTCGGTGAAATTTCCGTCATCGCCGGACTTGTCATGGCATTCTATTTCAACTTGGCGCCGGGCGGCACGATTGTTGTGACGTCGGTCGGCCTGCTGCTAGCCGTTATCGGCTTTAAAAAAGTTTCTGTTTCAATGAAAAAGGGGGCAGTCGCATGAACATCACGAAAGCTTGGGACATCTTGAAGGAAAACGGCTATAAGGAAACCTCTAAACGGGCTCAGATTTTGGAAATGTTTTCGCAGGACGACCGCTATCTGACGGCGCGCGATTTGCTTGATGTCATGCAGAAAGATTATCCGAGCATGAGCTTCGACACGGTCTACCGCAATTTGGCGACGTTCGTTTCGCTCGGCATTCTCGAGGAGACGGAGCTGTCCGGCGAACGCCATTTCCGCATGCAATGCGAAAGCGATCATCATCATCACCATTTCATCTGCATGGACTGCGGCAAGATCAAGGAAATTCCGATGTGCCCGATGGAAATGGTCGGAGCTGCGCTTCCGGCATATGAAATTGCCAACCACAAGTTTGAAATCTACGGGAAATGCCCGGAATGCAAATAAACTCACGCAAGCAGAACTCCATCTGCTTGTGTTTTTTATTGTCGAAAAATGGTGAACGCAAATAAATGCATTTGAACGCAAATAAAACTTAAGGAACGCAAAAAAGCCGGTCACGAACGCTAATAAATTCGTACGAACGCAAATAACCGATCGTTTCCTTCAGGAGGATGAAACCTCGCTTGACTAAATCCATGAAAAAAAGCCATCCGCACAAAATATGCAGATGGCTTTCCTCGTTTTATTTGGAGCTTAAGCTCTTCTGGAGAGCGAATTCTTTTTCCACCCATTGCTCGGCTTCGAGCCAATTGGAGACGCGGACGACGTTCTTCGGCACCGGATCACGGTTATAAGGAGTGTCAAACAGCAAAACCGGGATGTCGAGTTCTTCTGAAATCTCCACCGCGTTATCGTGTTTGTCCTCGAAAAAGAGGTGGACGTTGAACTGCTTCGCCGTCTCGATTTTCTTATGCGTGCCGATCAATTCGATATGGTCGTAATGGATCGCGTGTTCCGCAAACCAGTCGTGCGTGATATCCCGCACGTTTTCGCCGCGTGCGGAGATATAGAAAAGTTCATACTGCTCTTTCCATTTATCGAGTATCGCTTTTGCGTTTTCCGAAACAGGGGAGGCGGCGTAGATTTTCGCTTCCGCGCCTCTGAACCAGTCATAGAATTCGCCTCTCGGCAAGTGGGGAAGTGCCGCTGTCAGATCATATTCACGGATGTCGTCAAGCGTCAGTGTGCTGTTGAAAGCTTCGTTGATGTGCGGGATGAGCGACGTCGGCGAGGTCACCGTCCCGTCAATGTCAATGCCAAAACGGTATCTCATGTTGTCACAACCTTATACTTGTTGTTCAAGCGCTTCTTTTTCTGCTTTTTCCGCTGCTTGTTTGTCGAAGTATTCCTGAGCGATCTTGTCGATTTCGACTTTCAGTTCCTCGACCATCGTCTCTTCCGGAACTTTGCGGACGGTTTTGCCTTTCATGAACAGGAGGCCTTCGCCGCGTGCGCCTGCAATGCCGATATCGGCTTCGCGCGCTTCGCCGGGGCCGTTCACGGCACAGCCGAGAACCGCGACTTTGATCGGTGCTTTGATGTGGGAGATGTATTCTTCCACTTCATTGGCGATGGTGATCAAGTCGATTTCGATGCGTCCGCAGGTCGGGCAGGAGATCAATGTCGCTGCGTTTGAAGACAGGCCGAATACTTTCAGCAATTCGCGTGCCACTTTCACTTCTTCGACCGGGTCTGCGCTAAGCGAGATGCGGAGCGTGTTGCCGATTCCTTTAGAAAGCAGGGCGCCAAGGCCGGCTGCGCTTTTCACAGTTCCGGAGAACAACGTGCCGGATTCGGTGATTCCTAAATGAAGCGGGTAATCAAAAGCTTTCGACGCTTTTTCGTAGGCTTCGATCGCCAGAGAGACGTCCGATGCTTTCATCGATACGATGATATCGTGGAAATCCAGGTCTTCAAGAATTCTAATGTGGTGAAGGGCACTTTCGACCATTCCGTCTGCTGTCGGATAGCCGTATTTCTCGAGGATTTTGCGTTCCAATGAACCGGCGTTTACGCCAATGCGGATTGGGATGCCTTTTGCTTTACACGCATTAACGACCGCTTCCACTTTTTCGCGGCGGCCGATGTTGCCCGGGTTGATGCGGATTTTGTCCGCGCCTTGTTCGATGGCGATCAACGCCAATTTATAATCGAAATGGATGTCAACAACAAGCGGGATGTTGATGCGTGACTTGATTTCGCCGATTGAATACGCTGCACGTTCATCCGGGCAAGCGACGCGGACGATCTGGCAGCCCGCTTCTTCCAAGCGCAGGATTTCAGCAACCGTCGCTTCCACATCGTGGGTTTTTGTTGTTGCCATGCTTTGAATGAATAATTCATTGCTTCCGCCAACCGTCAGGTCTCCGACTTTCACGGGGCGTGTTTTTGTACGGTGAATAACTTCACTCATTAAAAATCTCTCCTTTTAGGGATGACTGGAACCATTCGTCCAGCCCCACATTTCTGCAACTAGAAAGATGACTAGTTTATTCCATTGCCTATAGACATTTTAGCAGTCTGCCTCTACAAAATACAAGGAAGACGGCTAGGCCGGCTTCTTAGCAGGCGGCATTTTCGGGTAATAATTCGTCGCCAGGTGGAGGTAGAGGAGCGTAAGCCCGCTTGAAGCGGCTGAAACCCATAAACCGGACACGAAAAAACTCGCTGCAAACGAGATTAATGTCGGAATTGTGACGGCAAGGGCCGCTGTCCGCCAAAGGTGGCGGTATTCGCCTTTTTTGTTCTTCAAGCGCACCAGCCCTAATCCGGCGAGCGCAAACAAACTGATTTTCACGAAATGGTAAAGCGTCGTCGAGACGAAGAGGAAAATCAGGGCGAACGGATAAAGCAGCCACTCGATTTCTTCGACAAACTGGAGCAGCCCTTCAACGCCGCTCGCCGTTTCGCCGAGTCCTGCGGCCAAGCCGGCGAAACTGACGATTGTCATCAGTGCAATCACCATGAACACGAACTGCATGATCTTTCCGATTCCCATAATACGGACGGCTGCCTGTTTTTTTGGTTCCATCAAACTTGCTTTCAATAGTTGAAATAAATTCAAAGCCATCTTCCTTTCGTTCTATTAAAGAGTATCGTACCATGTGAAGGGCCTCAAAATATTCTGCTTTGTTACGGCATTGTAAATTTTCCATAAAGGTATTTACAAAGAAGTAGCGAACTCTTCATAATAGACAAGGTGTGAAATCACAAATATAGGAGTTGAATGAAAATCGTGGAGACGAACTGGCAAGAAATTCTCTTTTCCTTCCTAGGAGGTTTGGGGATATTCCTTTTTTCAATTAAGTATATGGGAGACGCTTTGCAGAAAGCGGCAGGCGATAAATTGCGTGCAATCCTCGACCGCTTCACTACCAATCCTTTCATGGGTGTGCTTGTCGGTATCCTGGTGACGATCCTGATCCAGTCGAGTTCAGGGACGACGGTTATCGTAGTCGGCCTGGTAAGCGCCGGATTTATGACATTGAGACAAGCAATCGGTGTCATCATGGGTGCAAACATCGGTACGACGGTCACGGCGTTCATCATCGGTTTGGACGTCGGAGCATACGCATTGCCGATCATGGCAGTCGGTGCTTTCCTGATCTTCTTCTTTAGGAAAAACCAGATTCAAAACATAGGGCAAGTCATTTTCGGTTTCGGTGGATTGTTCTTCGGGATGGAAACGATGAGCGGCGCGATGAAGCCGCTGCGCGAACTTCCGGCGTTCATCGATATGACCATCAGCCTGAGCGAGCAGCCGATCCTTGGCGTGTTGGCCGGTACAGTATTCACATTCATCGTACAAAGCTCGAGCGGTACGATTGCGATCTTGCAGGCATTGTATGATGAAGGCATCCTGAACCTGGATGCGTCATTGCCGGTCCTCTTCGGGGATAATATCGGAACGACCATCACAGCAGTGCTGGCGGCGCTCGGTACATCGATTGCGGCACGCCGTGCAGCAGCAGTCCATGTCCTGTTCAACATCGTCGGAACAATCATTTTCATGATTCTCCTAGTGCCGTTCACGGCTTACGTAGAATGGATTGCAGGGGTGCTGGCATTGGAAGCGAAAATGCAGATCGCTTTCGCCCACGGAACATTCAACGTTGCCAATACATTGATCCAGTTCCCATTGATCGGCGCTTGGGCATACCTCGTGACGAAAGTCATCCCGGGGGAAGAAGTGCTGATCGAATTCAAACCGAAGCATTTGGATAATAGCTTTATCGAAGCTTCTCCATCAATCGCGCTTGGACAGGCGAAAGAAGAAATTTTGCGGATGGGTAATTACGCTGTCCAGGGATTGGAAGAGTCTTATGCTTATCTTCTATCGAAAAGCAAAAAGAACGCAGAGATGGGCTATCAGCTCGAAGACGCCATCAACAATCTTGATGGCAAAATCACGGATTACCTGATCCTGATCTCTGCTGAATCGCTGTCTGCGACCGATTCGACGCGCCACACGGTATTGCTTGAAACGGTGCGCGACATCGAACGGATCGGCGACCATTTCGAGAACATTATTGAATTGGTAGACTATCAGGAAAACAACCGCGTCATCATCTCCGGCGACGCATTGGAAGACCTGAAGGAAATGTTCACGTTGACGATCGCGACAGTCAAGAAATCCTTGGTTGCTTTGGATACTTCCGATCACGAACTGGCACGTGAAGTGGCCGAGCAGGAAGACTTGATCGACAAGATGGAACGCAAATTCCGCAAAAAGCACATTATGCGCTTGAACGAAGGGCAATGTTCTGCACAGGCCGGCATCGTCTTTGTCGACATCATCAGCAACCTGGAGCGGATCGGCGACCATTCCGTGAACATTGCAGAAGCGATTCTCGGCAACCGCGCTTAATAGCGTTCAGCTAAACTGATTGACCTGAAAACGAATCGGCCTCTGCAGGAACGGCTTTTGCCAAGTATTGCAGCCGGCCGGATCCAAATAACTTTCTATAGGAAAGCACTCTGTCATCGCTTTACATTTTTCGAAATGTGGGGCACGATGAATAGAGTGCTTTTTATTATAGGAGGCGGAAAAATGGAAGTGATCGGCTGGGCCATTATACTGATCTTTTTCGCAATCGGATTTATCGGGCTCCTTTACCCGATCATCCCTGCGGTGCTGTTCATATTCGGCGGATTCTTGATGTACGGGCTGTTCTTCAGTTTCGGCGATTTGCCGTGGTGGTTCTGGGCTATCGAATCGCTGTTTGTCGTGCTGCTGTTCGGAGCGGACCTGCTCGCCAATGCGTTCGGCGTAAAAAAATTCGGCGGATCGAAAGCGGGGCTCTGGGGGAGCACCATAGGCTTGCTTGTCGGGCCGTTCGTCATTCCGATCGTCGGAATCCTGATCGGGCCGTTCATCGGCGCAGTGCTGGCGGAATTGGCGTTCAACCGCTCGACGGTCAAACAATCGGTGCGGTCGGGCATCGGGTCGGTCGTAGGCTTTGTGACCTCGGTCGTGACAAAAGGGACGATCCAGGCCATCATGGTTCTGTTGTTCTTTGTCCTGGTCTGACTCAGCCGAAAGTCTGATTCAATGAAAGCGCTATGCGTTTTAATTGTAACGATCCGCAAACTTTGATAACCTAAGAAAGTAGACAATTAGACTCAAGGAGGAATTAGATCATGGCTTATCAATTACCTGAACTACCTTACGCGTACGACGCACTTGAACCACACATCGACAAAGAGACGATGAACATTCACCACACGAAACACCACAACACATATGTGACGAACGTAAACGCGGCATTAGAAGGCCACGAAGACCTTGCTTCAAAATCAATCGAAGAATTGATCGCGAACTTGGACGCAGTTCCTGAATCAATCCGCACAACAGTGCGCAACAACGGCGGCGGACACGCGAACCACTCGCTGTTCTGGCAGCTTTTGTCTCCAAACGGCGGCGGCAACCCGTCAGGCGCTCTTGCAGAAGCGATCGACAGCAAATTCGGCAGCTTTGAAGAGTTCAAGACTCAATTTGAGAACGCAGGCAAAACACGCTTCGGTTCCGGCTGGGCTTGGCTGGTCGTTTCAAACGGCGAACTTGAAGTGACTTCGACTCCGAACCAGGATTCACCGGTAATGGAAGGCAAAACACCGATCCTTGGCGTGGACGTATGGGAGCACGCTTACTACTTGAAATACCAGAACCGCCGTCCGGACTATCTTGCGGCTTTCTGGAACGTAGTAAACTGGGAAGAAGTTTCTAAACGCTTCGAATCTGCAAAATAATTGTCAAATAATGAAACATCGCACACACTTTTTCGTCAGAAAAGGTGTGTGTTTTTTTGTTTTGGTGATATACTAACAAGTGCATTATTGGTGGAAGGAGTGCGCGCAATATTATGAATGCCCCCCAGAAAAGACGAGTTTCGCTGGCAAAGGCGAAGTTGAAGTCCCATACCGTCTTTCGGATGAACGTCCTATTTTTCTCCATTTTCCTGCTCTTTTCCGTATTGATTTTGCGGTTAGGCTATCTGCAGATTGTCAAAGGCGAGGATTTTACGAGAGCGTTGGCGAGGACTGAAGAAGTTCCGGTAAATACAAGCGTGCCAAGAGGCCGTATTTTTGACAATGAAGGGCGCGTCCTGGTGGATAACAATCCCGTGAACGCGATCACGTATACAGCCATGCAGACGACGAAGCGCGAAGAAATGCTCGAAGTCGCAACAGAGCTGGCCAAATTGATCGAAAAAGAACCGAAGCGCGTGACGCTCCGCGACAAGCAGGATTTCTACATCATGCTGAATCGCGAAGAAGCGCTGGCGAAAGTGACAGACGAAGAACGGAAAGCGATCGAGAACGAAGATATTCAGGAAAAAGAAAAAACGCGGAAAATCGATAAGCTGGTCCGCGACAAAATCACCGACAAGGAATTAGGCAGTATGACTGTGGAACAGCTGGAAATCCTGGCTATCTTCCGCGAAATGACGTCCGGCTATGCGCTCGCGCCACAGATCATCAAGAACGAAGGGGTGACGGACGAGGAATTCGCCCGGGTTTCCGAGCGCCTTACCGATCCGAAACTGAAAGGCGTCAATACCGTGACTGACTGGAAGCGCGTCAAGACCAGCGACCTGTCGATTCTCGGCAGCACGACGACGCCTGAGCAAGGGATTCCGGCGAACAAGCTTGATTATTTCCTGGCGCGCGACTATTCCCGCAACGACCGCGTCGGCGTCAGCTTTATCGAGCAATATTATGAAGAAGTGCTGCAAGGCCAGAAATCGGTTGTCAAGAACATCACCGACGGCAAAGGCCGCGTAGTGGACACGATGCCCGTCGATGAAGGCAAGCCCGGAAAAGATCTGATCCTGACCATCGATTCCGAAATGCAATCGGCGATGGAAGACATCGTCGAGAAGCACCTGCTTGAGCTGAAAGCCGGGCCGAATTCCCAATTGGTGAAGGATGCCTATCTGGTCATGATGGACCCGAGATCAGGGGACATCCTGTCGATGGTCGGCAAGACGCTTGACCAGGATGAAAACGGCAAGCGGATCGTACGCGATTACTCGTTTGGCGCCATCACGGCCGCTTATCCGAGCGGGTCGGTCGTCAAAGGGGCGACGCTCTTGACCGGCTATCAGCAAGATGCGATTGAACTCAACCAAGTGATGATCGATGAACCGCTGCAATTGCCCGGCGGGTTGATGAAAGGTTCCATCTTCAACAGGATCCCGTTCAACCGGATTCCGATGAGCGACCTGAAAGCGCTCGAGCGTTCCTCGAACGTCTATATGTTCAAGGTGGCGCTGGCGATTTCCGGCAATACCTATGAATACAAGCGTGGATTCAGCGTCAAGCCGGAAGATTGGCAGACGATGCGGAATTCATTCGCCCAGTTCGGCCTCGGCGTCAAGACGGGCATCGATCTTCCGAATGAAGGGAACGGCTTCCAAGGGGACGTCTCCAAGGTTCAGCCCGGGACATTCCTCGATTTGGCGATTGGCCAGTATGATACGTATACACCGCTTCAATTGGTGCAATATATCTCTACCATCGCCAATGACGGCTACCGCATGCAGCCGCACGTGGTCAAGGAAATCCGCCAGCCTTCGGAAGACGGCGTGACGCTTGGCCAGGTCGAGTCGGTCGTTGAACCGAAGGTCCTGAACCGCATCAACAACACGCAGGCGGAAATCGACCAGATCAAAAAAGGGATGCGCCTCGTCTATACCGGCAGCCAAGGTTCGGCAAGGTCGTTCTTCGGCGATGCGGACTATACGGCCGCCGGCAAGACCGGTACTGCGCAGATCAATTATTACGACGACAAAGAAAGCCCATGGTATACAAAACCATCCGTCAACACCGCCCATGTCGGCTTCGCGCCGTATGAGAACCCGGAAGTCGCATACGCGATCCTGATTCCATACATCACGACCGATCCGGGCCGGGTGCCGGTGACTACCCATTTGATCGCCCGCGAAGCGGTGGATAAATACTTTGAATTGAAGAACAAAGCGGCGGCCCAGCCGACTTCCGTCATCAAAGACCCTTATACAAACAAGGTGATCGAAGAAGGGCAGGAAGAAGCGCCAGTCCAATAACCCGTAAGCCCCGGCAAGCATTTCAAAAATGCTTGCCGGGGCTTTTTTGTCTTTACAATTTCTTAACATTGTCTCCACACAGCATCAATAATCAGCCGTTATAGTAAGAAATGTAAAGCAAACATAAACCTTAGGAGGAAATGAGCAATGAGAATCTGGAAATATGCAATGGCATCAACAATCCTTGGATCGGCTTTAGTACTGGGAGCATGCGGAGGCGGAAACGCGACGCAGCCGGGTGAAACAACTACGACAGAACAAGGCACCGAAGCGGAGCAAGCCGAAGGGTCAGTTTCCGGTGATGGTTCATCTACTGTTGCGCCGATCATGGAAGGCATTGTAGAAGAGTATGCTGCTGAAGAACCTGGCGTCCAGGTAACTGTCGGCGTTTCCGGCACAGGCGGCGGATTTGAAAAATTCATCCAGGGAGAAACAGATTTCTCGAACGCTTCACGACCGATTAAAGAAGAAGAAATAGCGAGCTTGGAAGAAGCAGGCATCGATTACACGGAATTCCTTTTGGCCTATGACGGCTTGACGGTTGTTGTGAGCAAGGACAACGACTGGGTGGAAGATCTGACAGTCGAAGACTTGAAGAAAATGTGGATCGAAGACGGATCGACAAAAAAATGGTCTGACATCAATCCTGAATGGCCGGACGAAGAAATCGTCTTCTACTCGCCAGGAACGGACTCTGGAACATACGACTACTTCAACGAAGTCATTCTTGAAGAAGAAGACCTTGTAAGCAATGCGACTTTGTCGGAAGATGACAACGTCTTGGTGCAGGGGATCCAAGCGGACCCGAATGCGATCGGATTCTTCGGCTATGCGTACTACCTGGCGAACCAGGATACGTTGAAAGCTGTAAAAATCGGCGGAGTTGAACCGAACAACGAAACGATTGAAACCGGCGAATATGCGCCGCTATCCCGTCCATTGTTCACTTACGCCAGCAACAAAGCATTGGCTGAGAACGAAGCAGCTTATAATTTCATGAAGTACACGCTTGAAAATGCAGGAGAGATGGCTGAATCTGTCGGCTACGTAGCGCTTCCTGAGGAAGAGTACGAAAAAGGCCTAGCTGATCTTGAAGCCTTGAAAAAATAAATAACCTATAAAGTTTTAGTAAGAGGGTGAGCAGCCACTGCTCGCCCTTTGCGGTTGAAAGGGGATTCGTTATGCGGACATCTGTGCAGGAAATGATCGCGCAGTCGAAAGGCAAGAAAAACAAGAAGTTTATTGAAAAAGTTATTCCGTGGATTTTATTGCTGATTGCATCCGTCTCTGTACTGACGACAATCGGCATCGTATTGACATTGATCATCGAAACCATCACGTTCTTCCAGCGCGTTTCGGTTTTCGACTTTATATTCGGCACCACCTGGCTGCCGTTTTCGAACAAAGAAGAATTGTACGGCATCCTGCCGCTGATCGTCGGGACTTTGAAAGTCACTCTGATTGCTGTAATCGTGGCAGTGCCGATCGGCATCTCGGCCGCCATTTACCTGAGCGAATACGCCACGGAAACCGTGCGCCGCATCGTCAAGCCGGTGCTTGAAGTGCTGGCAGGCATTCCAACAATCGTCTACGGCTTTTTCGCCCTGACATTCGTGACGCCGCTTTTGCAGAGCGTCTTTCCGGAAATCAAAATCTTCAACGCCATTTCACCGGGGATTGTCGTCGGCATCATGATCATCCCGATGATCGCATCTCTGTCGGAAGACGCTATGTCTTCTGTACCGAGATCGATCCGCGACGGCGCCTTAGCAATGGGCTCTACGAAATTCGAAGTGGCATGGAAGGTCATCGTGCCGGCAGCCTTGTCGGGAATCATCGCATCAGTTGTGCTCGCGGTGTCGCGCGCCATCGGGGAAACGATGATCGTATCGCTTGCGGGCGGTTCGACACCGAAGTTCGACGGCGATTTTGCAGGGTCGATCCAAACGATGACCGCTTATATCGTCCAGGTTTCAAAAGGGGACGCAGGATACGGAACAACAATCTATTATTCCATCTATGCAGTAGGGTTCACGCTTTTCCTGTTCACCATGCTGATGAACATCCTCGCCCAATACGTCTCAAAACGTTTCAGGGAGGAATATTAATATGAGATACATCGAACAGGAAAAAGTCGTCAAACGAATGAACGGCCGCCTGGTCGTCAACATGATTTTCAAAGGGCTTTTCATGGCAGCAACACTTCTGGCGCTGTTGGCGCTGGTCATCTTGCTGTACCGAATCGTCACGCAGGGAGCAAGCCACTTGTCGCTCGACTTCTTGACCAATTTCGCTTCGCGCTTTCCGGAAAAAGCCGGCATCAAGGCCGCGCTGATCGGATCGCTTTGGCTCATGGCGGTCGTTGCGCCGACTTCAATCATCCTCGGCGTCGGCTCGGCGATCTATTTGGAAGAGTATGCAAAGCAAAACCGGTTAACTACATTTATTCGCTTGAACATCTCGAATTTGGCGGGTGTGCCATCCGTCGTCTTCGGACTTCTTGGCTTAACGATTTTCGTCCGTGCATTTGCACTTGGCAACAGCATTCTGGCTGCCGGATTTACGATGAGCCTCTTGATTCTGCCGGTCATCATCGTCGCTTCTCAAGAAGCGATCCGCTCTGTGCCTAAAGAATTGCGCGACGCATCGCTCGGCATGGGCGCTACGAAATGGCAGACGGTCGTCAACATTATCCTGCCGGCAGCCATTCCGGGAATCCTGACAGGAAGCATCTTGGCTTTATCGCGCGCCATCGGGGAAACGGCGCCGCTGATCGTCATCGGCATCCCGGTCATCATCCAGTTCCTGCCGCGAGGCGTGTTTGACACGTTCACGGCACTCCCGATCCAGATCTTCGATTGGGCAAGCCGCCCGCAGCAGGAATTCCAAGTGGTGGCAGCTGCAGGGATCATCGTCCTGATGATTTTCCTGCTCATTATGAATTCCATTGCAGTGATCATCCGAAACAAATTCCAGAAACGCTATTAAAGCACTTTATGCGGAAGGGGTTCCAACATGACAACGATCAAAACAGAAAAAACAAAAGCAGCGCCTGCCGTCCAGCAGGACAAAAAATCGGTCTACTATACAAAACAGCTGAACCTTTGGTACGGCGACAACCACGCGCTCAAGAACATCGACCTCGACATCAAGGAAAATGAAGTCACGGCGATTATCGGGCCGTCCGGCTGCGGCAAGTCGACCTACATCAAAACCTTGAACCGTATGGTCGAGCTTGTGCCGTCGGTCAAGACTTCCGGCCAGATCCTTTACCGGGACCGCAATATCTTCAACAAGGACTACGGCGTGGAAGAACTGCGCACCCGGGTGGGCATGGTGTTCCAGAAGCCGAACCCGTTCCCGAAATCGATCTATGACAATATCGCTTACGGACCGCGGATCCACGGCATCAAGAACAAAAAGATCCTGAACGAGATCGTGGAAAAGAGCCTTCGCGGCGCGGCGATCTGGGATGAAGTAAAAGACCGCCTCGACGAGAACGCCTATAGCCTTTCAGGAGGCCAACAGCAGCGGATCTGCATCGCCCGTGCACTGGCCATCGAGCCGGATGTCATCCTGATGGATGAGCCGACCTCCGCACTGGACCCGATCTCCACATTGAAAATCGAGGAATTGGTCCAGGAACTGAAAAAAGACTACAGCATCATCATCGTTACGCACAACATGCAACAGGCAGCCCGGATTTCGGACAAAACAGCGTTCTTTTTGAATGGAGAAGTAATCGAATACGACGACACTGATACGATTTTCTCCAATCCGGGAGACAAGCGCACGGAAGATTATATTTCAGGCCGGTTCGGCTGAGGAAGCGGGGAATCACAATGTCAGTACGCGAAAAATTTGATTATGAATTGAACTCAGCACAGGAGCAATTGGTCCTGCTCAGCAATATGGCGGTGGATGCCTTGACGAAAGCGGTAGGGGCGCTCGCCAACCACGACATCGACGCCGCTCTCGAAGTGATCGAGGACGATGCCGATATCAACCAGCTCGAAGAAGAAATCAACGACCGGGTCATCTTGCTGATCGCTAAGCAGTCGCCGGTCGCAACCGACCTCAGAAGGCTCATCGTCATCATCAAAGTGGCGACGGACATGGAGCGCGTCGGCGACTACGCGGTGAATATCGCGAAAGAGACCATCCGCATCGGCAAGGAGGATCTGCTTTCGCCGATCCATGAAATCCAGCAGATGCACGCACTGGCCACCGCGATGCTCCGCCAGGTCATCGAGGCATTCGTCGAAGAAGACGTCGTCAAAGCCAAGGAGATCGCAGAGCTGGATGACCAGGTGGACAACCTTTACGGCGAAGTCATTTCAAAATTGATGAAATCGGGGGCGGAACATCCGGACAAGCTCAGCCAAATCACGCAATTGGCATTTGTCTGCCGCTACATGGAGCGGTCTGCGGACCATGCGACCAACATCGCGGAGCAGCTGTTCTACCTCGTCCGGGGCCGCCATTACGACCTCAACAAATAAGCCTTTTCCCCGGCATGGAAGATGCCGGGGAATCTTTTTATTTTTCCAAATAAAACATGGGTTTTGGGAGTAGACTTTGCCGCTGGATATGCTATAATAGTTAAGTCGTATAGATCACGCTTATTTACAAACGATCTTTGAAAGAATTAGGAGGGATACCGATGCGTGTTAACATCACTTTAGCTTGTACAGAATGTAGCGAACGTAACTACAGCACTGTTAAAAATAAGCGCAACAACCCTGAGCGTCTTGAAATGAAAAAATATTGCTCACGTGAAAAGAAAATGACTCTACACCGTGAAACGAAGTAATTGATTGACTGCCAAAACCTCAAGGGGTTTTGGCTTTTTTCTTTATCTATACATAAGCTTTACCGGTTTTCTACGTCTGCGGCAGCCGGCCGGAACCGGATCACTATACCGATACCATTGCGCCAATCGATGGATGTGCCGGGCAGGCGCTAAGTTTTGAGGAGGAATCGACATGGATAAAGTTGCCCACCGAAAAAAGGTCTTGGAAGAACTGGCGAAGATGACGCCGGAAGAGCATCACGAAAAATCAAGGCGCATCATCAGCAATTTAATGAACGATTCTGCATTCATTGGTGCAGACATC
Organism: Planococcus sp. FY231025; assembly: GCF_052078085.1. NCBI lineage: Bacteria > Bacillati > Bacillota > Bacilli > Caryophanales > Caryophanaceae > Planococcus > Planococcus sp. FY231025. The sequence goes on from NZ_JBQJJG010000005.1 coordinate 354,198, forward strand.
ATCGGCTTGACCATTTCGTCGTTCCCGGAAGTGGATACGAAAGAACTTATCCATTCTATCTGGGCGTCCGGCAAAAAGGCAGCGGTTCCAAAATGCCTGCCGAAAAGCCGCGGCATGGATTTTTACATCATCGAAGACTGGAACCAGCTGGAAGTCGTCTATATGCATCTGCAGGAACCGAAAACCGATGAGGCGCAATTTGTGCCGCCTCACGGGATTGGCCTGATGGTAGTGCCGGGTGTGGTCTTCTCAAAAGACGGCTACCGGATCGGCTTCGGCGGCGGCTATTACGACCGTTATCTCGCCGGCTACACAGGTGAGACCCGGTCGCTTGCGTTCGATGCCCAGTTGGCTGAGGCGATTGCGGAAGAACCGCATGACGTGCCGGTAGGGGGCATCTACACCGAGAGCGGATTTATCGATACGGAAGGGGCAGACAGATGAAGACGCTGTATGACGTCATGCAATTGCTGAAAGGCTACGGAACGATCATCTATACTGGTGATCCGCAGGCGGATCTGGAACTGATGGAAGAGGAGATCAAGGAACTTTACCGCCTTCAATTCATCACCCCGAAAGAGTATGCAGCTGCGGTCCTCATATTGCGCCAAAAGCAATCCGGAAAAAAGAAATAATTTTCCGTTCTTGAAAACCCTCCAGCGTTTCAGCAGTCCAGTAACGGGGAACTTATAAGTTGGATAATTCCTCATTATAACAGGGGAGTGTTAAGTGGACATGGAGGCGGTTTTACGGTAGTGTAAAGTATGATTTAGTTAAAAAGGAGGATATGCCGGATGTTGAAAAAAGAATGGCCCAAACATTCCATCCTGGCAATCGCCATCGTAGCTACTTGGCTCAAAACTTATGTAACGTATAAAACGAGTTTTTCCATTACGATTGATAATGCGCTCCAAGAGTTCATTCTATTCATCAATCCGTTGAGCCTGTTGCTGTTTGCGTATGGAATTTCGCTGTTCTTCAAAACGGAGAAAGCGAAAAACCGGTCAATCATGGCGGTCGCTGTCATTGCCTCAATCATTTTGTATGCCAACGTGGCATTCTACCGGTTCTTCAGTGATTTCATCACGCTGCCGGTCCTGTTCCAGACCAATAATTTCGGCGACCTTGGCTCCAGCGCTGCCGAAAGCATCTATGCCACCGACGTTTTGTTCTTTCTGGATGTGATCGTCATTTTCCTGGCGATCAAATTTCTGAAAGTCAAACCGTCATCGATGAACACAGCATCGGTCCAGCGGAAATCCTATATGATTTTGACGGCAGCGGTGCTGTTTTTCAACCTCGGGCTGGCGGAAGCGGAGCGGCCGCAGCTTTTGACGCGCAGCTTCGACCGTGAGATGCTCGTCAAAAACATCGGGATGTACAATTACCATATCTACGACATCTATATCCAATCCAAATCCCAGGCGCAGCGGGCATTGGCGGACGGCTCCGAACTGGTGGAAGTGAACAACTATGTCCGCTCCAACCAGCCGGAACCTTCGCCGGAAATGTTTGCCGCTGCAGAAGGGCGTAATTTGATTGTAGTCACCTTGGAATCGATGCAGTCGTTCCTGATCAATAACGAAATGAACGGCGAAGAAATCACGCCATTCCTGAACGGCTTGACCAAAGACGAAGACACGGTCTATTTCCCGAATTTCTACCACCAGACAGGCCTCGGGAAAACATCGGACTCCGAGTTCCTTCTTGAAAATTCGCTTTATCCTTTGAGCGGCGGGGCCGTGTTCTTCACGCATAGCGGAAACACATTCAATTCGATGGCGGAGCGGTTGGGGGAAAACGGCTATTACACAGCCGTCCAGCACGCCAATACGAAGAGTTTCTGGAACCGCGATATGATGTACCAATCGTTCAATATCGAGAAATTCCATGATATCGAAAGCTATACGATCGGTGAAGGGCAGGCGGTCAACTGGGGCATGAAGGATATTCCGTTCATGGAGCAATCCGTCGACCAGATGGCTGAAATGCCGCAGCCGTTCTACAGCCGCCTGTTGACGCTCACCAACCACCATCCGTTCTATCTGGATGAAGAGGACAAGCTGATCGAAGAGTTCGATTCGAACTCCGGAACGCTCAACCGCTACTTCCAGACAGCGCGTTATTTGGATGAATCCGTCGAAGCGCTCTTTGAAGACCTGAAAGAACAAGGTCTCTACGAGAATTCGGTCATCGTCATGTACGGCGACCATTACGGCATTTCGGAAAACCACAACGAAGCGATGGCCCAGTACCTCGGGAAGGAAGTCACGCCGTTTGAATCGGCCCAGCTCCAGAAAGTTCCTTTCTTCGTCCATATCCCGGGCTCCGGCAAAGGATATGTCGAAGAGGAAATCGGCGGGCAGATCGATATGCGCCCAACGATTATGCACCTCATGGGAATCGAAACGGAAAAAGACCTCCAGTTCGGCGGCGACCTGTTCTCCGATGAACATGAAGAATTCGTCATTTTCCGCGACGGGCGCTTCATCACCGATAAAAACGTCTATGCCGGCAATGTCTGCTATGACATCGAAACCGGCGAAGAAGCGGATATCGCCGAATGCGAACCGTATATTGAACCGGCCATGCAGGAACTGGATTACTCAGAGTCGATCATCAACGGCGACCTGTTGCGATTCTATGACCAGGAGAACGGCCAGCTGATCCTTACCGAAGAAGAACAAGAAAAACTTGAAAAAGAAGAGCTGGAAAACAGCATGAATAGCAAGGAATAAACAGGAGCCCAGAGCTCCTGTTTTTTTGCGGACAAAATAAAAAAGCCGATGCGGGAAGCATCGGCTTTTCGGGAATTAGTGCAGGCTAGGCGGATAGCCTTGTGTGATGACTGTCGCTACTGTAAAAGCACCGAAAATCACAAACGTACCGAAGTTAAAAAGAAAGCCTAAAATTTGTTTGTTTTTTAAGGTTTGCACAGAACCTATTGCAGCAAGAATCGCAATAAGGCCAAAAATAACCATAAGCAAGTTCATCTATGACACTCCCTTCAACTTTAACAGCCAGTGCCGTCTTGTTCTCTTATATTGTAAAGAAATTCAGGTTGTTTGTCGAGGGATAATATTGTCGGTCCGTTGAACACTTGGGATGCTATACTGAAAGTGAGGTGAAGAAAATGCTGAAAATAAACCACATGGAGCTGGGGCCGATCCAGACCAATTGCTATATCGTTTCAAACGATGCAAAACAATGCCTGATTTTCGATCCGGGCGAAGAAGCTGAAAAAGTCATCGGCTTTTTAAGGAAGAAAGGGCTCTCGCCTCTCGCCATCCTGTTGACGCATGCACATTTCGACCATATCGGGGCCGTGGATGATTTGCGGCAAGAATACAAGATTCCGGTCTACTTGCACCGTTTGGAGAAAGACTGGCTGGGGCGCCCAAATCTGAACGGCTCCGGTAAATACCCGATGGTGCCGGATTACCGCATCGGGGAAGCCGATGTGCTGCTAGATGGGGAGAAGGAGCTGCAAATCGGCGATTTCCAAATGGAGCTTCTCCATACACCGGGGCATTCACCGGGAAGCATTTCCTATTCATTCGGAAATGAAGGGTTTGCCATCGTCGGCGATACGCTATTCCGCGGCAGCATCGGGCGGACAGACCTGATCGACGGTTCGGAGAAAAAGCTGCTGGAGTCGATACGCGATTCTTTGATGACGCTCCCTGACCACATGGTCCTGTTCCCGGGCCATGGACCGGAAACCACACCGGAACAGGAAGCGGCAAGCAATCCATTCCTGAACGGGTTCTAAAGCGATGTTCATCCTGCAGTTAAGGTACGCATCATAAAAAGTGAAACCAGGAAAAATAAAAAAGCGGCCGTATTGGCCGCTTTTTGCTTTTGGTTTCGGTAATTAATGTCCAGCACCGGGAATATGGATGAACGTTGTGTAATAAGTGAAGCCTACGAAGAATACAGTTAAGTAAGCTGCGAAAATGTACATGTACATGCGTTCAGAAATATTTAAGAATCCTAGAAGTACAAAAAATCCGGTATTAGCGACCATTAACAATGACACTTCCACCATATCGCCTACATAAAACAGAACTGCAAATATGCCAGTCCACCATCCCATTAATTTGAACATCTTATCCATGGGTAATCCCTCCTTTGCCACAACACAATAATCTCTTATTTATTATATAGGAAACGGAGTGAATGTGTAAACAGCGAGATGGCGATTCTTTGTGACAAACCGGTGGATGAAAACTGGACAGTGCTTTCTGGAAGGTTAAAAAGAGGTGCCAAAAACAGGATTTGCCGCGATATGCGGGGTCAAATATTTATTTTGCAGGAAACTATTCCCTTCTATAAAACACGCAGTTATACTATGGGGGAACAAAGATGCGGCCTTTGTTCAAGCTCAAAACAGGAGGTGGCCATGCAAGAAATCATTGAACGCCGATGCTCCAGCCTGCTTGAGAAAGCGGTTGAAAGCGGCACGACCGATATCCACGTCAAACCCGAACCGACCTGCTACAGCGTCTCTTTCCGCTCGTTCCACGCGCTGCGGCAAGTGATGAAAATCCCCCTTGATCTTGGCGATCGCATGATTGCCTATTTCAAATATCTTTCCCTTTTAGACATGAGCGAAAAACGCAAACCCCAAACAGGATCCTTTCATCTCCCAATTCAAAACCATCCATATTATTTCAGAATATCAACGCTGCCTTCTGTTTTGACCAAAGAAAGCATTGTCATCCGGGTCATGGCCGAAGAGGCGGCGCAATCCGTGCATGAGCTGGCAGCGTTCCGCGATTCTGCCCGGCTGCTTGAAAAATTGGCCGAAGCCAAGCAGGGCCTCATCCTGCTTACAGGGCCTACCGGCTGCGGGAAATCGACGACGCTGTATTCGCTGCTCAAGCATTGCAACGAGAAGCTGAATCGGAACATCATCACGCTTGAAGACCCCGTAGAACGGAAAAATCAAGCGATTCTTCAGATCCAGGTGAACGAAAAGGCGGGGCTCAGCTATGCGGCAGGTCTCAAGGCGATCCTGCGCCACGATCCGGACATCATCATGATAGGTGAAATCCGGGATGCTGACACGGCAGGCATTGCTGTCCGTGCAGCGCTGACGGGGCATCTTGTATTCTCGACCATCCATGCCCGCCATTCGGTCGGCTGCCTGCACAGGCTCCACGACCTCGGCATCTCGTATGAAGATATGCGGCAGACGCTGATCGCCATTTCTGCACAGCGCATCATACCGGTATATCCGGATATGTCAGACCCGAAGCCGGCCTACCGCGCCCTTTATGAGATTCTGCACGGCGAACGGCTCGAAGAAGCGCTGGCGTCTGCGAGGGATCAACGGAATTACAGCCTGCCGGAGCACCTGACATTCGGCGGTCAAATCCGGGAAGGGGTGAAAATCGGTGCGATTGCCGATACGGTCCAAGCAAAAACGGATTCCGATTCGTGACCGCGCGCAGTTTCTCGGCAGGCTGTCGGTGCTTTTGAACGAAGGCTATCTGCTGCCGACAGCCTTGGCGCTGCTTTTGCCGATGCATACTCCGAAATTGGATGACGCACTGTCGGGCATCACGTCAATCCTGAAAGGGGGAGGCAATGCCGCCGAGATCCTGAAGCTTCTCGGCTTCAAAGATCCGGTGCTGTTCCCGGTGGAAATTGCGGAACATCATGGACGTTTGGCCGACTCCATTGAAAGCATCTCAAAGAGCTTCGCCCGTACCGAAGGAGTGCAGAAAAAACTGAAGGGCATCCTGGTCTATCCGTTGTCCCTGCTGTTCTTCACGTCGGGCTTGTTCCTGTTTTTCCGGACGAATTATGTGCCGAATTTGACAGCGTTGATGGAATCGCTACGGGGGGACGGGGAAGCCGGCGGGGTGCCAGTCTACCTGCTCAGTTTGCCGGATCTCTTTATCGGGGCATTTGCGCTGGCCGGAGCATTGGGCGCCTTGTTTTGGCAGCTTGTTTCAAAAAGGCCGCCGAACGAAAGGATTATTTGGCTGCTCCGCGTCCCGCTTCTCCGGAAATACATGCGGCTTTACTGGTCGCATCTTTTAGCCCGTGAGCTCGGCACGCTTCTGCACAGCGGCATTTCGCTGCAGGAATCGCTTCATCTGCTCCAGAACCAGACCTACCATACCATCATCCGGCACATGGCGAAAACTTGTCATGAAGAAGTAGTCACGGGGCATCAGCTGTCGGCCGCGCTGTCCCATCATAACTTCATATCCGATGACATGCCGGCATTTGTCGCGCACGGGGAAATGGCCGGTTTTCTCGGGAAAGAGCTGATCCTTTACAGCGAAGTCCTGATGGAGCGGATCGAACAGCAGACCCAGAAGCTGCTCCGCGTCATCCAGCCGGCTTTCTTTGTCATCATCGCCATCTGCATCATCGGTGCTTATTTGGCGATCCTTTTGCCAATGTACAATCTAATCCACACTATCTGAGGAGGAAAAACATGCAAATTTTGAAAAGCCAAAAAGGATTCACGTTGATTGAAATGCTAATTGTCATGCTGATCATCACAGTTTTGATTGCCATCGCGCTGCCGAACGTCACCAAACAGACGGCTTCGGTCGACGACAAGGGATGCAAGGCGTTCGTCCACATGGTCCAGGGGCAAGTCGAATCTTTCCGGATGGATATGAAATCGGTCCCGACCGTCGAGAACCTGGTGGCGGACGGGTATTTGAAAGCGAATGAAACAAGCTGCCCGAATGGCGACCAGATCGCGATTTCGGTGGATGGAGTGGTTTCGTCATCGGCTACGCCTTAAACGAGCAAGGCTTCACCTTGACCGAGATGCTCCTTGTGCTGATGGCTGTTATGGTCCTTGCCGGCATCGGCGTCCCTTCTTACCGTACGCTCGCCGCGGACCGGGAAGAAGCGCGGTTTTTCGATGGGCTGCTGCACGACATTTATTTTGCGCAAAGCGAAACATACCGGACGCAAGCTTCTGCGATGGTGGTGTTCCGGGAAACGGGCGGCACTTATGAAGTGGTCCAGAACTTCCAGGCGCTCCTGCCGCCGCGGAAACTGCCGGCAACAGTGCGGCTGAAAAAGACGAGCAATATAAACGGCGTGTATTTCACTGCGAACGGGTCGGTGACCACCGCCGGCACGCTTCGCTTTGATACGAGCGGCGGTGAACGGATGCTTGTCGTCCATCTGGGGAAAGGGAGGGTGGTTCTTTCTGAATGAACGGGGTTTTTCATGGGCAGAAACAATCCTTGGCCTGGTGATGCTGTTCATGCTTTTCGGCACGCTCCTGCCGATGATGCAGCAGCTCCAGCAATCGCTCCACCTCAAACGGGAGCGGATGATTGCGTATGAAACGATGCACGAAGCAGCAAAAGAAATGGCAGCCACAGACAGCCGGCAAGGTGAACGGACAGTCAATGGCAGGACCTACAGCTGGGACATGCTTGAGCAGCTCTGTGTGGAATACGACGACTACCGGAACCGCCGGCAGCGTGTATGTGTCGAATGAAGCGCCTTGGCGAAGGAGGCTTCACGCTGTTGAATGCGCTGCTTGAACTGATGGTGCTGATGATCTTTCTGCCGCTCGTCGCCCTGTTCTTCGGGTACATGATCCATTTTTCGGCCGAAACGGACGTGCAGACGGCAGAATGGCATCTGTTCACAGCGGACTTCCAAAGCTACTTGCATCGGGTGGATTCTTTAGAGATTATCAATAACGGGGGAGGAGTGCGCATCGTCCGGGACGCGGAAGAATACGATATCGAGCTGTATGACCGGTTTCTCCGGAAACAGAAGTTCCGGCAAGGGCATGAGATCATGCTGACCGATATCAAAGGCTGCCGGTTTACCATCGACGGCAACAAGCTTTCGCTGCGCGCAGAAATGTCCAATGGCACAGTTGAACAAGCGGAATACGTTTTTACACACTCTGAAGGGCAATGAAGGCTCCGTTTATCCGGTCTCTGTAATTTTTTTCATATCGGCCCTTCTCCTGCTGTTCCACGGGACAGCCGTCTATTCGGTCCAATACCGAACATATGATGGATTGGAAAATATGCATAGACATGCTACGATACAACTACTAAGTGAAATTGAACAACATAAAATACCTGAGTAGCAGGGTGCATTGGGTGGTAAGATGAAAAGAATATATTTGGTCGGATTTATGGGCTGCGGCAAAAGTGCAGTCGGCAGGAGGCTCAGCTTTGCTTTGAAGCTGCCTTTCTATGATATGGATAAAGAAATCGTCCGGCAGACCGGCATGCCGATCCCGGAAATCTTCAAACAGTACGGGGAAGAGTATTTCCGCGATTTGGAAACCGAATTTTTGCAAAATTTCAACCACGATAATTGCATCATATCGACTGGCGGTGGCGTGGCCATGCGCGAGCAGAACCGCAGGATCATGCGGGACACGGGGCTGGTCCTGTTTCTCGACGCCCCTTTCCGGGAAATCTGGAGGCGGATCCACAAAGACCCGAACCGGCCGATTGTCCAGCAATCGACGCGGGAAGAAATTGAAGCGATGTTCAAAAAACGCTACCGGAATTATAAAGCGGCAGCACATATTACGATCCGCACGGAATTCCGGACGCTGCGGCAGATCACCCAATACGCGGCTTTTCAAGTTAATCGGCTAAAAAGCGGATGAAAAAGTCGTTTATTTAATTTAATGTTCGTGTTTTAATGGCACGATGAAAAAAGATTGCGCTTCCCTCATAACAATGTTAGGATATAGACGAAGTTATACTATTCTGTATAACGGTTTGGACCAAACATTTGATTTGGGCGGATGAGTGTACGGGGAGAGAACGCGGAAGCGTCGCCGAAGGAGCAAATGGCAAAATGCCATGAATCTCTCAGGCAAAAAGACTCGTACAGGACGCATCTCTGGAGAACGCTGCTTTTGGCAGCTACCAAAGAGGAAAGCCGTAAAGGTAAACTTTCAGGTTCCAGGACAGAGATTTCCCTATTGCAGGGGAATCTCTGTCTTTTTTTTGCGGAATTTGATTATCGAGGAGGAAGATGAATGGCAGAATTGAAGCGCACCCCACTTTTCGAGGCGTATTCGAAGTACGGTGGAAAGACCATCGATTTCGGAGGGTGGGAACTACCAGTCCAATTTTCAAGCATCAAAGAAGAGCATGAAGCGGTAAGAACCAAAGCGGGCTTGTTCGATGTCTCCCATATGGGCGAGATCTTCGTCACGGGACCCAATAGCTTGCCTTACCTGCAACAATTGGTCACGAACGATGTGTCCAAGATCAAAGACGGGCAAGCCCAGTATACGGCCATGTGCTACGCTGACGGCGGAACCGTCGATGACTTGCTGGTCTATAAGATCGAAGACGGCAATTATCTGCTGGTCGTCAATGCATCGAATATCGAAAAGGATTTCGAATGGATGCAGAAGACTGTAACCGATGGCGTCTCGCTTGATAATCAATCCGAAAACTACGGGTTATTGGCGTTCCAAGGGCCGCTCGCCATGGAGATCCTCCAGCGGTTGACGGAACAGGACTTGTCCGAAATCAAACCGTTCCGCTTTAAAATGGATGTGCCGGTTGCCGGCCATGAAGTCATCGTTTCCCGAACCGGTTATACAGGAGAAGACGGATTTGAAATTTACGCAAGCCCGGAAGCGGTCGTCGCCCTCTGGGACCGCATCCTCGAAGAAGGAAAAGCGGACGGAGCGGTGCCGGCAGGCCTTGGTGCACGCGATACGCTGCGTTTTGAAGCTTGCCTCGCGCTTTACGGGCAGGAATTGTCGAAGGACATCACGCCGCTTGAAGCCGGCCTGAATTTTGTGGTGAAGCTGAACAAAGAAGAAGATTTTTCGGGCAAAGAAGCGCTGGCCTCCCAAAAAGAGAACGGCGTGCCCCGTAAACTTGTGGGAATTGAAATGATCGATAAAGGCATTCCGCGCCACGGCTATCCGGTTTATGCCAACGGGGAGCTGGTCGGGGAAGTCACGACGGGCACCCAATCGCCGACATTGAAAAAGAACATCGGCCTGGCTTTGGTCAAAAGTGAATTTGCAGAGCTCGGTACGGAACTCCAAGTGGAGATCCGCAACAAGCGCCTGAAAGCGAAAACAGCTGAAACGCCATTTTACAAGCGTTCAAAATAATCTCAATTGAAAAGGGGACAGCTACCGATGAAACATCGTTATCTACCAATGACGTCTCAAGACGAAAAAGAAATGCTGGAAGCGATCGGCATAGGGTCAATCGATGAGCTTTTTGCAGATATCCCGGAAAAAGTGCGTTTTAAAGGCGAGTATAAGATCAAAGCAGCCAAGTCGGAGTCTTCATTGACAAAGGAATTGGCGCAATTGGCCGCAAAAAATGCGGACACGAACCGCTATGCTTCATTCCTCGGTGCAGGCGTCTATGACCATTACAAGCCGATCATCGTCGACCACGTGATTTCGCGTTCTGAGTTCTATACAGCCTACACGCCGTACCAGCCGGAAATCTCGCAAGGGGAGCTGCAGGCCATCTTCGAATTCCAGACGATGATCAGCGAGTTGACAGGCATGGACCTGGCGAACTCCTCGATGTACGACGGCGGAACTGCGCTTGCTGAAGCCGGCATGCTGGCAGCGGGCCACACGCGCCGCAAGAAGATTTTGGTATCCCGTGCCGTACATCCGGAAACGCGCGATGTCGTGCGCACTTATGCGCTTGGCCAATCGATTGCTGTGGAAGAAGTGCCATTGAAAGACGGCCATACAGATATCGAAGCTTTGAAATCGATGATCGACGGCGACACAGCTGCAGTCATGGTGCAATACCCGAACTTCTTCGGCCAAGTGGAAGAATTGAAAGCCCTTGAGCCGGTCATCCACGAAGCGGGCGCTTTGTTCGCGGTTTCTGCAAACCCGTTGGCGCTCGGCGCATTGACGCCGCCCGGCAAGCTCGGAGCGGACATCACAGTCGGTGATGCACAGCCGTTCGGCATCTCCGAAGCATTCGGCGGACCGCATTGCGGCTATTTCGCGGTCACCAAACAATTGATGCGCAAAGTCCCTGGGCGCTTGGTCGGCGAAACAGTCGACGAAGACGGCCGCCGCGGTTTCGTTTTGACGCTGCAAGCGCGCGAACAGCATATCCGCCGCGACAAAGCGACATCGAATATCTGCTCGAACCAAGCGTTGAATGCCCTTGCGGCTTCCGTGGCGATGACGGCGCTCGGTAAAACCGGCACCAGACAGATTGCCGTGCAGAACATCACGAAAACGCATTACATGAAACAGCAATTGCAAGGGGCCGGCTTTGACGTGATTTTTGGCGGCGCCCATTTCAATGAAATTGTTGTGAAAACGAAAGCTCCGTCCAAAGAATTGAACGCCCGTCTGCTCGAAAAAGGCATGATCGGCGGCTATGACTTAGGGCGCAGCTATCCGGAACTCCAAGGCCATACGCTCATTGCTGTGACCGAACAGCGCACCAAAGAAGAGATCGATGCATTCGTGCAGGAACTTGCTGCTGCAGTGCAGGAAATGGGGGCTACTCATGCATAAAGACAACCAACCGCTCATTTTTGAATTGACGAAAGAAGGCCGCATTGGCTATAGCCTGCCGGACCTTGATGTTCCGGAAATCGATTTGGCCGATGTCTTGCCGGAAGGTTTGATCCGCGACGAAGCGGCTGATCTGCCGGAAGTGTCTGAACTGGATATCATGCGCCATTATACAGCGCTTTCCAAGCGCAACCACGGCGTCGATTCCGGGTTCTATCCGTTAGGATCGTGCACGATGAAGTACAACCCGAAAATCAACGAATCCGTAGCACGCTACCCTGGATTCGCGAATATCCATCCGCTTCAGGATGAATCTACCGTTCAAGGTGCAATGGAATTGATGTTCGATCTTCAAGAGCATCTGAAGGAAATCACCGGCATGGACGAAGTGACGCTCCAGCCGGCTGCCGGCGCTCATGGCGAATGGACAGGGCTGATGATGATCCGCGCTTACCATGAGTCGAGAGGCGACATGAACCGCACCAAAGTCATCGTTCCGGATTCTGCACACGGCACCAACCCGGCATCGGCAACAGTAGCCGGTTTCGAAACCGTAACAGTGAAATCGAACGAACACGGCCTGGTCGATCTTGAGGACTTGAAGCGCGTTGTCGGACCTGATACCGCTGCTTTGATGCTGACCAACCCGAACACGCTCGGCTTGTTCGAAGAACAGATTCTGGAAATGGCTGCCATCATCCACGAAGTCGGCGGCAAATTGTACTATGACGGCGCGAACTTGAACGCCGTTATGTCGAAAGCACGCCCTGGCGACATGGGCTTTGACGTCGTCCACTTGAACCTGCATAAGACGTTCACCGGCCCTCACGGCGGCGGCGGCCCGGGTTCCGGCCCTGTCGGCGTCCAGAAGGACCTGATTCCATACCTGCCAAGCCCGGTGCTGGTGAAGTCAGGCGAAGCTTTTACATTCGACTACAACCGCCCGGAATCAATCGGCCGCGTCAAACCGTTCTACGGCAACTTCGGCATTAACGTGCGTGCCTATACGTATATCCGTTCCATGGGCCCGGACGGCCTGAAAGCCGTGACGGAATATGCCGTATTGAACGCCAACTACATGATGCGCAAATTACAGCCGCATTTCGATCTGCCGTATGACCGCCACTGCAAGCACGAATTCGTCCTCAGCGGGCGCCGCCAAAAGAAATTGGGCGTACGTACGCTTGATATGGCGAAACGCTTGCTTGACTTCGGCTACCATCCGCCGACGATCTACTTCCCGTTGAACGTGGAGGAAGGCATGATGATCGAACCGACGGAGACGGAATCCAAGGAAACGCTTGACGCGTTCATCGATGCGATGATCCAGATTGCGAAAGAAGTGGAAGACAATCCGGAAATCGTCCAGAATGCACCGCACACGACTGTCATCAAACGCTTGGATGAAACACAGGCGGCTCGCAAGCCGGTCCTGCGCTACACCAAAGCTGAATAGAACAAACGAAGAGCCCGCCTGCGGATTTCCGCAGGCGGGCTTAAATTATTGGAAAAGATATAAAACGCTAGTCTCTCAAACGATATTCCGCAAAACAGCTGCGAAGCTATTGGCCGAAAGTAGTTCGGCCGATAGCTTCGCGACGAAGCGCATAACGCTGCAACGGTTTTTCATGTCCCGCAGCTAGCGCAGCGATGCAGGGACAGGAGCAGTACGATTTTCTCCGCTGTTTTGCTTCATATCTCAGAGATGTTTACTCAACCAGGTTCAGACTATGTACATTTCTCCTATAGAAAGCGTATCTAGCGCCGGCGCGTCAACGGGCTAGGCGAAGCTATGAGACGGGTGTCCTTTCCGGCTCATGGCGGGAGCCATTCCCAAAGCGCCGAAGCGGAATAAGAGGTTTATTTCTTTTATCAACTAATCTGGAGAAGTTTTCTCGACAGTCAGAGCCCGCCTGCAGATTTCCACAGGCGGGCTCTTTTGCTGTCCATTTTACCGGTTCTTCATCCGAATCCGATGGGCGAATCGGCTTCTTCCCAATCATTCTTTGCAGAGCGGCGGCTCTGCTTTTGAAGTTCCTGGATGCGTTCGCCGTATTTCGTCTCCCCTTCGTAATGCCAGTTCAGGGCAGTGGACATGTACAGTTCATTGAGCTGGGAAATCGACAGACCTTTTGAAAGCTTGGCCATGTCATCCAGCTGTTCGGGGGTGAAAATCGATTTGACGTCGAGTTTTTGCAGGTATTGCTTGCGCAGCTTTTTGTCAGGAGAAGGGATCTCGTACGCCCGGTCAAACCGGCCAGCCCGGTTGATGAGCGCGGGATCGATCCGCTCGGGGTAATTCGTTGTCCCGATGATAAAAAGGCCTTCACGGGACTGCGTGCCGTCAAGTGTGTTCAGGAAGACCGACCGTGTGAACTCGGGCATCGAATCGATATCTTCTATGACAAGAATCGCAGGGGCGAGGCGCGACACGGTCCCGAAAACTTCCTGTACGGTATAGCTGGACGTGAATTCAGTTATCTGCCAATAGACGACCGGCGCTTCAGTGGAGCCGGTGATTGACTTGACAAGTGTCGTTTTGCCGTTGCCGGGAGCTCCGTAGAGTAGGATGCCTCGTTTGTACGGGACGCCGTACTCTTTGAAAAACACGCCGTCTTCCAGGAAGAATTCATCAATCGAGCGGAAAATGTCCTTTTTGATGCCTGCTTCCAAGATGACATCGTCGCGGTTGACGATGGCCATTTCCCCGTAATTCCGGCGTTTTACGCCTTCGTCGGTGTCCACAAGGAACGTGATGCTGTTCATCAGTTCAATGCGCAGCAGCTCGTTCATGGCTTCCAGGAAGGCAAGGGCAGCAGGTTCCGATTTAGCGAAAAATTGGAATTCCGGCCATGCATTCTCGGCGGCGGTAAAGAGCTGGTATTGAGAAAGGGCGACATCGTAATCAGGGAAAAAGACCAGGCGGTTCTCAAAGCTCTGCCGCACCCGCAGGCTGCCGCTCTGATCGTCTTCTTCTGCGCTCGCAATTTTGCCGAGCGGTCGGGCCTGATACAAAAAGCACAGGGTTTCAAAATTCAGGATCCCCTTTTCCATCAGGTCGAGCAGGTGAGTATGGAGCCTCGAGATCGTCTCTTCAATATCGACGTGGAACCAAGTCCCCGGTGACCGTTCATTCAGTTCAGCCAATGCTTTTTCGGAAACAGCTGCAACTTCCGCATAATGGGGCAGCGTTTCCCGAAGGGTTTCCCCGTGGGGAAAAAGAATTTTGGGCAACATGATATTCCTCCAGTCCTGGTCATTTCTCAGAATGAAAAGAGCCCTTCCGCACCTGGGAAAGGCTCTAGATGATTATTTGGCTTTGACCTTGCCGGTCCATTGCTTGAAGCCGCCTTGCAATTGATACAATTGGTCATATCCTTTTTTCTTAAGGAACAACGCCACCCGGCCGCTGCGTGCGCCGTTCTGGTCGTAGATGTAAACCGGTTTGTCAGCGCGGATCTCGCGGTAGCGCTGGTTCAGTTGGGTCTGGGGGATGTTGCGCGCGCCCAGGATGTGGCCGTTCGCAAAATCTTTCGGTTCCCGCACATCGATCAGCTGCGCTTTGCGGTATCCTTCGATAAACTGCTCTTGCGTCAAAGTAGTGACGGCCTTCTTGATGCGGAAATACGAAATTGCTGCAAAGATGAGCAATGCGGCAACTATGCCTAAAGTAATATAAAGAAACTCCACTGTTCTTGCCCCTTTCTAATCTCTCTCCATTATAAAAGATGGAGTGACTCATGTTCAATGGCAATGTTACACTAATTAAAGAAATTAGGGGGCGATCTTGTGAATTTTCCGGAATGGTTGTTTATTGATTCAGGCAAAGGGACACCGTCATTCAATATGGCGCTCGACGAAGCGCTGCTGAACTGGCACAGCGAAGGGGCCATCCCGCCGGTGATCCGGTTTTACCGCTGGGAGCCGGCAGCGCTTTCGATCGGCTATTTTCAGAAAGTGGAAAAAGAAATCGACATGGAGCAAGTGGAGCGCCTCGGGCTCGGCTTCGTGCGCCGGCCGACCGGCGGGAGGGGGGTCCTCCATGAACATGAACTGACCTACAGCATCATCGTCAGCGAAGATTACCCGGACATGCCGGAAACGGTGACCGAAGCCTACCGGGTGCTGAGCGGCGGACTGCTGGAGGGGTTCCGGAATCTCGGCCTCGATGCGTCCTTTTCCGTTCCGCTGACCGATAGCCAGAAGGCGGATCTGAAAAAGCCGAAAAGCGCAGTATGCTTTGATGCGCCGAGCTGGTACGAAATGGTGGTCGAAGGCCGCAAGATTGCCGGCAGCGCACAGACGCGACAAAAAGGGGTCATCCTGCAGCACGGTGCCATCCTGCTCGACTTGGATGCTGAGAAATTATTATCGGTCTTCAAGTTTCCGGATGAAGATGCGAAAGAGCGCATGCGCAGAAAAATACCCCAAAAAGCGGCGGCGATCAATGACCTGCGGCAGGAGAAAGCCACTCCCGAAGAATGCGCAAGTGCGTTCAAAGCCGGGTTCGAAGCGGCTCTCGGCATCCGGCTGAAGCCGTTTTCGCTGACCGCGGAACAGCGTCTGGAAGTTCAGAAGATTGAGGAAATGCGCTATGCCAATCCGGCCTGGAATCTTCGGGTCTGAGGAGTCTAAAGACTCATTTTACATAGGGTGAAATGGTGGAAACCTTTGTGGATTCAGCTTTGAGACGGCACGTGAAACTGGAAGCAAAATTTTGTTATTGCTTCGATGTTTCAACATATAGTACGATGGGAAATGTAATAATACTATATATAGTGTCTACTCCATATAATATGAAGGAGGAATTGTCAAATGGTTTCTGCCACTCAAAAAGAATATTCTCTAAATCCGGTGAGTCTGAACAGCGACATCGAAGCGTTCCCGCAAGTTTTCGCGATCACCCCGGACATGAAAACAACACATAAAGGGGTATCGCGCCTCGTCATGATCGACCGCTATTCATTCAAGGATACGGAAAAGAAGACGCTGAAAGCGGGCGACTTCGTCGTGCTGACAGTCAAGGAGGATCCGAAATTCCCGGCACGCGGCTTGGGATATATCGTATCGGTCGACAGAACGTCGAATACAGCGAAAGTCTGGATCGAAGAAGACTACCGCAGCGCAATCGACAAACCCGAGGAAGCGGAGGCGGGAATCGTCAACCGTTCGCTTGATGTCATCGAAAAACCCTTGGAAGTCTATTACGAGCAGATCGCTAAACGCAATGCGGCCGGACTTGCTTCAGTGGAAACGACGCCTGAAAAACGCGAAGAATGGTTCGGGAAGTTCTATGAACAGCTGGTCAACCTGAAATTCATCCCTGCAGGCCGCGTCCTTTACGGAGCCGGCGCAGGCACGGACGTCACGTATTTCAACTGCTACGTGATGCCATTCGTGGCAGATTCGCGTGAAGGCATTTCAGACCACCGCAAACAAGTGATGGAAATTATGTCCCGGGGCGGCGGCGTCGGCACGAACGGTTCTACGCTGCGCCCGAGAAACACGCTTGCGCGCGGGGTCAATGGAAAATCATCTGGTTCGGTTTCCTGGCTCGACGACATTGCAAAACTGACGCATCTGGTCGAACAAGGCGGCTCCCGCCGCGGCGCTCAGATGATCATGCTGGCTGATTGGCATCCGGATATCGCGGAATTCATCATTTCCAAAATGCAGAACCCGCGCATCCTCCGCTACTTGATCGAGAATACGGAAGACGAAATGATCAAAAAGCTGGCGAATGAGAAATTGAAGTTCAAGCCGCTCCTCGAACAGGAAGAAGCCATGTACCAAGGGATCCTGAACTACCGGGCGATTCCGGGCATGGGCGGATTCAACGAGAAGATCATGCGCGATGCTGAAACGAAGCTGCGCGACGGCGGAACCTACTCGGTCCACAACGAAGAATTCCTGACAGGCGCGAACATTTCCGTGACCCTGACAGACGATTTCATGAAAGCGGTCGAAGAAGATGCGGATTACGACCTGCGCTTCCCGGCGGTCGAATCGTATTCAAAAGAAGAAATGGCCATCTACAATGAACAATGGCAGGAAATCGGCGATGTGCGTGAATGGGAGCGCATGGGCCACGGCGTCCGCGTCTACCGTACGATCAAAGCCCGCGAACTGTGGAATTTGATCAACGTCTGTGCAACGTACTCAGCTGAGCCGGGCATTTTCTTCATCGATAATGCCAACGCCAAGACGAACGCAACGGCATATGGGCAAAAAGTGGTAGCGACGAACCCTTGCGGCGAACAACCGCTGGCGCCATACTCCGTCTGCAACCTTGCTGCCGTCAACTTGGCGCGCTTTGCAGATCCAGTAAGCAAGGAAGTGGACTTCGAAGCATTGAAAGAAACCGTCAAAGTCGGCGTCCGTATGCAGGACAATGTCATCGACGCAACACCGTACTTCCTGGAAGAGAACCGCGTCCAGGCGCTCGGCGAACGCCGTGTGGGCTTAGGCGTCATGGGGCTTGCCGACCTGCTGATTTATTGCGACAAGGAATACGGCTCGCCCGAAGGCAACGAACTTGTCGATGAGATCTTCAAGACGATTGCTGTAGCGGCGTACGAAGAATCAACGCTTCTTGCAAAAGAGCGCGGAAGCTTCCCGTTCCTGATCGGCAACACAGATGAAGAAACAGCTTCACTCCGGAAAGCGTTCAGCGAAACCGGCTTTATGCAAGGCATGCCGGAAGAAATCCGCCAGGGCATCCTGGACAACGGAATCCGCAACTCGCATCTGCTGACGGTTGCACCGACCGGTTCTACAGGCACAATGGTCGGCGTATCTACAGGGCTCGAGCCATATTATTCATTCACATACTACCGCAGCGGACGCCTTGGCAAGTTCATCGAAGTGAAAGCGGACATCGTCCGTGAATACTTGAAGAACAACCCGGAAGCGGACGAAGAAAACCTGCCGAAAGCATTCGTTACGTCGATGGACCTGGCTCCGGAAGCGCATGCGGACGTGCAGTGCATCATCCAGCGCTGGATCGATTCATCGATCTCGAAGACAGTCAACGCACCGCGCGGCTACACAGTCGAGCAGGTTGAAGGCGTCTACGAGCGCTTGTACAAAGGCGGAGCAAAAGGCGGCACGGTCTACGTCGACGGAAGCCGCGACTCGCAGGTGCTGACGCTGAAAGCGGAGGAGAACACATTCGAGGAGCCGCATCAGGAAGACGTCAAAGGCAAACGCCCGATCGTCCTGATCGACACGATCCAGGATCTCCGTTCAACGAATGTCACCATCGGCTCTGAAATCGGCAACACATGCCCGGTCTGCCGCAAAGGGACAGTCGAAGAAATGGGCGGCTGCAACACCTGCACGAACTGCAACGCGCAGCTGAAATGCGGACTGTAAGCAAAAAATCTTCAAAAACAGCCGCTTGAGAATAAATTCCGGCAACACTTATCTTATTCATCCAAAACCATCTTTCCTCTGCAGAGGGAAGATGGTTTTTTTTTGGCTTTTGGATCGACCGGTTTTCCGAATTTGAAGCAACGGTGCTCCAACCGCTTTATTGAACCGGTTCCAAAAATAGGTAAAACGGGCCGGCATCAAAAAAAATCGTGAAAAGAGGTGATCCAACATGAAAATCACATAAAATTGCTGTAAGAAAAGATAAATGTACTAAACTACATAAGGTTAATTGTTCGAAAACCAAAAAACGCAACAAGAAACAAAAACCAGGCCGGGAAAAGCCGTGAGAGAGAATCGTCGCGGCACTATTCAGGAAATATTTGCTCTGCCATTCCCTTATGATAAAATAATGAAGACTGTGACAGATGGGAGTTGGGAGAAATGAAGGTGTTGTGTTTGAACGGGCCGAACTTGAACCGCCTCGGCAAACGCGAGAAAGAAGCGTACGGTACATTTACTTTGGAGGAACTGGAAAATGAATTGATGGATTTTGCCGGCAGCAACGGGATCAACCTGATGTGCATGCAGTCGAACCATGAAGGGGAATTGGTCGACTGGATCCACTTGGCGGCTGACGACGGCACGGATGCCATTGTGCTGAATGCCGGGGCGTATACACATACCAGCGTCGCCATCAGGGATGCCATCGCCTCCATCCAAATCCCTGTGGTTGAAGTACATATCTCAAACGTTTATAAGCGGGAGGAGTTCCGCCATCATTCCTATATCGCGCCGGTTGCGGCCGGACAAATTACGGGCTTTGGCCAGGACGTTTATAAATTGGCGCTGCATGCGCTGCTCCTACAACAATCGAGAGGATGAATCCATTGAAACTTCAAAAATTACGCAATGAAATGCAACAACAGCAAATCGAGGCTCTTTTGATCACCAGCCAATACAACCTGCGCTATATTACCGAGTTCACCGGGACAGCTGGGCTGGCGCTCGTGACGCCGGAAAAAGCGTTCTTCATCACCGATTTCCGCTATACCGAACAGGCCGGCGCCCAGGTCAAGGAATTCGAAGTGGTCCAGGCAAAGACGAATTTATTGGAAGAAGTCGCTGAAATCGTTCAATCTCTTGGTTTAGAGACAGTTTCATTCGAACAGGATTATATGACTTACGCTCTCTTCAGCCAGTACAAAGAGAAAATGGATGCAGAAATGAAACCTGTCAGCGGGTTGATTGAAAAGATCCGGATGTTCAAGACGCCGGAAGAAGTCGAAGTGCTGAAAGCCGCTGCAAAAATTGCCGATGCTGCCTACGAGCATATCTGCACATTCATCCGCCCGGGACAAACGGAGCTGGAGATTTCGAATGAACTCGAATTCTTCATGCGCAGCCAAGGTGCAACATCTTCCTCGTTCGATATCATCGTTGCGTCAGGCACCCGTTCTGCATTGCCGCACGGGGTGGCGACGGACAAACGGATCGAGGCGGGCGACATGATCACGCTCGATTTCGGAGCGCTATACAATGGCTACATCTCGGACATCACGCGCACGCTGGCTGTCGGTGAACCGTCTGAAAAGCTGAAAGAAATCTACCAGGTCGTCCTGGACGCCCAAGTTCTGGCGCTCGAAAACATCAAACCGGGCATGACGGGCATTGAAGCCGACGCAATTGCACGTGATTA
This sequence comes from Planococcus sp. FY231025, assembly GCF_052078085.1. NCBI lineage: Bacteria > Bacillati > Bacillota > Bacilli > Caryophanales > Caryophanaceae > Planococcus > Planococcus sp. FY231025. The sequence continues at coordinate 374,771 of NZ_JBQJJG010000005.1, forward strand.
CATCAAATCAAAGGGCTACGGCGATGCATTCGGCCATTCAACCGGCCATGGCATCGGGCTTGAAGTCCATGAAGCTCCCGGGTTATCATCTAAATCGCAGACAGTTCTTGAACCGGGCATGGCCGTGACGGTAGAGCCGGGCATTTATCTGCCGGGAATTGGCGGAGTGCGCATAGAAGATGATATAATGATTACCGAGTCTGGCAATGAGCGATTAACTCATTCGACGAAAGAGCTGCGTATTTTACAAGTAACGGAGGAAATTAAATGATTTCAGTAAACGATTTTAAAACAGGCGTCACAATCGAAGTGGATAACGCCATCTGGCGTGTAATGGAATTCCAGCACGTAAAACCGGGCAAAGGTGCGGCATTCGTCCGTACGAAATTGCGCAACTTGCGCACAGGCAGCGTAACGGAAAAAACGTTCCGTGCCGGCGAGAAAGTGGCGAAAGCACAGATCGACAACCGCAAAATGCAATATCTTTATGCGAGCGGCGATGTCCATGCATTCATGGACACGGAAACTTATGACCAGATCGAGCTTCCAGAAAAAAGCATCGAGTATGAATTGAAGTTCCTTCAGGAAAACATGGAAGTACAAGTAATCCAATTCCAGGGCGAAGTGCTTGGCGTTGAATTGCCGAATTCGGTCGTTCTTGAAGTGGCTGAAACAGATCCCGGCATCAAAGGCGATACAGCAAGCGGCGGCACGAAGCCGGCTAAATTGACGACCGGCCTTGTCATCCAAGTGCCTTTCTTCATCAACGAAGGCGACAAGCTAATCATCAACACGACGGATTCTTCTTACGTTTCACGCGCACAATAATGAAAATCGGCCTCTTCCGAAGAGGCCTTTTTTTAAAGAAAAGCTCGCTGTTCCAAAATGGGCTGAAAAAGTCTAAAATAGTACAGGTAGGCACAACCATACATAAAGGGAGTTGGATAATTTGAAAATCCAGGAAATTCGCGAAATCATCAAACTAGTGGATGGCTCGTCAATCGATGAATTCATTTATGAATCCGAAGGCACGAAAGTGAAATTGAAGAAAAACGGCGGGGCTGTTTCGGCACCGGCAGCACAGGCGCCAGCGGCACCAGCTCCAAAAACGGAAGAAGCGCCGAAAGCAGCTGCGCCAGCTCCTGCAGCAAAAGCGGAAGAACTGATTTCTGAAGAAGCGCCTGAAGTGGCGGTCCAAAACGACGCAAACTTGCATCAGATCCTTTCGCCGATGGTCGGGACATTCTATCAGTCGCCATCACCGGAAGAACCAGCATATGTACAGCCAGGAACGAAAGTTTCAGCTGACCAGGTGGTCTGCATCGTCGAAGCGATGAAATTGTTCAATGAAATCGAAGCGGAAGTAGATGGGGAAATTGCTGAAATTCTTGTAAAAGATGGCCAGCTTGTAGAATACGGCCAGCCTCTATTCCTCGTTAAAACAAACTGAGGAGGGGTCCCCTATGAAAAAAGTATTGATAGCCAACCGCGGGGAGATCGCTGTCCGCATCATCCGCGCCTGCAAAGAAATGGATATTGAAACGGTCGCTGTGTATTCAGAGGCTGACAAAGAGGCGCTCCATGTAGAATTGGCCGATGAAGCTTATTGCATCGGGCCAAAAGCGTCCAAAGACAGCTATTTGAATTTCTCGAACATCATTTCCGTCGCGAAATTGACGAACTGTGACGGCATTCATCCGGGGTACGGATTCTTGGCTGAAAATGCCAGCTTCGCTGAATTGTGCGAAGCTTGCGATATCATGTTCATCGGTCCGACTTCGGATGCGATTTCGAAGATGGGGACAAAGGATGTTGCGCGTGAAACGATGCGCAAAGCCGGCGTTCCGGTCGTTCCGGGTTCAACCGGCATTGTCGGAAGCGAAAAGGAAGGCTTGGAGATCGCGGAAGAAATCGGTTTCCCCGTCATCATCAAAGCGACAGCAGGAGGCGGCGGGAAAGGTATCCGCGTCGCCCGCGACCGCGATGATTTCATTACCGGCCTTCGCATGACACAAAAAGAAGCGGCCGCAGCGTTCGGCAATCCTGGCGTTTATATCGAGAAATTCATCGAAGATTTCCGCCACGTGGAAATCCAGGTGCTGGCCGATTCCCACGGCAATGCGATCCATCTGGGCGAGCGCGACTGCTCAATCCAGCGCCGCATGCAAAAACTAGTGGAAGAAGCGCCGTCACCGGCATTAAGCCCTGAACTTCGCGCTGAAATGGGCGAAGCGGCAGTGAAAGCTGCGCTTGCTGTAAATTACCGCGGAGCGGGAACGGTCGAATTCATTTTCGATGCCGTGAACCAGAAGTTCTATTTCATGGAAATGAATACCCGTATCCAGGTGGAACACCCGGTGACTGAAATGATTACCGGAATCGACCTGATCCAGCAGCAGCTGCGTGTGGCATCCGGCGAAACTCTCGCCTACACGCAAGAAGATGTGACGTTCAAAGGCTGGTCGATCGAATGCCGCATCAACGCGGAAAACCCGGCGAAGAACTTCATGCCTTCGGCAGGCAAAGTGACCATGTACCTGGCGCCAGGCGGCCTCGGCGTCCGTGTGGATTCGGCGATGTATCCGGGCTATAGCATTCCGCCTTATTATGATTCCATGGTGGCCAAGCTGATCACATTTGCGGACACGCGTGAAGAAGCGATCGCGAAAATGAAGCGTGCCCTCGATGAATTTGTCGTCGAAGGGGTCCATACGACCATCCCGTTCCATTTGAAGCTGATGGATCACGAAGTGTTCAAATCCGGCGATTTCAACACGAAATTCCTTGAAAAGTACGATGTTCTAGAATCCTAAAAGGAGCGTTGCCCTATGGCTGAAAAAGCGGCACCATATTTGCGCATGAAATCCCACGGCCCACAAGATCTAGGCAATATCGAAGTGGCACCGGAAGTCCTCGAAATCATTGCGAGCATTGCGGCTTCGGACATCGAAGGCATTGCGAGCATGCGCGGAAACTTCGCGTCCGGCGTTGTAGAACGCCTGGGCAAGAAAGTCCACGGCAAAGGGGTCAAAACGGAGCTGTCCGAAAACGGGCTGATGATTGACGTCTTTTGTGTCGTGAACTACGGCGTGTCGATTCCGAAGACCGCGTTGAAAGTGCAGGAACATGTCCGCCAGACGCTTGAGAACATGACGAGCCTGCAGACGCAGGAAGTCAATGTCCACATCACCGGTGTGCAATTTGAAACCGGGGAAGAGCATCATTGATTGAAATAGCAATAAATGAAAGAGGTGCCGGCCTAGCCGGCGCCTTTTTTTGTTTGGTGCCCAAAGGTGGTATGGAGCAGAATCCTTACGGCTGTCTCTATCTCTGCCTCTGCACTAGCTTCGAGGCATGGAAGAGCGTTGCATCGTTCTCTTCGAAGCAAAGGGGCTGTCCAAAAAGCCCACAACGAAAATTCAGAGGAAAAAAATTAATGCTTTTCTCCTCTGAATTTTTTTATCCTATAACGGCTGATGGGAATGGAGGCGGCGACTCCAGCGGGACAGCGAAGTGCCGAAATCCACTCGGACGCGAGTCCGAGTTAGTTCGGCGCAAGCCCGCGGAAAGCGTCCGCCGCAATGGACAGCAGCCCTTTTTGGACAGTCCCTTGTCAGAACATTTCAAACTTGGAACTTCAAACAGATTACCTGTATAATGAGGGGTAATTAGGGTGTAAAGGAGACCGGAAAACTTATGAAACGACACGAGGCACGAGAAAAGGCGCTTCAGACATTGTTCCAGCTGGACGGCACAGAGCTGACTGTCAACGAGGCGGCCGAACATGTCATGGGCATGGAGAAAGACAATTTTTACGATCTGCTTGTGCAGGGCACGTATGCCAATATGGCGGCGATCGATGAGAAGCTGAAAGGCCATTTGGAGAAATGGTCGCTTGAGCGGCTTCCGAAAGTCGAGCGCACGATTCTCCGCATGGCGGTCTTTGAATTGGCGTTCATGGAAGATGCGCCTTCGAGCGTGGTCATGAACGAAGCGATCGAACTCAGCAAAACGTTCGGCGATGACAAATCGAGCCGCTTTGTAAACGGCGTTTTGTCGAAGTTCACTGACGAATTGGCAAACTAAGGCACGAACAGGCAAGCAAACTGAATTGGAGGGTTTTTTTGTGACGGCGACCATCATCGACGGAAAAGCAGTAAGCCAGAAGATTAAAGAGCAAGTGAAAGTGCGCGTTGAAAATTTGAAAAGCCAAGGGGTGACACCGGGACTTGCGGTGGTGCTGGTGGGAGATAACTCCGCTTCCCTTACATATGTAAAAAACAAGCAGCGGACGTGCGAAGCGCTCGGCATGCGTTCGGATCTCCATGAATATCCGGAGTCGCTGACCGAAGCGGAGCTGCTATCGAAAATCGATGAACTGAATAATGATTCCGGCATCCACGGGATATTGGTTCAATTGCCGCTGCCAATGCATATTGATGAGTTCAAGGTGATTACGGCTATTTCGCCATTGAAAGATGTTGACGGCTTCCATCCGATTTCGGTCGGCAATATGATGATCGGAAAAGAGGCGTTTCTTCCTTGCACGCCACACGGCATTATGAAGCTTCTGGAACATTACGGCATCGACCCTGCCGGAAAACATGCAGTCGTCATCGGGCGCAGCAATATTGTCGGCAAACCGGTCGGACAATTGCTGCTGCAAAAAGACGCAACGGTCACTTATTGCCATTCCAAAACAAAAGATTTGGCCTCGTTCACCAGACAGGCGGACATTCTGGTTGCGGCTATCGGGAGAGCGAAATTCATCGATCACACGCATATCAAACCGGGGGCGGTCATCATCGATGTCGGCATGAACCGGGATGAATCCGGCAAACTATGCGGGGACGTCGATTATGCGGATGTCCTAGAAACCGCATCGTTCGTTACGCCGGTTCCCGGCGGCGTCGGGCCGATGACCATCGCCATGCTCATGGAGAACACCTTGCAATCTGCCGAAAACGGGCTGTCGAAAGACAAAAGCGCCCAAACCATGTAAAATAAATAGAAACAGAGCTGTTTTTCGAGAGAAAGACAGCTTTTTAATTTCGATGATTGGGGTTGTAATTTTGGCGGCAGACCCGTATTTATCCGTAAAAGCGTTGACCAAATACATAAAGAAGAAATTCGACGTCGATCCCCATCTGCGTGATGTCTACGTCAAAGGGGAATTGTCGAACGTCAAAATCCATACGAGCGGCCATATTTATTTCACGTTGAAAGACAATGTGTCCCGCTTGCCGGCTGTCATGTTCTCCGCCAATGCGAAAGCGGTGAAGTTCCGGCCTGAAAGCGGCATGACCGTATTGATCCGGGGGGATGTAACCGTTTACGAAGCATCCGGGCAGTACCAGCTTTATGCCCAGTCGATGCAGGCCGACGGTGTCGGAGACTATTACCTGGCCTTTGAACAGCTGAAAGAACAGCTGGCGAAAGAGGGCTTGTTCAATCCTGCCCATAAAAAGGCGTTCCCGCGTTTTCCGGAACGGATTGCCGTGGTGACAGCTCCGACAGGGGCAGCGGTGCGCGACATCGTCATCACCCTCAACCGGCGCTACCCGCTGGCGAAAGTGGTCATCTATCCGACGCTTGTACAAGGTGCGCAGGCGACCCAATCGATCGTCCAGTCCATCCAAGCGGCCAACCAGCAGGAGTTTGACGTCATGATCGTCGGACGCGGCGGCGGGTCGATCGAAGATTTATGGGCGTTCAATGAAGAAGCGGTCGCACGTGCGATCTACCAGTCCCGCATTCCGATCATCAGCGCTGTCGGGCATGAGACGGATACGACCATCGCCGACTTTGTGGCGGATATGCGTGCGCCGACGCCGACCGCAGCGGCAGAATTGGCCGTTCCGAGCAAGACGGAACTTTTGGACCGGCTGCTCCGCTACCGGAGCGGCATGTACCGGCAAGCGGCGAACGTCATTGCAAAAGACAAAGCGTCGCTCAACCGGCTGACGTCTTCCTACCCGCTCGCTTATCCGGACCGGCTGTACCGGCCGTTCATCGAACGGATTGAACGGGCGACCGATTCCTTGCAGCGCGAAACATTCCAGCAAATGAACTATGCGCGCGAGCGGTACAGCAACCTGTCAAACCAGCTGGCTTCAAGAAGTCCGGAGAACCGGATCCGCCAAGCGATGCTCGAAGTGGACAGCCTTGAACGCCGGCTCGGCCAATTGGCCAATCTTTCGGTCAAGGACCGGAGCCGCCAATTGTCATCGGCCATGCGGACGCTCGATGCCTTAAGCCCATTGAAGATCATGGACCGCGGCTACTCGATCTCCTATAAAGGCGATGAAGTGGTCAAAAGTGTGGAACAAGTGGAACCTGGCGATGAACTGACCGTCGCGATGAAGGACGGCACATTGAAAGCGGTAGTAAACGAACGCATTCTAGCGAACAAAGGAGACCGGAAAGATGGCAGATAAAGATATCAAATTCAATCAAGCGATGGAACAACTCGAAGAAATCGTGCGTCAATTGGAGCAAGGGGACGTGCCGCTCGAAGAAGCGCTGACGCTGTATCAAAAAGGCATGGAACTTTCGAAAGTCTGCCACGATAAATTGCAGAGCGCCGAAAAGCAATTGGTCACGATGATGCAAGAAGGCAAAGAAGTACCGGCGGATATCGAAGGCGGGAATGCAAAATGAACCTGTCCGATTTCAGAACCCATTACGAGCCGCTGATCCAGCAGGAACTGGCTGATTTGATCCAACGCCTGTCAATCCCTGCTTCATTGAAGGACTCCATGCACTACTCGCTGCAGGCCGGGGGCAAGCGCATCCGCCCGATCCTTCTTTTGGCGGTGCTGCATGAGCTCGGGGACGGGCATCCGGACGCATTGAAAGTCGCAGCAGCGATCGAAATGATCCATACCTATTCCTTGATCCACGATGATCTGCCGAGCATGGACAATGACGACCTGCGGCGCGGCATGCCGACAAACCATAAAGTATTCGGCGAAGCGGTCGCGATCCTTGCGGGCGATGCCTTGCTGACGTACAGCTTTGGCGTCGTGGCAAGACTCCAGCATGTCGACAGCGAAGACAAAGTGCGCCTGATTGACCTGATGAGCGTTTCTGCCGGAGCGGAAGGGATGGTCGGCGGCCAAGTGCTCGACATCGAAGGGGAAGAGAAGAAACTCGGCCTCGAAGAACTTGAACAGGTCCACCGCCTGAAGACCGGCGCCTTGTTGACCTACAGCATCCTGGCTGGCGCCATCCTTGCAAAAGCCACGGATGAGGAAATTGTGGCGCTCAGCAGATTCGGCCAGCATCTTGGTTTGGCTTTCCAGATCCAGGATGATATCCTTGATGTCACCGGCACTTCCGAAGAACTCGGAAAAACCGCCGGCAAGGACGAATCGAGCGAGAAAAGCACGTATCCGGGCTTGCTGACGCTCCCGAAAGCGAAAGAAAAACTGGATTTCCACGCCGGCGAAGCGCTCAAGGCGATCGCGGAACTGGGCGGAACGAAACCGCTGCTTGAGGAATTGACGGCATTGATTGTAAAAAGAAAAAGCTGAACCGATGCACTCTGATTTGTACATTGGGGATAGATTGTTATAATAAGGACAGATTAATTAGCGGCAAAATTTTTTTAGAAGGTGTGTGATGGCAATGGATCTGCATACGATTACCAGTCCATCTTTCTTAAAAGAGCTGAACAACGAGCAGCTCGTAGAATTAAGTGAAGATATCCGACGATTTTTAATTGAAAACCTCTCGAAAACGGGCGGCCATATCGGCCCCAATTTAGGCGTGGTCGAATTGACCTTGGCGCTGCATAAAGTGTTTGACAGCCCGGACGATAAATTGATCTGGGATGTAGGACACCAGTCTTATGTCCACAAGATCCTTACGGGGCGGGCAAGCCAATTCGATACGCTCCGCCAATTCAAAGGGCTTTGCGGATTCCCGAAGCGCAATGAAAGCGACCATGATGTCTGGGAGACGGGCCACAGTTCAACGTCCCTTTCCGCAGCAATGGGCATGGCGGCTGCGCGTGATATCAAAAAAGCGAAAAACCACGTCATCCCGATCATCGGCGACGGCGCCTTGACGGGCGGCATGGCTTTTGAAGCATTGAACCATATCGGCCATGAAGGGACCGACATGATTGTCATCCTCAACGACAACGAAATGTCCATCGCCCCGAACGTCGGCGCGATGCACAGCGTCCTCGGGCGGATGCGCACTGCCGGCAAATACAATAAAGTCAAAGACGATCTGGAATACCTGATCAAGAAAGTTCCGGCGGTCGGCGGCAAATTGGCTTCCACGGCAGAACGCGTCAAAGACAGCCTGAAGTATCTTCTTGTATCCGGCATGTTCTTTGAAGAACTGGGCTTTACGTACCTCGGGCCGATCGACGGCCATGACCTCGAAGATCTGGAAGAAAACCTGAAATATGCGAAGAAAACCAAAGGCCCCGTGCTCCTTCACGTGGTCACGAAAAAAGGCAAGGGCTTCCTGCCGGCTGAGACAGATACTGTCGGCACTTGGCACGGAACCGGACCTTATAAAATGGAGACCGGTGATTTGGTGAAATCTTCTTCGTCAGCGCCATCGTGGAGCGGCTTGATCGCTGAAACGGTGCGCAAGCTCGCACGCGAAGACGAACGCATCGTCGCCATCACACCGGCTATGCCGGTCGGTTCGAAACTGGTCGGGTTCGCATCCGAATTCCCAGACCGCTTCTATGATGTCGGCATTGCGGAACAGCATGCGATGACGATGGCAGCCGGCCTTGCCACACAGGATATGAAACCGTTCCTGGCCATCTACTCTACATTCCTTCAGCGCGCTTATGACCAAGTCATCCATGATGTCTGCCGCCAGAACTTGAATGTATTCATCGGCATTGACCGTGCCGGACTTGTCGGCGCTGACGGCGAAACGCATCAAGGCGTCTTTGATGTCGCGTTCCTCCGCAACTTGCCGAATATGGTCGTCATGATGCCGAAAGATGAAAATGAAGGCCAGCACATGGTGAAGACAGCGATCGAATATAACGATGGACCGATTGCCCTGCGCTATCCGCGCGGCAACGGGCTTGGTGTACCGATGGACAGCAGCTTGAAAACCTTGCCGATCGGTTCTTGGGAAGTGCTCCAACGCGGAACGGATGCAGTCATCCTGACATTCGGAACGACCATCCCGATGGCGCTCCATGCAGCGGAAGAATTGCGCGCAGGCGGCATTAATGCAGAAGTCGTCAATGCACGCTTTATCAAGCCCATGGATACGGAAATGCTCCATAGCATCTTCGGACGCAAAGTTCCGGTCATCACGCTTGAAGAAGCTGTGCTGCAAGGCGGTTTTGGCAGCGGCGTACTTGAGTTTATAGAAGAAAACGAATATACGGGCGCAATCGTCCACCGCCTCGGCATCCCTGACCAGTTCATCGAACACGGCGATGTCGCCGAACTGATGGACGAAATCCATCTGAACAGCGATGAAGTGGTGCGCGTAGCCAAGAAATTGGTGTCTGCCCAGAAGGCGGAATCGAACGTTCTATGATCAAACCGAAAAAAGAGCGTGTCGATGTCCTGCTTGTGGAACGCGGCATCTGCGAAACGCGGGAAAAAGCGAAAAGGGCCATCATGGCCGGAATCATCTATTCAAATGAAGAACGCATGGACCGGCCCGGCGAGAAGATTGCGGCCGATGCACCGCTGCAGATGAAGGGCAATGACCTGAAATATGTCAGCCGTGGCGGCCTGAAACTCGAGAAAGCCTTGGCGGAATTCGACTTGTCGGTAGAAGGCAAATTGATGCTCGATATCGGTTCGTCGACGGGCGGCTTTACAGATTGTGCACTGCAAAACGGTGCGAAGCACGCTTACGCCTTGGATGTCGGGTACAACCAATTGGCTTGGAAAATCCGCCAGGACGAGCGGGTCACGGTGATGGAACGGACGAATTTCCGCCACTCCAAGCCGGAAGACTTTGCCGAAGGGCTGCCTGAATTTGCAACGATTGACGTCAGCTTCATTTCCTTGAAGCACATCCTGCCCGTATTAAAGCAGGTGCTGGTTCCGGGGGGCGACGTCATTGCGCTTGTCAAACCGCAGTTTGAAGCGGGGCGCGAAGCCGTCGGCAAAAAAGGCATCGTCCGGGATCCGAAAACCCATCGCGATGTACTGATGAAAGTCGGGGCATTTGCGACCGATGCCGGCTTCCATATAAAAAATATGTCCTTTTCCCCCATTACCGGCGGGGAAGGCAATATCGAATTTCTGTTCCATTTGCAGTCTGCTGCAGAAGGCGAGGAAATCGCCCCTGTAAAGGAAGAGCAAGCGGCAAAAACAGTTGCGATGGCCCACGAAAAATTATAAACACATTCCATGAGGGATGTGTTTTCTTTTCGGCTGCAAATGAACGGTCAGGTTCGGCACGGCGGCGTTCTATCCGATTTACCGGCTTGCTTGTCTTTCGTGCTGTTTAAAGGTACGATATAAGATATATAGAATAATTATTCATTCTAGGAGGAGCCATCGTGAACAAAGGCCAACGCCATATCAAAATTCGGGATTTAATTTCAAACAGGGAAATAGAGACACAGGACGAACTGGTGGATTTGCTGAAATCCGCCGGCTATGAAGTGACCCAAGCGACCGTTTCGCGCGATATCAAGGAGCTGCATCTGGTGAAAGTGCCGCTGCAGGATGGCCGCTACAAATACAGTTTGCCGGCAGACCAGCGCTTCAACCCGATGCAGAAACTGCACCGCGCGTTGACGGATGCTTTTGTCAGCATCGACGGAGCGAGCCATTTCCTAATCATGAAAACTTTGCCGGGCAATGCCCATGCAATCGGGTCGCTGATCGACCATCTGGACTGGGAAGAAATCCTCGGGACCATTTGCGGGGACGATACCTGCCTGATCATTTGCCGGGACACGGACCAACGGGAAGTATTAAGACAGCGTTTAATTGAAATGCTTTAAAAAAGAGGTGGATGGGTATGCTGCGGGAATTGGATATACGCAATTTTGCCATTATCGAGGCGCTTACAGTCAGCTTTACGGACGGATTGACCGTCTTGACCGGTGAAACCGGCGCCGGAAAATCAATCATCATCGATGCGGTCCACCTGCTTGCAGGCGGTCGGGGAAGCCAGGAATTCATCCGGCACGGCGCCAAAAAAGCGGAAATCGAAGGCTTATTCTCAATTGATGAAAAAAATCATCCGGTATTCACGAAATTGGGCGAATTCGGCATCGAATCAGTTGATGGCGATATTTTACTGCGCCGTGAACTGAACGACAAAGGCAAGAATGTCTGCCGGGTCAACGGTAAATTGGTGACGATTTCCATTTTGCGTGAAGTGGGTGCTGCATTGATCGACATCCATGGCCAGCACGAGACGCAGGAGCTGATGGACGAGAAGCAGCACCTGCATCTGCTTGACCAGTTTGCCGGCGGGACGTTGTCAAAAGCGAAGGAAAGCTATTCTCATACGTACGATAAATACATGAAGCTCAAACGCGAATTCGCGAGCTACAATGAAAACGAGCAGCAGATTGCGCAGCGCATCGACTTGCTGACATTCCAGCTGCGCGAGCTCGAAGCGGCAGAACTGGTGGCGGGCGAAGAAGAGGAACTCCTGCAGGAGCGCAAGAAATTGCAGAACTTCAACAAGATCTATGAGTCGGTCTCGGCGGCCCATGAAGCGATCCAAGGGGAATCGAAAGGGCTCGACTGGGTCGGTTCGGCGATGTCGGAACTCGAACACGCCGCTTCGGTTGATGAACAGTTCGGAAGCCATTCCGAGTTGGTTTCGGGTGCATTCTATCAATTGCAGGACGTGGCATCGGAGATCAAGCGGCTTGTCGACCAGATGGAATTCGATCCGTCCCGCTTGAATGAAATCGAACAGCGGCTGGCGCTTTTGCAATCGCTGAAGCGGAAATACGGCGCTTCTGTCGAGGATATGCTGCTGTATTACGAAACGCAGAGCGACGAACTTGATAAACTGGTCAACCGCGACCAGCGGCTGCAGCTGGATCAGGCGAAACTGAAGGAATTGACGGACGACCTTCGCGTTGAAGCGGAAGAATTGACGATTCTCCGCAAAAAGGCAGCAGGGAAATTGGGCAAGGCAATCATGGAGCAATTGCGTGAACTGCATATGGGCAAAGCTTCCTTCGAAGTCCATTTCGGCGCATTGCCGAATGGCCGTTTTGACCGCCACGGCGGTGATGTGGTGTCGTTCTACATATCGACCAACTTGGGCGAGCCGTTGAAACCGCTGACCAAAGTGGCTTCGGGCGGAGAATTGTCGCGGATGATGCTGGCGCTGAAGACGATCTTCTCCCGCCACCAAGGCATCACGTCGATCATTTTCGACGAAGTCGACACCGGCGTCAGTGGGCGGGTGGCGCAAGCGATCGCAGAGAAGATCGCAGCCATATCCGTCCATTCCCAAGTGCTCTGCATCTCCCATCTGCCCCAAGTGGCGGCGATGGCGGACCAGCATTTATTCATCGAGAAAAAAGTGGAAAAACAACGGACTACGACGGCTGTCCACGAGCTGGACGGCCATGAGCGGACAGAAGAAATGAGCCGGATGCTGTCCGGAGCGGAAATTACCGACTTGACGCTCCAGCATGCAGAAGAGCTGCTGACGCTCGCAAAGGACAGAAAGCTTGCAATGAGATAGGGTTGCACGTGCAGCCAACAGGAGGAGTAAGTGGATGGACATGATAAAGATTGCGATCGCAGATGATAATAGCGAATTGGTTTCACTGATGAGCGATTATTTGAGCAACCAGCCAAATATGGAAGTTGTTGCAGCTGCCTATAACGGCAAGACGTGCATTGAAATGCTTAAAAAGCATACGATCGATATTTTGGTGCTCGACATCATCATGCCTTATTTGGACGGCATTGCAGTTTTGGATGCCATCAAAGAGGATGATGACCTGCGGGGAATTGAGGTTATCATGCTGTCCGCCTTCGGCCAGGAATCCATCATGAGCCAGGCTGCCCAGTACGGAGCTTCCTATTTCATCATGAAGCCGTTCGAAAATGAACGCCTCGCGGTGCACATCAACCATATCATGCAGAATCGGACCGTTGCGGTAGACCCCAAGAAGACAGCAGCGGCCAAGCATGAAAAGATTGTGAACCTGATGAAGGAAATCGGCATTCCGCCGCATGTACAGGGCTACCATTACCTGAAAGAGGCGGTTTCGCAAGTGATGGAAAACCCGGCGCTCTTGAACCGGGTGACCAAAGAGTTGTATCCAAGCGTCGCTGAACGGCTCGGGTCGACGCCATCGAGAGTCGAACGATCCATCCGCCATGCCATTGAACTTCTTTGGAACGATAAGGACATCGGACAAATCGCGGAAATCTTCGGTTATAGCGAAGAGCATCTCGAGACCAAGCCGACCAACTCGAAATTCATCGCAATGTTTGTCAACAGCGCCCAATGGGACGATAACCAATAGCGAAAAATATTCCCATCCACACCTTGTTTCTCGGCGATAGAGCCCGGAAGCGGGGTGTTTTATTGTTGGCGAGGCGCGCATTATCTTTGGATAAAGGCTATTAAAATGAACGGAAAAGTAATATAATATTGTATGTAAATAAGAAAAAAATGATTATTTATTTGAGCAATAGCGAAATATCAAGCCTATGAACTGAGGGCGTTCTCTTCCTGTTACAGCTTTCCATATCCATCATTCTTCAGCCCTTGTACATAATTAGTTATGAAAGGAAGGGATTGTTGTGGGAAGAACTTGGTGGATTTTATTGCTTAGTGTCCTATTGGCGCTGAGCGCTTGCGGGGAAGAGGAAGGCGGGGGAGCAGAAGCGCCGGCTGGGGTTCCGGAAGCTCAAGAAGGGGAAGTTTCTGAAATTTTCCCTCCGGGGGAAGAAGCAGCATTTTTCTTCGGCGAACCCGGACGTTTTGATGTTTATTGCCCGATCCATCCGGCGATGGAAATGACGGTCATGGTGAAAAAAGGGGCGGACATTAGCGGAGAGACCACGATTGCAATGAAAGACTTGGCCTTTTCCGAACGTTCTGTGACCATTGCACCGGGAACGACAGTTACATGGGTTAATGAAGACACACTGGACCATAATGTGGGATTCAAATGACTTCGCTGGCGGCAATGTCCAGCAAGTGCCTGAACATACATGAGAAAGAAGTTGATATCTTTTGCCAGAACTTGAAGTTTACGCACATCGTGGGGCATCGGGTTATACGCTGGAAAATACCTGGAACGCTTTTTACAAGGCCTGCGAATTTGGTGTAGGAATCGAACTGGATGTCCAGATCACCAAAGACGGGGTGGTCGTCGTCTACCATGACGACAATTTAAAACGGCTGAGCGGCCAGAACCGGAAGATCGAAGAATCGGAGTACCGGTTCTTGAAGGATTTGAAGATCGGCAAGAAGATTCGCCGCCGCATCTGGAACCACCAGATTCCGTTGGCGTATGAAGTGTTCCACTGGGCGAAAGAAAAGCGGGTGCCGCTGAACATTGAGCTTAAAAGTTCGTTTGGTGCACATCCGGACGGGCCGAGAATCCTGGCGGCAATGCTTGAAGGGATGGGGAATTTCCATTTGTCTTCATTCCATCCCCATTTGCTTAAAAGTATGAAGGAGCTCTTGCCGGAAGTGGAAACCGCGTTGATTCTGAAGAAAAAACTTCCGCTCGAAGCATTAGCGGCGATGGATTGGATCGACAGTCTGCATCTGCACAAACGGATTTATTCACCGGCGTTACTGGCAGCCCTCCACGGGATGGAGAAAACTGTGAGGGTTTACGGCATGCGCGGGACCGAGCCGGCAATGAAGAAACTCATGCCGGAACTGAAAGGCATCATCACCGATTACCCAGGCCGGGTAACAAAAAAATTGCGTCTAGCCTCTGAGAGGTAGACGCAATTTTTTATTTCTGGAATCTTTTCGATACGGTCCCTTTTTTGCGGTCCCGGTTCAGCAGGAAGCCGGCAAAAAAACCGATGCCGAGTACGACGAAGATGGTGCCGAGCGTGAATTGCAGCCAAAGGGCCGGGTAAGGCTCGAGCAATTTATTGAAAAGCGTATCACGCATCAATTTGATGCCGTAAGCAGCCATGATGCCAGGGATGAGCAATACGATAAAAGCGATCAGACGTCCCATGTTTCCACTCCTTCTCCATCTATTGTTTCCAATTCGCCCAAAGTTGTCAAGAAAACCATCCTGCGTTACGCTTAAGGGAGCAGTGCAAGAATTTGCGCATCCGTGCGGAAAGGTATGAAGCCCATTGCAAAATGTAGTCATTATCGGAGGAGGCGCAGGAGGATCTGCGATTCTCAAGATTTTATTGGAATCGGAGTATCTCCAAGTGTTTGGTGTAGCCGACATCAATCCGGATGCACCGGCCATGAAAGCGGCTAAGGAAATCGGGATTCGGGCGGCGGAGGATTACCGGGAATTTCCGGTCGAAGAAGTTGATATCGTTTTTAATGTCTCAGGAGATGAAGCGGTGCATCGCGACTTGCCCGATCACTTTTCGGGGAACACAGTCATCATCCCCGGCAGCATCGCGAACGTTCTCGTACAGCTCGTAACTGAAAAAGAACATTTCATTTCGCGCTTGAGCGAAGAAAGCCATAAACAGAACATCATCTTCAATTCCATCGAAGAAGGCATGATCGGCATCGATCATAAGAGCCGCATCAATTTCATCAATAAAAGTGCCGCCAGGATGATTGATGTCGATGCCGCTTCGGCGATTGGGCGCCCGATCAGCGAACTGATACCGCTGAGCGAGCTGACCCGCATCTATGAGACGGGGCGGACGGAATTGAACCGCGAACTCTCCTTGACAAACGGCATGAAAATCGTCACATCCCGTTTTCCGATGATTGGAGAATCGGGCGAAGCGATTGGCGCGTTCGCCGTTTTCAAGGACATTTCCGAAGTGGTCAGCCTCGCTGAACAGATCACGGATCTGAACGAAGTGCAGACGATGCTGCAGGCGATCATCCAGTCCAGCGATGACGCCATTTCAGTGGTGGATGAGCGCGGCAACGGCATTCTCGTGAATCCAGCGTACACGCGGATCACGGGGCTCCAAGTGGAGGACGTGATCGGCAAACCGGCTTCCGCAGATATCACCGAAGGGGAAAGCATGCATTTGAAAGTGCTGCAGACCCGTAAACCTTACCGGGGCGTCAACTTGAAGGTCGGCCCGGCGAACCGGGAAGTCATCGTCAACGTGGCGCCGATCATTGTCGACAACAAGCTGAAAGGCAGTGTCGGCGTCATCCATGATACGACGGAAATCCGCTCGCTCATGAAAGAACTGGACCGGGCCCGCAGCATCATCCGCACGCTCGAATCGAAATACACATTCGACGACATCATCGGCCTGTCGCCGGAAATGCAGCTGAGCCTCCAACAGGCCAAGCTCGCTGCCCAGACGCTTGTGACGGTGCTGCTGCGCGGCGAATCGGGGACGGGCAAGGAATTGTTCGCCCATGCCATCCACAGCGCGAGCGAGCGGAAATTCAATAAATTTGTCCGGGTCAATTGCGCGGCGCTTTCCGAGGAACTGCTCGACAGCGAATTGTTCGGCTATGAAGAAGGGGCGGTGCCCGGCAAAAGCGGAGAGAAGCGCGGCTTGTTCGAGGAAGCCAATAACGGCAGCATCTTCCTCGATGAGATCGGCGAACTGTCGCCGATGGTCCAAAGCAAATTGCTCCGCGTGCTGCAGGAGCATGAAACGCTGCGGATCGGCGGCACGAAGCCGATCCCGGTCAATGTGCGCGTCATCGCTTCGACCAATGCCAATATGGAAAAAGCGCTCCTTGACGGAACGTTCCGGGAAGACCTCTACTACCGGCTCAACCGCATGCCGATCCTCATTCCGCCACTTCGCAGCCGGAAGCAGGACATACCGCGGATTGTCGACCGCCTGCTGTTGAAACTGAACCAGGAATACGGGCGCAATGTCGAGACGGTCACCGATAAAGCGCTGCAGCTCTTGCGCGTTTATGACTGGCCGGGCAATGTCCGCGAATTGGAGAACATCATCAGCCGCTCCATGATCTTTATGCAGATCAACGATAAAGTGCTGACCGAAGAACACATCCCCCGCAATATGCTCCGTGCGGCGGAGGCGAAAAATGAAGTGACCATTGAAGCGTCCGTGCCGCTTCAGGAGCAGCTGGATGCGGTGGAGCGGGGCATCCTCCACCACGCATTGACGCAGTTCAAGGGAAACAAATCCAAGACCGCCAAGCAGTTGGAAATTTCCCTGCGTACGTTGTATTACAAACTTGAAAAATACGGGCTTACGTAGTTTTTGCAGGTTCTTGCACACTTTTGCAAGAATTTGCAAATGATTTTGCCCTAAAACTGAAATAAAGCGCTTACAAGCCTTATATATCAATGTTTTATCTGTTTTAATTAAGAAGGAATGGGGTGACCGACATGACCACATTGACGCAGATCATGGAAGAAATTACGGTTGATAAGAACAATGCCGTCGCAGTCGCAGCGGCAGCGGATACGGAAGTTTTGGAAGCTGTGTCCATGGCGCTCGAACGGAAGCTTGCGAGTTTCCGACTGTATGACGATGAAGCGAAATTGAAAGGGATGATCCAAAAGGAATTTCCCTTATTGGATGGACACCCGGATGTCTCGATCCATCACGCAGGAACGAATGCCCTGGCCGCTAAAGAAGCTGTCAAATCAGTCTACATGAACGATTCCAATGTTTTGATGAAGGGGCATATCCCCACTGCCATGTTGATGAAAGCGGTTTTAAGCCCGGAATACGGGCTGCGGACCGGAAGCATTCTTTCGCATGTGGCAGCATTTGAAATCGAAGGGTTCGAGCGCCTGATTTTTGTCACGGACGCCGGGATGAATATCAATCCCGACCTTCAACAGAAAGCACAGATCATACAGAACGCCGTTCATATCGCGCGCTCGACCGGTGTAAAGATGCCTGTCGTCGCGCCGCTCGCTGCAGTCGAAGTAGTCAACCCTGCCATGCAGGCCACTTTGGACGCTGCAGCATTGACCGCTATGAACCGGCGCGGCCAGATTATGGATTGCATTGTGGATGGCCCTTTGGCACTCGACAACGCAGTTTCGATTGCGGCCGCACAACATAAAGGACTTTCGGGCGATACTGCCGGCAAAGCCGACATCCTGCTCGTTCCTTCAATTGAATCCGGCAATATCCTGTACAAATCATTGGTGTATTTTGCCCAGGCGAAAGTCGGCGGCGTCATCGCGGGTGCGAAAGCGCCGATCGTGCTGACTTCCCGCGCAGACAGCGCCGAAACAAAATTGTTTTCGCTCGTACTTGCGCTTCGCTCAGCTAAAAGCAACGAAACATACTAGGAGGAATTGACAATGGAAATCTTCAAAAGAATGGAACACCACGACTACGAACAACTGGTTTTTTGCCAAGATAAAACTTCAGGCTTGAAAGCGATCATCTGCATCCACGACACGACTTTAGGGCCGGCTTTAGGCGGCACCCGCATGTGGAATTATGCAACTGAAGAAGAAGCGATCGAAGATGCGATCCGCCTTGGCCGCGGAATGACATACAAGAACGCTGCAGCCGGCCTGAACCTGGGCGGCGGGAAAACTGTCATCATTGGCGATCCATTGAAAGACAAGAACGAAGAAATGTTCCGCGCGTTCGGCCGCTTCATCCAAGGCTTGAACGGCCGCTACATAACTGCTGAAGATGTGGGCACAACAGTGGCGGACATGGACTTGATCCACGAAGAAACTGATTTTGTCACAGGCATTTCGCCGGCATTCGGCTCTTCAGGCAACCCGTCACCGGTTACAGCTTACGGCTGCTATATCGGGATGAAAGCGGCGGCTCTTGAAGCATACGGCGACGATTCATTGGAAGGCAAGACGGTCACAGTACAAGGCGTCGGGAACGTTGCCTACACACTTTGCGAATACCTCCACAAAGAAGGCGCAAAATTGATCGTAACGGACATTAACCAGGAAGCGGTCGACCGTGCGGTTGAAGCTTTCGGGGCAGTTGCAGTGGCGCCGAACGATATCTACTCACAAGATGCGGACATCTTTGCGCCATGTGCTATGGGTGCGATCATCAACGATGAAACGATTCCTCAATTGAAAGTGAAAGTGGTTGCCGGCTCGGCAAACAACCAATTGAAAGAAGAACGCCACGGCGATGAACTCGAAGCACGCGGCATCGTATACGCACCTGACTTCGTAATTAACTCAGGCGGCGTCATCAACGTAGCCGATGAATTGTACGGCTACAACAACGAGCGTGCGATGAAGCGCGTTGAAACAATCTACGACAGCATCACTAAAATTTTTGCAATCGCAAAACGCGACGGCATTCCGAGCTACCAGGCGGCTGACCGTATGGCAGAAGAGCGCATTGAACGCGTGCGCAACTCAAGAAGCCAATTCCTGCGCAACGAACACAATATTCTAAGCAGAAGATAAAAAGAAAAGCGGAAGCGCTTTGCAAGGCCCGACAAGCGCTGGAGGGCTTGGCGTGAATGGCGCTCTTTGCCATTCTGGCCAAGACCGAAGCGACCTCGAGGGCCTAAGCGCTGGAGCTGGACAAGAAGAAAAGTGCAAACGGCCGTTGAGCTTGCCAAATGAAAGATTCAAAAATCGATATGCGCCGCAGCCCCGCCATGAGTGACGGGGCTGAAGCGTTATCAAGAAGCATTAATCCCAAATTTATACAACATTCGAAACGGAGGGGTCGCTGTGCAAAAACAGCAGCATCGGATCTTGGTCTTAAACCCAGGTTCGACATCAACCAAGATCGGTGTTTTTGACAACGATATCCTGATTATGGAAAAAACAATTCGGCATTCAACGGAATCGCTCGAACAATTCCCTGCCATCATTGACCAGTTCGCTTTCCGCAAACAGACTATTTTGGAAGCGCTTGATGAAGAAGGCATGAATGTCTCAAATTTGAGTGCGGTGTGCGGACGCGGCGGATTGCTCCGGCCGATCGAAGGCGGAACCTATGCAGTTAATGAAGCCATGCTCAACGATCTGAGAAAAGGTGTTTCCGGCCAGCATGCCTCGAATTTAGGCGGCATCATCGCTTTTGAAATTGCTGACGGATTAAATATCCCATCGTTCATTGTCGACCCGGTGGTGGTAGATGAACTGGACCCGATCGCCCGGATTTCCGGCTTTCATTTGATTGAACGGAAATCGATCTTCCATGCACTCAACCAGAAGGCGGTCGCCCGCCGGTTCGCAAAAGAACAAGGTCGCGCCTATAGCGACCTTCGCCTGATTGTTGTGCACATGGGCGGCGGAATTACGGTTGGCGCACATAAAGGCGGCCGGGTTGTCGATGTCAACAACGGCCTGCATGGCGACGGGCCATTCAGCCCGGAGCGCGCAGGGACGGTGCCGGCAGGCGATTTGGTCGAATTGTGCTTTTCCGGCCAGTATTACCGCCAGGAAATCATGCGGATGCTTGTCGGCCAAGGCGGGCTCGTCGGCTATCTGGGCACGAACGACGCAGTGCGGGTCGAAAAGCGGATTCAAAAAGGCGACGAGGAAGCGAAGCTTGTCTATGATGCCATGGCGTATCAGGTAGCCAAGGAAATCGGATCTGCGAGCGCCGTTCTCGAAGGCCAAGTGGACGCCATCATCTTGACCGGCGGCCTGGCTTACGGCAAAGGATTCGTGGAAGCGATTACCAGCCGCATCAGCTGGATTGCCGACGTGGTGGTCCAGCCAGGCGAAAACGAACTTCAGGCGCTTGCCGAAGGGGCTTCCCGTGTCCTGCACGGAGAAGAAGACGCGAAAATTTATCCAGCAGCACAATAATTAAAGGAGGTCGGCTTCACATATGGCACAAAATTATGACGTGGTCATCCTGGGAGGCGGAACCGGCGGCTATGTCGCAGCGATCCGCTCTGCCCAGCTCGGTTTAAAAACAGCAATCGTCGAAAAAGGGAATCTTGGTGGAACATGCCTTCATAAAGGCTGCATCCCGAGCAAAGCATTGCTCCGCAGCGCAGAGGTCTATTCAACTACGAAAAACCATGCCGCCGATTTCGGTGTGACGACAGGCGAAGTTTCTTTGGACTTTTCGCGTGTACAGGAACGCAAACAAGGCATTGTCGACCAATTGCACAATGGCGTCAAAGGCTTGATGAAAAAAGGCAAGATTGATGTCTATGAAGGCATCGGCCGGATTCTCGGGCCATCCATCTTTTCTCCGAATGCCGGTACGGTTTCGGTGGAAATGACCAACGGTGAAGAAAACGAAATGCTCATCCCGAATAACGTCATCATCGCAACGGGCTCACGTCCGCGGACGCTCCCTGGCCTGACGATCGACGGAGAATTCGTCATGAGCTCCGATGAAGCGCTTCAAATGGAAGAGCTTCCGAAGTCGATCTTGATTGTCGGCGGCGGCGTCATCGGAATCGAATGGGCTTCGATGCTCAACGATTTTGGAGTGGACGTGACGGTCATCGAATACGCAGACCGCATCATTCCGACAGAAGACAAGGACGTTTCAAAAGAAATGCAGAAATTGCTGGCGAAAAAAGGCATCAAGTTTGCGACAAGTGCGAAAGTGCTCGCGGATACCCTTCAAACCGGTGAAAACGGCGTGACAATCCAAGCCGAACTAAAAGGCGGCAATGAAACCTTCACCGCTGAAAAAATGCTGGTATCGGTCGGGCGACAAGCCAATGTCGAGAACATTGGACTGGAAAACACGGACATCCAGGTGGAGAACGGCTTTATCAAAGTCAAACCTTCATTCCAGACCAAAGAATCGCATATCTACGCAATCGGCGATGTGATCGGCGGCCTTCAATTGGCGCATGTCGCATCTCACGAAGGCATTACTGCGATCGAGCATATTAAAGGGAACAATCCGCATGCCATCAATTACGATCTGGTGTCCCGCTGCATTTATTCTAATCCGGAAGCTGCAAGCGTTGGCATCACTGAAGAGCAGGCGAAAGAAAAAGGCCACGATGTTAAAGTCGGCAAATTCTCCTTCAAAGCGATCGGCAAAGCGCTTGTTTACGGAGAATCGGACGGTTTTGTCAAAATCGTAGCCGATAAAGCGACAAATGACATTCTAGGTGTCCACATGATCGGGCCGCACGTGACCGATATGATTTCAGAAGCTGGCCTGGCCATGGTTCTGGATGCAACACCGTGGGAAATCGCCGATACGATCCATCCGCACCCGACACTTTCCGAAGTGATGGGCGAAGCGGCATTGGCTGTAGACGGCAAAGCGATTCATAGCTAAGGGAGGAATTTAAATGGCTTCAAGACATGAAGAGGTAGGCTTATCAAACGATGATTTGCTGAAAATGTATGAAACGATGCTTACGGCGCGCCGCGTCGATGAGCGCATGTGGCTGTTGAACCGGGCGGGCAAAATCCCGTTCGTCATCTCATGCCAGGGGCAGGAAGCGGCCCAGGTCGGAGCGGCTTACGCGCTGGACAACACAAAAGACTATATCGCACCTTATTACCGCGACCTTGGCGTCGTCTTGCATTTCGGCATGACTCCGAAAGAATTGATGCTTTCGGCATTCGCAAAAGCGGAAGATCCGAACTCCGGCGGACGCCAGATGCCGGGCCATTTCGGACAGAAGAAAAACCGCATCCTGACAGGTTCTTCTCCAGTAACGACGCAATTGCCGCACGCAGTCGGTGTGGCGCTTGCCGGAAAAATGAAGAAAAAAGATTTCATCACATTTACGACGCTTGGTGAAGGCTCGTCCAACCAAGGGGATTTCCATGAAGGCCTGAACTTTGCAGGTGTCCATAAATTGCCGGTCATCACGATGGTCGAAAACAATAAATACGCGATTTCCGTTCCTTATGACCGCCAAGTGGCGAGCAAGAACGTTTCAGACCGCGCTGCCGGATACGGCATGCCGGGTGTTACGATCGACGGAAACGACCCGATCGAAGTCTACAAGCACGTAAAAGAAGCGGCAGACCGCGCACGCCGCGGCGAAGGCCCGAGCTTGATCGAAACCGTCTCGGAGCGGATGACGGCGCACTCTTCGGATGATGACCACCGCCAATATCGTTCAGCCGATGAACTGGCTGCACAAAAAGAAAAAGATCCGATTCTTTTATTCGGCGCTTATCTGAAAGAAAATGGCATCATGGACGATGCGCTGGAAGCGGATATCAACAAACGCATCATGGCGATCGTCAACGAAGCAACCGATTATGCTGAAAATGCACCATACGCAGAACCGGAACATGCCATGAAATACGTTTACGCAGAACAAGGGGGTAACGAATAATGGCAGTTATGAATTATATCGACGCCATCACGCTTGCCATGAAAGAAGAAATGGAACGCGACGAAAACGTCTTTGTCATCGGGGAGGATGTCGGCAAAAAAGGCGGCGTTTTCAAAGCGACGCAGGGCTTGTACGACCAGTTCGGCGAAGACCGAGTAGTGGATGCTCCGCTTGCGGAATCCGCTATCGCGGGCGTAGCCATCGGCGCTGCCATGTACGGCATGCGCCCGATTGCAGAATTCCAGTTCGCGGATTTCATCATGCCGGCAGTCAACCAGATCATCTCGGAAGCTTCGCGCATCCGTTATCGTTCAAACAACGACTGGTCCTGCCCGATCGTTTTCCGTGCGCCATTCGGCGGCGGCGTCCACGGCGCTTTGTACCATTCGCAATCCGTGGAAGCGGTTTTTGCAAACCAGCCGGGACTTAAAATCGTCATCCCTTCAACACCGTATGACGCGAAAGGCTTGCTGAAAGCAGCAATCCGCGATGAAGATCCCGTCATGTTCTTCGAGCACAAGCGCGCTTACCGCCTAATCAAAGGCGAAGTGCCGGAAGAAGACTATACGATCGAAATCGGCAAAGCCGATGTGAAGCGTGAAGGCGACGATATCACCGTCATCACTTACGGCCTGGCGGTCCACTTTGCCCTTCAAGCGGCAGAGCGCCTGGCAGAAGACGGCATCTCCGCGCACATCCTTGACCTGCGGACGATTTATCCGTTAGATAAAGAAGCGATCATCGAAGCAGCGAAGAAAACCGGCAAAGTTTTGCTAGTGACAGAAGACAATAAAGAAGGAAGCATCATCGGGGAAGTCGCAGCGATCATCGCTGAAAACTGCCTGTTCGACCTGGATGCTCCGATCAAGCGCTTGGCCGGCCCGGACATTCCGGCAATGCCGTATGCGCCGACGATGGAGAAATTCTTCATGATCAACCCGGACAAAGTTGAAAAAGCGATGCGGGAACTAGCAGAATTTTAATTGAAATGCAGAAAAGGAGGAATCCCTTTGGCTATTGAAAATATCAAAATGCCCCAGCTTGGCGAAAGTGTCACGGAAGGTACCATTGAGAAATGGCTCGTCCAGCCGGGCGACCACGTCAATAAATACGACCCGTTGGCGGAAGTCAACACAGATAAAGTGACAGCGGAAGTGCCTTCTTCATTCACAGGGACCATCAAGGAACTGGTTGCTGCTGAAGGGGA
The DNA here is from genome assembly GCF_052078085.1 of Planococcus sp. FY231025. Taxonomy (NCBI): domain Bacteria; kingdom Bacillati; phylum Bacillota; class Bacilli; order Caryophanales; family Caryophanaceae; genus Planococcus; species Planococcus sp. FY231025. The sequence continues at coordinate 399,288 of NZ_JBQJJG010000005.1, forward strand.
AACACTCGCAGTCGGCGAAATCGTCTGCACGATCGAAACAGAAGGCGGCGATTCAGCCCCTGCTGAAGAAGCGACGCCGCAGCCTGCCAATGCAGGAAAAGAAAACGTCATGCCGGCAGCGGACACAGAAGTTACAAAAGGCTTGACGGGCGAAAAAGGCTCTTCCCAACCGGTTCGTCCGGAAGGATCGAAAGCCCGCTACTCGCCAGCGGTCCTCCGCCTGGCTCAAGATAACGACATCGATTTGTCTCAAGTACAGGGGTCCGGCAATGAAGGGCGCATCACGCGCAAAGATTTGCTAGCCTTGATCGAAAGCGGCAATATCCCGAAAGCGGGCGATGCACCGGCTGCAGCACCTGCCCAAACGGAAGCGCCGGCTCCACAGACGGAAGCACCGCAAGCGCAGCCGTCTGCACCAGCCGCTAAATCGGCGCCAATCCAAAGCGCTCCGGGAGATGTGGAAATTCCGGTTACCGGCGTCCGCCGCGCAATTGCTGCCAATATGCTGAAGAGCAAGCACGAAGCGCCTCACGCATGGATGATGATCGAAGTGGACGTCACGGACCTTGTCGCATACCGCGATTCGATCAAAGGCGAATTCAAGAAAAAAGAAGGGTTTAACATTACGTATTTCGCGTTCTTCGTGAAAGCCGTTTCCCAAGCTTTGAAAGAATTCCCGATGATGAACTCGATGTGGGCAGGCGACAAGATCATCCAGAAGAAAGACATCAACATCTCGATTGCTGTCGCTTCTGATAACGCCCTCTTTGTGCCGGTCATCCGCAATTCGGATGAAAAATCGGTAAAAGGCATCGGCCGCGACATCAACGATCTTGCACTCAAGGCGCGCGGCGGCAAACTCGGTTCTGCAGACATGCAGGGTGGAACGTTCACCGTCAACAATACCGGTTCGTTCGGATCGGTCCAGTCGATGGGCATCATCAATCATCCGCAGGCAGCCATCCTGCAAGTGGAATCGATTGTCAAACGCCCGATGATCATGGGCAACGGCATGATCGCCGCCCGCGACATGGTCAACCTGTGCCTTTCTCTAGACCACCGCGTCCTTGACGGGCTTGTCTGCGGACAATTCCTCGGCCGCGTAAAAGAGATCCTGGAGAACATGAACAAAGAAAATACATCTGTTTATTAAGTTTAAAAGGTTTTCTTATGAATCTAATCTTAAAGCTAGCAGGAAAAAGCATTGCTTTTCCCTGCTAGCTTTTTGCATTTTTTATAAGACTGTTGGGAATGGAGGCGGCGAGCAAGTTGGTCGAAGGCAGTTCGACCAACTTGTTTGCGACGAAGCAGCGAAGCGATGCAGGAGCACCGTTTTTGCCAGCGGGAAAGCGAAGTGCCGAAATCCACTCGGACGCCAGTCAATGCTTGACCGAAGCTTGCGAGGGCAAGTATTTGCGACGAGCTTGCGCAGGAGCACAGGTTCTTAGTTAGTTCGGCGCAAGCCCGCGGAAAGCGTCCGCCGGAATGAGCAACAAGCTTATTGTTAAAGCCCCTTTTTTTGCTTTAATGTCCAGCAACACTCAGGTAAAATGAAAGAGAGATCCTGTAGGGAGGGAAAAACTTGACTATCGAATCAATGAAAAAGACTCAATTTTCGGAACGTACATACCAGGAATGGAAAGAAGCGGCTCAAAAGGCGCTGAAAGGCAAGCCTTTTGACGAGACATTAAAAACGCCGACCATTGAAGAGATTACCCTCGAACCTTTATATACCAAAGAAATGCTCGAACGCATCCTCCATTCGGCAGAAAACCAGGCGGCCGCCGTCCAGAATGGCAAGCGCTTGCCAGGCTGGTTTATCGCACAGGAAACGGCTGCAGAAACGGCAGCCGGTTTTTTGGAGGCTGCCAAAGAAGATATTTCCAAAGGGAATGAAATGATCGTCTATACCAGCCATAAAAACCTGGTCTGGTCGGACGCTGAACTGGAGGAGCTTGCAGCATTGATCGTCCGCTACCCGCTTTATTTCAAGCTGGTCAAGGAAGACAACGAAATCCTGCGCGTCTTCGACTTTATCGACGTAGACCATTCTGATCATGTCCAAGGTGTCATTTTCTCGGAACACCCGGTAGAAGCGCCGAAGAATGTGCGGACAAGGATGGTCGATACCATCCCTGTCCACCAGGCAGGCGGCACGATTGTCCACGAACTCGGGGTGGCGCTCAGCATTCTCGCCGAATCGGTTTCAAAAGAGAATTTCTCTGAAGAGGCTTCGAAATTATGGGTCCGTTTTGCAGTGGATACGCAATTTTTCCAGGAAATCGCGAAACTGCGCGCTTTCCGCGTGCTGTGGAACGCTTTTTGTGAAGCGTATGGCCAAGAAGCACCGCCGATTCCGGTCTTCACCGAGAGTTCGGTGCGCTCTTATTCCAAATTGGATTCCTATGTGAACTTGCTCCGTGCAGGCAATTCCGCCTTTTCTGCGGTACTCGGCGGTTCAAATGCCCATACGGTCCATCCGCATGATTTCCTGACGGGGCCGGACTCCAAAAGCCGCCGCATTGCGCGCAATGTCCAATTGGTCCTAAAAGAAGAAACGCATGTGACCCATGTGCTTGACGCTTCGGCCGGTTCTTATTTTATCGAGACGCTGACGAAAGAGTACGTCGATGCGGCATGGAGCTATTTCCTCGAAATTGAACAGGCCGGCGGCTATGCCGAAGTGATGCAGTCCGGCTGGCTTGCAGATGACTTCCAGGCGAAGTGGTTGGAGCGCAAAGAACAAGTGGCCACACGGAAAGCCTCTCTGATCGGCACGAATGTCTACGCCGATCCGCAGGAAGTGGTAAAAGAAGGGGCGATCGATGACAGCCACCTTGAGTACATCACAGCGAAACGCCTGGCGTCGCCTTTCGAAAAATTGCGATCGCAAAACAAAGAGAAAATTTTGAAGGCGGCGATCCTTCTCCTTGGCCCGTTAAAGACGGTCAAAGCGCAGTCCGATTTTGTGCAGGGCTTCCTGGCAGTCGGCGGCATCGAACCGGCGATCAGCCCGGAACTGACGACAGCCGAAGAAGTTAACCGCTACTTGGCTGAACATGGCATCGACTATGCGGTCCTTTGCGGATCGAAAGAAGAGATCGGGCAGCTATTACCGGGGTTGGACACAGAGGCTAACGTCGATGTAGCCGGCAGAATTCCAGCAGACAAATCGGAAGAATGGAAGTCATATGGCGTACAAGACGCCATCTATTCCGGACGGCATATTACATCCAAGCTCGAACAAATCCTCAGTCTCGGAAAGGAGGCCTTGTAAACATGCCGAAACCTGATTTTTCCAAAGTGGATTTAGCACATTTGAGAATCAAGCAAAATGAAGCCATCCAACAAGAGCCTTTTGAAACGAATGAAGGGATTGCGGTCAAACCGGTCTACACGGCGGAAGACACGGAAACCCTACAGGACAGCATGCCGGGCTTTGCACCGAATGTCCGCGGGCCGTACCCGACAATGTACGTTTCTCGCCCGTGGACCGTACGACAGTATGCAGGCTTCTCGACTGCTGAAGAAAGCAACGCGTTTTACCGCCGTAACTTGGCGATGGGGCAGAAGGGCCTTTCCGTCGCTTTTGACTTGGCCACCCACCGCGGCTATGATTCCGATCATCCGCGCGTCGTCGGCGATGTCGGCAAGGCAGGCGTCGCGATCGACAGCGTCGAAGACATGAAAATCCTCTTTGACGGCATTCCGCTGGACCAGATGTCGGTTTCCATGACCATGAATGGGGCCGTTGTGCCGATCATGGCGTTTTTCATCGTCGCTGCGGAAGAGCAAGGCGTCTCTCCGGAGCAATTGGCGGGAACGATCCAGAACGACATTCTAAAAGAGTATATGGTCCGCAACACGTATATCTATCCGCCGGCGATGTCGATGAAGATCATCGCGGATATCTTTAAATACACTTCTGAGCATATGCCGAAGTTCAACTCGATTTCCATCTCGGGCTACCACATCCAGGAAGCAGGAGCGACAGCTGACATCGAGCTGGCTTACACGCTGGCTGATGGACTGGAATACGTCCGCACCGGGCTCGCTGCCGGGATCGGCATTGATTCATTCGCACCGCGCCTGTCGTTCTTCTGGGGCATTGGCCTGAACTACTTTATGGAGATTGCGAAAATGCGCGCCGGCCGGGAAATCTGGGCGAAGATGATGAAATCGTTCGATCCGAAAAACGATAAATCGCTGGCACTCCGGACGCACTCTCAGACTTCAGGCTGGAGTCTGACCGAGCAGGACCCATTCAATAACGTCACGCGTACGTTGATTGAAGCGAACGCGGCGGCGATGGGCCATACGCAATCACTGCACACGAATGCACTTGATGAAGCGATTGCGCTTCCGACCGATTTCTCCGCTCGAATTGCGCGCAATACGCAGTTGTTCCTTCAGGAAGAAACCGGCATGACCAAAGTCATCGATCCATGGGGCGGTTCGCATTATGTCGAGGCGCTTACAAAGGAATTGACGGAGAAAGCATGGGCATTGATCGAGGAAGTCGAAGAGCTCGGCGGCATGGCAAAAGCGATTGAAACCGGCTTGCCGAAGATGCGGATCGAAGAAGCGGCTGCCAAAAAGCAGGCGCAAATCGATTCGAATGAAGAAGTCATCATCGGGGTCAACCGCTACCGGCTCGACCAGGAAGACCCGATCGATATCCTGAACATCGACAACACGATGGTCCGCAAAAAGCAGATTGAGCGGCTCGACCGCATGAAAGCGGAACGTGACGAGGAAAGGGTCCAAAAAGCCCTGGATGCATTGGCGCATGCTGCCGAAAGCGGCGAAGCCAATATTTTGGCATGTGCCATCGATGCGGCGCGCCACCGCGCGTCGCTCGGGGAAATTTCGGATGCCATCGAAAAAGCGTCCGGCAGACATAAGGCGGTGATCCGTTCAGTGAGCGGCGTATACAGCTCCAACTTCTCCAACCAGGGAGAAATGAAGATCGTCAAAGAAATGACCGAAGATTTTATTGAAAATGAAGGTCGCCGTCCTCGCATCCTGATTGCGAAGATGGGGCAGGATGGCCATGACCGCGGCGCGAAAGTAATCGCGACGGCATTTGCCGATCTTGGCTTTGATGTGGATATCGGACCGCTCTTCCAGACCCCTGCAGAAACCGCACAGCAGGCAGCTGAGAATGATGTACATGTCATCGGGGTCAGTTCCCTGGCTGCCGGCCATATGACACTTGTACCGGATTTGGCAGCGGAATTGAAAAAAGTCGGGCGCGAGGACATCTTAATTGTCGTCGGCGGGGTCATTCCGGCACAGGATTATGCATTCCTCCGCGAAAACGGCGCAAGCGCCATTTTCGGTCCGGGAACCGTCATTCCGGTAGCGGCCCAAAAAGTCATTGAAGAAATCTACCAGCGGCTCGGATATGAGGAAGTGGCCGACTGATGGACCGCGAACAAGGGTCGCGCCGGGTCATGGAAGGGGTCAATGAGTCCCATGACGGCATGAAATCGGCGCCCCGCAAAAAGTTCAAAAAACCTCCGGCAAGGAATTTCGATCTGGAAGAACTGGCCAACGGAGTCCAGAGCGGATCGCGTTTGCATTTAGGAAAGGCGATCACGCTTCTGGAAAGCGCCAATCCGGACGACAAGAAATTCGGGCAGGAGCTCTTGAACCGGCTGCTGCCTGAAACCGGGAACAGCATCCGGATCGGCATCACTGGCGTTCCGGGAGCCGGAAAAAGCACGTTTATCGAGACATTCGGCGAGCTGCTGACTTCGCTTGGGCACCGTGTGGCGGTCCTCGCCATCGACCCGAGTTCGTCGGTCACCGGCGGCAGCATCCTCGGCGACAAGACCCGGATGGAAAGCTTGGCGAAAAATCCGAAAGCGTTCATACGGCCTTCACCGACAGCCGGCACACTGGGCGGCGTCCACAAAAAGACGCGCGAGACGATGCTGCTGTGTGAAGCGGCTGGCTACAACATCATTTTGGTGGAAACGGTCGGCGTCGGACAAAGCGAGACGCTGGTGCGCGGTATGGTCGACATGTTTCTGCTGCTCGTTTTGACCGGTGCCGGGGATGAGCTGCAAGGCATGAAAAAGGGCATCCTCGAGCTTGCGGATGCCATCATCGTCCACAAGGCGGACGGGCCGAACGCGGAGCTCGCGAAAAAGACCGTCCGCGAATACAAAAGCATCCTGCATTTCCTGCAGCAGGCGACGGAAGGCTGGAAAACGCAAGCTCTGCCAGCCTCTTCGTTCGAAGAGTCCGGCATCCGGGAAGTCTGGGACATGGTACAGGAATTCGAATCGGCTGCAAAAGCGAACGGCATCTTCAAGAGCCGCCGCCAAAAACAGACAAAAGACTGGTTCCGTTCGATGCTCACCGACGAGCTGCTCAGCCGCTTTTTCGACGACCGCACGCGCCGTGAGCAAGTGAAGGAACTGGAACAAAAAGTGATGGAGGAACAGGTGACCGTCACCCGCGCCATCGAAACCCTTTTTGAGTAAGCTCTTTTGCAAGTCTATTCAAAGCCTGCTATGATTAATGAAGGAAAATTTAAAGGAGTGATGAACGAATGGCTATGGATTTCAACTTTTTGATGAACGATATCGTCAAACAAGCGCGTCAGGAATTGGTTGACGGCGGATATACACAATTAGAGACAGCTGAAGAAGTGAACGAAGTGTTTGCACAGCCCGGCACTAGCCTCGTCATGATCAACTCGGTCTGCGGATGCGCCGGCGGCATTGCACGCCCTGCTGCATTGCATTCCGTGCATTACGACAAGCGCCCGGACCGTTTGCTGACGGTTTTTGCAGGCCAGGACAAGGAAGCGACAGCTCAGGCCCGCGCCATTTTCGGCGATGACCACCTGCCGTCTTCTCCTTCATTCGTCTTGCTGAAAGACGGCAAGATGGTGGACGAAATCGGCCGCCACGAAATCGAAGGCCATGACCCGATGTCTGTCATTTCGCACATTCAGGAAATGTTCGAAGAGCACTGCAACGAAATTTAAATTTTTAGATGCCCTTGAAAAAGGGCATCTTTTTTAACGTGAAAAAGGAGAGGGCTATGAAACTGAAACGATTCTCCATCGGCTACCGGACGATGAAAACGGCGGCAGGCGCCGCAGCCGCGATCTACGTGGCGCAGCTTTTGCAATTGGATTATTATGTTTCAGCCGGCATTCTGGCGATCCTGTGCATCCAGCCGACCAAGAAGCGCTCGATACGGGCTGCGTTTTCCCGTTTTGTCGCGAGCTTGATCGGTATCGGCTATGCCTTTGTCTTCTTTGAAGGAGTTGCCTATCATCCGGCGATATTCGGGCTGATGATCCTGTTGTTCATCCCCGTGCTGGTATCGCTCGGATTTTCGGACGGCTTTGTTTCCAGCGCCGTCATCCTGCTGCATATTTACGATTCCAAGAATTTGACGCTTGATCTGTTTTTGAATGAATTATCCCTGATGGCTGTCGGTTTCGGAACAGCGCTTGCAGTCAATATGTACATGCCGAGCATCGAGAAAAAGCTCGACGCTTACCGGTATGACATTGAGACGCTGTACTCCACTATCTTTAAGGAAACTGCACATTATCTGCGGCAGGGCGATTCCGACTGGACAGGCAAGGAATTGATGGAAAGCGAAGCGCTCCTGCGGAAAGCCAAAGCACTGGCCTACCAGGACGTAGAAAATCATGTCACGAGGCTCGAAAACAAGTATTATCGCTATTTCGACATGCGCGAACAGCAGCTCGAAATCATCGAGCGCATACTTCCGAAGATTACAGCGCTGCCAGTGACCATCGGCCAGTCCAGCTTAGTGGCTGAATTTATGGAAGATTTGGCAGCCCACGTGCATTCCGGCAACACAGCGTCCCATTACTTGGCGAAGCTAGCTTCTTTAAAAGCTAAATTTGCCGACATGCCGCTCCCGGACAACCACCAGAAATTCTTGGCGATGGCAGCTCTTCACCATGTCATTGAAGAAATGGAAGATTACTTGGAAATCAAGTCTTCCTATAAAGGGTTCACAAACAAGAAAACGTCGAATGCCTAAATTCAGGGATAGCCTGCTCAACTTCAAGGGCGGCTATCCTTTTTGAATGGATCGGCAGCGAGCGGTAATCGGTTTACAATAGGGGGAGAATGAATTGGAGAACAACATTTTCGAAGAGATGGCTAAAAAATACGATACCGTGGAAAGAAAGGCCTTGGCAGAGGTGGTTGTCGGGGAAGTTCGGAAGGAATTGCGGGGCTCCCAAGCCCAATCCCTGCTGGATTACGGCAGCGGCACCGGCCTGGTCAGCTTGGAGCTGGCGGATCTACTGGATTCGGTCATGCTTGTAGATTCATCGGAAGGCATGCTTGAAGCCGCTTCATACAAAATTGCACAGCGGGGCATCACCAATGCTGAAGTGCTCGTTTCGGACTTCACGCAAAACAAGGCAGAGCTGCAGGCTGACGTCATTCTCCTGTCCCTTGTCCTGCTCCATATACCGGATACGCGGAAAATACTGCAGGAATTGCATGGCATCCTGACGGAAGGCGGCAAACTGATCATTGTCGACTTTGATAAAAACGCGAATGTAAACCATCCGAAGATCCATAACGGTTTCACACATGAGGGACTGAAGGAAAGCCTGCGGGAAGCAGGTTTCCGCAATCCGTCCGTACGAACTTTCCATCACGGCCCCCGTATTTTCGCCGGGCAGGATGCTTCAATGTTCATTGCCAGCGCCTTTAAATAGCATCGAATTGAAAACAGCAGAAGCCAGGAGGCTTCTGCTGTTCTTTTTGAAGATTAAATGATGAAGCTAAGGCCCATCATCAGTGACGACAATAGCATCAATGTGATCATTGCATAGATAACAAATTTGCGGAAAGATTGGTTTCTCATTCAATTATTGCTCCTTTGTCTCTTGATTGCTTAGAAAAATGATACCATAAATGGAGAGCAATTTGTAGAGTGACGGTTTACTGTACCCAATATTCTGCGAACAGCTAGAGTTTTAAGGCTTGAATAGGTACAATAAAAGAGAACATAAAAAAGGAAGTGAAAAAGATGAAGAAAGTCGACCATATCGGCATCGCAGTGCGTATTTTGGAAGATGTCATTCCGTATTACACGGAGACGCTCGGCTGTCCTTTATTGAAAATCGAGGAAGTGGCTTCGCAGAAAGTGCGGGTTGCGTTCATCGATGCCGGCAACATCAAACTGGAACTGCTGGAGCCCATGGATGAGACGAGCCCGATAGCCAAGTTCATAGACAAGCGGGGCGAAGGCATCCACCACATCGCGTTCGGCGTGGAAGACATCGATACGCGAATGGCGGAACTGCGTGAAAAAGGGGTGCAGCTCTTAAGCGAGGAAGCAAAACCGGGAGCTGGCGGGGCGATGGTTGCCTTTTTGCATCCGAAATCTTCAAATGGGGTATTATACGAACTTTGTGAAAAGCAATGATTGAGGAGTGGGGAAATGGACATTTACGAAAGAATCAATGAATTGTACGACCGCAAGCGGGAAATCGAGCTTGGGGGCGGGGAAGACCGCATCAGCAAGCAGCACGAAAAGGGGAAGCTGACAGCGCGGGAACGGATCGAATTATTGGTCGATGAAGGCTCATTCGTGGAGCTCAGCCCGTTCATGGAACACCGGACGACCGATTTCGGCATGGCAAAAGGCCCTGGCGAAGGCGTGGTCACAGGATACGGAAAAGTCAACGGACGCCCGATCTACCTGTTTTCACAGGACTTCACGGTCTTCGGCGGGGCACTCGGCGAAATGCATGCGAAGAAAATCGCCAACGTCATGGACTTGGCGGCGAAAAACGGCGCGCCATTCATCGGCCTGAACGATTCAGGCGGCGCCCGCATCCAGGAAGGCGTCTTATCGCTTGATGGCTACGGCCATATCTTCTACCGCAATTCGATCTATTCCGGGGTCATTCCCCAAATTTCGGTCATTATGGGGCCATCTGCCGGCGGCGCGGTGTATTCGCCGGCAATCACGGATTTTGTTTTCATGGTCGATAAAACGAGCCAGATGTTCATCACAGGCCCGAAAGTCATCGAAACGGTGACCGGCGAGAAGATTTCTTCCGAAGACCTCGGTGGATCGAGAGTACATACAGCAATCAGCGGAAATGCGCATTTCCGTTCGGATTCCGAAGAGGAAGTCCTGAACATGGTGCGCCGCCTTATCAGTTACTTGCCGCAGAACAACCAGGAGCTGCCGCCGCGCCTTGCCGTGGATGAAAAGGACGATTACCGTCCGGACCTAGCGGATGTTGTTCCATATGAAGCCATCCGGCCATACGATGTCCGGAAAGTCGTGGAGCAGGTCGTAGATACGGACAGCTTCATGGAAGTGCAGCCGGAGTTTGCCCGCAATATCGTCATCGGCCTTGCACGGATCAAAGGTGAAACCGTCGGATTGGTGTGCAATCAGCCGAAAGTGATGGCAGGCGGCCTGGACATCGATTCTTCCGATAAAGCGGCGCGGTTTATCCGCTTCTGTGACTCATTCAACATCCCGTTGATCACGTTCGAAGATGTCACTGGCTTTTTCCCGGGCATCAAACAGGAACACGGCGGCATCATCCGCCACGGCGCGAAGATCCTTTATGCGTACTCGGAAGCGACTGTGCCGAAAATGACAGTCATCCTGCGCAAAGCATATGGCGGCGCCTACGTTGCCCTGAACTCGAAATCGATCGGCGCGGATCTGGTTTATTCATGGCCGAATGCGGAAATCGCCGTTATGGGGCCAAACGGCGCTGCAAACATCATCTTTGCACGTGAAATCGCTGCAAGCGACAACCCGGAAGAGATGCGCGCCCAGAAAATCGAAGAATACCGCGAGAAGTTCGCAAACCCTTATGTCGCAGCAGCGCAAGGAATGGTGGATGACGTCATCGATCCGCGGGAAACCCGCATTAAACTGATCCAGGCGCTTGAAATGATGCGCCACAAGAAAGATTCCCGCCCTGCCAAAAAGCACGGCAACATGCCATTATAATAGAAAAAGAGGTACCAAAATGAAGAAAGACAGATTGCTCAATGAATTTCTCGAGTTGGTACAAATTGACTCAGAAACAAAAGATGAAGCGAAGATTGCAAAAGTCCTGAAAGAAAAAATGGAAGCGCTCGGATTTTATGTGAAAGAAGACAATTCAGCGTTCCATAACGGCCACGGTGCCGGCAACCTGATTGCCACGCTTCGCGGAGCAGCGCCGGACGTGCCGGCGATTTATTTCACTTCCCATATGGACACAGTCGTACCGGGGAAGAACATCCAGCCGGAAATCCGCAACGGTTATGTCTATTCCGACGGTACGACGATCCTCGGGGCTGACGACAAGGCAGGCATCGCCGCCATGTTCGAAATGATCCGTGTGATCCAGGAGCAGGAAATCGAGCATGGCGATATCCAGTTCGTCATCACCGCCGGAGAGGAAAGCGGCCTCGTGGGTGCAAAAGAGCTGGACGCGTCGCTCTTGTTCGCGAAATACGGCTACGCCGTGGACAGCAACGGCAAAGTAGGCGGCATTGTCACAGCCGCGCCTTACCAGGCGAAACTGTGGACCACGATCTATGGCAAAACAGCGCATGCCGGAGTAGCGCCTGAAAAAGGCATCTCCGCCATCACGCTGGCTGCAAAAGCGATATCCAAAATGACGCTCGGCCGCATCGATTCCGAGACGACCGCAAACATCGGCCGTTTCGAAGGCGGCAAAGCGACGAACATCGTCTGCGACGAAGTGCATATTTTGTCAGAAGCCCGTTCCATCAAAGAAGACAAGCTGGCCGCTCAGACCGCTCATATGGAATCCGTCTTCGAGGAAGTGGCGGAAAGCTTCGGCGGCCGTGCGGTCACGGAAGTCAAGCTGATGTACCCTGGATTTTCGTTCGATGAAGACGCACCGGTTGTGGAAATCGCCAAACGGGCGGCAGCGAACATCGGACGCCCCTCACCGATCCTCACAAGCGGCGGGGGAAGCGATGCCAATATCTTCAACGGTTTCGGAATCCCGACGGTGAACTTGTGTGTCGGCTATGAAGAAATCCATACCAAAAAAGAACGCATGCCGATCGAAGAACTCGAGAAGCTGACGGAACTTCTCGTGGAGATCGTCAAAGAGTCCGTAAAAAAATAATGTGCCATCGAAACAGAGAGGACCTGGCCGGGTCTCTCTGTTTTATTTTGTAGATAAGCAATTAGGGAAAATGGTAATTGGCATCAATTAGAGAAACAATAATAGTGGGCAGGAATCCTCAGAATCGTATTTAACCTTTGCTGAGCGTATTTTAACCTTTGTCGTGCGTATTTCCTCAATCGTCGTGCGTATTTTAACATTCGCTGAGCGTATTTATTTTCCTAGCCATAATAATGAATGTTCCCATAGAAGCATTCTCCGCCAACTGCAGGAGAAACATTCGTTTTCCAGGAATAAAAACAAAGAGTTCTCAGGTTTTAATTCAGCCCAAGCATAGCATGGTCTGAACTCCAGCCGCGCGGCAAGTAAGGCGGACGCGCTTTTCTTATGGTAAAATGGAAGAATACAATGAAGAAAGCGAAGCGATCTATATGGCAGGGCGAGTGATTTTCCACATCGATATGAATAGTTTTTATGCATCGGTCGAACAGTCGCATGACCCGAGCCTGAAAGGGAAAGCGCTCGCGATTGCAGGAAATCCGAAAGAGCGGCGGGGCATCATCGTGACTTGCTCCTATGAAGCGCGTGCCCATGGCATCTATACGACGATGCAAGTGCACGAAGCGAAGCGCAAATTTCCGGAGCTCATCCTCCTGCCGCCGAATTTCGAGCGGTACCGGGCAGCTTCCAAGGCGATGTTCGCAATCTTGCGCTCATACACCGACCTGGTCGAGCCGGTGTCGATCGATGAAGGTTATGTCGATGTCACTGACATTGCCATGGAACGGGATGCCGTTGAATTGGCGAAGGAAATCCAGCAGCGCATGCTGTCGGAGCTGGATCTGCCATGTTCGCTTGGCATTGCCCCGAACAAATTTCTGGCGAAGACTGCCTCGGATATGAAAAAGCCGCTTGGCATCACCATTCTGCGCAAACGGGATATCCAAGAAAAACTTTGGCATTTGCCGGTTATCGAGATGCATGGCATCGGCGAAAGCACAGCGGAGAAATTGAAGCGGCTGTCGATATTGACGATCGGCGACCTGGCGACGGCAAATGAAGGCCTCATGAAAGAGAAGATGGGGAAAAACGGCATCCGGCTCCAGATGCGCGCGAACGGCATCGATGAAAGAATTGTGGATCCCGATTCCATCTACGATACGAAAAGCGTCGGCACATCGACGACGCTTCCCATTGATGAAACCGATGAAGCAGAGCTGAAAGCGATTTTCCGCAAGCTGTCCGATAAAGTGGCGAACCGGCTCGAAGCGAAAGAGCTTGCCGGCCCGACCGTCAGCATCCAGACGCGGAGCTCCGATTGGCAGAACCGCACCCGAAGCATCACGTTGAAAAACACGGTGTGGAAAGCGGATGATATATTCCGGAACGCCTGGGAGCTGTTCACCAGGCACTGGAACGGCGAACCGCTGCGGCTAGTCGGCGTCACTGTGTCGAATGTTGCGGACAAAGGCGAAATGACCGAGCAGCTCAGCTTGTTCAATTATCAGGAGCATGCCAGAGAAGAGCCGCTGCTCGAACTGATGAGCAAGCTCGAAGCAAAGTTCGGCAAGAACGTCGTGATCAAAGGCGCGAAATACAAAAAGACCTCGTATGATTCCAAGACCAGCTTCAGCAAGGATTTTCTGGATGACCACGAACATGAAAGAAAGTAGGGGAATTATGCAGCTATTATTTCTGGGCACAGGTGCGGGCATGCCATCCAAAATGCGCCATACCAGCTCGCTTGCCTTGAAACTGCTCGAGGAGCGCGGCACTGTCTGGCTGTTTGATTGCGGCGAAGCCGCCCAGCACCAGATTTTGCACACCTCGGTGAAATTACGCAAAATCGAGAAGATCTTTATTACGCATATGCACGGCGACCATATTTTCGGGCTGCCCGGCTTGTTGGGGTCCCGCTCGTTTCTGGGCGGCGACGAAGCCATCGATCTTTACGGGCCGCCGGGGCTTCAGGAATATGTCGAAACGGTCCTGCGTCTGAGCCGGACCCACCTGACATACCGCATCAATTATTTTGAGCAACGCGAAGGCATCCTGTTCGAAGACGAAGGGATGACAGTGGAAACGGCCGAACTCGACCACGCCATTCCGTGCTGGGGCTACCGCATCCAGCAGAAACCCCTTCCGCCGAAGCTTTTGATCGAGAAAGCCACCGCACTCGGCGTGCCGAAAGGGCCGCTTCTCGCCAAGCTGAAAAATGGGGAAGACATAATGCTCAGCGATGGAACCGTGGTGAAAAGTTCCGAAGTGACGGAAAAAGGGGAACCGGGTTTCACGGTAGCCATATTGGGCGATACGAGGTTTTCGGAAGCCGCCATCCGGCTCAGCCGCGATGCGGACGTCATTGTCCACGAAGCGACGTTCGATGCGGAGACGCAGAAATTGGCGACGGACTATGGGCATTCGACGTTCCTCGACGCGGCGCGCACCGCAAGCCTTGCCGGCGCAAAAAGCGTGATCTTCAACCACATCAGCGCCCGGTTTTTGCCGGAAGATGAAAAGCGGTTGTTGGGCCAAGTGAAAGAAGTCCATTCGTCTGCGTTTATCGCCAGGGACTTCATGGAATTCGAATGGCATCACCAGACACGCGAAATCAAGAAAAAATAAGAAGAAATTGGAAAGCCATCTAAAAAGATGGCTTTTTTTAGGTAATATTTGAAATTCTTTATATAAATAATAGAACATATGTTCGATATATGATAAAATAAAGGTACAGCTGCATGAGGACGGTTTGGCCATTCCCGGGAAAGGGGGTGGTGATATGACAATTGCAGAATCATTCGGACTCGTCTTTACGAGCATCGGGGTTACCATCAGCGCCTTGACGCTGGTCGTTTCCATGATCTTGATCGTCAATAAAAAAAAATAACCGTCCCTTGTGGTGAGGAATGACGGTTATTTCAAAAGCCAAGATTCCAGCCAACCGCTCTTGCGCGGCATGCAGCTGGCCGAATGCGCCTGCATTCGGTTTTTTTACGTTACTTTAAGTATACTAAATTCCGGACGTTTTGCAACTGACTTATACCCACCCGCGTGTATACGGCTCCGGTACATCGATAGACGCGCCAAGTTCCCGGGAAGCTGTATAAGCCCAGTAAGGGTCGCGGAGCAGCTCACGTGCCAGGAAAATCATGTCTGCGCGGTTGTTCTGCAGGATTTCTTCTGCATGGAGCGAGCTTGTGATCAGGCCGACTGCTCCGGTTGCGATCGGAGTGCGGTGCTTGATGGTTTCGGCAAATGGCACCTGATACCCCGGGAACACCTGGATCTGTGCAGGAACCACAGCGCCGGAACTGACATCGATCAAGTCGACGCCCTGCGCTTTCATACATTGCGCCATTTCCACGTATTGTTCCGGATCCATGCCGCCTTCCGCGTAGTCGTGTGCTGAAATGCGCACAAAAAGAGGGCCGTCCCAAACTTCATTGATCGCATCGATCACTTCTCGGAGGAGGCGGTAGCGGTTTTCCGAAGAGCCGCCGTATTCGTCGGTCCGCTTGTTCGTCAGCGGGGAAAGGAATTGGTTGATCAGATAGCCGTGGGCCGCGTGGATTTCGATGACGTCAAAGCCCGCTTTTTTAGCGCGGACGGCGCCTTCTTTGAATGCCTGGACGGTCTCCTTGATTTCATCCTGGCTCATTTCGACCGGTGTCTGGTACTTGTCGTTGAACGCGATCGCGCTCGGTGCCTGGATCGGTCCTTCGACGGTCGCTTTCCGGCCGGCATGCGCCAATTGGATGCCGGTTTTCGCGCCGTGCTGCTTCATCAAGCGGACGATGTCGGCCAATCCGTCGATATGGGCATCGTCCCAGATGCCGAGGTCCTGTGCCGAGATGCGGCCGACCGGCTGGACAGCTGTTGCCTCGATGATGATCAGACCGACCTGGCCGACCGCACGCGCCGGATAATGGACGCGGTGCCAATCCCGGACATGTCCGTCTTCCTGGTCGCTTTGGTACATGCACATCGGTGCCATCACGATCCGGTTCTTGAATGTAGTGTCTTTAATGGTAAACGGTTCAAATAATTTTGCCACTCCAAATGCCTCCTCTGAATGCTGAATCACTATGTTCCAGTATAGCAGAAGGCTTTATTTGAATTCCCGTCCCAAGGCTTGCGAGCGGGAAGCGGCATCTTTCACACATTCGCCGATGATGCCTTTGAAATCGTTGCGCTCAAGCGCCGCAATTCCGGCTGCAGTCGTCCCGTTGGGGCTCGTCACTTTTTTGCGGAGCACCGCAAAGTCCTCTTGCTGCAGCATGTCGGATGCGCCTGCAAACGTCTGGCGCACGAGCCTTTTGGCATCTGCAAGGGAAAGCCCGTTAGCGACGGCCGCTTCGGTCATTGCTTCTGCGAAATAATAGATATACGCCGGGCCGCTGCCAGCGACGGCTGTCACTGCGTCCAATTGCGATTCATCGACGACCGTCACACTGCCGATCGAGGAAAGGAGGTTCCGCAGGTCGTGCTGCTGCTCAAGCGTCACCCATTTGCTCCAGGCAACGCCGGTCGCCGATTTGCCGACTTTCGCCGAAGTATTCGGCATGGCGCGCGCGACCGGCAAGTTTCCGACGTGGCGCTGGATCGTCTCAATGGACACGCCGGCGACGACCGACAAAATCACCGCATTGCCGGACAGATTGTCTTTGATGTCCGTCAGCGCCGCTTCAACATCTTTCGGTTTCATCGCCAAAAGGATAAAATCGGCATCGCGCAATTCGACGCGCTCCTTCTGGACAATATTGACCCCGTATTCGTCCTTCAGGCTTTCCAGCCGTTCCAGGTCTGATTTGTTCATCACCGCAATATTCTCCGCTTTTATGATGCGTTTGTTGATCCAGCCATGGATCATCGATTCCGCCATGGAACCTGCTCCTACACATACAATATTCATCTTCAGCACTTCCTTTTCTTCTATAGAATGGCTTTTGTCAATGATTCGAAATGCAATAAAAAAAGCGCATTCGTCCCTGCATTGCAAGGACGAAAACGCTTGGTTTCCGCGGTACCACCTAAGTTTGCCGTTGCCGGCACTTCTCGATTTCCATAACGCGGAAAAACGGCCGTGTTTTGCACGGCAGCTCAAAAGCAGGTTCGAGAAGGGAGCGGGGATGCGCATTTCAGCAGGAGCGCATTCTCTGGGCACCATCACCTTCTGTACTGGCCTTTATCGCAGCTTGTTCATATGTACATGCATTATAGGCGGTTTTCCGCGCCTTTGTCAAATGGTGCTGGAGGTGACGGGCCGGCCGTTTCGATGTATGATAGATGAATAGTCATTCAGTTTAGAGGAGATGGTAACGTGGGTTTACATAAAATTATTATTCCAACACCTTTTGCGGTAGGCGATGTCAATTCGTATCTGATCAAAGGCGATGCATTGACGCTGATCGACGCCGGGCCGAAAACACCGAAAGCGTGGCTGGCGCTGAAAGCCGGTTTGAAGGAAGCGAACGTCAGGCCGGAAGATATTGAACAAGTCGTCCTGACCCATCATCATCCCGACCATGCAGGATGGGTGGACGGCTTTGAAAATGCCAAGCTTTATGGCCATCCCTATAACGACCTGTGGCTGCGCCGCGACCAGGCATTCTTCGATTACCATGACGCTTTTTATCTCGAGCGCCTCCAAGAGGAAGGCGTACCCGAAGAGCTGTGGTTCTGGGTCAAAAAGATGAAACGGCCGTTGAACCTTCTCGGAGACCGTCCTTTGGACATGACCATCAACGAAGGCGACGTGCTGCCGGGCCATCCGGAATGGGGCGTGATGGAAACGCTGGGCCACGCTCAAAGCCATCTGTCCTTCTGGAATGAAGAAAGCCGGGAAATGATCGGCGGCGACCATGTCATCGCCAAGGTCAGTTCCAATCCGCTGATCGAGCCGCCGTTCGATCCGGCTGAAGGCCGGCCGAAATCCCTGCTCCAATACAATGCCTCGCTCGGCCGGCTGCTCAAGATGCCCATCGATGTCATCTACAGCGGGCATGGCGAAGAAGTGCGCAATGTCCATGAACTGATCACGCAGCGGCTCGAAAAGCAGCACCTGCGCGCGATGAAAGTGCTCGATCTATTGGACGGCCGGGAAGGGACGGTCTATGATTTGACCCGGCAGCTTTTCCCGCATGCCTATGAGAAAGAGCTGGGGCTGACGCTGTCGGAAACCATCGGTCAAATCGACTACCTGCTTGAAGACGGGCTGATCCTGGAGCGCCTGTCGGACATCGGAATCTTCTATTATACGAAAGCTTAACCTTCAGCTATTGCATGATGCAGCCGGAGCGGTTAAAATGAACTCGTTGGACTTTTCTAAAAATGCCGGCACAACTCTGATTACGATGAAAAGGAATGAATACTTTTGAAGAAATTTGGATTGATGTTAGCAAGCCTGCTCCTTTTGGCAGCATGTTCTGATGATAAAGAAGCAAAGCCAGCGGCAGAAGAGCCTGCAAAAGAACCGGAGCAGGAAGTGGCTGCGGAACAGCAGCAGGAAATGACCGAAGAGGGATTCATCACACAAGTGACCACCGATAAGATTCTCGTGAACAATATCTATTTCGCCATCCCGGAAGACTTGAAAATCAACTTTGACAATGGCACTGAACAAACGGACGCCGTCATCGGCGACATCCGGACCGGCATGAAAGTGAATGTCGATTACATGGGGCCGCTTGAGCAGAGCTTCCCGATGGAAGCGGAAGCGGAGTCGCTCTCCATTCTGACAGACGCAGAATCGAAATCGCAGTCGGACGCCCTTCTTTCATTCATCAACAAAGAGCAATTGTCCCGATTGCTGATGCTCGGCCAGCCGATCGTGCGCGACAATAAAATCGGATTCCTGTTCTCGAATATGGAAAACGGCAAGATGTCTGAAGTGAAAATCGATCTTGATACACATGAATATACAATAGGTAAAGAGTAAAGCAGCTGCGGCTGCTTTTTTTTATTGCAATTTTAGAGGCATATTCACTTGCACTAATAAATATTCCATGCTATTATATGAATATTCATATCAGATAATGCATAAAAATACATTGGAGGTTTTCATATTGAATAAAAAAATCGTACTGGCTTACTCTGGGGGACTTGATACATCGGTGGCAATTCCATGGCTGAAAGCGGAAGGCTATGACGTCGTGGCGGTATGCCTTGACATCGGCGAAGGAAAAGACTTGGAGTTCATCAAACAAAAAGCGCTTCAGGTGGGCGCAGTGGAAAGTTACATGATCGATGCGAGAGATGAATTTGCGGAAGAGTATGCACTTATTTCATTACAAGCCCATACATTATATGAAGGGAAGTACCCGTTGGTGTCCGCGCTGTCGCGTCCGTTGATTTCGAAAAAACTGGTTGAAATTGCCGAAGAAACCGGCTCGACTGCTGTTGCGCATGGCTGTACAGGAAAAGGGAATGACCAGGTGCGTTTTGAAGTTTCGATCAAGTCATTGAATCCAGCGCTTGAAGTCGTGGCGCCGGTTCGCCAGTGGGGCTGGTCGCGTGACGAGGAAATCGCGTATGCCAAAGAACACAATGTCCCGATCCCGGTCAATCTCGACAGCCCATTCTCGATCGACATGAACCTTTGGGGACGTGCGAACGAATGCGGCATTCTGGAAGATCCTTGGGCAACCCCGCCGGCGGATGCCTATGAGCTGACGTCAGCGCTTGAAAATACGCCGGATACGCCGGACATTGTCGAAATCGAATTCGTCAAAGGGGTGCCGGTCGCATTGAACGGCGTGCCGTACAAGTTGACGCAACTGATCTTTGAATTGAACCACATCGCTGGCAAGCACGGCGTCGGAAGAATCGACCATGTCGAGAACCGTTTGGTCGGCATCAAATCACGTGAAATTTATGAAGCGCCTGCTGCGATGACATTGATTGCAGCGCATAAGGAGCTTGAAGACATCACATTGGTCAAAGAAATGGCCCATTTCAAACCGGTCATCGAAAAGAAAATGACGGAAATCATCTACGAAGGCCTATGGTTCTCACCGCTGCGTGTCGCGCTTGAGGCATTCCTGAAAGAAACGCAGGAATTCGTCAATGGTACGGTCCGTGTGAAACTGTTCAAAGGGCATGCCATCACAGAAGGGCGTAAATCACCGAATTCGCTGTACAGCGAGCAGTTGGCAACGTATTCGACAGACGACACATTCAATCACGAATCTGCTGTCGGTTTCATTGAATTATGGGGCCTTCCGACAGTCGTCAATGCAATGGTCAACAAGAAAGAAGTCGCCGTCACGGAACAAGTGAAAGAGAAGGTGAAAGCATGACCAAACTGTGGGGAGGCCGTTTCCAGAAATCGGCCGAACAGTGGGTCGATGAATTCGGCGCTTCGATATCTTTTGACCAAAAGCTCGTCATGGAAGATCTTGAAGGCAGCACTGCGCATGTCAAAATGCTCGCTGCCTGTGAGATCATTTCCCAGGACGATGCCCAACTGATCCTCTCCGGCCTGGAGACGCTGAAGGTGAAAGCGCAGGCGGGGGATCTGGAATTCAATGTTTCGAATGAAGACATCCACTTGAACTTGGAAAAGCATTTAATCGATGAAATCGGACCGGTCGGCGGCAAACTGCACACAGCAAGAAGCCGGAATGACCAAGTTGCGACTGATATGCATTTATATTTGAAAAACCGGGTAAATGAAATCATAGAAGCAGTGTCCGCTTTCCAGTCGGCAATTGTCGATCAAGCGGAAGCCCATATTGAAACTGTGGTGCCGGGTTATACCCATCTGCAAAGAGCCCAGCCGATTTCCTTCGGCCATCACCTGCTGACGTATTTCTGGATGCTCCAGCGCGACAAAGAGCGCTTGACAGAGTCGCTGAAACGGATCGACCTGTCGCCGCTTGGCGCAGGCGCGATGTCAGGCACCACGTTCCCGATCGACCGGGAAATGGCTGCCGGGTTCCTCGGTTTTTCAGGCGTCTACCAGAACAGCCTGGACGCTGTCAGCGACCGTGATTTTATTATTGAATTCCTCAGCAATGCTTCGATGCTCATGATGCACATGTCGCGCTTTGCCGAAGAAATCATTCTTTGGTCGAGCGAAGAGTTCCGTTTCATCGAACTCGACGACACCTTCTCGACTGGCTCGAGCATCATGCCGCAGAAGAAGAATCCCGATATGGCGGAATTGATCCGAGGCAAGACAGGGCGCGTCTACGGCAATCTTTTCGGGTTGCTGACGACGCTCAAAGGCCTGCCGCTTGCTTATAATAAAGACATGCAGGAAGACAAGGAAGGCATGTTCGATACGGTCCATACCCTGATGGGCTCGCTGCCGATCTTTGAAGGGATGGTCCGGACCATGAATGTCCGCACCGATTCAATGGAACGCGCCGTACATTCGGATTTCTCCAATGCTACGGAACTTGCTGATTACCTGGCTGCTAAAGGCATGCCGTTCCGCGAAGCGCATGACGTGACCGGAAAACTGGTATTTACCTGCATCCAGCGCGGGTATTACCTGAAGGATCTGCCGCTTTCGGATTTGCAGGATGCAAGTCCGCTGATCGGGGAAGACATTTACGTAACCCTTGAGCCGAAAACAGCAGTGAAGCGCCGGAATTCGCTCGGCGGCACAGGTTTTGAACAAGTGAATCACCAATTGGGACTTGCCAAGCAACTCATCGGGTGAACAAGTCCATCTATAAAGCCGAAGCGCTTGGTACCCGCTTCCGGCGACCCCTTTGACCGGTATTCCTATCCCCCTTAGGAATACCGGTTTTTTGTTTGCGAATCTCTGCTCCGGCATCATTTCAGGCCTGCCAGTTGATCATCCTTGCCGCGCAGAGCCCGCAGGCATTCCACTGAACTGCTAGAAATGAAGCTCAACTGATTTGACGCTTGCCTCGTAAAAACGGTATTCTTGTCGTAATGCAATTGGAGGAATCTTCGATTTATACGGAGGGGATTCCTGCCCCAATGGATCTAGGCAATTCAATAGCCGCCGCCTTCTGGTTTTATTGCAGACAAGGGGCTGTTCTGAACGATGGGAGAAGGAGCCGTTTTCCGTGTCAGGAACAAAGACATTGAAAGCGGCTTTCTTGAAATAAAGGAGATGGGTTGCGAATGAAAAAAATAATGCCACTGCTCATGGCTTTTGGACTGCTTGCTGCCTGTGGAAAGACATCGGCAGATGACAGCAGCGAACTCTTTATTTCTGCAGCGTCCAGTTTGAAAGATGTCATGGACGCTGCCGAAAAAGAATTTGAAGAAACGCATCCTGAAGTGGACATTGCCTTCAACTTCGGCTCTTCTGGAAACCTCAGAAATCAGATTCAGCAGGGGGCACCTGTGGATCTGTTTTTGTCGGCGAGCGCGAAAGACATGGAGATTCTGCAGGAAGAAGAATTGGTATATAAAGAAGATATCCGCGATTTTGCCGAGAACCGCCTGGTGCTCGCATCAGCTGGAGAACTTTCGGAGCAGGACCCGATAGAAACGCTTGCGGGATCGAGCGGAGTGATTGCAGTTGGAGAACCGGAAAGTGTGCCGGTCGGCTCTTATACGAAAGAGGCACTAGAAGAGCTTGGATTATGGGACAATCTTGAAGGCCGCCTGATTTTCGCCAAAGATGCCCGCCAAGTAGTGAGTTACGTTGAAAGTGGAAATGCTGAGATGGGCATTGTTTATTCATCTGATGCCCAACGCTCTTCGGGCATCAAAACGACGGTGGACTTGCCGCAGGATGGAGTGGACATCGTTTATCCGGCCGGCATCATGCAAGGCGCTAAAAATAAGGAAGCAGCTGAACTGTTTCTGGACTATCTGACCGGCAGTAAAGGGCAGAAACTGCTGGAGGACTATGGATTCTTTGTCGGTAAAGGAGAGCTAGACTGATGCCATATGACTTATCGCCATTTGCTTTATCGTTGAAAGTGGCTCTGATTTCCACTCTTTTCGTGTTTTTCTTCAGCCTTTTTTTGGCACGTTTTATGAGTAGAAGGATTTTCTTCGGTAAGAGCTTCGTGGAAGCGTTGATATTGCTGCCGCTTGTCTTGCCTCCGACGGTCATCGGTTTCGGCCTCATTTTTTTATTTGGAATCAATGGACCTCTCGGAAGTCTGTTAGAGGAATGGTTTGGCGTCCGTATCGTATTTACTTGGGTGGGTGCTGTCATCGCTTCGTTTATCGTGTCTGTGCCTTTGATGTACCAAAGCACGCTTGCTGCTTTTGAAAAAGTGGACCCTCGCTGGGAAAATGTTGCACGGACACTGGGCATGTCTGAATGGCGCATTTTCCGGACCATCACATTTCCGCTTGCCTGGCCGGGGATTTTTGCTGGTCTAATCTTGTCATTTGCAAGAGGAATAGGCGAGTTCGGCGCAACGCTAATGATTGCCGGGTACATCCCAGGACAAACGGAAACCGTGCCGCTTGCCATCTATTTTGCTTATGAAGCCGGGCAAATGGAAAAAGCCTGGTTCTGGGTGATTGTCATCTCGTCTCTGGGGTTAGCAGGAATTTCTTGGTTGAATTACTGGAAGAAAAAGAACGAAGTCCGGCTTGGAAGGGAGTAGAAGCCATGTTGAATGTAAACTTCAGCAAGCAACTGGATCAGTTTGAACTGAAAACGAGTTTTGCGCTGGATAAGGAAATAATGGCGTTGATCGGTTCTTCGGGGTCGGGGAAAACGACGCTGCTCAATTGCATTGCCGGCATTTCTCAGCCGGACAACGGTGAGATATCCCTGAACGGCCAGGTCTTTTACCGGCAAGGGGAGAAACCCTTGAAAATCCAAAAGCGCAAAGTCGGGTATCTGTTTCAAGATTACGCCTTATTTCCACATTTCACTGCAGAAAAAAATATTCTCTTGAGCTTATCCAAAAACGCCGATCTGTCCCATGTCAGTGAACTGACCGGGCTTCTCGGCATCCGGGATCTGCTCCACAAATACCCGCACCAGATATCTGGCGGGGAAAAACAGCGGGTTGCATTAACCCGGGCTCTTGCCGCAAAGCCGGACATTCTGCTTTTGGACGAACCGTTTTCAGCACTGGATGATGACACTCGGAGCCGTTGCCATCAGGAACTGTTCAGGATACATGAACTTTGGCAGATTCCGGTGATCTTGGTAACCCACCGGATTGCGGATGCCGAAGAACTCGCTCATCGCATCGTCCGAATTGAAAAAGGCGAGATGAAGGAACAGGCACCAGTGCGAACATCTCTTCTCAAATAGAGATGTTTTTGTTTTATTCCGGCAGACGGAAGGTTGCAGAAGGATGTTTCATTAATTATTTGATTGAATGAGAGAAAGGGGAATCTATATGTCTGAGGCATTTGAATTGGATCGGACCATCCGCATAGCAGTATTGACCGTCAGTGATACGCGTACTCCCGAGACCGACAGCGGCGGTGCTTTGGTAAAAGAGTTGGCCTTGGCTAAAGGAATGGAAGTGGCCCGCTACCAGATTGTGAAAGATGATCAAGCGGATATAAAAGAAGCGGTTTTGGCATGGCTCGGGGATCATGAACTCGATGCGATCATTTTGACGGGCGGCACAGGCATCGCAAAGAGGGATGTATCAATTGAAGCGGTCGAACCTCTATTTGAAAAAGAAATCTCGGGATTCGGCGAAATTTTCCGGTATTTGAGTTTTACGGAAGACATCGGCACAAGGGCGCTCCTAAGCCGCGCTGCGGCAGGGGTGGCCCATGATAAAGCCATCTTTGTCCTGCCCGGATCGCGCGGAGCGGTGAAGCTTGCGATGGAACGGCTCATCTTGCCGGAGCTCCTCCACATCACATTTGAATTGGGAAAACACCGTCAGTCACGTTCATAATCGCCCGATTTGCCGCCGGTTTTTTGGAGCAGCATCGTCGGTCCGATGACCATTTCCTTGCCGGCCGCCTTGCACATATCGTAAATGGTCAATGCTACGGCTGATGCTGCCGTCAACGCTTCCATTTCAACGCCGGTCGGGCCTTTGGTTTTAACCGTCGCATAAATGAGCACTTCGTAATGGGAGTCCGCTTCGTCGATATTCCATTCGAATCTGATATCGACGCCGCTGAGGGCGAGCGGATGGCACATCGGGATGATTTGTGCCGTGTTTTTCGCAGCCATGATGCCGGCGACTTGCGCCACTGCGAACACATCGCCTTTTTTATTTGTGCCTTCTTTGATTTGATCGTAGATGGCTTTGTTCAATAAAACAGCGGTTTTCGCGCGCGCGGTCCGGACCGTTTCAGTTTTTTCGGAAACGTCGACCATTTTGGCCCGCCCTTGTTCATTAAAGTGTGTCAGTTCAGACATGAGAATCATCCTTTCCGGTTCTTATGAACAAGTATATCAGGAAGTATCGAGGAGTAGATACCAATGGCGGGGCATTGAACACGGATTTCATGAGGGGAGGAGAAAGACTATGAAGTTTTACGTTGCCTCAAGTTTTAAAAATGTAGAAAATGTTAGATACATAAGCCAGGAATTAAAAAATCATGGATTTGTCCAAACATATGATTGGACCGTTAACGGAAGGACTTCCGATCTGGCCGATCTGGAGCGGATCGGTTCACTCGAGAAGCGCGCGGTGATGGGTTCGGATATTGTCATCATCCTGCTGCCGGCCGGCAAAGGCAGCCATATCGAAATGGGGATGGCTCTCGCTGCCGGCAGAAAAGTGTTCCTCCATTCGCCGGATGAGGCGGTCTACGACATCGGACTGACGAGCACGTTCTATCATCTGCCCGAAGTGGAGATCGTTGCCGGGAGCTCAGAGAAATTGATCCGGGCGGTATGCAGGGCGGCAGAAGTATTCCAATGAAGAATTCAATATGCGGGAGGAAACGACCGATGATCGAGATCAGAAAAGCCGTGCCGGATGATGTGCACGGCATCCGCAAGGTCTGTTCCGACGGCTACCGGAAAACCTACCCAGGGCTGCTTCCGGAAGAGCGGATTGAAGCAATCATTGAGGAATTCTATAACGGGAAACGGATTGCCAAAGAAGTCAGCAATACCGGCAGGGAATGGACCGGCTGGTTCATTGTGGTGGACGGCGGGCAAGTGGTCGGGGCAGGAGGCGGCGGAATGACCGGAGAAGAAACGGCGGAACTGTTCGTGCTGTATTTGGCGCCTGACCGGAAAAGGGAAGGCATCGGGAGCAAGCTCTTGGCAGTAATCACGGAGGACCAGGTCCGGCGCGGCGCCAAGGAACAATGGGTCTCCATCGCCAAAGGGAATGCCATGGGAATTCCCTTCTACGAAGCCGTCGGTTTTGATTTGCAGGAAGAACGCCCGGCTTACGGGACGAGTGAAGAGGAGGGCTATCGCTCACTCCGGTATAGGCGCATGCTAAGATGAATGGAAACCAACAAGTTGATGCGAACAGGTGAAAAGGAAGGGCCGCTAGTTGGAGTGGTCCTTCCTTTTATCATTCTATCGCCTTTCCAACATCATCTAACCGGACTACCAAGTTATGATATGATTTATTTATTCCAAATAAACCGACTATTAACCGGAAAACTTATCTTATAAAAGAGCGATCGCATTCTATTTCGATAAATTGGATGAAGTGTGGAAATGATCCTACGAATAATTTATTTGATGCTGAAAACAGAGGAGGAGTAGTAATGGCAGGACAAATAAAAGAAATGAATTCGGCATCTACCCCGCCGAAACACATCGTCTCAGCTGCCGCCATTGTGCTGAACGACAAGCAGGAGATCCTATTGATCAAAGGGCCGCGAAGAGGCTGGGAAATGCCAGGCGGACAGGTCGAAGAAGGCGAATCGCTGAAATCGGCCGCCATCCGCGAGACAAAAGAAGAAACCGGGATCGACATCGAAGTGCTGGATTTCTGCGGCATTTTTCAAAATGTAGAAGGGTCCATCTGCAATACGCTGTTCCTGGCTAAACCGGTCGGCGGAGAATTCAGAACTTCTTTCGAAAGCTTGGAAGTGGCTTTCTTTCCTCTTCCTGAAGCGTTGGAACGGGTGACGTGGAAAAACTTCAGGCAGCGGATCGAGCATTGTTTGGATGAGAGCAAGCGTCCGTTTTACATAGAATTTTAAAGGGATGGTAAACGGTATACGAGCCGGGCGGAAAAATGTTTTGGAGGTGAATGTTCTGGATAGAGGAATCAGTTTTGAAATCCCCAATGAATATGGAAATTGGCTCGGGAAAATCTTAAAGCCGATCAACGGAGCGAATTGCAATTGGCTGGTTGGCGAAGGCACTGAGATTGTCGGCGGGAGCGGGGAAGAATGGGGAAATGATGCCCTTGGAAACCTGGATGGCCTCACTTTGCAGAAGCATTTACGCCGATCCGATTATTATGTGATATTCGCCGATTTAAAGGCATTCCCTTCAGACGAACCTGCAGTGGATATCGCTTCTTATGAAGAGTTCCAGAGCAGCAGCTGCGAATTCGTAATATTAATAGTAGACAGTGTTTATGTAATAATTTATGCAAAAGATCCAACGAAGCTTGAAGCGCTTTATCAAAATGCTTTGGAAAACAAGGTCCGAAATTTGGAGCGTATTCGGGCTGACAATGATGCAAGGAGCAGATTTTCCGTTTGGTAGAAATTTTTAAGATCTAAAAGTTTCGCAGCCTTCACTCCCCTCCACTATGATCATCCCCGCCGGATTCAAAACTGGGCGAGTTCGCAGCATGGCTGTCCGGATGGGTGGATTGCAGCGGAAGGTTATGGGCCTTCTTCCGTTTGCGGTCGATTGCTGCCGCGAGGCCGATCAGCGAAACAAAAGGAACCAGGAACCAAAACATAAACATCACTCCTTCGGATTGGAATCGGGCTTTCTTTATCCATTTTACCAATCGATTCCAAAAGTATATAGGGGTTTTTTGAATTCCTAGCACAGGACTCGTGGAACTGCATTGCCGGGAAATTCATCTGCGCATCCGAGCTGGAAATAAAACCTCTAGCTCATATTGAAAATCCGTTTGCCGATACACCCTGAAACCCGGGAGTATCGGCTTTTTTGATAGAAATCCCCCCCCGTGATAAAAACCATGCGGTGTTTGAGATTCCGCTAAAACGGATATTGATTAAGAACAAGTGTTCGTATATGCTGGAGAAGAAACCAGCAGACGGCAGGAAAAGAGGGAGTACCATGTATGAAGGATTGGAACAGCGGCCGATCATCTGTCTCGATATGCGCAGCTTCTACGCGAGCTGTGCAGCGATTGACCTTGGCCTTGACCCGATGGAGGCCTGCATCGGGTCATCGGCAACCAGGAGCACCGGGGGAGCGTTGTGCTCGCGGCATCGCCCCGGCTGAAAAAGGAGTTCGGCGTGCGGACGGGCACCCGGCTGTTTGAAATCCCGGATGATCCGAGCATCCAGAAGATCGAACCGAAGATGGCGTTTTTCCTGAAGGTGGCGATGGAAATTACCCGGCTTTTGGAGGAATATGTACCGACAGAAGCCATCCATGTCTACAGCGTCGACGAGAGCTTCGTCGACCTCAGCGGCACGGAGAAATTATGGGGGACGGCCGAAGAGCTCATTGCCCGCATCCAGGACGACATCGCCCGGCAGTTCTGCCTGCCGTCGGCAATCGGCATGGGTCCGAAAATGCTGATGGCGAAGCTTGCGCTCGACTTGGATGCGAAAAAGACCGGCTTTGCGAAATGGACATTCGACGACGTGCCGGAGAAATTATGGCCCGTCGCGCCGCTCAGCAAAATGTGGGGCATCGGCACCCGCATCGAGAACACCTTGAACGGCATGGGCATCTTCTCGGTCGGCGACTTGGCGCAGGCGGAGCTCTCGCGCCTCGAAGAAGTGTTCGGCATCGTCGGCAACCAGCTCTATCACCACGCGTGGGGCATCGACCTGTCGGAGCTCGGGGCGCCGCTTGTCGAAGGCCAGGTGAGCTATGGCAAAGGGCAGATCCTGTACCGCGATTACACGACCGTCGAAGAAATCTCGGCGGTGCTGCTCGAAATGGCGGAAGACGTGGCCATGCGCGCCCGCACAGCCGGCAAGGCGGGGCGGACTGTGACGCTAGCAGTCGGCTACAGCAAGCACGCGTTCGGCGGCGGCTTCAACCGGGCGCGGACGATGGACGAAGCGACCAATGAAACCTTGAAGCTGTACGCCGTGTGCCGCGAACTGCTCTCGGAGTTCTACGACGGGCGGCCGGCGCGCCGGCTTTCGATCACGCTTTCGAACCTCGAGGACGAAACGTCGATGCAGCTGAGCTTGTTTGAACAGCGGAAATGGGAGACGCGCCGCCTCGGCGCAGCGATGGACAAGCTGCGCCAAAAATACGGGCCGACCGCCGTGTTGCGCGCCGTCTCCTACACCGAAGCGGGCACTGCCGTCGAACGCGCCAGCCTGATCGGCGGCCATAAAGCGGACGGCAGCCCGTTTCCGGCAAAAGACTGATTTATTTCACAAGTCGAATTATTTTTCCCATTTGCTTCCTGATATTTGCTAGAATAAAAAAGGTTACATACATATGAACAGCAAGGGGAAAAGAAAATGCGAGTATTTTTAGAACTGGGCTGGTTTTTCAACGAACGGAAAAAGCAATACGCCATCGGGATTTTCATGCTGCTGATCGTGGCATTTCTCGGCATCCTGCCGCCGCGCATCATCGGCTTTGTCGTCGATGAGATCAGCCGCGGCACACTGACTTCCGGCTATCTCTTTACATGGCTTTCGGTGCTCGCGGGAGCGGCGCTGCTCATGTACGTGCTGCGCTATGCATGGCGGCTGATGATCTTCGGTTCGTCAATCCTGTTGGCACGGAACCTGCGCGAGCAGCTGTTCCGCCATTTCACCCAGATGTCGCCGGCGTTCTACCAGAAACGCCGCGTCGGGGACCTCATGGCGCACGCCACAAACGACCTGCAGGCGGTCCAGCAGACAGCGGGGGCGGGCGTCTTAACACTTGTCGACTCGATTGCGACCGGCGGTTTCGTCATTGCGGCGATGGCGATCACAGTCAACTGGAAACTGACGCTGATCGTGCTGCTGCCGCTGCCGCTGATGGCGTACATGACAAATTACTATGGCAAACTGATGCACAAACGCTTCCACGGCGCACAAGAAGCGTTTTCGGGATTGAACGACAAGACCCAGGAAAGCATCTCGGGCATGAAAGTCATCAAGACGTTCGGCCAGGAAAAGGAAGACGTCGAAGATTTCATGCGCTTGTCCGAAAAAGTGGTGGCCGAAAACATCCAAGTCGCGAAAGTCGATTCGCTTTTCGACCCGACCATTTCCGCAATTATTGGCGTCTGCTACATGCTCGCAATCGGCTTCGGTTCCTATTTCGTCGTCAGCGGCGAAATGACCATCGGCGACCTGGTGGCATTCACCGCGTACCTCGGCCTGCTCGTATGGCCGATGCTCGCGTTCGGCTGGCTCTTCAATATCGTCGAGCGGGGGCGCGCATCCTACGACCGCATCCGCGGACTGCTTGCGGTGGAGCCGGAAATCGAGGACCGATTAGGCGCACTTGACCGGCGCCCGTCCGGCGACATTTCGTTCTCGTTGGAGAAATTCCAGTTTACAGGAGACGAACGGGCCGCGCTCCGCGATATCCATTTCACGATCAAACGGGGCGAAACGCTTGGCATCGCCGGCAAGACCGGATCCGGCAAGTCCGCCATCCTGCGGCTCTTGCTGCGGGAATTCGACAATTACGAAGGCACCATCACGTATGACGGCATTTCCATCAACGATTATAAAAAGCAGCGGCTGCGCGAAGCGATCGGCTATGTGCCGCAGGACCATTTCCTGTTCTCGGCGACCGTCGCCGGCAATATTGCCTTCGCGCGCCCGGAGGCGTCCATGGACG
Source organism: Planococcus sp. FY231025 (assembly GCF_052078085.1). Lineage (NCBI taxonomy): Bacteria > Bacillati > Bacillota > Bacilli > Caryophanales > Caryophanaceae > Planococcus > Planococcus sp. FY231025. The sequence goes on from NZ_JBQJJG010000005.1 coordinate 430,241, forward strand.
AAATCCACCAGGCCGCGAAGCTTGCCCATATCCATGAAGACATCCTCCAATTCAGCGACGGCTACGACACGGTCGTCGGCGAGCGCGGCGTTTCGCTGTCGGGCGGCCAGAAACAGCGGATCTCGATCGCGCGGGCACTCATGATGCAGCCGGAGCTATTGATCCTCGACGATTCATTGTCTGCGGTCGATGCCAAAACGGAAGAAGCGATCCTTGATTCGCTGAAGAAGATGCGCACCGGCGAGACGACAATCATCACATCGCACCGCTTGAGCGCGATCCAGCATGCGCACCAGATCCTGGTCATGGAAAATGGCACGGTCGCGGAAATCGGCACGCACGAAGAATTGATGCGGAAAAAAGGGCGTTATTACGAAATGTATGAACTGCAGAAACTTGAGGAACTGGTCGAGAAAGGAGGCGAGGCATGATGGAAAAACAGCCGGAACTTACAGGCAAAGACCAATGGCTCGTCTTCAAGCGGCTGCTCGGCTACCTTGCCCCGCATAAGAAAATGCTGGCATTTGCGGTATTTTTACTAGTGCTCACCGTACTCGGCGATGTGCTCGGGCCCTTGCTTATCAAGACGTTCATCGATGACTATTTGACGCCGGGCGAATTTCCGCGCGGCCCGGTCATCGGCCTGGCGCTTGGCTATGCGTTCATCCAGCTATCGAACGTCATCATCAGCTATTTTCAATTACTGAAGTTCCAAGAAGCGGCGCTGATCATCATCCAGCAGCTGCGCATCGACGTGTTCACGAAAGTGCAGAATCTCGGCATGCGCTATTTCGACCGCACGCCGGCAGGCAGCATGGTGTCGCGCGTCACGAATGATACCGAAGCGATCAAGGAAATGTTCGTCAGCGTGCTCATCGGCTTTTTGCAGAGCGCGTTCCTGATCGTCGGCGTCTATATCGCGATGTTCTTCTTGAACGTCAAACTGGCATTGATCACGGTGCTCCTCCTGCCACTCCTCGTGTGGATCATGTACCTGTACCGCAAATACAGCTCCATCTTCTACCAGGACCTGCGCGAGCGGCTCGGCCAGCTCAACGGCAAAATTTCCGAATCGGTCCAGGGCATGGGCATGATCCAGGCATTCGGCCAGGAAGCGAGGCTGCAGGATGAGTTCAACGCCATCAACGACAAGCATTGGCAGGCGGGCAAGCGCAACATCAAAATCGACGGCCTGTTGCTCCGCCCGGCGATCGACTTGGTCTATGCACTCGCGTTGATCATGCTCCTCAGCTACTTCGGCATCACGTCGTTCTCGAACACGGTCGAAGTCGGCGTCATCTATGCGTTCGTCACCTACATCGACCGGTTTTTCGAACCGATCAACCAGGTCATGCAGCGGCTGTCGATTTTCCAGCAGGCGATCGTCGCGGCGTCGCGCGTGTTCGCGCTGCTCGATGAAAAGGACATTGCGCCGCATCAGAACAACACAGCAGGCGAGATTCGCGAAGGCGAAATCGAGTTCCGCAACGTGACGTTCTCGTATGACGGCAAGACGGACGTCCTGAAGAACATCTCGTTTACGGCGCTTCCAGGCCAGACCGTGGCGCTCGTCGGACACACCGGCAGCGGCAAAAGCTCGATCATTAACCTCCTGATGCGCTTTTATGAATTTGCCGAAGGCGACATCCTGATCGACGGGGAATCGGTGAAAGATTACGCGACCCAAGAACTGCGCAATAAAATCGGGCTGGTGCTTCAGGATCCATTCCTGTTCTATGGCACCATCGAAAGCAATATCCGCCTCCACAACCAGAACATGACGGACCAGGAAGTGCGCGAAGCCGCAGAGTTCGTGCAGGCGGATAAATTCATCAATGCCTTGCCGGACGGCTATCAGCAAGTCGTCACCGAACGCGGATCGACGTTCTCGAGCGGGCAGCGCCAATTGGTCGCATTCGCCCGTACGATGGCCACCGACCCGAAAATCCTGGTGTTGGATGAAGCGACGGCGAACATCGATACGGAAACGGAAGTAGCCATCCAGCAGGGGCTGGAGCATATGCGCCAAGGCCGTACAACGATCGCCATCGCCCACCGCCTCAGCACGATCCAGGACGCCGACTCCATCCTGGTGCTCCACCACGGCGAAATCGTCGAACGGGGAACGCACCAGCAGCTCTTGATGCATCGCGGGCTCTACCACAAGATGTACCTGCTCCAAAACGGCATCGTCGAAACAGCGAAATGAATGAAGGAGAGGCGGCTTCGGCCGCCTTTTTTATATAGCTGAAGGAAAGGGAGAGGGAAGAAGCCGATGACCAAAACATTCATTCTATTAAATTCCCTGCTCATCCCGTACCATGCGGGCGTCGTCTTTGCGATGGCGATGAGCATGGCGCAGGCCCACACCAACCAGGAAATTATCGATAACCTTTACTGGATCATACCGGTGAATCTGGTGTTTGCATCGCTTCCGAACCTGTTGATCGTCTTCCTTTACATCCTGCAGAAGAAAACGGCAGGGCTCATGAAGAGCTTCCTGTTGGCGGAAGGCTATGTGATCTTGCTCCAAGCTGTGCTGCACGCAGCGCTGATCCTTTTCAGCCTCTACGGGCCGAATATCTGAGCCGGATACTTTGGGCAGTAAAAAAATGCTCCGGTGACGTGAAATGGACATGCAGAAGCGAAGGTCTATGGAGAAAATACATGTAGAAAACTACATAAGGTTTTATTAAAAAAAGACAAAACCGTAACAAGAAAACAGCAAAGAGCGCGTCAGAAAATGAAAGGGAGCGTTGAAGCATGTCTCACGGGACGGCTTAGATGGCCTGAGAAACGTAACGGCTCGTCTTTGTCCACAAAGATGTCACAGGCAGAGGGGCGGTGTTGGGCTGGGATATTTGGTAAGATAGGGGGAGTAAAGTAAGGGAGTGACAAGTGTGGGCACTGATATCAATTTATTTCTGGCATTCGGTGCGGGGTTCTTGAGTTTCATCTCCCCGTGTACGCTGCCTTTATATCCAGCGTTCTTGTCGTATATCACCGGGATGACGATCGACGAAATCCAGAACGACAAGAAAGTCATGCGGCGTCGCGGCATGTACCATACGCTATTTTTCCTTTTGGGCTTTTCATCGATCTTCATCGCCCTCGGATTCAGCACTTCATTTTTCTATGAATGGTTCTTGCGCTACGATGATCTGATCCGCCAGCTTGGCGCGATTTTCATCGTGATCTTCGGTTTGATCGTCATCGGCGTCTTTTCGCCGAAGTTCCTGATGCAGGACCGGAAGTTCTCGTTCAAAAACCGGCCATCAGGGTTCCTGGGTACGTTCATCATCGGGGTGGCCTTTGCAGCTGGCTGGACGCCGTGCACCGGTCCGATCACAGCGGCCATCTATGCGCTCGCTGCGACCAATCCGAGTTCGGGCATCTGGTATATGCTCGCGTACGTGCTCGGCTTCGGCATCCCGTTCTTCGTGCTATCGTTCTTCGTCGCACAGACGGGCTGGCTCCGCCGCAACAGCCAGAAGATCATGAAAGCCGGGGGCTACGTCATGATCGGGGTCGGCATCTTGCTTTTCTTCGACGGAATGACGTATATTATACGTATCTTAAGCCCGTTTTTCGGAGACTTCCAAGGATTTTAACTTATAGAGCAGGTGGAGAAATGAAAGAAAGATTAATAATAGAAGAAACAACGCCATTTGCCCTATGCAGCAAGGAGGGAGCCCATGCTTGAAATGATTCCGCCTGAGCTGATGCTGATTGCGACGACGGTCGGAGCGCTCGGCATGGGGATTCTCGCCATTTTCGTCCGTTCGAAGTCGGCGAAAAAGCCCGCATCGGCCAAGAAGATCATCTTGCCGCCGCTGTTCATGTCGACGGGTGCCTTGATGTTCATCTTCCCGTTTTTCCGGGTGGCCCCGCTGCAGATCGTGGAAGCGTTGGCAGTCGGCATGCTGTTTTCGTCCGTGTTGATCTGGACATCGAAATTCGAAGTCCGGGACGGCGACATTTACTTGAAACGATCGAAAGCCTTCGTCTTCATCCTGATCGGCTTGCTTTTGATCCGACTGGTCGGCAAAGTGGTGCTGAGCGACACGATCGATGTCGGCGAACTGGGCGGCATGTTCTGGCTGCTCGCGTTCGGCATGATCGTGCCTTGGCGCCTTGCGATGTACATGCAGTACCGCAAATTGCAGCAAAAACTAGAAAACGCTGTTCCTCAATGAGGAGCAGCGTTTTTTTTAGTGACCGAAATACTGTTCATATGGCTGGATGTCAATCTGCATTTCCGCGAGCTTTTTGCGCAGGAATTTATGGTCGCGCTTTGGCGTCGCTTCGATATAGCCGCGGATGATGTGTTCGAGCTTGATCGATTTCGCTTTTTCTGCCAAAAGAATCTGGCCGATCTTCCCGGCGATCTTCTGCTTCGCAACCGGGCGGAACAGATCCGGAACCGGCTGCACCAATTCGTTCAATAGGGCTTTTTCTTCCGTTCCCCACAGATGGATGGTTTTATCGACATAGTATTCTTCCCAGTTCAAATCCGACAATCCGTCTTTTTTCGGCATGGACTTGAGGAATTTCCGGAACATGAAAAAGCCGCCAATGGCAAACAGTCCGACCAGTACCACGACCCAGAAAAGGATAAAATATAAAAACCAGCCTTCAAGTGCCACGTTGTTCACCTCGTTTATTCGTACCTCCATCTATTATAAAAGCAATTCTTCAAAAATTCATCAAAAAAGGTATCCTCTTTCCGCATTTGTGTCTATATAGCGAATGAAAGGAGGTGATCGACATGGCAGTAGCAGAATTCAAAAGCGCAAGCATCCGCTGTACCTTCGACAATGGCCTTGACGAAGAGGGCAAGACGAAGAAGAAATTGAAATCGTACCACAACGTGGCTGAACTGGCAGGAGCTGACGCAATCGTTGCAACAGTGAACGTCCTGGCAGGGTTTGGCACGAAGCCGCTGATGTTCCTTGAGAAGCAATCAGGGCAGAACATTTACGCGTAACCATTAAAAAAGGGGGAATAAGGAATGGCTAAAACATTGGAACTGATTTTCGAGACTGCGGCAGGCAAGGAAGCGACGCTGTCGGTGGAGGATCCGAGAGAGGATCTGACGCCGCTTGAACTCCAAACCGGCATGCAGTCGATCATCGCTCAAAACGTCTTCGTCGTAGAAGGCTCAGCATTCACCGTCGCGAAAGCGGCCCGCATCGTCGAACGCAATGTCGTCGATTTCACCATCTAAACAAAGTGGCTTGAAGCTCTCCTCGCAAGGGGGAGCTTTTTCTAGTAGAAAGGAGTGACAGGATGGATGAGTGGATGCGGTTGATCCAGGAAGTGGGATTCCCGATCTTTGTGTCATTTTACTTGATGCACCGGGTGGAATCGAAACTTGAAGCGATCCACGATGCGCTGGTCGCCATTAAAGTTTCCTAACAAAAGTTGAAATCTATGCAAGGAAGCTGCCTGATTCGAATGCGATTCGGGCAGCTTTATTTGTTGCAGCTAATTTTGGAAGAGGAAAACCGTCCGTAAAAGTATCGAGAATCCAGTGAACGTTCGTAAAGAGGCTAGGGACCTTTACGAACGTTCTTTTTTGTGTTTTTTAATCCTATAGGGGGTGTTCGTAAATGTGTACTTTTACGAACGGTTTCATTTTCCAAAATATCTAGCTATTAATTTTCGTTCTAAGTATATTTACTATAAGAGTTTTAATTCCAATGCTAAAAAGATAACTAAGGGGGAACTATGGAACAAAGTAAAATTCGCACAAGAAACGACGAGGATGGAATCACGGTGTTAATTGGGAAAAATAACGTACAAGCATCCATTCTGTATATCCAAACAAATAAAATTAAAAGGGCAAAGGTTACCTATTCCTATGAAGAATCCCACATCGATTTCCTTAGTGAATGCCCAACCATCGAGTCTTTTATCCTGGAAGGTCCGAATGTGAAGAATGTGAGTGGACTCTATCACTTGAAGCGGCTCAAAGCTTTGTCCATCAATGACACGGCTCCTTCCCTGGCAGTTGATTTCAACCAATTGACTACGTTGGAAAAGTTCTACGGCACACTGCCGCCAAAAGCGGTGGCCATCGGCAGCCTGATCAACTTGAAGAAGATGCAGGTTTCAGGCTATAAATCAAAAGAGAAAAACCTGAAGGCGTTCACAGGCCTGAAAGCGCTCGAAGATCTCGAGCTCATCCGCTCCAACATCACGTCCCTGGAAGGGATCCAAGGATTGAAGAAGTTGCGGCGCCTGGGCCTGTTCAGCATGAGAAGCTTGATGGACATCAGCGCGATACAGCATTTGACGGGAAAGTTGAAGAATCTCGAAATAGAGTCAGCGAAAAAAATAGAGGATTTTTCTCCTATAGGCAAGGTCCGGTCGCTTGAAGATTTAGCTTTGAATAACTGTGGAACGATTCCATCCATCGGTTTCATAAAACACCTCCCTCATCTAAAAAGCATGAAATTTTGGGATTCCACGGTAGTAGATGGAGACGTCTCCCCGTGCCTCGAGCTGGAATACGTTTATTTCACGAATAAGAAACATTATTCCCACAAGCTGCTGGAAGGGGATAGGTTCAGTGACCGACCCCTTTTTATAGAAAAATCATTGCCGCAAGACGTTGAAATAATCCAGCAAAACGCAAATCAGTTGGAGCAGCCTTTACCTACTCAGGCTTGGAAAATTCGAATGGACGAAGGAGACGACCTGTTTACAGAAGAAAATATAGCCGCAGCAGAGAAAGTGCTCCAAGCGTATAGTGAAGGCATTTCACATCTTCAAAATCCGGGTGACGAAGAAATCCTTCGGAAAGTAAAGGAAACGATCCTTCGTTTAAATGCATTAAATGAAAAATATGATTCCTTCATCGAGACACTGGAACGGGAAGAACTTTATGATTTCATCCTAGAAAAAGCGCAAAACGCTGGTTTAGAGACAGAGGAAGATATTACCGAAGAATGGCGGGAATGGTAGAGGGGAATTTTACAAGAAGGATATAAGCTGAGGTATGGGACAAATGAAAGGCGCTACCTTAGCGAAAGTGAATGTAACTTAAGTGCAGTTAAGTTACATTCAGTTAAAAATTAGGAAATAACAATATGGAACTTTAAAAAAAGGAGGCTAGTAGATTGGATGAATTTTTACATGAACAAACAAATCGATTACAGGACAAGAATATTAGCTTTACACTAGTGCCAAACAAAGAGAATGAGCTAGAGCAACAATGGGAAGAAGCTTTTACCAAGAACATTAGCCAATCGCAAAAGAGAAAGATGTCTTTTGAGCAATGCATGTGGAATGTATTTAGCCGGGGGAAAATCGAGTGTTTAAAAGAGAAACGGGCGATAGAAGCATTTGATTTACAGAAAAAAGCAGGGTGCTATCTTATTTGCACATCCAGCGAAGAAGCAATACACATCCCAAAAGCTACTCGACTTAAAGCGAAAGACATCATTCATGTAGGCAGTGATCTTTATATCGTCGATGAACACTTCACCTGGACTTATGTCGTAACTCACGAAGAAGACTGCGGTCCGTATTTTTATAAACCTTAAAATGTTTTCTCAATATCTGAATGTAACTTAATGTGAATTAAGTTACATTCAATCTAAGAAAATTAGTTTTTGTGTAGCAATCAACCAGAGGAGTAGAAAGGGTGCAAAGTCGTGAACTGGAATAAGCTTAATGATCAGGTAGACATTGAAAATTTTATGGAACTCTTCGGGGGATTTCATGACAGCTGCCTAAAAGAACTTTATATGTGTACCGAGACTTCCGTTGATGAAGAATTCTCTATGATCATGTCAATCGAATTGGACACCTGTGTCCGTGTCTTGTTCCAGAGACAAGTCCCTGAACCCTCTGCCATTGAGTTACTCTTTAAAGGCGTCACCCAGTTCCATGTGGTTCCTCGTGCGGAAGGCCAAGATGCCATCATTTATGGAGCAAAGCTTATGGTCAAGGAAGGGCTCTTCTATTGGGCAGAGGATGAAGAGTGGCAAATCAATCAACCGTTTCTTCACCCCATAAGCTGGATTTCCGCTAAAGAGCTTTTCTGGCGTGATGTAAGTTCGTGGATGGGCGAAAAACAACGATATGGGGTACTTAAAGATGAAGAAAATCAGTGAATGGTTTTAAGTTCGAATGTAACTTATTAGCAATTAAGTTACATTCAAAGTACTTGATTTATCTTAATTCTAGTAACGTAGGAAAAAGGAAAGTATTGAAAAATTTAAGCTATATAGCTGGTTAGCAACCAGCCGTGATAAGGATGATTATTGAAATTAACGGCTACTTCAACCAAGCCTTATTGACCGGTAAAAAATGTTCCAACCAGCAATTGAGGCAGATGTATCGACAAGCAGAACAATTAACTTTTGAGACTCGTGATTTTGCCAATGTGTTTTGCCGGCTTCATAACTTTGATCAACTTCCGTATTCAGAGGATATAAAAGTTGATTTTGTCTTGGATATGGATACCGGCAGGATCTACTCTCCGAGTTACTAACTTTTAGGAACCATTTTTCGAGACTTTTTGTTAAATCTGAATGTAACTTAACTCTAATTAAGTTACATTCACTTACCCAATTCCATGCGCTTTATTAGAAAATCCACGAAACTGATTTCAAACGAAAATATGATACATTCAAAAGGCCGTGCCATAAGGTTTGAAAACTCGCATTTCAAAAGGATTTGGGTTTACCCATCAAGCGTTATTGAAAGAAAAAAAGTTTGTAAATCCTGTGTTGGAATTATTTAAGCCGTTATTAACCAGTTTCGTATTTGCAGCGAAATGATCGCTGGTTATGAGGCGATCCCAGGAACACCATATGATTGGAGGCAGGATACATATGAGTAACATAAACATCCAAGCGTTATGAAGGTAACTGAAAAACAAAAAACAATTTTTGTTTTAGTGCTGGCAATCCTTGTCTTTATTAACTCCATTGTAGGGGTCATCCACCAAATAGTATTTTCATGGTTTCTGCTTATTTACAGCCTGTCAATTCTGCTCTTTATTGTCTTTACATATAAGGACTGGAATAAAACCGAATAATGGAGAAAATGCCTTTCCAATTGTTGGCGGAAGGGCATTTATGTATTTTCTTAACGAGCAGTGACCTGGCTTAGCTGAAAAAAATTGACTGGGTAACCATTTTATATAAAACATTGCTTTACAATCTTCGTAAGATCTCAATTATAATGAATTAGGTTTACATATCAGGAGTTATCGGAAGAGAAGAAGCTTATAAAAGAGCTTCTTCTTTTTTGTCTCACAAAAAATCCTTTTAAGAACGAGTTTTAGAACAAATAAGGTGTTTTTGTACAATGAAGTTAATCAACTGCATATAGAAGAAAAAGATATTGAAATATTTAATCTATAAAATGGTTTTATTTGGTATATTAGGGATAAAGCTTTTGTGTTTAATCTGAAGGGGTCAAATGTGTGTCCCGGCGAACAAGAAATGAAGCTTGAAACACAGAAAAATGATCATAAAAAAGGGAAGAAAGTGAGGAAAACGAATGAAAGCCTTCCTAGATGTTCTGTTCAGATTTTTTTATGTATCGATTGGGCTAATTTTGGTAAGCGCTTTCACGGGGTTGTTTACCCATGGCATTCAGCTGGATGGCGGATTGTTCCTTTCCCATATCGTTCATATCCTGGAATCTCTAATTTCGCCAACCAATCTTTCAGTGATCGGTCCGACCGGAATGGAGTACTCCATTTTCCTTCAGTTTTGGAATCATTATTTCTATTCCTTAACGATTTTTTTGTCGGCGCTGCTTTTATCCTTGCTCATCGGTATTGGATTGGCTTATTTAACGACGCTGCTTCCCGAGAAGCGTCTCCAATTGGTTTCGAAGACCATCTCGTTGTTGGAAGCGTTGCCGGATTTATTCATTATCATTGTTATCCAGTACGGGGTCCTGTATTACTTCAAGCAAACCGGAACGCTGTTATTTCCAGTGGCAGGGACCGGACAAAACAAATCCTATTTGCTGCCGATTTTGGCACTGGCGCTCATTCCAACCTTGATGATGTACAAAGTGATTTTGTTCCTGGTGCGGGATGAACTGGGAAAAACCTATGTAAATCTGGCGAAGAGCAAAGGCTTCAGCCAGACGTACGTGTTTTTTCATCACATTTTGCGGAACATCACTCCGAGTATTTTTAGCCACAGCAAGTCAATCGTGCTGCTGCTCCTATCATCGATGGTCATCTTTGAACGGATCTTTAACATTAATGGCATCTTCACCTATATCATGACCTATCCGGAACCGAATGTCATCGCCTTTACGCTGATTCTCTTCTATTTGCCCATTTTCCTATTGTATGCATTCGTGACACTGGTCATCAACAAAACGACCGGTCAGAGATTGGAGTGGTGAACCGTGTATCTGTTCAAACGACTCGTAAAGAATAAATTGTTTTTAGCCGGCTTCAGCCTCATTGCCGGTTGTTTCTTCGTCAGCCTCTTCTATTTCATCTTTTTCGATGATCACATACCGGTGGCTTCCTTGCTCTATGGTGAAAACGGCAAACCACTTCCGGCTCCGTACAACGGTTCTGTCTATCCTCCTTTTGGAACGGATGAATTTGGACGTAACATCGCCATTGTCATGCTTGTCGGCGCCAAATACACCATCGGCGCTGCCTTGCTCATTACGGTGCTGCGGGTAGTGCCAGCGGTTTTTATTGGCTTGTTCCTCCAATTTTTTCTGAAAGGACTAAAAAGGCCGCTAAAATCGATTGCAGACGCCATCAATTACTTTCCGATTACCTTGCTGGCTTTTCTGTTATTGAATTGGGCCACTCGGGAAGGGGTTTTGATGCAAGAAGATATCCCTTCTTTCGGGATGCGGATTCTGCTGTATATTGCCGTCCTTTCGCTGATATTCATTCCTTTGAATTCGGTTCTGATTGCCAATGAAGTGGAGTTGATCTACCGGAAGGAATTCATCGAATGTTCGAGGACGCTCGGAGCCGGTACGTGGCAAATCATCACCCGGCACATTCGTCCATTCCTGATTCCTCAGTTATTTGTCATCTTTATCCGGGAGTTTATCCAAACGCTCATTTTGATGGCGCACCTGGGGATTCTCGGCATTTTCATCGGCGGAACGGTTTTCATGGAAAATCTATTCGGCAGAAGTACCGCGGCTTCGCAGTCCGGTGAGTGGGCAGGCACACTTGGGATGTGGTGGGATTACCTGTGGACGTCTTATCCCTGGATTGCCTTCATCCCGATGGTGTTCTTGACGCTGCTGATCCTGGCTGCTAAAGCGATGCTGGATAGATTGAATCAGGTTATCTCTTCGGAAGAAGAAGGGAAGAAAGAAGAACTGCAGAAAACCGTTGCCCAACCCAAGCTCGATGTATTAGCGCCATTTCAGCTGTTACATTCTAGGAATCAATAATTGGATGAAGTGGTATTGTGCAATAAAATATAAAATCGAGTTTACATATGAGGGATTATCGGCAGGGAAGGGACTTCATAAAAAGTCTCTTCCTTTTTTCCTTTGTGTAAGTGTACTTCTACAAAAGCTTGTATTTCCAAAATTATCTAGCTATTAATTTGAGTTCTAAGTATATTTAACAAAAGAGGTTCAATTCTATTCTTAGAGATATAAAAATGAAAAGTCTTTTAAAAATCTGAAGATAATTTTTGATGTAAAGACTAGTAATCGAATGTAACTTAAGTGCAGTTAAGTTACATTCACATTCGTATTTTAATGTGTTTTCAACTAAAGTTTCGAAATGGAGGGGACAATAGTGAGATTAAGTGGGCAAGCTGTTGAAGAGCAATTAATGGCAACGAACTATATTGATACAGAGTTAAAGGAATTATATTATGACAACAGCAAGCACTTAGTGACAATGAAGTATATGGGCTCAAGAGATGATGAAGTAGAAGATAGAGAATATACCGTTCTGTTTAAGGAATGTTTTTCCGCCATCTTCAATACCTGGTTGGAAGGGGCAGAGGGAGATATTCCACAATCGCCCAATGACGCGGCTTTCTATTTTCATGACATTTCGATTAGAGAAATTGTCGTGGAAGGTGTTCCTCTTTATCAAGTTAAAATGGTTATTCCCATGATGGATTGTCAGATTACCTGTAAATCGATTGAGATAGTTAGATGCGGAGTCTGAATGTAACTTATTGTGAATTAAGTTACATTCGAAGCCTTTATTCTAAAGAAATTTAAAGAGTAGCATTATAGAAAAAGCATTTCTAAAATACTTTCTAAAATAAGAAAGGTAGGAGGAGGAAAACATAGATACGAAACCAGTGAAGTGGAAAGAACTGATGCTAAACGGCAGTATAATTCTTTTTGGCAAAACCGACCTTTTAGAAAAAAATATTAAAAAGATAGAATCTGAAGGATTTGAGGTAGTTCGGTTTGATTGCAGAGAATGGGATGAAGAGATTTTCCATAAAGAAGTTGCGAGGAAATTGAATTTTCCAGCTTACTACGGTGAAAACCTAGCTGCGTTTAGTGATTGTCTATCTGATTTACCAATAAATAATACGGGCATTTTGTTGGTTTTCACTCATTACGAGTTCTTCCTCGCGAAACATCCTGAAGTAGCTATTGCTATGTTAGAGGTCGTCCATATAAACTCTTGGAGATTTTTACTCGAAGGAAAAGCAGTAATGAGTTTTATTCAATCAACTGATCCGAGAATGTTGCTCCCTGCCATAGGTGGAATGGTTCCCGATTGGAATGGAGAAGAATGGTTTGATAAAGACCGAGGGATATAAATTAAATAAATTGAATGTAACTTAATAGCAATTAAGTTACATTCAAATCCAAATAGAACAGATAGAAAACAATTTCAAACAGCTTTTTAAGTGTTCTTTTGATTATGAAGAGATTAAATTATTTTCCAGTTTTAATTACTAAGACTGTTCCATCGATTTTTGCTGGCAGCGACTCCATAACGCTACCTCTCCAGTATATCTTGACCTTATCACCAATCTGAAACTCGGTGCTGAGCTGCCTATTTATTAGCGGGATTTGATAAATCGTTCCTGGACTTCTATTATCCGTACTCCCTTCATCCAGAAAGCGAGAAGTATCGGCTTGCGCTTGAACTGCCTCAATGATTTCGGCCTTTGTCTTTCCTTCGGTTTCATCTGGTTCGAGTTCTACTACCCAGATATTTTCGGTGCGTAAATCTCCATAGGGATTCAATTCCATTTCTTGATACACATAGCCTGTTGTTGATCGCAAGCTTATAAACCAGATGATGAACACAAGAAGAATAAGCAGTAGAATGGCGGAAATTTCCTTTAATAGTTTCTTCATTGGTGGCCTCCTCTTACATCTCTATTAAATATTAACATAATTTTCCATTTGATCGGACGTCATTATACTATTTGAAGGTGCAGGAAAAGACGGAGAATAAGGGGCAACGCAGGTGAAAACTGTGGGTTAGCCAACAAATAAAGGGATATGAGGTGAGAACATGAAGGATAGCGAATTAAAGAGACAAATAACCGAGCTGGTTTCCAATCGGAAATTAGAGAAAGCGGAAGCTTTATTGATCGATTATGTACAGAAAAACCCCGATGATCTTGAAGGGTGGAATCGATTGATTATGCTAGAAACCTTAGATCCCATTGAGGATTATGAACAGGCAGCTGAGTATACTAAAGATGCGCTGATGCATCACAACGACCAGCCGATTTATTTCGTTTTGATTTTGCTTTTTTCTCGCTTGCATAGGGGAGAGTTGGATCATGTGTTGGTTGAACAAGCAAAGGGTGCGCTAAACAAAGCAGATCCGGAAATTGCTTCCATGATTTCACTTCTCCTTGCCAGCTACTATGAAAGGAAAGATAGCATCCAATATGAGGCTTTCTTAAAAAAATCGATCGAAACCTATCCTTATTTTGTTAAGAACTACCTGGAATTAGGGCAATATTATGTAGCGAATAGGCAGAGGGAGCTTGGGAAAGAACTGATCAGAAAAGGTCTGGCTCAAGTGCAGCTTATCTACAAAACGGAAGATGACGACGAAGAGCTCGATTGGCTGGATATTGACCGCTATGTAAATGAAAGGCTCACACGCGTTTTCATCATGGAATCTAGTTATAACGATTTTGAGGAGTTACTGCAATAGGGCAACGAGTTTATAGCATGGATGGGGCTGTATTCGGATGAACAGCCGATAGGGAATTCAAGAAAATTTCTACTCAGTTTGAATGTAACTTAATCCTAATTAAGTTACATTCAAAATCCCTATTTCAAAAAAGTTAGAAGCATCACAAGCGAAAGTGAATTTGCTAAAAAAATGTTACATTCAAAAAGGCTATTCTATAAGCCTCGGAGACGAGTATTGTGAAGTATGTAATTTACATAGCCATGATTATCGGAAGAGAAGAAGCCGACTAAGCTTCTTCTCTTTTTAATAATGCGCCTCTAGCTTATAAAAATTTTTCAGAAACAGAACACTCGCCAAATATAATGGGTATAATAAGAACAAACGTTCTTATTATTGAAAGGGGAGTAGATTATGGAGAAAAATAGAAGTTTTAGTCAATCAAATGGAGGAAGGCACACGCAATGGGAGGGGTTGTTTGTCTCGCAGCATGCCTGGGGGTCCGATGCAGTATGCGATCCGCAGCCGATGCTCAGTGCCGATGAAAAACAGGCTATAGGGGATATGCTGATCGTCGCACTTGACCGCAAATGTACCGTCTTCATCCAATCCTGGGAAGACCGTCATTTCAAATTCCACCGGTGCACAATCCAGGAAATAGATGATGTGCAGCGCATCATCACCTATGAAGATCCGTTTGGCGAATGGCCATTGGCCATTGATACGATTACTTCCATGCATATGCTGGACTGATCCATCGGTTGTTGGAGTGTTCAGCTGCAACTGCTGAAAATCCACTTCCGGAATTTTGTTTTACAAATAAGTGAGGGCATTATTGGCTTTGGAAATGATGGAGAAGACCTGGAAGTCTGTTCCTGAAACAAGTATAGTGAAATAAGATTGAGTTATCTGTCAAAATGCTGGAGGCCGGTTTTCTCCTTAAGCAGAAGTCATCCGGATGAAAATAATTGGGTTAGAACATGAATGGCCATATTAAATTGTATGAGGGAGCTGATTCTTTGAGTTATTTTTCGAAAAGCAGTACAGAAATTTCATTAGAGGACACACAGAAAGAGTTTGGCAAACTGAAAAAACAGCTTCATGATCTGCTTTACCGGCTAGGGGATGATGGAGAAAACATTGCCCCCAGTCGGGACTCGGACAAACGATTTTTAATCCAGCAATACCGTGGACTGACCGAAAAGTTGGATGGTATCCACCGGAAGCTGGAGTATCTGTCCAAAGACGTCATCTCAGAAGGGCCGATTTTCCATAATTCCGCTGGCCGTTATGAAATGCTGAACGGTGAATACTTCACAAGCGGGAGTACCATCGAACTTCTGGTGAAGGATGAGGACGAAGATGAAGATGAGAGAGCGTATTGGATCCTGACGACCATCGAACACAACGGAGACGACTATTATGCAGTGGCTCTAGGACGGGAAACATCCATTAACGGCATGACGGCCCGCCTGAGAAGATGACTGTCCAAACAGGTGGTTGTCTCTATAACCTAATAGAGCAGCATGCCAGTTATACATAGTACCGCTAGAGAAAAACGGTTCAAAGTTTACATTTTAAATAACAGTAAATTTATTTCACGTTGAAGTTAATCGCAGTATTCAGCCAGCTAAAGAATTAAAGGGATTTTTCCGATAAAGATAACGGGGAGGCCAAGAAAATGCAGATAGATTTTTCTCAAATAGACACCAGTGTCATCGATAGAATGGCTTTGTTTATCGGAATATTAGCAGTAGGTTGCGTGCTTCTTCCGATGTTGGTGGGTGGAATGCTAAAACTCATTAGAATGCCTTTTTTCATTGTGAGAATGGGCGTCGGGTTCACAGGCTTAGGGTGGTTTTATTACTGGGCTACAGAAATTTTAAGTGAATTTTAGAAATGGGTAAATGAATAAAGTAATCCAGGAGTCTGTGTTTAGCAGTTGGATAACTGTTAGATGGTGTCATGCTTGCTGAACTGATAGACACTCTCTAACCCCAAAGTTAAGAGTATAGAGGAAGGGAAGATAACAATGGAGGTTGGTTATCTTTCTTTCTTGATTTCTATTTGTTCGCAAAACTTTAGTTTAACGAATAATAATTTTTAATTTCGGCAGTAATGAAATAATTTATTAATACACCGTTTTTATTTTAACGATCAATTGAAAATATTCATAAAAATTTGTTAATAAAATTAACTTTTTAATGTATTATTTCAAATATATTACAATACGATTACAAATTCCTATATTTTATTATTTCTTTCCTTTTATACTATTTTAGTACAACTACATTAGGGGGAAAGAAATTGAAGAAATACCTTTTGTCGCTTATTGCGACCGTTATGTGTATCAGTATAGTTTCACCGCTTCAGCCTGTGGAAGCTGATACCAATCCATCCACGACACCGGAAACGCTTCCGGTCCAGGAAACTCAACCACCTTCCTTCCAAAAGGAAATTGAACTTATAGAGGAACGCACGGCGACCACCCAGGTCTTCCAGCAGGAGGATGGGGCGCACCGCATGGAAATCTCGCCGGAGCCGATCCATGTGCAGGACGCCAAAACGAAGAAATGGGTGCCGATTGACAATACCCTCGTGGAGAAGTCGACTGGCCGTCACCACAACGCAAAAAACGACTTTGATGCTTCGTTTGCAGCTGAGACTGCAAGTGGGGATTCACTGGTCTCACTTAAGCAACAAGGGAAAACCGTGGAAATCAAAGCCATCAAGTACAAAGGAAAAGCTGCCGCGAAGGTTGACGCCGTGACAGAAGAGAACCAAGTCACGTACGAAGAGATCTATCCGGATACCGATCTGGTCTACACCGTCGGCAACACGAAAATCAAAGAGGACATCGTCCTCAAGAAGCAGCCGGCTGGAACTGAGCCGCTTTCGTATTCGTTTGATTTTCAGATTACCGGCATGACGTTGGAACGGACGGCAGACGGCTACCTGTACCTGCTTGATGCCGTGACGAAGGACCGTGTGTTCACCATCGAGAAGCCGTTCATGATGGACTCCTCGACACCGGAAGGGTTCGTTTCCAATCTACCGAATCCGGTGCCGGAAGGCGCCTGGACCAATGCCATTGAAGTGGACGCCCAGCAAACCGGCGACCAATTGACGCTGACTTTAAAACCGGACATGGCGTGGCTGCAGGACCCGAAACGGGTCTACCCGGTAGTGCTGGATCCGACCGTAAAAGTGTATCAGCCGAATCACGCATTGAACGACACGACGATCCGAAGCGCGTTGCCGGATACGACTGGCGGCGCGGACCAGGAACTTGGAGCGGGCTTATACAAGAACAGCACGACTAACAACATCGTCCGTTCCCTGCTCCAGTTTGATGTGGGTACTTTGCCGCGCGGTGCCAAGATCATGAACGCCCAGTTGAACCTGCGTTTGTCCTCAGTCTGGAACGATACGGCCGCTTCCATTCAGCTCTATGAAACAAGCAACGCTTGGGAAGAGGACCGTGCGACCTGGAACCGCCGAACGCTCGGTTCCCTTTGGACAAACAAAGGCGGCGACTACAGCTCTTTCCTATCGAGTCAGACGGTCGGAGCATTAGAAACCACTGCCACAGAGCCACCGCTTTTCAAATGGCCCATCAAAGCTGAAACAGTCCAGAAATGGATGGATACACCGACGCAGAACCTTGGCCTGACTTTAAAGTCATCGAACGAAACGCTCGCCACCTACAAGAAGTTCTATTCGAGTGATGCCAGTGGCATGCTTAACTACTCGCCTAAGCTAACAATCACTTATTATCCTATCAGCCGGCTAGGTATGGAAAATTATTGGGCTTACTTTTACCACGACCTAGTGAATGGTCAGGGAGCAATAAATATTGGTACTGGAAATCTTGTTGTGGATTATAGTGATTTTTCCATTAGTGGTCGCGGAAATTCTGGATTCTTGTTTAATCGAAATTATAATTCAAAAGCTGTAGAAGATTCTGCTTTTGGATTTGGTTGGTCATTTACCGGATCAGAAACCATATCGCAATTTCCTAACAATGACGTTTTATATCAAGATGCTGACGGTACAACCCATCTATTTGATTGGAATTTAGTAAACAACACTTATACAGCTCCCCCAGGTGTTTATCAGTCATTATCAAAATTAAACCCTGATATATTTGTTCTGACAGACTTCAATGGGAACCGTACTGTATTTAGTGAACGGGTAGATAATCCTGAATTACAGAGTCGAATATATCGAATTGCATATAAAGAGGACCGTAATCAAAATAGAATTACATTTCAACGGCAAGTAGACGGTACATTGACAGGAATACAAGATGCTACAGGGCGTACCTTAACTTTGCAGTACGAGAATGGGCGCGTTATTTCAACAACTTTTGAAGGAACAAAGAACTCTGCTTATAGTTATCATATAGATGGCCGTTTGAAGTCAGTGACCGATTTCAAAGATGGCACTTCAGGTTCTATAACTTCATTCCAGTATAATTCTGAAGGATTATTATCTGCAATAATAGATCCTAATGGGGGGGAAACATACTACCTATATGAAAATGGTTATTTGAGAGCAGTGCAGCAACCATCAATTACTGAAGCCAGTTCCACTACTATTTATGATTATAGTAATTTAAATAACTTTATTGTAATTGAGAGTGATGGAATTGGTAACCAGACTACTTATAATTTGAACAATAATTATCTCGTTGTAACCGTTACTGATCCAATGAAATATAATACAACTCTTACCTATGACAATCAATATAATCTAAAAACAGTTAAAGATCCAAAAGGAAACTTGACTGTTAAGGATTATGATACAAAAGGAAATTTACTTTCAATAACTGACAGTTTAGGAAATACCGTTTCGACAACTTATAATAATTTTAGTCAACCACTTACTGAAACTGACGCAAATGGTACTGTAGCTTATGAGTATAATTCCTATGGGGATTTAATTAAGGAAACAAACACCTTAGGTGAAAGTACTTATTTTACTTATCAAGAACCATATGGAAATCTTCTTAGTCTAACTCGACCAGATGGCTCAATGGAAGTTAATGAGTATGACGATCAACAAAATTATATGACTAAAACTACTGATAAACTGAATAGAAGTATATCAAATATTAGCGATAAATATGGAAACATAATTCAAACAACAGATGCGAATGGAAATATTTCCTCATATGATTATAACGAGCAAAATCAGTTAGTCTCATTGAGAGATGGCACTAATAACGTGACTTCTTATTCATATGATGCGAATGGAAATATGATAGCAATTCTAAATGGTATAGGAAACGTCTTTAAATTCGCTTATAATGATCAAAATCAATTTATATCTCGTACTGAGCCTTTGGGTCAGACAATAAAACTAGATTACGATGCGATTGGAAATTTAGTTAAAGTAACACAACCCGACGGCCAAACATCTGTTATAACAGAATATGACGCAAACCGCCGACCAAATAAAATTAAAATAAACAGTGAATTAAAATGGACTTATGGATATGATGAAAATGGAAATAAGACCTCTGTAATTAATGCTCAAACCAATAGTGCTAAAAGTTTTTCATACGATCAGTTAAACCAGTTGAAAACTGAATCAAATGGAAATCAACTAATAGAATACAATTACTCTCCTACTAATATGTGGACTAGTATCATAGGAAGTTCTGGAACAAAAAAATTCACCCAAAGCTTCGTTTATGATACCAAAGATCAATTAAAGAATGTCTATCATAACGGCTCTATTCAAGTAGGAATGGATTATACAACGGCCGGGCTCCTTTCTGAACGTCGATATGTTAATGGCGTACATTCCTTTTACAGCAATGATGTAGCGCAGCAATTAAGTAATATTAAAGTTAGTCTCGGAACTAATGTGCTCTTCGAAGAGACAAACGATTATGATTTGAATGGTAATCTAACTACGGTAACATCCGCTTTTGGGAAAAAAGTGTATAGTTATGATAAAAAAAATCAGCTATCAAACCAGGAACTTTCAGAATTCGGAATAGATGAATCCTATTCTTATGACAAAGTCGGGAATAGAATAAGTAAGAGTACGATAAAAAATGGCACCACTATTACCAAATTATATGAGTATGACGCAAACAACCGCCTTATTTCTGCAGATGGGCAATTATATACTTATGATGACAATGGGAATCGGCTTAAAGACGGAAAATACAGTTATGTTTACGATAAGTTCAATCGTTTAACAAGTGTAAAGAATCTTTCAGGTGCTACAATTTCCATTTATGCTTATGATGAAAAGGGCCGTAGAATTAGCAAAACTACTAACGGTAAAACAACGAATTATCATTATGATCAAGGAATAAATGTTCTCTTTGAAACCGATAATAGTGGCAATGTTACTACAGAATATATTTACGATTCTTTTGGATTACCAACTGTAATGACGAAGAATAATCTGAATTACTACTTTATTTATAACAGTAATCATGAAATAACGTATCTAACAGATCAGAAGGGTGTCGTTGTTGCATCATATACGTATGATGCATGGGGTAACATTCTAACTGAAGATGGACCAATGGCAACAGAAAATCCCTTCCGATATAAATCTTACTATTACGATTATGATACAGAAATGTATTATCTCATTGCTCGATATTACGAGCCGACGGAAGGAGTATTTATTTCTTCCGATCCGAATGGCGGGGATATAGAAAGTCCAAACACTCAGAACGGATATAACTATGCCATAAACAATCCAGTTCGCTTTATTGATCCTGATGGGCATATGTATGTGGATAGAGTCAAATTAGGTCCTATTCGTGCAGGTGCACCAAAAGCAGGAGCAAAGCCAACTAAAAGTCTGAAATTTAACACTGGATCAGATGGCGAAAAATATTTGAGTAAATTAGTAGGAGGTTCAACGCAGACATCATTCAATACTACCTATGGAAAAAGGATAGTAGATTCTTATGCTAATAAAATTGCTCACGAGTCAAAAGTTGGCTATACTTCTTTAACAAGTTTTATAAAGAAACAAGTTTTAAAAGATGCTGAATTGAAGAAACTTGGTAAAATAAATGGGGCACATTGGCATTTTTTCAGAAGCGGCAAAACCGGCAAGATCGGTCCGTCTCAGCCACTTTTAGATTTTTTGAAAAAACATGGTATAAAATATACAATTCATTATACGCAATAAAATATACCCTTTACTATTAAGGAGAATGTTATATGAACTATCCTTTTATGGAACCACCATTTGAATTCGAATCTTTTGAAAAAATGACAAAAAAAGAAGCGCAACTACATTACGATTGGTACATGGAAGAAGTGCCAAAGCGGTTAGAACTTTTAAAAATGGCCTACGTATATACAGGGGGAGGAGACAAAGAAGATCTTGATTTTACACCACTATCATTAGTGAATTTGTGGAAATGGTTTTTATTGCAAATTGAAAGTGCTCCGAAATCAGCAGAAGACCTTGCTGAAGAAAGGTTAAACGCACCAGATTGGCTTCATGAATCTTTAATGGAAAATACAGAAAAACCTAGCGAAGGAACAGTTTGTATTGCGATGGATATAGCAATCTACTTCAACGAAGTGTTAATTAGAAATCACGGTGATTTAAGTTGGGGATATCGAACAAAACCAAAAACAGTTGAATATTTAAATCGTCCAGTAACGATTGGTTTCTCGAACACTCTTACGCTGGATCCTAGAGAAATTCTTTACAATTTAACTTTAAGATCAATAAATGGAGAAAGCGATGAAAAAGCGTTATATAATCTTTACAAAGCATGGAGTGAGTTTGTTTAAAAAATATAAAAATATACTATAATAACCACTGTAATGAAAAGCGAAAGGAACACTACTGATAGTGATTCCTTTCGCTAATTTTTTAACTTTTTCCTAATCTTTATTATCCATTCTCCTCAGAATGACGCGCTGCTCTTCTTGGCTGAGGTTGGTGTAAAGGGAAGTGGTTTCAATTGAATTATGACCTAATTGATCGCGTAATGCCACAAGCGATCCACCTTCATCCAGAAAACCCTTGGCAAAAGAATGACGTAGCTTATGAGGGCTTAACCGTTTCCCGGCCATGAATGACTCCGAATACTTCTTCACCAATTTTTCAATGGATTCAACTGAAATCGGATTGGCTTTACCCCGATACTTTGTCAAGAAGACGAATAGATTCTTCTTTTCAGGGCTGTAGAGCTGCACCCGTTTATCCAGGTAATTTTTTAAATCCGTCATAGCAGTATCGGTGATGCTAATGGTGTCCAACTTGTTACCTTTGCGGAGAGCGTGAATGTCCCCATGGATTAAGTCGATATCAGTAGTTAGCAATCCTGCGACTTCATTTATCCTGACACCGCTCCCTAGAAGCAGGGAAATGATC
The DNA here is from genome assembly GCF_052078085.1 of Planococcus sp. FY231025. NCBI lineage: Bacteria > Bacillati > Bacillota > Bacilli > Caryophanales > Caryophanaceae > Planococcus > Planococcus sp. FY231025. Next base: position 452,721 of record NZ_JBQJJG010000005.1, read on the forward strand.
GCAATATCGCGTAGTCGATTACGTTCGAAGCGAGCGGCTGCTCGAGAGGTCAAAGTCAATACGTATTCCTCCCGGACAAAGTGCAAGAAATCCTTCATTTCCAATATGTCAAAGGTGTTGGCACTGATTCGTTTGGATCGGCGGGCAGTCGATTCAGTCTTTTTTGGCGATTTGATTTTTGCCATGACGTTTCGGTAGAAATAGCATTCACCTTCGTCGTCTTCGCTTTCCGTCGTCAGGTAATTGAACAGGGACTTCAGCGACTGGATAAAGCGGTTGGTGCTGTCGATGGAGCGGGTGGTAAAGACGTCTTTGCGCTTCTCGATCTTTTCGTCCATCAGCATTTCGAAGAGCATTTCAACGTCCTTCTTTTTCAGTGACTCTAAAACGGTGTAGGGGACTGCAACGTTGGTTTCAGCATCACTGAAGCCTTCTTGACGCAGCCAATTAAAGAAACGCTTAAAATCGTGCAGGTAGCCGCTTAGCGTACGCACCGAATAAGTGGCCCGTTTCTTTGCCCGTACATATTCGACAATATAGAAGGACATATCCTTTATGGCCTGATTAACATACTGTTCAGCTAATATGTTTTTTCATGTGGAGCAGACATCAGAACACTTCCTTTATTATTTAGTTTATTATCTTTTATACAAAAGGATTAAATTCAAAGATAGTCAAAATTTATGCTGAATCCATTTTTAGCTGACATTTAAATGTGGATTGAATTAATGAAAGAGTCGATGTTATCCAATGTCTCTCAGGAAATACTCCCGCGAGCGGGTACATTTTAGGAATAGAAGAAGGAGAGATACTTTTCGACAAAAAGGCATTTATCCAATCTCTAAATTCATATTTGTTCGCAAAATATCAATTTAACGAACATACATAAACTTTTTGAAGGTGGAGGGAGAATAGAACTTACTCTTAGTTTAGACTTTTAAGTTTACGCAAAATACCAATTTAATTCACATATCATCAGATTATCAGAAGTTGTATGAATACAAATGGAGAAAAGAGGCCGTTTAGAGCGCCTCTTTTCTCCATTTTCGTTTGTATAAGTGTGCTTTTACGAACGCTTTGATTTTCCAAATTATCTAGCTATTAATTTTAGTTCTACGTATATTTAACATAAGAGTTTTGATACCAATGCCTAAAAGATAACCAAGGAGGAACTATGGACCAAAGTAAAATTCGTACAAGAAAAGACGAGGATGGAATCACAGTGTTAATTGGGAAAAATAACGTACAAGAATCCATTCTGTATATCCAAACACACCAAATTAAAAGTGCAAAGGTGACCTATTCCTATGAAGAATCCCAAATCGATTTCTTAAGTAAATGCCCAACCATCGAATCTTTTTCCCTGGAAGGTCCGAATGTGAAGAATTTGAGTGGACTCTATCAGTTGAAGGGGCTTAAAGTTTTGTCAATCAATGATACGGCTCCTTCCTTGGCGATCGATTTTAGCCAATTAACCACATTGGAAGAGATCTACGGCACACTGCCCCCGAAAGCCGTGGCCATGGGCAGCCTGATCAACTTGAAGAAAATGCAGGTTTCGGGCTATAAATCAAAAGAGAAAAACCTCAAGGAGTTCACAGACCTGAAAGCGCTCGAAGATCTCGAGCTCATCAGCTCCAACATCACTTCCCTGGAAGGGATCCAAGGATTAAAGAAATTGCGGCGCCTGGGCCTGTTCAGTATGAGAAGCCTGATGGACATCAGCGCGATACAGCATCTGTCGGAAAAGTTGAAAGATCTCGAAATAGAGTCTGCGAAAAAAATAGAGGATTTTTCTCCGATAGGCAAGGTCTGGTCGCTTGAAGATTTAGCTTTAGATAACTGTGGAACGATTCCATCCATCCGTTTCATAAAACACCTCCCGCATCTAGAAAGCATGAAATTTTGGGATTCCACTGTAGTAGATGGGGACGTCTCACCGTGCCTCGAGCTGGAATACGTTTATTTCACGAATAAGAAACATTATTCCCACAAGCTAATAGAAGGGGATAGGTTCAGTGACCGACCCCTTTTTATAGAAAAATCATTGTCGCAAGACGCTGAATTCGTCCAGCAAAACGCAAATCAGTTGGAGCAGCCTTTACCTACGCAAGCTTGGAAAATTCGAATGGACGAAGGCGACGACCTGTTTACAGATGAAAATATAGCCGCAACAGAGAAAGTGCTTCAAGCTTATAGGGAAGGCCTTTCTCATCTTCAAAACCCGAGTGACGAAGAAATCCTTCGGAAAGTAAAGGAAACGATCCTTCGTTTAAATGCATTAAATGAAAAATATGATTCCTTCATCGAGACACTGGAACGGGAAGAACTTTGTGATTTCATCATGGAAAAAGCGCAAAACGCCGGTTTGGAGACAGAGGAAGACATTACCGAAGAATGGCGGGAATGGTAGGGGAAATTTTACTAGATATTCATGAGCTAAGATAGAAAACAAATGAAAGGTGCTAGCTTAGTGAAAGTGAATGTAATTTATGTGCAGTTAAGTTACATTCAAATAAAGAAAAAGAGGCATTAATAGAAATTGAAGCCTACTTAACTTATCTACAAATTTAAGGGGACATGGTTATGGTTGAGTATCTATTTATTAAAAAAACTATCGATGAGTGGGATCCAATCGGTTTATTAGAAATGGGATGCCCAAATGACGAATATGAACCTGAAATAAGAGAAATTGAAAGACTTTCCTATCATGCGAAATCAATTGATGAACTCGCATTAGACATCCGACAAGTTTTAATAAAATGGTTTGATGAGTGTTTACCAATTGAAAAATGTTATCCCGTGGCTTTAAAAATATGGACCGAGTATCAAGAAGAAAACTGAAAGGATTTCAGTGATTGAGATCCTTTAAAATCAATTTTATATAATAGCCGCAAAACGAATGTAACTTATTGTGAAATAAGTTACATTCAGTTTCTGTTTTAACTTGATATTCTTATCGTTTGTCACGGAGAGAGAAATTTGGTTTCTACGTGCTTGAAGTCATTCCAAAGCTTTTCCTCATTTACCACATATTTTTCTTTTTTTAACCGATTTATCGAAAGTTTGAGAGCTTTTCTTAAATTAGTGATTATATATGTTTTAATGATTTTTTCATCGATATTTCCCCATTTATCGCGTGCCATGAAGACATCAATCGATATATATCTATTCTTTTTGCTAAGGCGTAACTTTTCACATCCTTCAAACTCAAAATACCATATTTCCCCATCCACTCTGAACGCTACAAGAAATTGATCTACATCTTTGCAGTAGGGTTTATCGCAATGGTGATCTAAAAGCTTTGTTAATTCAGGGAAATGAGAGCCGACTGCTTTATTCGCGTTTCTATCTCCCATTTGACCGAAAATAGTTATATAAGAGTATTCTTGATTCTCCATTTATTAAGCCCCTTTCCCTTTAAAGCCTTTCAAATACTGTCATCTTACTTCAAAACGTTCTATCTTGTCAGTCTTAACTGGATGGTCTATTGAATCAAACAAATAATAGTTTCTTTAATTTCTATACCAGCACCAATATTTATTGTATTCTTTAAAAAATATTTCTTTGAATCTGAATGTAACTTATTAACAATTAAGTTACATTCAAAACGTAATTTCATGGTAAAGGTATTCAGCGAGTTATTCTTTATTTTTCATGCAGTCAGGAGGCCCATATGAGCAAAAAAGAGTTTATAGAAGAGCTGAACGAAATTATAAAAGACCCTATCTTTATTGGAAACTCTATTGAGGACCTCTTCAGTGAGACAGGAGAAAACACTTGGTCCGTTTCGATGGGACAAGCGCTGGTGGATGAATTCACCAAGGAAGAATTGGTTTTATTCTTTACTCAAGTTCAAACCAATAGAAAAGAACAGATTGTCCAAACCAGTGATCATCCCATAATTTTTTATGCTTGGTTTGACTGGCAGGCCGCTAGCCTAAAGTTCAGTCTCATATCTGATTTCCATGAAAAGTTACCTTTTGGCAGACCATACAAAACAATCGCGAGTATAGAACCCATTGTAGCTGAATTTTTGCAATTTCCGTTTCACGAGGGTCTCCCTATAACGGAGACTCATGACGAGATTTCCAATGAGATGGAAGAAGATGAAGAAGTGATGGAACCATTGAATGTTTTCTCAATTGTGATTTCTAATTAGAAAGACTCGAGAACTAATTCCAAAATGAATGTAACTTAATGCTAAACAAATTACTTTCAGATTCCCGATACTTTTGAGTTGCTCAGAAATACAAAAACGCCGAGATTACTGAAATAAGATCCATGTAATTCCTTGATTTTACTGATTTCACCTTTTCCTTGGCCGCACTCGGTTTACTTTAAGTAAGAATTCTTTAGTAATTTATTTTTGACGAATTTAGTTCATGCCAATAGAAGCAGGAGGTAACTTGTTGAAAAAATATGGTGTTGGGCTTTTCTTATCCCTCGTTGTTTTGCTTCTTCTCTTTATTGTAAATGCACAAATTTACCGTCATGTGATGCTCTTAAATACGCCGATTATCCTCTTAAGCCTCCATGTCATCGTCTATAAACACCTTATGCCGGAAAAGCGGTATGGCGCTTATTTTTTATTTGTTCTGGTAGTAGGAGCGTCGATTTTCTTTTCGTTGCCAGAATACACCCATCAGCAAGCCCAAGAGGAGATTTTGGACGCCTATGGCCAAGACCTGAAGTTGACCGAACAAGACAACTTGCCTCTCGATCGGGACGATTCCTGGAATCCTTTCGCGCCTAGATGGGGCTATGCTTTTGTGGGAACCGTGCCTTCAAGCCAAGAGCACATCTCCTTTCTCTTTATTCCGGACACTGGAAGGATCCTCGAAATTGCCCCTTGAGAAATTTTTCATCCATGCTAAGTAGTTTCTTAAAGATAGATTAAAAGAAGTCATATTTAAAAGAAGTAGACTCTTCTACAGATCAATTGAATTTAGTACATAACCAAAAAGAATTACATATAAAGGTGGAATCATATGCCAAAGATCGACAATATGCTGGCAATCCTCTGGATGCTTCGTTCAGGTGAAAAAATTACGGCGAAGCAAATTTCAGAAAAGCTGGAGATGAATATCAGGACGGTTTATCGGTACATCGATACAATTTCAACAAGCGGCGTCCCCATCGTTTCCGAACCGGGCCATAACGGGGGGTACACGGTATTGAACCATTTTATTGAGGCTCCTCTTTTTTTGATTTTGAGGAGCAGACTTCCCTTTTTCACGCTGCTGTATTTGCAGAAGAAGCGGGCTATTATGGAGGGGAAGCCCTAAATAGGGCCATTTCAAAATTAAGCAATCATTCCAATCAAGAGCAGGAAACAAAGGTCAACCAACATATCACAAGTCTTGAAGTAATCAGCCGGAGCGGTTCGATTTCTGCAGAACCGTTTTTGAAGGAATTGGAGCAAGCTTTAGTTGCTGGACACTCCGTAACAGTTGTTTACCAAAAAAGCGGCGAAACCCAATCGAATGATCGATTGGTCGATCCGTACAGAATACTCTATTGGAATCAGAAGTGGTATGTGATTGGATTTTGCCATGTGAGGAACGATATCCGCAGTTTCAGGGTAGATTGAATTGAAAGTCTGCTGCTCACTAAAAACAAGTTTATCCGGCCAGAGAATTTTTCGGCACGCGACTTTTTCATAAAAAATCTGCTGCCGACGATGGAAGAGCAAGCAGGGGTTATTCCGTTGGTTCTTAACGGGAATAAAAATGTATTGGATGATGTGTGCCAACATTGGTTTTTGGGACATTATCTACAAGAACGTACTCCAACTCAAGCCGTTTTTCTTATTGAAGAAGATGTGATCCATACGTATGTCCCTCATTTGCTTTTGCCATACAATAAATCCGTTAAAGTAATTGAGCCAATCAGTCTTAAGAATAGAATTGTCGAAGTTCTAGTAGATTTAATTAAATTTCATGAAGTATGATGACTTCCCTGACACTAGCTGTCAGGGAAGTCGTTTTATAATTGCTTTATCAAATGTGATTGGAGTGTCAGGGGATGCAGACAACAAAAGCGTATCTTTATGTATTTAATACAATGTCGGATTGGGAATATGGGTATTTAATTGCTGAACTAAACTCAGGAAGATATTTCAAAAAAGGGGCAGCGCCTTTAAAGGTCATTACCGTAGGAGCGAACCTAGAGATGATTACGACGATGGGAGGGCTGCACTTAAAACCGGATTTTTCACTCAACGAATGCATGCTTGAGAGGAATGATCTTTTGATTTTGCCTGGAGGAACTACTTGGAATGAAAAAATTCATCAACCTGTCTTGGAACGGGTGGGCGAAGCTTTAAAGCATGGCGTCATTGTTGCTGCGATTTGCGGTGCAATTGAGGCTCTTGCGCATAGGGGATACTTAGATACTAGAAGGCATACAAGCAATAACTTGGAGTATACCAAAATGGTCTGCCCTGACTATAAAGGAGAAGATTTCTACGAGTTGAATTCTGCGGTATCGGATGGGAATTTAATTACGGCATCCGGAATAGCGCCGCTGGAATTTGCGGTGGAAGTATTGAGGAAATTGGATGTAGTTGCACCTGATGCATTGAATTCATGGTATAGCTTAAATAAGACACATGAACCAGAATACTTCTTCCAGTTAATGAATTCACTAAACAAATGAAGGAGCTGAAAAGCCCAATTTCTCTGTTTTGATTTACAGAGAAGCTGTGCTTTTTAACTTGGAAATTTTCCTTGGCTGCTTTTTACTGAAGCCGTCTCAGTACCTGTAAAGATAAAAAGGGATCCTCTCTATACTTATACGAATGGTTTTCGTTTTCACGAAGTGTGAATCATCCATGGAGATTATTGCTATTATGAGGTTAGATAGAGAAACCGAATTTATTAGGGAAGGAGAACTCCAATGCGTGAACAGAGCAGAATCAATAAAAGTGCTTGGGAACATCGTGCATATGAATTTTGGAATAAGCGGGACGGTTCGCCGGAAGAAAAGGCAAAAGAAATCATAAACAATCCGAGGGCGAATTTAAAAAAGCATCAAACCTATTTTGAAGAACTAGACGGGATGAAGGTGGCAAATGTCTGCGGATCGAATGGAAGAAAAGCTGTTCCGTTGTCTTTATTAGGTGCCGAGGTAACGGTTTTCGATATATCAGAAGAAAATAGAAGATACGCTTTGGAATTAGCCGATTGTGCAAATACGGTTATCGATTACATAGTGGGAGATGTCTATGAGATTGATTTGGTTCAATACAGAAATCGTTTTGACATTATTTATATGGAAGGCGGAGTTTTGCATTACTTCGAGGACATCGATAAATTGATGGAGGTGCTTTTTTCAATTCTTAAGGAAGGGGGACGAATGATTTTAAGTGATTATCATCCTATAAAAAGATGCATCAGCTCAGACTTCAACTATATCCCTGCCTATTTTAATACTGAATTGCACAAAGGAGACCTAGCTTATAAAAGATTTTTTAGTGGGCAAGAGCAGCAAGATTTTCCGGATGTATCGCTTAGATACCATACACTGAGTGAGATCCTTAATTCCGTCATTACGACTGGTTTTAATTTGCAGCGATTTGATGAACATCCTGGTTGGAAAGGCGAAAATATACCGTGGGAGTTCACCCTATTAGCTTTTAAATAACACCAAATCACAAAGAGGAAAGGCAGGGCGAAACAGCGCTGCTTTTCCTCTCTGGCCGATAAAAGGGATTTTATTTTCTCGCTTTGATGATCATCGTGGTGGGGAACTTTTGTGCTTTGTAAAGTGAATAATAACGGTCGGACACTTCCGCTTCCATGTTCTTCAATTGGACCGGTACATCCGCTTCGACGACTTCTTCAATGATAAAACCGGATTGAACCAGTGTATTTATATATGTACTAAGCTTACGCTGCGGAATCACAACGGGCGCATCTTCCCCTTTGAAATTGTCGTAGCGTGTCATGCCCTCCTCCTGATAGGAGCCTGTCAGTGAAATAAGTCCGTTTTCACTTTGCAGATGGGCATAAAGCGGATGATCCCAGCTAAAGATGAAATAACCACCGGATTTTAAATAGGAATAGATCAGGTTAAACGTGCTTTTCAAATCGCTCGTCCATCCTATCGCATAGATGGAATAGACGATGTCAAAATGCTCTTTGGGAAGACCGATATCTTCTTCCATGGGTGCGCAGTACAAGTTAGCCTGCAGCTCTCTTAAAGTGTCCTTTGCGGTGTCGATTTGCTTCTCGGAAAAATCGACGCCCCACAATTCTGCAGCTCCTTTTGCTTTCATATACGCCAAGGAATGGCCGCTGCCACAGCCGATATCCAGCACTTTTTTATCTTGGATCGCTTCAAACAACCGCAGTTCTTCATCCGTTTGGGTAAAGGGGCCGAAGCTTGGCAATGCATCGATGCCGTTAAAATGGCCGGCGACCATGTTCCAACTCTTTTGGTTCTGCTTTAAAATTTCCGCTTTCATTATCCAACCTCCATTCAATAGATAAATTCTCGTAAAAAGATTTTAATCCTGCCATTTTGGACTGGCATATATGAAAAAGTATATAGAAGTATTCGAATAGTTAAGGGGACGGAATTCTTATACGATTAACGTCAGCATGCCGTTATGAATAAAGGAAGTTTAAACAAGGAGGAAAAACAGGATGTCCGATCATAAAGATGAAGAAAAATTGCCAGGTGGAAATGTTTCGAATGTCTATCGCAGAGGAAACACTGTACGCCGTGACTTAAAGCCGGACAGTTATAAAATTCATGGGTTGTTGAAGCATTTGGAAACCAAAGGTTTTACGCAGGCACCCCGATTTTTAGGAATAGATGAAGACGGAAGAGAAACTTTAACGTACATAGAAGGAGAAGCCGGAAATTATCCGGTTAAAGAATATATGTGGTCAAACGACGCCTTGAAAGAAATAGTGAAAATGCTTCGCCAATACCACGATGCAGTAAGCGATTTTTCATTTGATGACACCTGGCCATCGTTAGATAATACGCCATCGAACCATGAAGTGTTATGCCATAATGTTTTGCCATCTACAACGTTATTTTTAAAGATAAGACACCAGTAGCTATCATTGATTTCGATCATGCGGGTCCCGGCCCGCGGCTATGGGATATTGCATACGCCCTTTACACCTGTATTCCCTTAAGTAGATATAATCTATCGACACCAGCTGAGGAAGTAATTTTCTATGATGCTGCTCAAGATGCGGACCGAATAAAAGAGCGGATTAATATATTCTGTGAAGCTTATGGAAAAGAAGTTGAAGAAAATTTTCTGGAGATGGTCGTGCTTCGACTGGAAGGGTTGTGCAAGACGATCGTAAGAAAAGCGCAGGAAGGAGAGCCGGCTTTTCAAAAAATGTTTGCGGAAGGACACGTGGACCATTATCAAAATGAAAGGAAATTCATTCTTGAAAATGGCCATGATTGGATTTAGGGAGCATTGAAAAGATCATTTTCATCATTGCCGGATTCGTTCCTCCTCCATCGGATAGGAGGTGCCACGCATTATTTGTTTAGCGGAACTTCTTTTACCTTTTTGATCAACGCATCAATGGCGCAGCCATAACCTAACGCCAGCACAAAATGGAGAGGCAAGAGAAAAAAAAAGGAAGTCCATAGCATCCGGCAATAAGGAACGGATCAATCCGAATAAAGGATCTATTGCTGTATAAAGGAGCGACTTCGCTGGCTGTGCAAACAGTTCAAACAAGATCAGCAAAAAACTGAAAATCGGCAGCCAAAAAGCGAATTTAGAAAAGAGCTTCATGCTAAACCTCCTTTGGCGTATTGTTAACAGGATAAAAAAATATAGACGATGGTTGGAAAAGTACTTAATTATAGCATTAGAAGCGGATACAGGAAGACATAATATTTACCCTTCTAGCAATAAAAAAGGCTGTATGGTGTTCAGATACAGAAATTAGAGCAGAGCGGAAACGTGTTCCTCTATAACGCTTTTATTTTAAAGAAGGTCGTTTGTCCTACCGAGTTGCAAGAATATTTGCTAAACTGTATTAAAGGAATTTTATGGGAGCTACAATGAATCGGAATGAAGAAGCCATTTTCTTAGAACAAAGAGGAGAAGAAAACAATGCTAAACTTTCCAATTAGAAACTTGTTCACAAAATGGGAATTGTATCATACAACTGCTAGTGTCGATCAACATTTTTCCATGTTAGAAGAGCTAAGAAACCATGGCATTGATTTTAAAACAAAGGGCCTAAATCTTGGTGGCGGATATGGAGGAGGGAGTGGATTTAGTACCGTTTATCATATCTATATCCGAAAAGAAGAAGAATGAATGAGAAAGAAGATGTGGATGGAAGAACATCTTCTTTATTTTTGTCTGCAAAACTGTATTTACGAATGGAATGAATTAAATTCAAAATTTATTTAATAAAGATGTAACTTTTTACCAGGTGGTTTGTCTAATAGTGGTAAAGGGGCGAGAACAATGAAGAAATTATATATTTCACTCATTCTTATTTTAATGGCTATAGCCATTGTAGTCTTTGAACCATTCCGCTCGGAACCACCTACACCAGAAGTGACAATCAATGGGGAAAAGATTCCCACTACGCAAGGTTCATTTTGTTGGGGCGGAATTATGTTTGCCCAATGTGTCGACTTTATTTACACGTCTCCTTTGGACATGGCACAAAAACATGTCCCGACAAAAGTTTTTCCAGATGAGAAAATAGAAATTGACTTTGATAAAGAACCCTTATCGGAATCAATGAAAGTAGAACAATGGATTGACGAGAACAACATAAAAAATATCGTCCTTAAAAACGATTCCATTACCATTCCAGAAGAAAAAGGGGTATACGTCTACCATATACAGTCCCGTTGGAAACAAGGAGATGGCAATTACGCTTTCTCAATAGAAGTAAAATGAGCAAACTTTGTTATATCGCTCAGACACAATTTGTAATGATTATATCAATCAATACTTACTTTTAATTCCAAGCAAACAAATTACGTCTTACTAGAGGCCGAATAAATAGAAAGGAGACATTCGAATTAACGCCGAATGTCTCCTTTCTATTTTTAAGTTCTTACACGGTTCGCCACAAAAGAATTCTGCCTTTGTAGGCAATGAGACTGACTGCTGCCAATAACATTCCGGACAAGAGGAAGACACCGCGAATGCCGAATACATCTGCCAAGATTCCCATTAAGAGGGAAGCGATCCCGAAGGTTCCGGTGCCAATTGCTCCGAGTGTAGTAAACACGGTTGGCAATTGAGCTTTTGGAACACTCGTCTGGACCACCGTCTGTTGCGGAATATTCTTGATTTGGGCCGAAATCCCAACCAAAAAGGAAAAAAGCAGTGCGAACATCGGAAGGCTCGTCAACCCAAAGAAGATGGTGACCAAGCTGCTGGAGATTGCCCCAAGAAAAATAAATTGGCTGAGTCTCTGTTCGATCCAATCTGAAAAACGCAGACAAAACAAGCTGCCAGCAATCAGTCCCAGGAAAAAGGCGCCGTTAATGAATCCCCACCATTTTTCATCCGCCAACAAGGCATCACTGACGAAGACATAGAGAATGGCTGCAATCCAAACCGTACCAGCAATCGTCTCCAAGACATCCATCCAGACTATGCGTTTTAATACAGGCGAAGTGGAGACGGTCTGCCACCCTTGGGTGATTTGCTGCCATTTTCCTTGCTCCTTTGAAGGTATAAAGTCGACAGCTTGCAAACTGCTTAACAATAGGCTGGAGACCAAAAACAAGCCAGCTGTCAGCCAGACCAATTCGGTTGCAGAGAGCCAAATCAACAGCGAGCTGCCGACAAACCACATGGCGGTCTGAATCAGTTGGGTGACGGTTTCGGTAATTCCATTCGCCTTCAGCAGCTGCTCACTCTTCACGTAATTTGGAATGAGCGATTGGGTCACCGGATTAGCGCAGCCGTCCAACAAGGCGATCAAGCTGATGACCAAAAACAATCCGTAGAAATTGGATATAGAAAGTTGCGGCAGAAAAAATGCCAATGCAAGAAGCAAGACGGTTTTCCCCATCTGCGAACCAGTCAACAGCCATTTCAGGTTAAAGCGCTGCATCAGCAAAGGCGTCAACGTATTCGAGATGAACATCGAGCTAGTGATAGTGAATGGAACAAAAGCAGCTGCAGTAGCTGATCCGGTCAATTCAAAAATGATGTAAATGATGCTGACGATATACAAGACGTCACCGATATTGGCAAGCGATTGCCCGGTCAGCAGCAAGTTGAAATTTCGATTCAGTTTCATTAATAAGCTCCCCCAAGAGTTCATTTCTTAAATGATTTCTAATGAAGGAGATGGATCAAATTGGACAAATTGTCATGTCAGCTATTCCTTTCGGTGTGAAGATAAATCTTGGGGGACTTAGAGTTATCGAGATTTTTGATTATTTCTATTATACGTGATGTTATTGGAAAATAAATGGCGACTGAAGAAAAAATTGGATATAGTAAAAGGAAGTATCATTTTGCTGCTGGTACAAGAGAAATAGTTTAATGAAATATATTGAGGAGTGAATCAAGGGGGAAGCGTTTAATGAAAAAAATCATGCTTTTTATACTAGTTGGTTTATGTTTAGTAAGTTTAGGAACGACCGCTTACTATATTTATACAAATTATCATAAGACTCCCGAGAGTGCCTTGGCGGAATTAAGACAAGAGACAAATGCCCAAATTCTGAATCTGCCGAAAAATAATTTAGTACTTCTCATCGATGAAAAAGGCGATGTATCGATTGCTTTTATGAAAGTGGAACGTCTATTCAATTTATACAAAGACTTTAAAGTATTTCCTACTCCTTTGAATATCTATAGTTCGGACTTAAATAATGAAATTCCTTATGCAACGGGTCCTTGGTATTTAGAATTTACTTTCGGGCTGGTCAAAAATCATAAAGTAGGATATACAGCACTTGGTAGTACAGTCAGAAAAGACAATGTGTCCAATGTTTTTTCAGTTGAAGACGTCATCAATGATGCTGATCAAACCGGTGTAAAGGTATGGTACATCTCTTCAGGTTCATCGTCGTCAGCAGATCTGAAAAGTAAAATTTTATTTCTGGATGAAGACAAGGAAACTTTAGAAATAGGAAAGAAGGATTTTTTTGAAAAAAAGGTTACTCCATCGAATTAGTTAACACCTAGTAAATTAATAGAAAATGAATCGATAATAAGGGAGAGGAGAGGCTTATAGAAGCATATCTTCTCCCCTTTCTGTCTGTAAAAATATACTTTTACGAACACTTTATCGAAGGGACTATATATTGTAGTTTATTTCGTTGAGTAATAGTGAATGTTAATATAGTAGTCAATCTATACAATAAATCAAAGCCCACGGAATCTGAAAAATTAGTCCAAAAACCTTTGAGTTGAGAGACTTTTGCGATAAAGAAGATAGTTGGGAGGAATTTCACTTATGCCGATTATCATGCATGAAATTTATATCCAAGTTCCAATCAGAGTTTGTTTCGATCTTGCCAGAAATGTTGATATCCATACCGAAACTACTGCTAAGACAAAGGAACGAGCTATTGCAGGAGTAACAACAGGGTTAATGGAAGAAGGAGACAGCGTAACTTGGGAAGCTATTCATTTTGGTGTGAAGCAAAAGCTCACTGCTAGAATTATCGAAATGGAGACACCCTATCGATTTACAGATGAGATGGTGAAAGGGGCATTCCATTCTTTTACCCATACGCATGAATTTATCGAAATAGACTGCGGAACAATCATGAAAGACAGATTTGTTTATCGTTCTCCTCTTGGCCTTTTCGGGAAAATAGCGGACAAGTTATTTTTAGAAAAATATATGAGAAAATTTATTGTGGACCGGGCAATTAAACTAAAGAAAATAGCGGAATATAAGAAGAAGTAGAGTTTACATATCATCAGCTTATCGGAAAAAAGGAGTGTTTCAAACTTCAGCTGTAAAAAAAGAGCTTGCTTTCTTTTTGTTTGGATAAGCGGAATTATACAAATACGTTCTTCAAAAAATCGGCATATATTTTTTTGCCTACCTAGCTTCAAGCTTAAAATGATTTATATACAGACATGCTTGATAATCATTACAAGGACTGAATTTGAAACTTTTGTCCAAGAAGAACGTAAATATTGGTATGCAAAACTTATAGGAAGTGGAAAATGTATTACTTTATGCTTTTATTAGGATTTTTCTTTATTTTGATAGCCATTGGAGCTATTGTTTTCCTGTTCAAACAAAAGGAATTTAAATTTTTAGATGTTGGAAAGATTCTATTCGCTTTGCTAATTGGCAATTTCCTCTTAATAATTACCGTACCTAGTTTAAAATCTATACTGTTTGAGGAATACGATGTGGTGGAAGGGGAGTGCAGCATTGAAATAATTTCTTCCGGCCGATATACGGAAACGGAGATCACTCTACTTGAAACGGATGAGTGGTTTACGTTTTCTGACGTTCCCGAATTGGATGCCTATGGGAAATCGATTCCTTACTATTGTGAAGTAACACTTACAGAAGACCATGAATTTGGTATCAGCTACAAAATTTTTGATGCTTCTTCACGTGAACTATTAATAACAAATAAGTAAATTTAGGAGGAAGAAACTTGATATCAAGTTTCTTCCTTTTTCATTTTAGATTTAAGACAGGGAGATATAGATAAGCCACATCATTATGCATAAAAGCGGCCACTGTTAGTATGCATATTTCCTATTCGCTTTAGTCTCCATCAGGGTAATTTTACGAACGGTTATTTTTTTATAAATTTTTATCAAGTAAAATTTTAATATGGTATTATTGGTGAAAAACGGAAATTATAAAATTGCCTTGTTGCTGAACTATCCTAAAAGAGGAGGCATATCTTGTGGAGTGGAATTGGAATAAAACTAGCATCAATCTTCCGTATTCATTTGGAAATCTTAAGAGTCTTTTAGATGCAGTCTGCAAGAAAGAAAACCGGTTTTCTCAAGTTGATTTTTGCATGTGGTGCGATAATTTAACGATGGCTTCGGATGAAGAAGATTTAGACGACCAAGATCAATTAGCTTTTGGTATTGCTCGGGACATTGAAACTCAGTGGGATTTGTATTGGTATGAGTTTTATTCTCACGAAAAACTGAAGAAGATGGACATCTCCAACTTAGAATTGCCACATGAATGGTTCGAAAAATGGGCAGCTAAGCTAAACGAAAAATAATCACAGTATTGCTGAAAGTGAATGTAACTTAAGTGCAGTTAAGTTACATTCAGCAAGATATGAAAATCAAAAAGGAAAGAGGGACAAAATGAACCTTTCGGACTTTATGAATGAGAATTTTCCCGACTTAGAATTGAAACCTCCGTTATTTTATAACTGGGACATCGGCATTCGCTTCGAATTAGGCGTGAATTACGATAGGGAGAATGATAGAGAAAACAGTCCTTATCTTCAGGGAGTCTACCATAGGGCGATTACTTTGTTTAAATCCTTACATCTACCTGAAGATGAGATTTTTATGGTAGCAAACGTTAACGATTATGGAGATGGTGCAACGTTTAACCGCAAGCTGCAAATCTTCTCCCGATACGTACAGGAGAAATCCAGCTTGAATCAGTTGAAACACGTTGCCCTTCCGTATGTTTTTCCAGAAGATGATGAAGACGGCAAATACAAAACGCACCGTTTTATTCTCAAATGCAAAGCATCGGATATCACATACATCCCCTTGCTGAAAGCGATATGCAATCAAGACTTGGGCATTAAACCGAGCATTTATCACGATGTGTTCTTTATCAATATAAAAAATAAAACCGTCTTTCATGTTTACGATTATAGAGGGTGTGATCTAGTAGCCACCTCAACTGAAAATATAAAAGGCATGTACGACGAATACAACGACTGGATATTGGATTACGACAGAAATGAAATAGACCAAGTATTTATATAAGCATGTCCATTAGTGAATTGTAAGAAGTGAATGTAACTTATTGGTAATTAAGTTATATTCAAAACCAATGATGGTAACTACAAAAACAGAAGAAAATACTGAAACTGTGCTGCCTAATTCCTAAATTGAAGGGAATGATCTTGATGTATTTGAAAGAAGAAACGCTTTTCAAAAGTACCCAGTGGCCTATTATTGATGCAGATTGCAAGGGCAATTTAGTGATTGTTCTGTTGAAAGGTAAGGGAGAAAATATGGTTCAGTTAAACGGTAAACCGATTTTTACTGGCCCAACTGGATTCCATAAAATTCGTTTTACAAAAGAGCATTTTTGTCTCTTGAATCACACGACCTTATCTTTTTATACTCTAACAGGAGAATTTGTTTTTGAATGCGAGGTCGGCAATGATGTCTTTGAATTATTCCCTCATCGACAAGGCGTTCTCTGTATTTATGGCGATGAAGGAGTGTTCGGCAAGAAACTCGGTAAAAACAGATTAAATTACGCTGCGCCATTTCAAGATCCAGAATCCTACTACGACATCGCTCTCCAGAATCAGCTGGTATATGATGCTCTTTTTGCTCGTTACAAACCTTATGCCTGTCTTGGTTTTGGTATGGATACCAATGAGCTATTCTTCATGGACGCGCAGTTAAAGAGGGAAAGAACGATGGACGCTCCTTTTCTTACGGCCAATGTCATCGCATTTGCCCTTACTCATGAATTAGGGGTGTTTCTTGAAGAAAATCGGATGTTGTTATGGGAATTTGAAACAACGGGACAGGTTTCGGAATATCCGGGAGAATTCGGCTCTAATACCCGAGCGATTTTTTCTCGCCATGAGTATTTATTTATAACTGTTTTGAAATATGAAGTACGTGTGTTTAAACCAATCATGAATCAGTATATATAAGGTTAGCTAACCGAAAAACCAGAAGTAATAGAACCATAAAACATATTCTGAATGTAGCTTAATACTAAAAAAGTTACATTTACACTCCTCTTTACATGGACTTTATCAGAAAGTCACTCAAAGCTGCTCTCATTAGAAAAAGTGTTACTAGGAATAGACTGCTCTCCACGGCTTTAAAGTTTTCGCATAAACTGATCTTTGTTTACATGTTAGTACTTTTAGACAGACAGAAGCCCGAACATTAGCCAACTTTAATTCTTATTATTAATAGATTAAAGAAAGCTTATTAAAATGAATAATAGTGCATCACTTAAAATGCTATCTTTAGAACGGTTATAAACTACATAGAACCATTCTATTTGCTGGAACGGAGTGCCCAAGATGAATCTACAGTCAATTTTCAATCAGTTGCTCGGAAAGAAGAGAAACTTGAGTGATGAAATTCGGCAATTGATCTATGACAAAGATAACTTCGCTAAATTAATTACCGATGCAAAATTATCGAAGCTGTCAATCGATCTATTCGAAATTGAAGATGAGCACATGTTGTCATTCATTGTGTTTGCTGAAAAAAGTCAATTCAACAACCGAAAAGAAGCTTATTCTGCTCTATTTAAAAGATATTTATATGCAATGGAAGATTGGGACCTTTGGATAGAAGCGCGTGAAACAGATGAAGAATGGATGGCAGCAATGAAAAATATTTGGATTCATGAATACTTTTTCAAGTGGCATCAACTTGTTTTTGAACCAGCCCATATTGAGCAGTTGATTTCTCGAGTCAAAGGGGAATTTATCGATTTGAACAAGCCAAGCCCAAAGATTGATCAGTTCACACGGAACTTAACCAATGTTGAGGCCATATTGGTTAGAAAAGGACACGTATACGACCATTTCTTCGGGGAATCTAATGGCCATTATTTCATCTATGACTGGGGAATCTACGATTAATTTTTTCAAGAGCTCATGGCAGAGAAGAATTTCTAAATTGGTTGCTTGTGGTTGAAACATTGGAAGGGAGAGATTCCACATGAAAAAGGAAATGGAAGAACTGCTTGTGAAATCTTTCTTCGAAAAGAACGTACAAGAAAGAGTACTTCACGAATTGGCCACGCCAAAGAAGCGGGATCACGCTTTGAATCGGCTTTGCCACGAATATCAGAAGATGCTAAAGGGGAAATACCTGATTGAAATTCCGCCGCCCAATTCAGATCCACAAGACATTTACGAGCTGCTTAAACGCAACGGGGCTGAAAAAATGTGCTATTCTCTGTCCTATAATGAAAACATAGATGGAAAAGAATTGCCGCTGCAGGAAGCTTTGGAACAGGCTGTCGGTTTTGGCTTTCCTTCAATCATTTCATGTGTTCCCGGTGAGTTAGCTTATTTTGAAGCTGAGCAAGATTTTGGACCTTCGCCTAGATATATATTAAAAAGACCTAAAATGAATTAAAGGAATTGATTTAAATATAACCGGTTGTGAATTAAGTGATATTCGATTTTTTGTTTTGAACAGCGTTGGAACAACTCTATGCTTAATGCAACAAGTCGATTAAAACCGTTATTAGAGGTGAGAAATGAGAAAGCGGATTAAGAAGAAATTAACAAACAAATATCATGCATTGAAGGGAGCGGAGCGTCAAAGAGGAAAACGGAAAGGGATTAGATGCATAAGATATGAGTTTCTTCCGATCGGTGAACGGGATAAGATTGATTTATCTCATGATGAAACGAATCCTGACTACTCCTTCGCTTCACATTGGCTAATTGAAGCATATGCCTGGCAAGATTGTTCTCAAGTAAGGATTTTTCCCTGTACAGAAAATGGAGGCACCACGAGCAGCTCGCCACTTCAAATGATTGTGTTTGACGGCAAAGAAGTAACAGGGGTTTTGCATGAATTTAGAAAAGCAATCAAAGCTATGGAAAATGACAAGTTTCGGGAAAGCGGTAGTTAGAATATAAGGAAGGCCATTAGTGATTTTATTGATAGCGAAAGTAACTCATGCTTAGAAAGTTATTTTTAGAATTCATTTTACGAGTTAGTCCTAGAAAGATTGATTGAATGAAAGTAATGAAAAATTTAAGCTATATAACTGGTTAGCACTCAATAGTGATTACGATGATTATTGAAATTGAAGGTTACCTTATCCAAGCGTTGTTAACGGGAAGAAAGTGTTCGAAACAGCAATTGAAGAAGATGTATATCCAAGCAGACAAATTAACTTATGAGTACCTCGGCTTTCCAAACGTGTTTTGTCGGCTTCATAACTTTGAACAAATTCCCTATTCAGAAGATAGTAAAGTAGATTTTGTAATCGATATTGATATTAAAAAAATCTTTGGCCCTTATTATTAATTTCTAGCAGATATTTTAATTGGTCGTGAATGTAACTTTTGTGAATAGGCTACATTTACATGTTGAAAAACAATATACTATTTTGGAAGGGTGTCTATATGAATTATTCTGAACTGCTGCAGCATCAGGGGTATATTTATTTGAATACGTTATTCGAACCCAAAGACAATTCTTTAATAGTGGATATTGACCATTGTAAGCCGTTTGGAAAGGCGGTCGCTGGGACTAATCCTTCTTCGTCTTATGGTGTCATAGAAGTGGATGAAACCCTTCCCATCCTTCGGCTTGAATTTGATTGGTACATTGCGTACTCAGTTAGAGACGAGAGTTTCACTGTGATAGAAAAGTATGAAGTGTATGAAGGGAGTGTCTTTTCACTTTATTCAAAATCACGGTACCTGGACTTTATTAATGTCAGCACCATAGCTGACGAGGTACATCCTGGACCATTCAAGCATTACGGGATAAACGCTTTAAATCATATTATAGATGTCATATCGATGGATCCTCCAAAAATTTCATACATACATAGAGATAGTCAACGAGATTAAGGGATTTTGGCTACTTATGATGATGTTTTCAACAGAATTTGAGTGCAACATTTTTATAATGAATATTGAGTCTAAGCAAAGATTTCCAGGAGGTTTATAGGGTGATCGTTAAAGCAGAGATAATAAGCCAGCCTATTTCAGGTGAGTACAAAGAAAAAATCTATGATGTTCCTAATACATGGAATTCCCAAGAATGGACATGGGTAAAATTCTTCAATGACGATTCAGAAGCATGGTATGGGAATTTTCGGGGAACTCCCAAAGATGCTGCCGTATCAGCAAATCATAATCGAGTACTCGTTCTGACTTCTGATTATTTGTTTGAACTGGATCGAAACACTGGAAATCAACTAGGATATGATAATCAAACGGATTATCAAACTTTAACCGTGGCACCGAACGGCGATTTCATCATTGCAGATTACAACAATCTGTACTTGATAAAAGCTAGTTTTTTAGAACGAACTCCCATTTTCAATCCAATCGATATGCATGGGATAGAGTTTAAAGGATGGACAGGCCATAAGTTATTGGTCGAATGCGAAGATTTAGCGGCCGAAAAAAAGTTGAGTTGGAACTGGATTCTGAAACACTAGAGTTATTTTATAAAAGTATTTAAGAATGAAAGTTTATCACAATACAAAAACGCTGATTGCCTAATTGTTCAAGCAGGTTGAAAAGAGAGAAGTAATTGCCTTTATTCCAAAGGAAGCGAGTGGACATCAAAACCACTCGCTTCCTTTTCCTTTTACACAAAATAAAGAACAAATTTTGGGAATTTCCTCTATGATAATAATTAATGAAACTATTTTTGGGAATCTTACGTCTATCGAGTATTCAGGAAAGGGCGGGGTGTGCTGTGTCGAGAAATCATAGGGAACAAAGTGGGAGCGAAGAACAGTTCGAACAAATTATGGACCAGCACGGAGAAGCCCTTATCCGTCTGGCTTATATGTATGTGAAGGACTGGCAGGCCGCAGAAGACATCCTGCAAGAAGTTTTTATTTCTTACTACCAGAAAAGGGATCAGTTTGAACAGCGTTCCTCCCTAAAAACCTATCTTTCCAAAGTCACGATCAATAAATGCCACGATTACCTCAGGAGCTGGAAAAACAGGCGATTCTTCTTTTCGGAGTCGATTGACCAATTGATGTCGCGCACCATTGCCCCTGAGGCAATATTCGAACAGCAAGCCGGCCAGGCCGTTCTGATGAGCAAGGTGTTAGAGCTGCCGATCAAATACCGGGAAGTCATTCTCTTGTATTACTACCAGGAATTCACCAGCAAAGAAATCAGCCAGCTGCTCGCCTGTCCTGAAAATACCGTGAAAACCCGGTTGAAAAGAGCGAAGGTGTTATTGAAGGGACAAGTCGATCCACGAGAATGGGAGGGGCTGCCAGATGAACAACTTTAAGCGGGAGATGAATAAGTTTATCGGAGAGGATGCCCGTTTCAACATACCGTTGAAACAGAAAATCCTCATGAAAATAAAAGAGGAAAGCCAGCCAACGTCAAAAAGGTACGGCACTTTTAGGTATGCAGCCATCTTCACGATTCTGTTGGCTGTGGCCACCTCGTTTCTCTTCCTGACCCTCCAGGAGAACGGCCAAGAAACGCAGGCACCCGCAACGGCACAACCGGAAGGAACCGTCCGGATCTTTTCAGGCGAAAGTGAGCACTGGAGGGCCAGGTATGTCTTTAAGGATTTGGGTGACGGAGTTCAAGAGAGATCAGGGACCATCGAGTATGTAGGAGGAGAGCCAAAGCCGAAAGAAGTGAGCTTCCAATTTATCTATGGAAACGACCAAGAATCGTTTGGCGGCTCGCTCCTCCTAAATGAAGACGGCCGTTATGCGGCTATTGAGCCCACTACATGCACGACCTGTATCTTGTACGACGAGGAAGACGAAATTCCTGGCGTATTCGAATGGGGTGGTCAAAAGGAAAGCCTAGTTCTGACAACGAGAAAAGAAGCGGCATGGGAAATGAGCCCTTTATTCGAATCAAATAATTTTTCCATGATTGGCGAAGAAGGGCGCGCCGGGTTTATTTACGGAGACGATGAGGCAACCCGCTTCTATGAAAATAAAGTCCAGAAGTACATGTGGCATTTCTGGGGCAGCGAAGAAGAGCTTGCCGGTACATTCAAAGTGATCGGCACACATGAGAAAAGCGGGGAGGAGATCGTGGTGGTGCCGGAGGCGGAGCAACCTTTTTTGAGCTCCAACAATGGTGCAGACCACCATATTCCGACCCAGATGTCGCTGCCATACAAGGGTATGTGGCGGCTGGAAGCGATTTTTAATGATAAAGTCTTCGGTACGGTTTTTGTGGAAGTGGAGGAGCCGGTGCTGACTGATCCCGAAACGGTGGCGGACATTCCAATCTTTACGGAATACGACAAGCCTTTGGAAGTGTTCCGCTTTAAGTCGGACGCAATGGACGGAGGGAACCATGAGTATGCCGCCCATCCTCTATTGATCGATCCTGCTGCCTATAACGAAAAAGACATTGCCCGAGGAGATGTGGTCTTGTACGAATACGCATTTTCCAATGGGATCCGGAAGACGGTTTCGCGTGTCGTGGGACTGCCGGGAGAAAACATTGCAATTCAGGACGGCCGGATTTTTATAGACGGCCAGAAGCTGGATACCTTCTATGGCAAAGCGCATCGGGTGGGGACGAGCTCTGCAGAAGAATACCAAAAATGGTTTGAAGAAAATACTTCACCAGGCAGCTCCACTACAGGGATGGAGGATGTTTTCCAAATGGACCTTGGGGCATTCCAATTGGGAGAAGATGAAGTTTTCCTTATCGGGGACGATTGGTTCCGCGGAAGCCAGCATAAACTGGACGTTGCGGAGATCCAAGGGGAAGTGATCGGGTATTACAAGGAGTGAACATAAACACAATGGGAGAGAAGTGGTTGAAATAATCGCTTTTTTCTTTTTTTATTTGCAGATATGTATTTCTATAAAGATTTAGGAAAGTAGATTTTACGATTGGGAGGAAATGATCGTGAAATCTTTTTTCGAATACAACTATTTAATTCCCTTTTATTTCCTTCCAGTGCTACTATGGAGTAAACGGACGCTAAAGGATGAGGTAAGGGAATGAAAAAGTTCGACTTGTTCTTCGCCACAATCGCTATCGCAGGCAGTGTAGGGTTAAGAAACATTATCCTTAGTCGACGGAGCAGCCTATTTCATAATTAATAAGAAGAACTATTTATGAGTGCGGGAAATGACAGGTCAATGGCCGTTTTAAAAAGCAATATTGGAGGATATAAGATGAATGGGTTCGATAAAGTAATAGCTGTTTTTCTAATAATCGCTGGAATGATTTTTGTGTTTTTTGGCGGAGCATTACATATCTTAAATACGGGCAATACGCACTTAATGGGCCTCTTTGGGACAATCATCCTTTCACTGATCATCCTCTTGGTTTTTATCGTCGGAAACGGGAACGGAAAAAAAACGATAGTTTGGATCTCGTTAGTTTTAGCAGGAGGAGCAGCCTTTGCCGTACCCCATTATTACAAGGAAAGTTTCGAGAAAGTGAATGATTCGGAAGTGGATCTCTTTGCTTATGAGCCTTTCAAGGAAAGCGAGAAATTGGCTAGGCTGGATGAGGAGGCTTCTTTCCAAATCGAAGGGGAAGTGCCAATCCTTGATGGTGCAACGGCTCTATATCCATTATTTTCGGCATTCGCTGAAGCCACGTATCCGGAAGGGGTCTACGAACCTTATAGCGGCCCGGTTGCCACGACGACGACGCCTTCTGCCTATAGCCGGCTCATTAAAGGAAACGCCGATATAATTTTTGCAGCAGAGCCTTCCAGCGGCCAAATGGCGGCGGCAAAGGCAGCTGGCGTTGAACTCCAGTTAACACCAATTGGACGAGAAGCATTCGTGTTTTTCGTCAATTCCCGAAATCCGGTAACTGATTTATCCAGTGAGGAGATCCGGGGAATCTATTCAGGTCAGTTTGGAAATTGGCAGGATCTCGGTGGAAAAGACGATGAAATCCGCGCCTTCCAGCGTCCTGAAGACAGTGGCAGCCAGACCATGTTCATTAAATTCATGGGCGATACAGAAATCCAACAACCTGAAACGGAAGAAGTGGCGGAAGGGATGGGCGGCATCATCGAAGAAGTGGCGAGCTACCGGAACTACAAAAATGCCATCGGCTATACGTTCCGTTTCTATTCCACCGAGATGGTCCGCAATGACAAAGTCCAATTGCTGTCGGTCGATGGTGTAGAGCCGAGCATTCCAAATATCCGGTCCGGGGAATACCCGTTGGCATCGGAATTTTACGCGGTTACTGCGGGGACCCAAAATCCGAACGTACAGCCATTCATCGATTGGATCCTTTCAAAAGAAGGGCAGAAGTTAGTGGAAGAAACAGGCTTTGTGCCGGTGCAGTAGAAAAGTGAGCTTTTAGAATAACCGCTTCCGAAGCATTACAGTTATTCAGATAAACTAATTAAAAGATTTTCCGAACAAGTCGAGATTTAAAAACGCGCTGTTCTCTATTTCTTGTTTATACTGAAGACAAATAAGTCCCGACATGGAGTTGGCGATATGAATACAATTGAGGATATAGCCCGGTTGGCAGGTGTAGCAAAAAGTACGGTTTCGCGCTATCTTAACGGCGGGTCGATCAGTGAATCCACTAGAAAGAAAATCGAGCGGATTATTAGTGAAACAGGATACACCCCCAATAGCTTTGCCCAAAGCCTGAAGGCGAAGAAACCGAACATCATCGGTACGATTGTTCCCCGCCTAGATTCTTTTGCTACGTCGCAGATATTAATGGGGATTGACGAACAGTTGAGGGAGCAAAATTACCAAATGCTGATTTCAAATACCAGCCAAGTTGTGGAGCGCGAAGTTGAAAGTATTTATAGTTTATCCAATCAAAAAGTGGCAGGAATCCTATTATTGGCGACTGAAATTACAAATGCCCATCTAAAGGCGTTCTCGGAAACGGAATTGCCTGTTATCCTGATTGGCCAGCAACATGAAAAAGTCTATAGTTATATCCATAACGATGATGCTGCTGCTTTTGAGCTGGGGAAATATGTATTGGCACATGGACATCGAAAAATTGCCTATTTGGGGGTTACGGAGAAAGATATCGCTGTCGGAGTAAAGCGGAAGGAAGGATTCAAACGGGCGATCCGTGCTCAGGGAGACTGTGAAGTCAGGTTTTACGAAACAACATTTCAAATGGAAGATGCAATTGAAATCACTTCCGCTATCATCGACAGCTTTAATCCTTCCATCATCGTATGTGCAACAGATAATATTGCGATGGGTGCGTTAAAGGCAGCACACCTAAAAGGGATCCCTGTTCCTTCCGGGTTGTCGATTACCGGATTTGGCGGATATGCAATGACCAATATCGTGCATCCGGGGATGACTACAGTTAAATTCGAGTATGAAGAAGCGGGGCGAAAAGCAGCTGAGGGCTTGATCACGTTATTAAACGGCGGCGAAATCCCCCTTAAAAATATTTCAGACTACCGGATTATTGAAAGGGGCACCGTTGACAATAAATTGACAAAGTAATATAATTAAAGTATGAAAGCGGTTACATTTTCAGTAAAATGGAACCGGTTCCATAGGTAGTTCGTTTCAATTTATTATACAGGTACTGCTGAACGATTGGAGTTATGTTTTAGGCATTCATCACATATATATCGAAACAAAGAAGGGAGGAGTCCTAGATCAAATTATGGAACCGGTTTCGGAATGGAATGTTGACGGGGAAGATGTGTTCATTCAAAGGTGGGGAAATTTGCTTTTATTAAAAAGGAGCATCAATTAAAAATGGTACTACAACAAGAGAAAAAATATATCCGAATGGACCAGGTCAGCCAGAAAGAGATAGATATGCTGATTTTAAAGGTCAATAGCTGTTCTTGGCGGCAAACGTTTCATATTCAACCGGTTTCCGGGCTGCTGAATGATCCGAACGGCTTCTGTTTTTACAACGGGGAATACCATCTGTTTTATCAATGGCATCCGCTCGGTCCAGTCCATGGCTTAAAATACTGGTACCACACCAAATCCACAGATTTGGTGAACTGGGAGAATGTCGGAATAGCCATTCAACCGGACGATTATTTTGATAGCCATGGCGCCTATTCAGGAAGTGCCGTTGAGCATGACGGGAAAATCTATTTGCTTTACACCGGCAATACACGGGACGAGAATTTCGAGAGACATCCGCACCAATGTATCGCCATTATGGATGCCCAGGAAAAAATCACGAAACTAGAAAAATCAGTTCTTGATAATGTTCCGGCGGGATATACCGAGCATTTCCGCGATCCGAAAGTATGGAAAGAGGGAGAACGTTTCTACGCGGTAATCGGCGCGCAAAGAACGGACAAAACGGGGGGCGTTTGTTTATTAAGTTCATTCAACTTACTGGATTGGAAATTTGAAGGAGAACTAGACACGGAATTGGATTCCTTCGGGTTTATGTGGGAATGCCCGGATTATTTCGAAATCGAAAATCAGGGGGTCTTGGTTTTCTCACCACAAGGGTTGGAACCTGAAGGAGATCTTTATCGGAATATTTACCAAGCAGGCTATGTGATGGGCAAGAAGATCGATCTGCAGCGAAAAGAATTGGTGCATGGAAATTTCATCGAACTTGACAGAGGCTTCGACTTTTATGCTCCCCATACAATGGCAGACCCTACTGGCAGACGCCTTATGGTCGGCTGGATGGGCTTGCCTGAAATCGAGTATCCGAGCGATATCAATGGATGGGCGCATTGTTTGACCCTCCCTCGGGAATTGTCGGTCAAGAATGGAAAACTGATGCAAAAACCTGTTCCCGAACTTCAGGCACTGCGGAAAGAGAAAGTCGTAGTGGCGGATCGCATTACAGATGAAAAGAAAGTGTATGATGGATTTTCCGGCGTCACATACGAACTCGTGTGTGAGTTTGAGCCAGGCGATGCCTTGCAATACGGAATCGAGTTCCGCGCCGGCGAAGATGAAAAAACGGTCATCAAGTATGATGCTGTGCAAGGGAAGATCATCTTGGACCGCACGCTATCGGGCGAAATGATCGGAAGTGCATATGGAACAGAAAGAAAATGCCGAATCGATGGGGATGTCTACAAACTCCAGATGTTCGTCGATTCTTCTTCTGTGGAGATTTTTGTGAACGATGGCGAAGAAGTATTCACTTCCCGGATTTTCCCGAATCGAAAAAGCAACGAAATCCGCTTTTTTGCAACAGGCGGTTCAGTGGCGTTTAAAGCGGTGAAGTGGGACTATTAAAAAGAGAAATGTTCCGAGAGGGAGATGGGCAGATTGGGTAGTTTAATTTCTATCGGCGAACTTTTAATAGACTTTATCCCACGCCAAAAAGGAATCGCATTGAAAGACGTCGTTTCCTTTACGCGAGTCGCTGGCGGCGCTCCTGCAAATGTTGCTGCGGCAGTTGCCAAGTTCGGCGGAAGGGCTTCACTGATCACCAAATTAGGGGAAGATGCCTTCGGTGATTTTCTTTTGGAGCAGCTTGAAAAGTCCGGCGTAGGGACAGACAAGGTCTTAAGGACAAAAGAGGCAAAGACCGGCCTTGCGTTTGTTTCCTTGCGCGAAGATGGGGAACGCGACTTTTCTTTCTACCGCAATCCTTCTGCCGATCTCTTGCTTGAGGATTCCGAAATAGACAAGGACTGGTTCAAACAGGGGGACATCTTGCATTTTTGTTCGGTGGATCTGGTGGAAAGCCCGATGAAAAAAGCACATGTGAAAGCGATCCAGGCAGCCAAAATGCGCGGCGGAATCATCAGCTTCGACCCGAATGTGCGCCTGCCGCTTTGGGACGATCCACGGGATTGCCGGCAGGCGATACTGGAATTTATTCCGATGGCGCATCTTGTTAAAGTCTCCGATGAAGAACTGGAGTTTATTACCGGTATTGCGGAAGTGCAAAAAGCCATCGCATCTTTATTTGTTGGAGACGTCAAGATCGTGGTGCTGACAAAAGGTGTAAGCGGTGCAGAGCTCTACGTCGAGAACAGGAAATATTCATCCGGGGGATATGTTGTGGAAGTAGAGGACACAACGGGTGCAGGTGATGCGTTCATCGGCGCTTTCTTGTATCAGCTATTGGATAAGGGTGCTGATCAAGATAACTTAGCGGCATTGGCAAGTGAGCATCAGCAAGAAATGCTGGCATTTGCAAACGCTACGGGAGCGCTGACTACTACTGGACAAGGGGCGATTTCTTCTCTTCCAACGAAAGAACAGGTTTTGCAGTTAATGAGGGAATAAAACTTTTTCTGCAGGTTTTAAATTTAGGAGTGCTTGTCGAAAAACTACTTTTGAAAGAGTAGGAACCAAATAGGTGTAAGAAGGTCCTGTCCAATAGGGCTGCTGTCCATTGCGGCGGACGCTTTCCGCGAGCTTGCGCCGAAATCCACTCGGACTCGCGTCCGAGTGGATTTCGGCACTTCGTCGCTACGCTGCCCCGCTGGAGTCGCCGCCTCCATTCCCATCAGCCGATATAGAATAAGAAAAAGGCCAGAGGAGAAAAAGCATTGCTTTTTCTCCTCTGGCCTTTCGTATTGGGCTTTTTAGCCAGCCCCTTTTTCCTATAGGAACACCTTCTGAATAAACTTCATTTCCAAATTTAACTAGCTATCCGACCCCTCTCTGAGTATATTAAGAAGACAAGTAGCAAGAATTAATTTGGTAAGGCTAGAGAAAAAGAAAAGGTGAATTATATACATTTCACTGAAGAAACCGTCTGAAGAGGAGGGGGAAGTTAGTGGGATTAAGCGGACGAAAAATTGAAGAACAACTGTTGGCAACAGGTTACATTGATTCAGAACTAAAGGAATTGCATTACGATCATAGCAAACACTTAGTAACAATGAAATATTGGGGCAAAAGCGACGAAGAGGCAGAAGAAAGGGAATACAAAATTTTTTTCAAGGAATGTTTCTTGGCGAACTTCAATACGTGGTTGAAAGGTGTTGAAGGAGCGATTCCCAATTCTCCCAGCGAACAAGCATTTTTCATTCAGGACATATCAATCGGGGAAATCGAAGTGAATGGCGTCCAATTATACGAATGCAAAATGATTATTCCAATGATGGATTGCCAAATCACCTGTAAATCGATTGCAATAAATTAATAGACAGTGAATCTACTCTTTACGAACAAAATACAAGTTGACTTCACCCAATAAATGTTGAAGTGATAGGATGATTTAGCAGTCATATAATTTTTTTGTAATTAGAAGAACTTAACCTATTATTGGTCTGTTTTCACGAAATAAAAACCGAATCTGGAGTGAATATAAAGAATGAACTCTGTACGGATAACAAAATATGATCCCCAAAACAGGGATGCAAATGGGCACTATACCTTAGTTGATGAATGGACCAGCATATCCGATGTCGGAAAGTCATTTCAAGGAAAGATTTTAACGATGGAACAATACCTGGCTATAGAAGGAAAGTACATTCAAGCTGTGGAAATGCTCCTGCAAAAAAACGGGAGCAGCGATATTGCTATTGTGGATTTAGAAAATCATACAGATGAAACAGCAATGGACTTGTCAGAAGGAAAAACGATTTCCCATAACTTGGTGTCGGATTTGGTCAAACTGATCCTCAGGGAAAAGGTTTGGGGGAGACTCGTTGCCAACAATCAGTTTGAAATACATTTTGGTTATGATTACTATATGTATTTTGTTGGAGAAAGCTTGACGGATGACATCATAGAAGAACTTCGAATAATCAACGGCTTGTATGTAGAAGAAGTACGTTCTCCGTATCTTGAAGAATGAGATGAGGGAACTTTGGCGGAGTTAGGGTAATACTGCGTTAACAAACTTGCAGCCCTTCTATTAGTGGGAAAGTGCAGTTAATCCCTACAGGAATTAATGCAATGGAGATGAACATAAATGGATTATGATTTTTACACCAACCCGGAAAATTGGACGGATGGATTCTATGAACTTTCAATTGAATATCACCCTTTTGGTGATGACCAAAGGGTGAACGAGGCACTCTCTGCTTTGGAGAAGAGTCGGTTCTTCAGCGGGTTTTGGGAAGAGAAAAAGGATTACCAGAAGCGTTCTATTTCGCTGCCGATACATATTGAAGAAGAAAGTGTTAAGTCATATTACGGCACCCTAATTCTTTTCGAATCAACGAATGAGGAGCTCCCTTGTATGATTTCGGTCATTAGGATAGAAGGTGAGTCGGACTGGTTAGACATTTCAATTCCACAAGCTGCCTTTGAAAAAGTGTTTTCTTGCCGCTATCCACTGACAACTGAGCTAAATCCTTGGTTAGAGGAAATTAATGATGTATTTACACGACTTGCAGAAGCCATCTACTTTAAATCCCCTTTTGATTTTGCGATGGTCGGCGATGAAATTTCAGGCGAAGCCAATCAAGAAGAACTTACGCTTGAGTTAATGAAAAATAAAACCTATATGACCTGTATACTACCGAATCCATTGCTGGACCGGTTAGGACTCAATGGAAAAGGAACAGCACTGTCAAACGAACTTAGGAAGTTTGGGTAAGTTTTTTAACGATATCAAAGCCTGAAAAGAAACGATAGGAATGAGCGAAGAAAATGGCGAAACTGTATATTTTAGGCACAGACACGAAAATTGAAATTGAAGTATTGAAAAGATGCTTTCCTGAAGCCATCGGATCATGGGAAGGGGATTGGGTGAAGACCGCAATTAGGGTCCAAATTCCCGGTTTTTCTGCTGATTTCCATGCTGATTTAAGAACAGACGAATTTAGAGAGTTTCGCAATCAATTAGTTTCCATGAATAAAAACTTAGAGGGAACTGCCACATTGATTTCAATCGAGAATGTGATCCAAGCCAATGCAATGATGAATCCGCAAGGAGGAATTTTTTGGAACGTGACCATCCGTTATCCAGTTAGTAGCGGAGCTGTCCTTGATTTTGAATTTGGTTCAGATCAGAGTTATCTAGATCAATTAATCAAGGAGCTGGAAGAGGTACTGGTTGAGTTCCCTGTTCTCGAACGCCAGGATGATATTAAAAGCCGTTTGAATAGTATTTATCGAAAAATACGCGGTTCTGAAAAATAATAAAGAGTATAGAGGAGGGAAATTCATGCTCTCTAACTTCGCAGTGGAATAAATGCCCGACGGGAATAATTCAACATTAAAAAGTCAAAGCAATGAAAAGCGCAAAGCGTCCCAAAAGTTCGAGAGCAGCAAAGAGAAAAGTATATCAATAAGGAGAGAGGAAGAAATGTCGAAAAAGAATAAGAAAAAAAAGAAGAAAATGAAGAAGGAAAAAGAGGTATATGAAGATTTTGATCCGCATTTTTCAAAAAATGCAAAAATGGAAATCAAAGTTAATAGAGACGGAGTTTCATTTGTCGGAAATGCGGAAGGGTACTTGTCACTCTCGAGGTTCTTCACCTATCTGGCAGAGGTCCATACGTCAATTAGAGAGGAGTCTCCACAACCGGAAGAAACAAATACTGTACGAGGATATGGAGCTTACCATTTCAGGGACTACGTGACTGAAGAAAAAATTCAGCAAGGGGATTACATCTTCAGGCCCGGACCCATTAGCAATTTAGAATCCGAAGATCATGAACAAGACGTGTTATTTTGGTTATCAGATGTAACGGGTCCTGATTTTTGGCTGGAAGATGAAGACGTCAAGGAAAAAGAAAAGAAATAGAATATAAACGTTAAGTTTGAACGGAAGGACAATCACTTCAAGAGCTGCCACTTCCGCTGCTCAAGTATTTCTATTCAAAGATGTCGCTCTTTTTTTTATTTGAATTTTAGTATTATGGTCCGCTGAAGACGAATACCTTCAGACAAAACACTGAATTTTGATCGATCTCATTTTTTAAAAATAGAATAGAAGATTAAATTCAGGTTTAATGCGGTTAGCGTATATGAAGCTATAAAAGTGGAAGGTGACGATATGAGGCGTTAAAAAAAGTTTTTCCATAAAATGTTCTTTGAAAAATACGATCAATTTGCAGAGCAATTGGGTTACCCGGATTGGAACATTGCTTTTGATAATACTTTTGTTATTTTTGAAATGGAAGGGGATACTTGGTACTCAGCGACGCAGCTTCCTGATAAGAAATGGGCGGTATGGAATGACGGCGAGGCAGAACCGCCTTATGCTTTTGAAGTGTTTTCGTCTTGGGAGGAAGCCATTAAAATACTTCGGAAATTGTTTGAGGAAAGTGGATTGCCGGAAGAATAATGGCGGCCAGAAGGATTTGATGAAGGAAAAGATTCTTTTCTGAAAGAACCTGATAGAGCGAAAATGCTGTAGCTCATAAAAAAATGATTGTAGCTTGCTAGTAATTAAATTGCGTGCTAATCAAAGGAAAAATAGAAAATGGTGAATAATAATGTTAATAGATATTGGTGCAGAGGGTATCTGGGAGATTTTGAAGTCAATGCTTGGGAGAATAAGATATAGTTTTCTTTCGAAAGATCAGAAAATCGAATTTAATTTAAGCCAACTTCAAAAAAAGTATTGGTTTGAACAACTTGTTTCAGAGTATCCATCAGTTGATAAACTTATTAAAAATGATAGCGAACTAAAAGTATATTTAACTTCTACAAGGAAACTGAAAAAAGTGTTACATAATTCAGAAGAACGTAAAAAATTTAAGGAAATGATTAATCAAAAGTTATAATAAATAATAATGATCAGTCGAAAAAAGAACTTATCTATGCGATGTTATAGCTGGGAACTTTAAAGAAACAAGTTTATAAAAGATGGCTTCTTAATAGTTGCTTAAATTAAAAGAGAGTGAAGATGCTGCACCAAGCGCATCTTCACTCTCTTTTTACAGGAAACTATGCTCTTATAACCTAAAGCCTATATATTAATTTCTTAGCCATTTAACTTTGGATTTAACACAGTTTTCTATAAAGGAATATTCAAACAATTTATGTTATAATTGGTTTTATTTGGTATATTGAGTATAAGGTATATAGGTCCGTTAATGGAGGTTAGTCATGAAAAATATAATTAAAGGGTTATGCATAGTCGTCTTAATAGGTGGGTTAGCAGCATGCAGCACCATACCGGCAGATACGATGAATCCGGTTGCGAAGAACCAGGTACAGAATGAAGATTCACCAGAGCAAGCACTGGGCGGCAAAAAAGAACATAACGAGAAAGAAACGACCAAATCTGCAGAAAATGCTGCAGGCGGGATAGCGCTTGAGATTCCAGGGAGAGAAGATTTGAAAACCCTTGAGTCTGAAACGGATCTTATTCTTGTAGTGGATATGGCAAGCGATTTCGAAGTTGTCAGAACGCCGATTTCCGGCGAGAAGTCGGTTTATATGATAGATCATGAATACCAAGTAACGATACAAGAAATACCCAAAAGCCCGGAACACATGCAGCTTCAAGCGGGTGATACGATTAACTTGGTTGTGCCCGTTGGGATGCAGCAGCGATTAAAGGGAGAGGAAGCGGGCGAAATCATTCCGCTATTTGATGCCTTTCCAGAATTCAACGAAGGAGAATACCTTCTCTTTTTGGCGCAATTTCCAAACGATTCTCCACATGCCAAAAAGTTCGCTCCCAGCAATATGAATCATATCTACAGAAGAGCCGGCGATGAATATCAGAACATCGTCTCTGATTCCATTCCGGTAATCAAAAAAGATGCTTCTTTTTAACAATGTGAACAGCAAATGAGTTATAGGGCTGCTCGTAAAGGAGCGGTTAGAAATCGATTTATAAAAGGTGGCGCTAATGATGAAAAAGATCCTCATAGTACCCGGCATGCTGGTTTTGCTGGCTGCATGCGGTACGGAAGAACCTCCAGCCTCGAATGAACAAGTCGAAGGGCCGGCAGCAAGCAGCGAGAAAGACGGAAAAGCGGCAAACGGCCGGGAGATTCTCATCACGCTCGAGCAGACCGCAGACCCAGTAAAGCGGAACGAAGCGGCTGCAGCTGTGAAGGAATCGCGCGACTTTAAAGAAGGGGTTATGGACGAACCGACGGAAGAGCTTGCAGAGGACATGGCGGTTCAGCAAATCGAGGCTCGAGCAGTCTACGAAGCAGTGGAAACAGTATATGGAAAAGATCTGGAGTTCGATAAAGTCGGTGACATTTTCCTTGAAAATCAAACATCGGGCGCAAAGGAGCCAGGCATCTGGGTGGGCATCAAGATGCCTGACGAACGAGTGGATGAACTCGCCGGCATCTTGCAGAAGCAGGTCGACGCCGGTGAAATACTGGCAGCACCAATTCATATTTATAGGATTCCTCATACGCGTACAGATTTGAACGACTTGATGTATCAGGCGGCAAAGAAATTGAAACCGATGGCTGCAGCCCACTCGAATCCCGACTCCGTTTCGTATTCCATTTCGGCGGATACCATCACGGGCGCAATCGAAATCGGGCATAATTTCCTGACCGAAAACCAGATCAAAGAACTGAAACAGGCATTTCCAGATAGGGAAGTGATGATCGAACAAGAAGGCAAGATGGTTCCGCTTGAAGGCGAACCGACCGTCAAATATTCTGACTCTCTTGTGACATCAGAACCTTCTGAAGCAGGCTCTTATATTGTAAGCCTGGAGGAGGGACGCTTCCTTGCGGTTGAAGCTGCACCTAAAGACTTTGGTGGCAGCGGAGGGCAACATAAATACTATTCAGCGATTCATTTTGCATTCAAAGATGCCAAGAAGCTGCTGGAAGTCGGCCAGCGAGTCGAAGTTGAGGCGGCTGGCAGCATTCAAGAGTCTTATCCGGGCCAAGGGCGGGCAGTGTTCGTGGAAGTTCTGCCGCCGTATCAGCCGGAAGGCGCCGATTTGACGGAAGCGGAAGCAGTGAAGCTGGCACTTGAAGGCCTTGATTCCAAACAGTTTAACTTTCCAGCTATCCGATCCGTCACTTATAATGGCGAACAGGATAGATGGACTGTGGAGATTGTAGCAGATGATCAGGAAACCGAAAAAACAGTCGAAGACAAATAAAGGTGACGTGAATGATTTTTTTCGATACAGGAAATGTTAAAGTAAAAACAAACAACAGCACGACAAGAAAAATAGAAATGAGAGGGATGTGGTGCAGTGATAACCGAACCAACTTTTCCGAATACGATCCAAACCGTCGAGGAGCTGCTGGAACTCACGGGGAAGCCCAGTGAACTGGTGAATAATAAAGTCATTTCCTACTTGGATGAACATTGCAGAGCCTTTATCTCAAAATCACCGTTCCTGATGATATCGACTGCTGACGGGTCCGGGTTTTGCGACGTCTCGCCGCGGGGCGATGCGGCCGGTTTTGTCTATGTGATGAACGATCGGCAGTTGATCATTCCGGAACGGCCTGGCAACAAGCGGATGGATTCCCTGCAGAATATCCTGTCGAATCCGAATATCGGTTTGCTGTTTCTGATTCCAGGGCTTGGGGAAACATTGCGCATCAACGGCAAAGCCAGCGTGGTGCGGGACGTGGAATTGTTGGAGAAGATGGCCGTGAACGGCAAACGGCCGCTCCTTGGCATCGGCGTGGATGTGGAGGAATGCTTTATTCATTGCGCAAAGGCGTTCCGGCGGTCGGAATTGTGGAACCCGGAGACATGGATGGACCAGGAGGAACTGCCAAAAGGGGCGAAGATCTTGGCGGCCCATGCAAAGCTGCCGAATGTGGATGAAGCCACAGTGGGCAAACTCCTGGAGAAGAGCTACCGGGAAAAACTGTATTAAGCACATGTGGTACGATATCCATAAAAAGATGCAGAAAGGGAATGACAGAAATGCAGGAAATCACTCGTAAGGAAGAAAGCGAGCTGCCGGTATTCCGGACCCATGAAGAAGCGATCCGCTTCTTTGAAGAGAAATACGGAGAGAGATTCGTCTTTGAAGAGTCTTCCGATGGAGAAGAAGGAATCCGCTTCTTTTACCGGTTGATTATCGATGAGGAAGCTTATATAAAAGGTTCAGCGGACTTGAATTCTACCGGTTATATCGGGCTGGAATTCAAGAAAAGCTATCAGCCGATTCAAATCAAAGAGAACGGAAGCGTACATATCCTTCGTTCAGCAGACAGGGAGTCATATTGAAAATCCAGATTATCGGCGGCTCAGGAACCGGTAAAAGCACTTTGGCACAGTTTATTAGCGAAAAGGAAAACGTTAAATGGATTGATACAGACGAATATCTTTGGAAGGATACTTCTTTCACTGAACTTTATCCGATAGAAAAGCGCAGGGAAATGTATCAGCGGGATATGGAATTATACGATGAGTACATTGTCTCAGGTTCAGTTTTTTCGTGGTGTCCGAATGGGTTCCATGACAGGGATCTACTGGTTTTTCTTACCTTGGATGAGAGTGTTCGAATGCAAAGACTTCGTTTAAGGGAAACGGAGCGGAACAGTCCTGTCCGGCCAGATGAAAACGGGGAAATGACCAACGACTTCCTGGAATGGTGCAAGACCTATCTAACAGCAGGAGATAAGAATTCGATCGGAACTTATGCAGAACATATGCATCAAATGGAAATTTCAACGAGCCCGGTAATAAAGCTCGACAGTTCATTTCCGGTTGAAGTCCTGTACGCTGAAATCTTGAAGTTCTACAAGGAAAAGGTAAAGTGTAGTAATAAGATTGAATAGATTGTCTGTGAAAGTTTTTGAAACTATACAGAATAAGATCTAAGTTCACGAATTCAAATCTTCTATCTTTCTTGTACATTTTCCCGGCAATAAACAAGTAGCACGCTCAAATAAAAATGGAAATGCAGCTATACCAAGAACTTACTAGCGTGCTTGACATGTTTGCAAAACCTGCTAAGATAAAAAACAATTACATAAGCAACAAAAGAAAAGTTGAATGATGATCGAGTAGGCTCATTGCGCGCAGCAAGCAGAGACTGGATGTTAGGTGGAAGTCCAGGCAGCAATCGAGGTGAATTACACCATCTGTATTTTCGACGGTCAATGAAGTGGAGATTCCTGCGGATAGCGGAATGTCAAATTGGGTGGTAACGCCGAGAAAACCTTCGTCCCTTTGTTAAGGGATGCTTGGTTTTCTTTTTTTTTTGCGTTTATTTATAGATAGAAGAATGTAGGAGGAATCGGAAATGTTTGGAATCAAAGCAGTAATTACACCAAGTTTTAAAGAAGCAGTGGCATTGGTCGCAATTGTGGTTGCGGTCATCAGTGTCAGCATCATCAGGTTTGAAGCCCCTCCGCATTTGCCGATTTTGGTATCGATCTTATTATTGATTTGCTACGGGCTAGCGAAGAAAGTGACGTACCGCGAACTTGAACGCGGTTTGATGGAAGGTGCAGGAGCGGGGATGAGTGCGGTTTTCCTGTTCTTCTTCATTGGCATTCTAATCAGCAGCTGGATGATGAGCGGAACCATTCCGACATTGATCTACGCAGGTTTTACGCTAGTCACGCCGTTATTCTTTTACGCCATCGTCTTTATCATCACCTCGATCATCGGGATTTCCATCGGCAGTTCGCTGACAACGGTTGCGACCGTCGGAGTGGCGTTCATCGGCATTGCCGGCGCACTGGATCTATCCTTAGCGGTTACGGCAGGTGCCATCGTCTCGGGCGCATTTTTCGGGGATAAAATGTCGCCGCTATCGGACACGACCAATCTGGCTTCTTCGATTGTGGGCGTCGATTTGTTTGAACACATCCGCAACATGGGTTGGACGACCGTACCGGCATTCATTTTGACACTGATTCTCTTCGGGTTCATGTCGCCTTCCATTACGCTGGAAAACACTTCGGATATTGCGGTCTTTAAAGAAGGGCTGCTCGAAACCGGATCCATCCATTGGTACACCATGATCCCATTGATCGTCTTGATCATTTTGACGCTTGTGAAGACGCCAGCACAAATGACACTCGCGGCAAGTTCAATTGCTGCCATACTCCTTTCTTTACTGCACCAAAGCTATAGCATAACCGAAGTGCTCAGCATTCTGTTCGGCGGCTATGTTTCATCGACCGGCATTGAGGAAATCGATGCGCTTCTTTCACGAGGCGGCATGGAAAGCATGTTCTTTACAATCGGGCTGGTGCTGTTGGCTCTCAGCATGGGCGGCTTGCTGTTCAAGCTGGGAATCGTTCAATGCCTGCTCATGAAAATCGAGAGCTTGTTGAAAAAGGCATCTTCTTTGATTGCCGCTTCTGCTTTGACCGCGATCGGCATTAACATCCTGATCGGGGAACAATACCTATCGATTTTGCTGACCGGACAAGCTTTTCAAGGGCAGTATGAAAAGCTGGGGCTGCACGGAAAGAACTTGAGCCGCGTCATGGAAGACGCTGGGACAGTGGTCAATCCGTTGGTTCCATGGAGTGTCTGCGGCATCTTCATCACCTCGGTATTGGGTGTGTCCACTTTGGAATACTTGCCGTTCGCTTTCTTTTGTTTATTGTCGCCGCTGCTGACAGTCCTATTCGGCATGAGCGGAAAAACGTTGACCTACGTAAACAAAGCTTAACGGCTTGGCATAGGAGCGGCATGGATCAGCTCTTTAGCCGGTATTGATCCAGCCACTCTTTCAGAAGGGAATTAAAGCGCTGCGCATTCTGCACCGGCCAATCGTGCTGCGCTCCAGGTATGATCTTTCCAGCAGCATTCGGGAGGATCTGCGGCACAACTTCCACCGATTCCCGGATGCGGGCCGATTCCTTTTCGCCTGCTGCAATAAAACAGGGCGCTGTGATCACCTTATAAGAAGCATCCAGATGAAACCGCATTATTTCGTTCCAAATAGCTTCATAGGTCACAGGAGTAAGCAGCTGATAATTCGAGATGAAATCTGCGGTTTTATGCCGGGGCAACCGGAAATGCCTTTCAGCTAAGTCTTCGAGGTACCGCTCATTCCGGAGCCCCCGCTGAACCCATCGAGACTGGAGCTTTAGCAAAAAACGATACGGGATGGGTTTGACAGTGATGCCAGTAATCCATATGCTGAGGACGTTTTCAGGGTAGTGCTTCGCCAGTTCCAATGCGACATGGCCGCCCAATGAGATCCCAACCAAATGGACCCTGCGGCCATGGATCACGTGCCGGGCAATCCCTTTGGCGGTATCCGCTAAACTGACCCATGGGGTCGAAACACTTTTCCCGTGCCCCGGCAGATCCACCAGGATCGTTTGATGATCCTGAAAGGCCGCTTCCTGTTGCCACCACATCCAACGGCTGGCCCCCAACCCGTGGATGAAGAGAATCGGATCGCTTCCTCTGATCTCGGTTTCCTGGAAATCGATCATGCGCAGCCCTCCCATTGAATATAGATCCGTTGCAAAAAGCACTGATTCCCGATTGGGAACCAGTGCTTTTTCTACATCACGCCAACTTCTTCCGTCTTGAGGTCGGTGATAAACATATGGCCCGGCGCATGGGTGATCATAAGCGGCGGTTTGACATGGGCTGCGACCGCTTGCGGAGTAACGCCGCATGCCCAGAAAACAGGAACTTCGCCTTCTTTGACTGTGACGCTGTCGCCGTAATCCGGCTGGTCGAGATCGGCAATGCCGATACCGGCGGGATGTCCGATATGGAGCGGCGCACCGTGGACCGTCGGAAAGCGGCTCGTCACCTGGACCGCGCGCACGACATCCTTCTCTGCTATAGGGCGCATGCTGACGACCGTCGGGCCTTCGAAGCGGCCGGCTTTCACAGCCAGAATCGAGGTCTTGTACATCGGCACGTTGCGGCCTTCCTCGTTATGGCGCATCGGAATGCCGTTTTTCACAAGGGCCTCTTCAAATGTGAAGCTGCAGCCGATCAGAAACGCGACCATATCGTCTTGCCAGAATTCGGTGATATCCGTCGGTGTCTCCGTCAATTCGCCATGGCGGTAAACGTGGTAGCGGGGGAGATCGCTGCGAAGATCTGCGGAAGGCGCAGATTGTACCGGAGTGAATGAACCGGGATCCGTGACATCAATCAGCGGACAGGATTTCGGGTTGCGTTGGCAGAACAGCAGAAAATCAAACGCCATGTCCTTCGGAAGGATGACAAGGTTCGCTTGCAGAAAGCCGTTTGCCAAGCTGGATGTCGGTTTGTCCCATGCCCCTGCACGGATTGCCTGCCGGATTTCGCTCGGGGTTGAATTGGCCAAATCGTTCATTGCACTCATCTCCTATTTTAAAGATTTCCGAAAAAGACCAGGGAATGGATATGATTGTTATGAGTCTAAACTTCAAGGTATTTTTACAGAATATACTGATATTTTATCATTTTCGATAGATAACGCAAGGCAAGCTCCTTTTAGGAAGCTTTGGAAAACTGGCCATGTGAAAATTTATATTGGAACTTTTTATCGGATTGATGTCTGAATATAACAAATACTCCGTGTGATTCAACTATTTATATGGTAGATTCAAATTGAATTACAATTGGCAGATTGGAAGCCAAAACCAAGATGCTTTGGGAAATTGAAAATAACATGCGAATCCGTCATGAAAACAAGAATTCCGGTGTCTTTATTAAGAAGGGCTTTTGAAAGGAGGATGGAGCGATGGAGGTGAAGGCGGGGTTGTCTGAGAACAACAACAATTCGTCAAACGAAGAATCGTTTCAGCTTTTATTTCAGCAACATTATCCGCTTGTCGTCCGAAAAATTCTGGTCATCGTGAAAGAACAATCCATCGCAGAAGACATTGCGCAGGAAGTGTTCGTCAAATTATACCGGACGGACCGGAATGCGATAATCAATTTGCCGGCCTGGCTGACAAAAGTGGCGGTCACTACCGCCTATAATTACATTCGGACCGAAAAGCGCCATCGTGCCCGTAACGACAAACAGAAAATGTTCGGCAACAAGGCCGCAAGTTCTGTCGAAGACAAGTATATGGAACATGAAGACATTGATGAAGTCCAGAAAAGCTTGATGAAACTTTCGGAACGGGACCGCGAACTTCTCATCATGAAGTTTTCAGGATATAGCTATGAAGAAATCGGCCGCCACATCGGGATCGAAATAGGATCCGTCGGCACGCTATTAGCCCGGGCGAAACAACGGTTCAAGCAATCATATATGGAAGGAAGGGGCGAGGACCAATGACCTGCCAGGATAAAGGGACGCTGCAAGCTTATTTGGACGGGGAGGTCAGCCGTGAACAGAAAAAAGGGATCATGAAGCATCTGGAGAGCTGCCCATCCTGCCGGGAAAGCATTGAAGAATTGCAAAATCTGCAGTTTTTCTGTGAAGGCGTTTTAGAAGCGAAGGATGCATCCGTTGACACAGAAGCGGCATGGGTGCAATTCAGCAACAAGCTGCAAATGAACGGAACACTAATTCCAACAAGGGATGAAGAACTGAGAACAACGAAGGGGTGGAGAACATTGAAGACAAAAACCAAACGGTTCCTTTTGTCTTGTGCAGCAGCAGCCGCTTTGATCAGCACACTTGCCTTCCCGCAAGTCCGGGGGGAAGCGGAACAATTCCTTTCTTTATTCCGCGTCAACGAATTTGAGGTCGTGACATTGACGCAGAATGATCTGCGGGAAATCGAAGACTGGGTGAATGAGAATGGAGACGGCTCGTTGGACCTGAAAGGGATCGGCAAGATGGATATGTCCAAGGCAGCTGAAGAAGCCGCGCACTTTGGCACTGCCCAAAGTGCAGCAGCTGCAGGCTACAGCGTGCCAGATT
The DNA here is from genome assembly GCF_052078085.1 of Planococcus sp. FY231025. Taxonomy (NCBI): domain Bacteria; kingdom Bacillati; phylum Bacillota; class Bacilli; order Caryophanales; family Caryophanaceae; genus Planococcus; species Planococcus sp. FY231025. Next base: position 494,157 of record NZ_JBQJJG010000005.1, read on the forward strand.
TCGGAGCGTATGGAGTTGAAGGGGTGGAGGTAGTTCCCGCCTCCACCATGACGTTTACGCTGGATGTAGAAAAAGCGAATCAGATGCTGAACCAGCTAGGTTCTGACCAGCAATTTGAATCCCTTCTGGACGGAAAGCCGTTTACCGTATCGACATTTGAAGCCGTCCGCACGGACTACAGCATGGACGGGCAACACGTCTCCTATATGCACACGAAATCTCCGGAAATTAACGTTCCTGACGGCGTGTCGATCGAGCAATTGAGAGCCACGCTGCTGTCGCTTCCGTTTCTGCCTGAGAACGTGAAAACGCAGCTTGCCGGCATTGAAAATATCGAATCGACGTTGCCGATTCCTTATGCGGCGACAGAAGGTTCCGAGATGACTGAAGTGATGGTAGGCGGAGCCGAAGGGTTTGCAGTGGAAAGCAACGAACATTCCTATCTTGTCTGGCAGGAAAACGGCGAAATCCACACGATTTTCGCTGAAGGCAAAATGGCAGCAGACGCGCTGCATGATTTGGGAGAACGCGTTCAATAAATGAGATAAATAAGTTAGACTAATATTCAAGAGCTTATCCAGCGAAAGCCATGGCCAAATCGGCCGAAGCGGTATTTCAAGTAATTTATTCGATTCAACCCATAAATACAAAAAGTTCAGAGTGGTCCATTTGCACTCTGGACTTTTCTTAATCCCTATGGAGGAGGAAGAGGATGGACGTTATCCAGACCCGTTCGCTAACGAAAACGTACGATGGAAAGGGCGGCATTTCAGATGTGACGTTGTCTATCGGAGAAGGCATTGTGTATGGTTTCTTAGGGCCGAATGGCTCTGGGAAAAGCACATTTGTCCGGACGCTTCTCGGCTTGCTGCAGCCGACAAGCGGAGAAGGCTTTATCCTCGGTGAACCGATCGGGACAGTGAAGTCCCGGGAACAGGTCGGCTATCTTCCGGAGCTGTTCCGCTATCCGGATTGGCTAACCGGCAGGCAGCTGCTCGAAAGCCATGCAGAATTATGCAGAATCCCGGTCCGGCAGCGAACCAAACGGATCGATGAAGTGATCGAGCTTGTCGGCATGACAGGAAGAGAAATGGGCCGGATCAGCGGGTTTTCCAAAGGGATGTCGCAGCGGATCGGCCTTGCTTGCGCAATTTTGAATGACCCGAAAGTGATTTTCCTGGATGAACCCACTTCCGCGCTGGACCCGATTGGCCGCAAAGACGTCCGGGATCTCATGGCCTATCTACGGGATCAGGGGAAAACCCTTTTTTTGAACAGTCATTTATTGCATGAAGTGGAGTCTCTTTGCGACGAAGTGTCCATCGTCCATCAGGGAGAGATAATGGTCCAAGGCCCATGGCGTGAGTTGATGAGGGCGGAACCACAGGTGGAGATTGTGCTAGAGGGTTCTAATGCTGCGCCGTTTCCTCCATATGTCATCCAGTACCAAAAAATCAAACTGGAAGGCGGGCGGACGCGGTGGCTGGTTCAGCTCGAGGACGAAAAGGATATCCCGAGAATTGTCCATTTCCTTTCTTCCAAACAAATCGGCGTCCATGAAGTCAAACCGGTCACTCCGCATCTTGAGGATGTATTTATGCATTGGGTGAACCAGAAAAAGGAGAGCGCTTATGTGGACAATCAGTAAACTGACCGTCAAGGAAGTCATTTCAAAGCGTATTTTCCTGATTACAATCATTATGACGCTCATTTTTCTGGCGCTATATGCCACAGCGATTTACTTCGCCGGAAGAGAAGGCGCAGAAGAATTAGAGGATATCGGCCAAGGCACACAAGCCTTTATGATGCAGCAGTTTGTCGCATCACAGCTTTTGGGAGTCGGCCTTTATTTTTCGTCATTCATCACGGCTTTGCTTGCCATTATGTCCAGCGTCAGTGCGATTTCAGGAGAAGTGTCCAGCCATCAAATCGATACATGGCTGATGCGGCCGATTTCAAGGACCCAATTTGTGCTGGGCAAATTTTTCGGCTTGGCTTTTCTCATGATTGCCTATGCAGCCGGTTTATTTTTCAGCATTGTCCTGCTCCACCAAGGCATCGGAGCCGACTGGATGGACCTGGACATCCAGCCCCTGCAGCTGATTGGGGCGGTCAGCGTGTTTGCCGTCCAGCCATTTGTCTTGGTCGCGTTCGGCATCTTGCTGAGCACCCGGATGACCACATTGAATGCAGGAATTGTGGCCATTATCTTATACGGGGCGGCGTTTATCGGAGGCTTTATCGAACAATTCGGCGCGTTAGTCGAAAAAGCGAGCCTCGTCAACATCGGGATCGTCATGAGCCTTGTTTTCCCCATCGACTCCATGTACCGGAAAATGACGGTGCTGTTATTTGATACGTCAGATGATCCCCTCTCTTTTGCACAAGGCGGCATGTTCACAAGTGTCTCCACACCTGGAAATGTGATGGTTTGGTATGCGGTGCTCTATGGTGTAGCGGCGGTGATTTTGGCTATCTACAGTTTTGCAAAACGGGATGTGTGAATTTGGAGATACGGCTGTAGTTTGTATTGCTTCGGTTGGAGGGCTTATGCAAAAACATGTCTTTTCCTTTCAAATTGCCCTGTAAATATAAAGGGACATTAAATCAAACAAATTGACATATCGAATTAAATCGATATAAGATAGATCCATGGAAAATTTAAATGTATTAGATGTTTTCAAAGCATTGTCAAATGAAACCCGCTTGAATATTTTGAAATGGCTCAGAGAACCAGAGAAGAATTTCCCAGCGCAGCAAGCGCATTTGCCCAAGGAGGTAAGCATTGAAGGCGGCGTATGTGTCGGGGATATTCAAGAAAAGGTGAACCTTTCCCAGTCCACCGTTTCCCATTACTTGTCGCTCATGCAAAAAGCAGGCTTGCTCGAAGCGGTGCGGTACGGGCAATGGACGTATTACAGGCGGAATGAAGAGACATTGGCAAAAATCGCGCAGTTTATCAATGAAGAAATTTGAGGCAGCCCTCTGCCTTTTTTTGATTTATCATATCGATATTTTTAGATATATCTATATTCAAAATGCTAGCTTGAGATAGGGATGGAAGAATTCATTCGTATGTACAAGGCAATCCAAATTAGGAGTGAATTTTTTCATGGATAAAGTTTTCGAAAAAGATGCATTAACCACCAAACAGAAAGTATTGGCTTTTACGCTGACGCTTTTGACATTTGTTATGGGGACGAGTGAATTCGTGATCGTCGGCCTGTTAACCGAAGTTTCGGCCGATTTGAACATCAGCCTTGCTGTTGCAGGAACATTGGTATCCGGCTTCGCTATCGCTTATGCCATCGGAACGCCGGTATTGACGGCGTATGTCAGCCGGTTCCCCAAATACCCTTTGATGCTGGCGTTGATATCCATATTCATCGTCGGCAATATCATCAGTGCCTTATCCGGCTCTTATGAGGTGTTGATCTTTTCTAGAGTCATTACAGCGGTGGTCAGCGGCGTATTGGTTGCGCTGTCGATGAGCATTGCCAGCGACATCATGCCGGAAAGCAAGAAAGGGCCGATCATTGCGCTGATTTTCGCCGGCTTCACGATTTCAAATGTCATCGGTGTTCCTATAGGGACACTCATCGGGCAGCTCGGCAACTGGCAGCTGACTTTCTGGTTTACCACGTTATTAGGGATAATCAGTTTAGTGATGAGCATCTTTATCCTGCCAAGAAAATTGAAGGTGCAAAAAGCGTCGGCCAAGGAACAGCTCCAATTGCTGGCAAATCCACGGATGATTCTGGCGTTCTTTATCCCGACATTTTCAATTGCCGGAACTTATACGGTTTATACGTACATCACCCCGATATTAGAGGACGGGCTCGGAATCCCGACTAGCTATGTGAGTGCCATACTGCTTGCCTACGGCGCGTTTTCCATCCTGAGCAATGTCTTGGCAGGGAAAATCGCCAGCCGCAACGGTGTCAGCAAGCTGCGCTATGTATTTATTGTCCAGGCTGTAATTTTAGGGTCGCTGTATTTCACAATGGAATCCACTTTGGCCGGACTGGCCAGCCTGATGTTGATGGCAGTGATGATCTATGCCATGAACGCGACAATTCAATTGTATTTGATGAACTTGGCGACTGTGTACTTCCCGGCCGCCAAGGATTTCGCTTCTTCCTTAACGCCGGTTGCAGTCAATATCGGCATTGCGTTGGGTGCAACTCTTGGAGGCTATGTGGTTGCCAATGGAGGATACGAACATCTTTCATGGGTTAGCGGCATTAGCGCGTTGATCGCCTCTGGACTGGGCTTCATCAGTTACCGGATGGATGCTGCAGAAAACTTGACGGATTCTGAAGCAAGCAGCGGAGTAAAGGCATAATTTCAGCAGACACCTTGCACTGTGCAAGGTGTTTTTTATGTTTATCAATAAATAAAAAGAGTTATGATTTGATTGCTTGAGCAAAATTTAAAGGAATAAATTAAAACGAGAAACTTATTATATGTAGGAATGGGCAATCTAGAAAGCTGCCTATATTTTTAATGCACATCGAAAGAGAAAAGCTTCTTATGAAGCATCTTCTCTTTTTTAGTTCTCTAAAACTCGTTAACGAGTAACTAGCATACAAAATTAGCTAGCGTTCTTTTGGTTTGCTAAGTATATTGAAAGAATAGAAGATTACCTTGGTTTTATTCAACAAACTAAAAGTGCAGTTCAATTAAGTTTCAGGCTATATAGAAGGGAGGAATTTGAATGGGTGGCACAAAAGTGATGGCCTGCTTTAGCATAGTTGGCGACTGGTTTCCGCTTGAACGGATCACGGAGGAACTTGGGCTTGAACCTACAGAAACCTTTGTCAAAGGCGACCTCATCGGAAAAAGCGGACCCGCTTCCTACAAGACAAGAAAGAGAGTAGAAACCGACTGGACATTAAGTACGGGTTTTCAACAATCTGATGATATCAACGATCAGCTTACGCCGCTGCTCAACTCTTTAGCAGGCAAACAAACAAGTTTGATCAAACTGAAAAAGGAGTTGGGTTACCTTTTAGCTGCCTCTATTTAACCGAAGTATTTCTACAAGTTTCACTATGTCATATGGGATATTGTGGTAATATTAGGCGTAAAAGGAGTGGTTCGCTTGAAAAGATTCCCTATTAAGCTGATATTTATCGCCATGCTCATCGTGTCTATTGCATCGCCTATCTCAGCGGCATCGTTTCCGGATGTAGGTGATACCAACCGGTTCCAAAAAGAAATTCAATTCTTGCTGGATGAGGAGATCATAACCGGCTTTGCAAACGGTAAGTTCTATCCGAAAAGTTCAGTTTCACGTGGACAAGCAGCTATCATGATCGCAAAGGCGTTGGATTATCCGGGTGAATCACAAAAAACGCCGTTCAGTGATGTCGATGCTTCTTCCAAGTCGAGCGGGTTTATTGCGGCACTGGCAAGAGAAGGCATCATCAGCGGTTATCCTGACGGCACGTTCAGGCCCGATAATGCTGTGACGCGGGCGGAAATGGCGCTGTTTTTGGACCGGGCGTTCGACATGGGGTATGAAGGGGAGCCGGAGTATTTTCTTGATGTCCATGAAGGCATGAAAGCGTATGAAGCCATCCGCCAGCTGTCCGCTTCGGGCGTGGCTGCGGGATATGGGAAAAACGAATTCCGTCCAGCGCTAACGCTCACAAGAGAACAATTTGCGGCATTCCTGGCAAGGTCGCTGAATCCAGCTGAATTTGCAGTAGGCTTGAAAGAAGTGGAAGTGGCTTTCCTGGATGTCGGCCATGGAGACGCGATTTATGTTGAGTATCCGGACGGGAAAGCGATGCTCATTGACGCGGGTCCGAGCGCTGAACAAATCAGCAAGGCGCTCGATGAAATCGGAGCGAAGAGAATCGACACGTTGATTGTCACGCATCCAGATCCTGAACACATGGGCGGAGCGGCGTGGGTCATTGAAAATAAGGGAATTGAAAAGGTCTTTGAAAGCGGGCTGACCACGGATTCAGACCTATTCATCGATTTCCAGGACGCTCTCCAAGCGAACGAAATTGTTGCTGAGACTGTGGAGGTAGCAGATGATTTGTCTTCGGACCCGTCGGTGGCACTCGAAGTTTTATACGTTGATCCGGACGCAGAGGAATTGGATGACGGCGGGATGGTGCTCAATTTGACAAGCGACTCCTGGGAATTTCTCCTTGCCGGGGATGCAACGCCAAAAGTTCAGCAGAATCTCATCGACAATCATGACTTGGAAGCGAAAATCCTGAAAGTGCCTCATCACGGGGATGAACAGTATTACACCTATCCATTTGTGGACGAAGTGGACCCGCGGATGTCGATCCTGTCTTACGGAGAAAATGCGGGAGGGCTTCCGGACGAATCAGTCGTAAAGGACCTGCGGGCAGGCGGTTCGGATATTTATGATACGCAAGTACAAGGAAATATCATCTTTGTCATCACGGAAGAATACATGAGGTCGAATGTGCAATACCATCTGTTCGGATATGGTCAGCTTATACCGGATATCCGGTTCACCAAAAAAGACTTGCTAAATGAAGTCGTGACATTGACGAATCACGACCGTGTGAATGCAGACATGACAGGCTTTAAGCTCGTCAGCGTCAACGGAAACGAAGTTTACAAGTTTCCTTCCGGGTTCATTCTCCGCTCCGGCCAAAGCGTGAATATTACTTCCGGACCGGATGCGATTCATAATCCGCCGCAGAGCTTGAAGTGGACAACCGCTTCTGTCTGGAATGACAGCGGAGATCCTGCGAAATTGTATGAGCCAGGCGACTTTTTGCTGGTGGAAACGAAATGATGCTTGATGGCAAACAGTAAAACACGTTAATAGGTTTTCTGAAGGAGGACAATGTAAGTTGCATTTTCCGTTTAAAATTTCATGGTGTCCGGTATGCTCTCAGGGCTGGGTGGAGATTGTAAAAGACCCAACAAGGAACGAATTGTTTGTGATGTGTGATGAATGCGAAACCGAATGGCGCCACCCTCTCGATGCAATCAGCAAGAAAGAAGGTATACGGAGAGAGCACAATCGTGTTGCTGCACCTTCTCAAGATGAGGTCGAGCGAGCGGACTGGGCGAAGTTTATCGTAGAGAATTAAAAAAGCAACATTTTAGCAGTTTAACTGAGTTCGAGAAAAGAAAATTAAAATAAACCAGTTCATCTTTGATATTCCAAGGATGAACTGGTTTTTAAGTTAGATTAATCTATGCAGCTTCACAAAATCTCAACGCGTATACCCTGATTCAGAAAGAAGCTGATAACGGATTTCCTTGGAACAAACGAAGGAATGGTGAATTTTCTTTGGTCACCATTCTCCAGATGGAAATGGAGAGTCCCGTTATCGGTTTTATTTGTATGCAACGTGGATTTCGTTTTCAGCTCGATTTTCTCGATGCTGGTGGAAGCGATATCGAAATTGCTTTTCTTCGCTAATAATTGCTGCGGATCTTCACTGAATTGACGGTCGATCAAAGTGTTTATGTCGTCTTTTCTTTTATTCAAATAGAGCTTTCTCAACACCATCATGAAAAGACCAAGGACAAGCGGAGCTTCATCATCACTTGTTTCATCGTAAAATTGCCCGCCCACTTTGACGAATAATAGGGATGGGTCAGTGGAATAGACTTTGTAGTATTTATCCGGTGTTAAAATACTCGGTTCTAGCAAATGGATCGCTTGAGGCATTTCTTTCTCCTTATCGAACTCTTCGAGTTTGAAGTAAGTTCTAATTATTTTATTAACAGTATGCTTTATTCTTGAAGGAAAATAAAGTATATTTTTATAAATGTTTAAAAATTTATTAGAAATAAGAAGAGGAAGTTCTCTTAAAATGATCGTACCTATCAAAACATCAACTAATTTTATAGATTTTAATGAAAGTTCTTAGGCGTTATAGAAAACAAAGATCTGAGGTTACGCTATGATTGATAATCAATTAGTAATAGAATTAAAAAACCTCTACGAAAATGAACTTTCGTTGTGCTTTCCATCTGATGAAATCGAAAAGCTTGAAAATTTGCTAGGAGAAATTCATCCCGAGATAGAAGACTTTATCATGGATTTTAATGAGTATTGTGACTTGATTGCAGGGAGCTGTACCTATGTTATTATAGGAAACCAGGTGCCCAAACCTCAAAGCAGTTTCTTGAAAAAAGATTTTTTTCAGAGTTACCCCCAATATGCATTCTTGCAGGCCGTAGTACATCAATTCCCAGAACTAATGAAGGAAATGCTGCGAATTGAAAAGGCGCGGAAGATGTTGGTTAAAACATTGTAATTGTTTTCTGGAGTGAATTTACTTAACCCAATAGGATCCGCCGGAATTCCTAACAAATCAAAAAGGAAGAAGCTCCTCCGGAGCCTCTTCCTTTTTACAATCCCTTTCTCCAACCCTGAAATTCCGCAGCTTTGAAGTTGTAAAGCGGTTTTAAAACCGACTGGATTTCAATTGTATCTTCAGTATTATCGATGATCTCCTGCATGGTTTTGTAGGCAAAAGGCGATTCGTCAATCGTGTCCTGGCTGACGCTCGTTGTAAAGACGTCCTTCATCGTATCGGTAAAATCATCAAGCTGCAGCAGCTGCTTGGCTTTTGTACGCGAAAGGATGCGGCCGGCTCCGTGAGGGCCAGACTGATTCCAATCATCGTTGCCTTTGCCTTTTGCAAGAAGGGAGCCATCGCGCATATTGATCGGAATCAGCACCAATTCATTTTTTCGTGCAGAAATAGCCCCTTTCCGCAAAATCATATGGTCGAGATCGATGTAATTGTGTACGGTATCGATGCGGCCGACTTCCTTTAAATCCATTGCTTCGATCAACACCTGCATCATTGCTGCGCGGTTCCACTTGGCGTATTCTTGGGCAATTTTCAAATCATTGAAATAGTCTTCCATCAAAGATCCCTGCAAATAGGCCAAATCATTCGGAATGACAGGCTTCGTTGATTTATAGGATTTCATAGCCGCATGAATCTCTGAATGCCGGCCTTCGTTCTTCAACTGGTCAATCATCGCTTCAAGCCCTTCTTTATCATTGCTCAGGCTTGCGATGGCTTTCTTTTGATGATAATTCGCAACTTTGACGCCCAAATGGCGGCTTCCGCTATGGATCACTAAATACAGGCGTCCGTCTGCCGCCGCGTTCATTTCAATGAAATGATTTCCGCCGCCCAGTGTTCCTAGCGACTGGATGGCTGTTTCTTTAGAAAAGTTCGCCAGTACATTGTCCAAGTCAATCCTGCCGTCGAACTCGTGGGCATCAGAACGGATGGCTTGTCCGGAAGGGACGAGAGCGTGGATCGCCGCATCCAATTTCCCGAAATCAATATCCTTTTTCTGAATCTCGACACACAACATGCCGCAGCCGATATCGACTCCGACCAGATTGGGGACGACCCGATCCGTCACTTTCATTGTCGTCCCGATGACTGCGCCTTTGCCTGCATGGCAGTCCGGCATGATGCGGACATTCGCTTCTTTTGTCAGTTCCTCATTAAGGAACCCCTCGATTTGGGAAACGGTCATTTCATCGATATTGTGGGTAAACACTTTTGCATCGCTGTATTTGCCTTTAATGATCTTCATCGTTTTCTGCCTCTCTTCCGGGTCAAAGCTCCAGGTTCTATGAATCCGTCGCGACCAACTCTTTAATGTTGCTGCTTTTATCCATTTCATAGATGGTATGTGTATCTGAGGCATTCATCAGCGTCGCTGAGCCATCCTCGTTCAGCCAGAGAAAATAGCTTTCTTCACCGTTTATAATTTTATAGTGGGGGGCAGCCATGTTTACAGCGCCATCAATTTTTACAGCATTCTTGATCGCTTTTTGAAACCGAGCCCTGTCATTCTCTGAAATAAATTCAACAACTACCGGGGCATATGGTTTACCAAAAGCGTAGGATTTCTCTGCTTCCACAACTTCAACTACGCTTGGGACATTCTGCTCTTTCTCATCGCCGCAAGCCGACAAGAACAAGCAAGAAACGAGAAGACTTGTCCAAAGGTTTTTCATCCGTATCGCCTCCATGGAAAGTCAGACGCGTGAAGTTGCCTTAAGTTACATTTTACCAATAACATTGCCATTTATTTCAATCCATTTTATACTTTCCAAAAGAAAAGATTCAATGATTGAGAGAGGTGCAGGTATATGGAAAATTGGCAGGAACTTTCAGCGGAAGAAAACCATTTTGTTTGGGAACGGGTTTACAATGAGTTCTACTTTGAACCGAGCATCCATGTATTTCCTGGGTTCCAAGTTCCGAAGCCGTTTATTACCTATAACATTTTCAGCTTGGCAGATTTCGAGAAGAATCTGGAGTCTTTTGCTGATCTTGAAGCGAAAGTGAGATGGGTTTTCCAAGGGCTCATTGCACCGGATGAATACATTTACGCACTGGATTGGCAGCATGCTGGGTACCGGATGAATCCACATTTGGAAATGCGCCGCAACGAATGGAATGAATGGCTGGTCCCTTTGTATCCGGATGGGGACTATTATTTCTATTTGCAGAAGGATTTCGAGTGGGGCTATTTAGGCCATCCATGGGAAGGGACCATCACCCTATTTGGAGAAAAGCTCTTGGAACGGTTCGAAAAGCATCGCCCATTGCTGTTTGCCGGCAAGCTCCGGGAAGGATAAGCCGATGGAACGCCCTCTTTAATGGCTTAGCGTGATTAATATGATAGAGGAAATTTCAGTAAAACTGAACAGGAGGGTGGAATCGGTGCCTAAATTTAATATGCACTTCGAACTTGCCAAGTTTGCGGAGGCCAGTTCAGGCATCCATATTGCAGCCGACTATTCGTTTTGGGTTCCGCTAATCCGTTATTTCCTTAACGAGGCAGATGAGTTCGAAATACACTGCTGGGAAGATGAAGAAGCAGCGGTTGAAGAAATTTTAGTGGTAGTGAAGGATGCAGCTTGCAGAAAAGAAGGGAAAGTCCTTATTGTCAGTGGCGTCCTAAAAGAAGAGGCAAAGAATTTCATCGTGTCTCAAGCGTTGGACGAAAGCGGGAATTTAAAATGGTTCTCGGTCTTCCTAAGTCAGAATGGGAAATCACGGTTTTCATCCGAACATTACGGAACGGAGTTTACCGGTACAGGGTTAAAACAGCAACAACGGGACTTTTTTGAAGGGGCACTTCCTGCCGGAACCAGTGTTGATGAATGGTAAAGTGCTGCTAATTGAAGGGAGCCTCACCTTTTTCATTGATTACCCAGCCTGGGCTATCATTTAAAAACCCCGTCCTTAAGACTATTGCTAATGCAAGAATGGTTTAAGGACAGGGTTTTTTTCATTTTGTTAAGTTGTTTTATAGGTTCCTTAAAACTTATCTTTAGAAAGCAGGTCGCGGATTTCCGTAAGCAGCTCTTCTTTTTTGTCGAGCACTTCAGGTTCAGCTTCGGCTGGAACATCGTCTTTTCGTTTGAATTTGGTGAACAGACGGATGACCAGGAAGATGGAGAATGCAATGATCAGAAAGTCGATAATAGACTGTGCAAATGCCCCGTAGCGCAATTCAGCTCCATTGAATGTATAAGTCCAGTCGGCTACGCTGAATCCCCCAAGGAGAATGCCAACGGCCGGCATGATGATGTCTTCGACAAGCGAAGTGACAATCTTTCCGAACGCTGTACCGATGACCACGGCAATTGCCAAGTCCAGTACATTTCCCTTTAATGCAAATTTCTTAAAATCTTCCCACATATAATTCACCTCCAAATCCAGTGTACTTCTCGTGGGACTGAAAAGGAAGAAGGAAAAGAAACGCCTAATTTATTCCTTTTCGGAAATTATTCTTGAAAGAATATATAATCGAAACTATGGTACACTGAAAGAAATCCCAAAATAGGTGTGGAACTATGAAAACCAAGAAAAAAACGAAACGCGGAAACCGCTTAAAAATGTGGTTTCTGATCGTCTTGTTTCCTGCAGCTGTCGTTCTGACTACGATGTTGATCCTCGTGTTTTATCTATTCAATCCGGCAACTGTTATAAATTCAATCAAAGATACACCCAAAAATCTGTTTGAAGTGGAGTTGCCTGAGGAAAACATCCCGCTTTATCAAGAAGCGGCCGATGAATACGGTGTTCCTTGGACGCTGCTCGCTGCACATCACCGCATTGAAACGAAATTTTCGTCAATGGATCCGCTCTTGTCGCCTGTCGGAGCGGAAGGCCATATGCAATTTATGCCGTGCACATTCGTCGGATGGAGCCACCCGTCCTGCTCAGGATTGGGGGAAGGGGATATCCCTGACACGGAAAAAACTGATCCTGCGGTCATTGCCCAATACGGCGGCTACGGGGTAGACGGCGACCAGGACGGCATTGCCGATCCTTACAGCTTACCGGATGCTGTGTATAGCGCTGCCAATTACCTTTCGAAAAACGGAGCGGCCAAAGGGGAGCTCGAACGCGCAATCTTTCAGTACAACCACAGCAACCAATACGTCGAGGACGTGCTCCATTATTATCATCTCTATGAAAAAGAATATGCAGCACAATAAAAAAGAGGACCCTCGGGTCCTCTTTTTACATTTCAATTATGCTCTTCTGCGGCCTTTTCTCATTGAACCAAGAATTAGGCTTAAGACGAATACTAGAACCAAAGCACCAATCAATGCAGGGATGATGTATACGCCCCAGATTTCAGGTCCCCAGTTTCCAAGAAGCAAGCTTCCGAGCCAAGCTCCGACGATACCTGCGATAATGTTCCCGATAATGCCTCCAGGAATGTCTTTGCCTAGGATCATGCCAGCTAGCCAACCAATGATACCGCCCATGATTAAGAATAAAATAAAGCTCATGTTTTCCATCTCCTTTTAGTTATGAATAATTGCTACACTTAAGATATAACCTTATTCATGACATTTGAAACATAAAGGAGGAAAAATTATTTGACCTTAGCCCCAAGACTGCCGGAAAAGTGCCGAAGCGCCCATTCGTGGCCCTGCGGAACGAAGCTGGCAACAGCGTCTTTGTAGACTGTAATATCGAACCCTTTATTATACGCATCGACTGCCGTATGCAGGACGCAGATGTCCGTACACACACCTGCAAGGTGCAGATCCGTGATGTCCCGTTCCGCAAGCATCAGTTCAAGAGCTGTGCCAGCAAATGCACTGTAGCGGGTTTTATCCATCCAGACGATGCGCTCTTTGTTTGCTTCATAGACGTCAGCTAAACGGCCGAACAAATTGCGGCCGGCTGTTCCACGGATGTTGTGCGGCGGGAAAAGTTTCGCTTCCGGATGGTACGGGTCGTCCTGCTCGTGCAGATCGACAGGGAACACCACCAGCTCGCCTTCTTGAAGGAATTGCTCAACCAGTTCGCATATCCGCTCTTCAATCGCCTGTCCGGGTTCGCCGCAGGTCAAAGCGCCGTCGTCCGCCACAAAATCCACCGTGTAATCCACAACCAATAAAGCTTTCTTCATTCCATTTCCTCCTCGTAGTTTTAGCAAAATCTTCTATTATCAGTTTACCTGAATCTTGCTGGAAGATGGAAATCTAAAATACTTGCCTTTGTTTGCAATTTTCAGTATACTTTCAAAAAGAGATAAGGGGATGGTCAATATGCAATATGAAAACGTAGAAAAACTCAACCGGCAAGGCATGTGGTTTGTTGTCATCCATACGTTGGTTCTCCTGAATTTCGTCATCGACTTCGAGTTCTTTTTCTAAAAATTTAAAAGGCCGGCTTCCTAACTTGGAAGCCGGCCTTTACTGACTGTTGAGAAACCTTCTTTAGATAAGTTAATAAAAAAATGAACTTTTCACCTCGCTTCGGCCGCTCAGGGCATGACTTTCGCCATGAGCCGGAAAAGCACCCGTCTCATAGCTTCGCCCAGCCCGTGGACGCGCCGGCGCTGGTTTCGCTCTTTAAAAGCTGGTAACTTTATCCGTTTTAGTAGCGCTATCTGAGATATGAAGCAAAACAGCGGAGAAAACCGTACTGCTCCTGTCCCTGCATCGCTGCGCTAGCTTCGGGACATGAAAAACCGTTGCAGCGCTGTGCGCTTCGTCGCAAAGACTTGCCCTTGCAGGCTTCGGGTAAGTCTTGCCTGCGGGACAGCGAGACAGCCGAGACCCCGCAAGCCGCATAGCGGCTGAGGAGGCTTGGCGCTCGCCCGCGGCAAAGAGATGGCTCTAAGGAAGTTTGAGCCATCTCTTTGCGACGAGCGCATAGCGCGCAGGAGCACAGGGGTATTACGCAGCTGTTTTGCGGAATATCGATTAAGAGATGCGTAAATTATATCTTTCTGCTTTTATCCTCGCTTCAAGCGGGTGAGGGCTTCCTTCAGCATGCGGGAAGCTGAATCGAGCGAGACTCCGAGCGTTTCCTGGATCTCTTCCAAGTTCTTGTGTTCAACAGAATACAAATGATAGACATAGGCGAACCGGATATCGCCGGAACGCACCGGCACGCCAAGAAATTCCGACAAGGCGTCCGTGTAATCAGACAGCGATCCCATCTTGAACATGGAATAGCCTTCTTTCACTTTGGAAGACAATAGGTAAGGGGTGTTCCGGAAAACGGCGCGTTCGATTCCTTCCTGGAGGACCGGAATTTCCGAACCGGAGAATTCGAGCTGGCACGCATAGCCATCCTTTTTCTCCAATAAAAGCGTGAGTTTGTCGCCGCGGTTCTCGAAATCATCCACTTCAATAGCGGCCATATCCCGAAGCCGCAGCCCGCGCATATAAAAAATGAACAGGATTTTGGCGTTCAGCGTCAGCTTATCTGAAGCGAGAAGGCTGTCTTTTTTCTCCAACAGCTGCTGGTAATCGATTTCGATATCAGCAGGCGTCAAATCCAGCTTCTGGTTGAGTTTGAATTTCGGCATGAAGTCGACCGGAATCCGGCCGATTTGCCACATATAATCGAACCACTGGCGTATGTAGATCAACTTCCGGTTCAATGTGCTGTCCTTGATGCCGGTTTCGTGCTGTTCCTGCAGGAATTTCTGTATATCGGACGGACGGATCTCATGGGGTTCGACTGTTTTTTTATAGGTTTTCCGAAGAAAGGCGAAAAGCGAACGGATCAACTGGACTTCATGGACGACCGTGTTCGGGCTGATGCCGTTCTTCAACCGGTATTTCTCGTAGCCGTATGGCATAGTGCAGCACCCTTTCTTTTTTGAATTATCTTAATTATACCAGTTGTGGACCGAAAGGGAACGTACTTTCCCTTCAGAAACCCAGTAAAGACGGGCTTTATTCAGAAAAGCATCGGTTTTTGATTAATAAATACAATTCTACATAAGGGAAATACAACTAAAAAACCAAAAACAGCCACCAAGACGCTAAAACCTCGATAAAATGAAGAAAAGAAGAAGGAAATACGTACTATTGTTAGAATAATAGGGTATGCCTTATATGAAGGGTCTTATATAGAAGGAAGAGGTGGATAATGTATAAAGAAGCGAACGAAAAGGTGAGGCAGCAAGTCCTCGTTGCTGCAGAAGGGTTGCCGGATGATTTGCTGAACCGGAAACCCGCGGCTGATGAATGGTCGCCGATGGAAGTGCTCGAGCATCTGCACTTGATGGAGGCGTATATCGCGAAAAACCTCTCGAAACAGATTGCGCGAGAGGAAAGTGAAAAAGCATCCAAGAAACCCATTCAATTGACTGTCAGCCGAATGGTGAAAGTGGATGCCCCGGCACCATTGGTTCCAACCGGTGAATTTTTCACACTGGAAGAGATGAAAGCGCGGCTCGCCGAGTCCCGTGTGTTTTTGGACAGCGTCTATGATGCCACCACGGAAGACGTACTTGAAAGCAAATCTATGCCGCATCCGGTCTTTGGGAAAGTGCCGCTGATCCAGTGGTTTCCGTTTATCGGACTGCATGAAAAGCGTCATTTGAAGCAATTGGAAAAAACCATCGGAAAACTCAAATGATTTCCAAAAGAGTAATTCAAAAAACTTATCACATTCTATAATTTTAATGTAATTTACTTATGCTTTTATTTTCGTTATGATGGTAGAGGAGAAAAGACGCTATAACTAGCCTTTTCAGAAGATTTAAAGGAGGAACATGATCATGGCAAAAAGCAGTTTGCATAATAGCCGCACTTCTTTTGAGCTGAATGGCAAAACGTATAACTATTATCGTTTGGCCGCTCTGGAAGAAGCAGGAATCGCGAAAGTATCACGACTTCCTTACTCGATTAAAGTGCTATTGGAATCCGTATTGCGCCAGCACGACGGATACGTCATCAAAGACGAGCATGTGGAAGAATTGGCAAAATGGGGCAAGAACGCCAACAAAGAAGCCGAAGTGCCATTCAAGCCTTCACGCGTAATCCTTCAGGATTTCACAGGCGTACCGGTTGTCGTCGACTTGGCTGCACTCCGTTCTGCAATGGCGGAAATGGGTGGAGACCCGAACAAGATCAACCCGGATGTTCCAGTTGACCTCGTTGTCGACCACTCTGTACAAGTTGACAGCTACGGCACGAACGAAGCATTGAAGATCAACACGAAATTGGAGTTTGAACGCAACGCGGAGCGCTACCAGTTCCTTAGCTGGGCTCAAAAAGCGTACGACAACTACCGTGCGGTTCCACCGGAAACGGGCATCGTGCACCAAGTGAACCTTGAGTACTTGGCGAACGTCGTCCACGCCATCGCAAATGAAGACGGCACGTTCGAAGCGTACCCAGATACATTAGTCGGAACAGATTCCCATACGACGATGATCAACGGTCTTGGCGTACTCGGATGGGGCGTCGGCGGCATCGAGGCGGAAGCCGGTATGCTTGGACAGCCATCATTCTTCCCGATTCCGGAAGTTATCGGTGTGAAATTGGTGAATGCGTTGCCAAACGGCGCAACAGCTACTGACTTGGCGCTGAAAATCACACAAGTGCTCCGCCAAAAAGGCGTGGTTGGGAAATTCGTTGAATTCTACGGCGCGGGTGTTACGACATTGCCGCTTGCTGACCGTTCAACAATTGCCAACATGGCACCTGAATACGGCGCAACTTGCGGTTTCTTCCCGGTTGACGAAGAAGCGTTGGATTACCTCCGCTTGACGGGCCGCGAAGAAGAGCATATCGCAGTCGTGAAAGCTTATTTGCAGGCGAACGACATGTTCTTCGATGCAGACAAAGATCCGGTTTACACGGATACGATCGAAGTGGATCTTTCAGCGATCGAACCGAACCTTTCCGGACCGAAACGCCCGCAAGATTTGATTCCGCTTTCTCAAATGAAAACAGAATTCAACAAAGCGGTCACTGCTCCAGAAGGACCTCATGGTTTTGCGCTTAGCGACCAGGAAATCAACAAGACAGCAACTGTGAACTTCAAAGACGGCTCTTCTGCTGTAATGAAGACAGGCGCGATCGGCATTGCGGCGATCACTTCTTGTACAAACACTTCCAACCCGTACGTTATGCTCGGTGCTGGACTTGTTGCGAAAAAAGCAGTTGAAAAAGGCTTGATGCCGCCAGCTTACGTAAAAACTTCATTGGCTCCAGGGTCGAAAGTTGTTACGGGCTACCTGAAGCAGGCTGGACTCTTGGATTACCTTGAGCAAATCCGCTTCAATTTGGTCGGCTACGGCTGTACGACATGTATCGGTAACTCAGGCCCAATGCTTCCTGAAATCGAAGATGCGATTTTGGATAACGATCTATTGGTGACTTCTGTACTTTCCGGTAACCGTAACTTTGAAGGACGCATCCACCCGCTAGTTAAAGCAAACTACTTGGCTTCACCGCCATTGGTTGTCGCTTATGCACTTGCTGGAACAGTGGACATCGATCTTCAGAACGACCCGATCGGACAAGACAAAGAAGGAAACAAGGTCTTCTTGAGCGATATCTGGCCGACAACTGAAGAAGTGAACGAAGTTGTCAAGAGCACAGTTACGCCTGAATTGTTCCGTAAAGAATATGCTCGCGTATTCGATGAAAACGAAACATGGAATGCGATTGAAACGAACGACGATTCGCTTTATAACTTCGATGAGAATTCGACGTATATCCAGAACCCGCCGTTCTTCCAAGGACTTTCAAGAGAACCGCAGCCGATCCAGACACTTGCCGGCTTGCGCGTTGTTGCGAAATTCGCAGATTCCATCACGACAGACCATATTTCACCAGCTGGAGCGATCGGCAAAGATACTCCTGCAGGCAAATACCTGCGTGAAAACGGCGTAGAGCCGCGTAATTTCAACTCTTACGGATCACGCCGCGGAAACCACGAAGTCATGATGCGCGGAACGTTCGCGAACATCCGGATCCGCAACCAGGTAGCACCAGGAACAACTGGCGGCTATACAACGTTCTGGCCGACAGGCGAAACGATGCCGATCTATGATGCAGCGATGAAGTACCAAGACCTGGGCACTGGCCTGGTCGTACTTGCTGGAAAAGATTACGGCATGGGCTCTTCCCGTGACTGGGCTGCCAAAGGGACTTTCCTATTGGGCATCAAAACAGTCATCGCGGAAAGCTATGAGCGGATCCATCGTTCGAACCTTGTAATGATGGGCGTTCTGCCGCTTCAGTTCCTGAACGGTCAAAACGCGGATTCACTTGGTTTGACAGGCCGCGAAACCATTTCTGTCAACTTGACTGATGACGTGAAACCGCGCGACATCATGAAAGTCACTGCGACTGCAGAAGACGGCACAGTAACGGAATTCGAAGCGCTAGTTCGTTTCGACTCTGAAGTTGAAGTCGACTACTACCGCCACGGCGGCATTCTGCAAATGGTATTGAGAAGAAAATTAGTGGAAGCGTAAGCTGACGCTGATGAGATAAGGCCGCCCCTGGGCGGCCTTATTTTTTATTTCCCGGAAGAAATTCGGTATACTTACGAAGAGGTGAAAGTGGAAATGCATATAAGCGAAAAAGAAATCGAAATCCGCTACGCGGAAACCGATCAAATGGGCGTGGTGTATCACGCAAACTATATCATCTGGCTGGAAATCGGCCGGACAAAACTGATTGAAGACGTCGGCTTCACCTATGCGGCAATGGAGAGCCAAGGCTACCTGTCGCCGGTGACCGACATTTCCATCCAGTACAAGGCGGCGCTCCGGTACGGCCAAAAAGCGATCGTCCGCACCTGGGTGGAAGAGCATGGCCGCCTGCGCACGACCTATGGCTATGAAATCCTCCATGAAGACGGCACGCTCGCAGCGACGGCGACGTCTGAGCATGTGGTCGTGAAAAAAGAGTCGTTCCGTCCGGTTTCCTTGAAGAAAATCTATCCGGAATGGCATGAAAAATACGAAGAAATCAAAAAGCAGGCACCCGATGGCGTTCGGAATTAAGCGGGAAGAGCTCCTGATCTGGAAGCAGCAAGTCGCCGAAGGGGAAATCGCTTTTTTGACGCATTACTGGGTGGACGTCCGGTTTCCGGGCTGTTCGACGGTCACCAAAGTCGGCTGCAGCGATCTCGAAAAGCTGGAGAGGTGGGGGAGGCAGTACGGCTTGAAGCCGGAATGGATGGACCTGCGCAACAACTACCCGCATTTCGACTTGTTCGGGGAGCACCAGCAGCGCATCATGGAAGCGGAAGACATGCTCCATCAATTGCACCGATTCAAAAAGGAAGAAGCGTGAATTCACGCTTCTTCCTTTTGGTAGTCATAATTCAATTCTTTCAGGTCATCATTGACGTTGACAAAAAGATCGTGGCCGTCAAAGTACCAAGCATCGGTCGCTTCGATGTAATACGTCACGTCGCCTTGTTCCACTTTTGCAGCAGCTTCTGCCGGGACATCCTTGGTGACGCCCAGTGAAAAGCCGGGCTGCAGCTTGCTCGAGCCGCCGTAGCGGACAAAGAAGCGGACCGTATCTCCCGGTTCTACTTCCATTTCGTTCTGAAACCATTCGAATGCATCGTTGCTGATGTTGATTTTCATCGTCACACGCCCTTTCAGCGGCTGTTCACCACTTGATTTTCGGTTCTGTGCCGGCTTTGATCCGGGCAATGTTCGCTCGGTGCCGGTAAATGATAAAACCGGCAAGAATCAAAATGACAATCAAAAATGGATAATCTTGTGAATAAAAAGTGTAAATGACTGTATAAATAACCGCAACTACTGCTAAAATGATAGAAGAAAGCGATACCATCTTCGTGATTTTCAGCGCAATCAGCAAAACTGCAACTGCGACCAGGAACAACGGCCATTGATAGCCGAGCAGGATGCCGCCGGAAGTTGCCACCGCTTTGCCGCCCTTGAATTTCGCAAAAACCGGAAACATATGGCCAATGACCGCAAGCACGCCGAAGACGAGCGGGTGGATGTCGGTAGCGATGAAATAGGGGATCATGGTAGCTGCAGTGCCTTTTAGGATATCCATCACGGTTACGGCGATGCCAGCTTTTGCACCGAGCGTCCGGAATGTGTTGGTTGCGCCGAGGTTGCCGCTCCCTTTCGTGCGGATATCGGTTTTGTAAAAAATCTTCCCGATCCACAGCGCAGATGGAATCGAGCCAAGCAAATAAGCGAGAATAATTGGAAAAAAAATATCCATGGAAAACTCCTTTGAGCCATATGTATTTATGTTTTCAGTTTAACATGAAGCCGGATCAATGGACAATATTCACTTGATTATTCAACAACGCAACGCAAATCATGTATGATAGAATGAAAAGGACAGGTGATCAGCGTGCAAAACCCAAGCCGTGAAGAAATCAAAAAAGTGCTCGACGAGTCGAAGACCATTGCGGTCGTGGGCTTGAGCCCGAACCCGAGCCGGACTTCGTATATGGTGTCGGAAGCGATGCAAAAAGCGGGCTACCGGATCATCCCGGTCAATCCCCAGGCAGACGAAGTGCTCGGTGAAAAGAGCTTTGCGTCCCTTGCGGAAGTTCCGGAACCGGTGGACATCGTCAATGTTTTCCGCCGCAGTGAATTCCTGCCGGAGCTGGCAGAGGCGTACCTGGAAACGGACGCACCGGTCTTCTGGACACAGTTGAATGTTGTCGACGAAGAAGTCTTCAAGAAGTTGACCGAATCCGGACGCACTGTTATCATGGACCGCTGCATCAAAGTGGAACACGCCATCTTAAAATAAGGTGATTATAGGTAATAAGGGCGCCTAGCGCTCTTTTTCTATGATTATTGACAGATTGGCGCGTTACCGATACGATTAATAGATAAGAGAAATACGAACAGATGTTTTGTTGGAGGGAAAATCAATGGCCAAATCTAAAAATACGGCATACAACGAAGAAGCAATCCAAGTACTCGAAGGCCTAGACGCCGTTAGAAAACGCCCGGGTATGTATATCGGTTCGACTGATGCCAGAGGTCTTCACCATTTGGTTTATGAAATCGTCGACAACTCGGTCGATGAAGCGCTTGCAGGATTCGGCGACCGCATCAATGTCACGATCCACGAAGACAATAGCTTGAGCGTCCGCGACTACGGGCGCGGAATGCCGACCGGCATGCACCGCAGCGGCAAACCGACGCCGGAAGTCATCTTGACCGTGCTCCACGCAGGCGGCAAGTTCGGCCAGGGCGGCTATAAGACAAGCGGCGGCCTGCACGGCGTCGGGGCTTCGGTCGTCAACGCATTGTCGAAATTCCTGGAAGTGACGATCCACCGCGACGGCAAAAAATACCGCCAGCGGTTTGAAAATGGCGGGAAACCCGTCACGACACTTGAAGAAATCGGCAAAACGAAAGAAACCGGTACGGAGATCCATTTCCTGCCGGATGAGACGATTTTCTCTTCGACCAAGTACAATTACGAGACCCTGAGCGAACGGCTGCGCGAATCGGCGTTCCTGCTGAAAGGCCTCAAAATCGAACTGACCGACAAACGGACGGATACACATGATTCGTTCTTTTTTGAAACGGGCATTGAAGCGTTCGTCGCTTATTTGAACGAAGAGAAAGACGTGCTGCACCCTGTCGCCTACATGGAAGGGCAGCAGGACGAACTTGAAGTGGAATTTTCATTCCAATTCAACGACGGCTATTCCGAAACCATCCTGTCGTTTGTCAACAACGTCCGGACACGGGACGGCGGAACGCACGAGACCGGCGCGAAAGCGGCGATGACGCGGGTGTTCAATGACTATGCACGGAAAATCAATTTACTGAAAGATAAAGATAAAAACCTCGAAGGCTCGGATATCCGCGAAGGGCTTGCGGCGATTGTTTCCGTGCGCATTCCGGAAGCGCTCCTGCAATTCGAAGGGCAGACGAAAAGCAAGCTCGGCACAAGTGAAGCGCGGAGCATCGTCGATGCGGTCGTTTCGCAGCAGCTGATGTATTATTTGGAAGAAAATGCAGAATTGAGTGCCTCGCTTGTCCGCAAGGCCATCCGGGCATCACAAGCGCGCCTAGCTGCCCGCAAAGCGCGGGAAGATGCACGCAACGGCAAAAAGCGCAAGAAATCCGATGCATTATTGTCCGGCAAATTGACGCCGGCGCAATCGCGCAACGCCTCGAAAAACGAATTGTATCTCGTTGAGGGCGACTCGGCCGGCGGTTCAGCGAAGCAAGGCCGCGACCGGACGTTCCAGGCGATCCTGCCGCTCCGCGGGAAAGTCGTCAATACTGAAAAAGCGAAGCTTGAAGACATCATGAAAAACGAAGAGATTTCCACGATCATCCATGCAATCGGCGGCGGCGTGGCGTCGGACTTTTCTGTCGAGGACATCGCCTACAACAAAGTCATCATCATGACCGATGCCGATACGGACGGAGCGCATATCCAAGTGTTGCTTCTCACGTTCTTCTACCGCTACATGAAGCCGCTGATCGAAGCGGGCAAAGTGTTCATCGCCCTGCCGCCGCTCTACAAAGTGTCAAAAGGCGTCGGCAAGAAAGAAGTCATCGATTACGCTTGGACCGAATCCGACCTTGAAGCGGCAACGAAAAAAGTGGGCAAGGGCTATATGCTGCAGCGCTATAAAGGTCTTGGCGAGATGAACGCCGACCAATTGTGGGAAACGACGATGAATCCGGAAAGCCGCACGCTGATCCGCGTCACGATCGAGGACGGGGCGCGTGCCGAACGCCGGATCACCACGCTCATGGGCGACAAGGTTGAACCGCGCCGCCTATGGATTGAGAACAACGTCGACTTCGGTATGGAGGAAGACGGAAACATTCTAGAAAATGATTTGATTCATGCTGAGGAGGAAGTTGTATGACACAGACCGAACGTTTTCAAGATCTGCCATTAGAAGAAGTCATCGGCGATCGGTTTGGGCGTTACAGTAAATACATCATCCAGGACCGTGCACTTCCGGATGCACGGGACGGGTTGAAGCCTGTTCAGCGCCGGATTTTATATGCGATGTTCAAAGAAGGAAATACCAATGACAAAGCGTTCCGGAAATCGGCCAAGACGGTCGGGAACGTTATCGGCAACTACCACCCGCACGGCGATACGTCCGTGTACGAGGCGATGGTGCGGCTTAGCCAGGACTGGAAAGTGCGCCATATGCTCGTTGAAATGCACGGGAACAACGGATCGATGGACGGGGATTCCCCGGCTGCGATGCGTTATACAGAAGCGCGTTTGTCATCGATTGCCGGCGAATTGCTGCGCGACATCGACAAGCGCACCGTCGAGTTCATCCCGAACTTTGACGATTCGGATATGGAGCCGACTGTTTTGCCGGCCCGTTTTCCGAACCTTTTGGTCAACGGCTCGACCGGTATTTCTGCCGGTTACGCAACAGACATCCCGCCGCATGCGTTAAGCGAAGTGCTCGATGCAGTATTGATGCGCATGGACAACCCGAATGCAACCGTCGAGGAATTGATGACGGTCATCAAAGGGCCGGATTTCCCGACAGGCGGCATCATCCAGGGCGTCGACGGCATCAAGAAAGCTTATGAGACAGGCAAAGGGAAGATCATCGTCCGCGCCAAAGCGGAAATCGAACCGCTCAAAGGCGGAAAAGAACAGATCGTCATCACGGAAATCCCGTTTGAAGTCAACAAAGCGAACATGATCAAGAAAATCGATGATCAGCGGTTTGACCGGAAGCTCGAAGGCATTTCGGAAGTCCGCGATGAAACCGACCGGACCGGACTGCGGATCGTCATCGAATTGAAAAAAGAAGTGGATGCGAACGGCATTTTGAATTATTTATTCAAAAATACCGATCTGCAGGTCAGCTACAACTTCAATATGGTCGCAATCCACAAGCGCCGGCCGATGATGATGACGCTCCATACCTTGCTGGATGCCTATATCACGCACCAAAAGGAGATCGTCACAAAACGGGCAGAATACGACCTGCAAAAAGCCAATGACCGCATGCATATTGTGGAAGGTTTGATGAAGGCGCTGTCGATTCTGGACGAAGTCATCAAGACCATCCGTGCGTCGAAAGACAAGCGCGATGCGAAGAACAATTTGATCGATTCGTTTGCGTTTTCGGAAGCCCAAGCGGAAGCGATTGTCAGCTTGCAGCTTTACCGCTTGACGAACACCGATATTACAGATCTCCGCAATGAAGCCGAAAGCTTGAGAAAGCTGATCGCCGAGTTGACGGGTATTTTGACAAGTGCGACGAAATTGAAGAACGTCATCAAGAAGGAACTCGCCGGCATCCGCAAGCAATTTGCCGAACCGCGCCGTTCCGTCATTGAAGAAAAGATCCAGGAAATCACCATCACCCGCGAATTGATGATTCCGAGTGAAGACGTGGTGGTGACCGTCACGAAGGAAGGCTATGTGAAACGGACAAGCACGCGTTCCCACGCCGCTTCGAACGGCAAGGACTTCGCGATGAAGGATTCGGATCATCTGCTGTTCGAACGCGTTTTGAACACGCAGCATACCGTACTCATCTTCACGTCAAACGGCAATTTCGTCTATCAGCCGATCAACGAATTGCCGGACATCAAGTGGAAAGACCTCGGCCAGCATTTGTCGAGCATCGTCCAGTTGGAGCCGAATGAATCGATTCTTGCGGTGTATCCATTCGAGAATTTCGATGCCGACGCGAGCATCCTCACCGTCTCGAAAAACGGCATGGTCAAACGGTCGGCTCTCAAGGACTACCATGTCCAGCGCTACTCGCGTGCCATCAAGACGATGAACCTGAAAAAAGGCGATACGATGGTCTTTGCCGGATTGGTCACCAAAGAAACGGAATTGTTCATCGCGACCAATCAAGCCTATGGCGTGCGGTTCCCGATGGATGAAGTGCCATTGACCGGTCTTCGGACAGCTGGCGTCAAAGGCGTGAATTTGAAAGACGGCGATTCGGTCGTCTCTGCCATCATGGTCCACCCGGAACGGAGCCAGGATCTTCTCTTGGTTACACACCGCGGGGCAGCGAAGAAGATGAAGCTCCAGGAATTTGAAACAGGGAGCCGCGCGAAGCGAGGCGTCGTCATGCTGCGTGAACTGAAATCCAACCCTCACCGCGTTGTGGCAGTCGTACCAGTTGAAGGGGCAGAGGAAGTGCTGATCGAAACGGCCAAAGGCGTCGAACTTTCAATCCCGGCCACTAAACTGAAAACGGTTGACCGCTATTCCAACGGTTCGTTTATCGCGGATGAAGCGGCTGACGGCAAAGTTACCGCCGTCTACAAAAAAGAACTGCCTGCTCCAAAAGAGCAAAGTTGAACCGAATACAAGAAGAAAAGCTGATCCGCTAAGGGTCAGCTTTTTTTGCATTTAACCAGCAAAGTGGGTTAAGGACAAGATTTTTAACATATAACCTATCGCTTATATTATAAATAAATTATTTATGTAAACTAATTTATGTAACGAAAAATGTTATATATAAGCGTATGGTTATGTAGTAAATAAATAAATTATGTAAACTATATATGAAATTCTTCAAATGTCGTTCTATTCTGATAGCTTCGTTGACACTGCCTGAGAAGCTTCCTATACTTGATATATAACAGTTTCATATAAGCTAAGCGAAAGGGGAAATGTTCATGTTTGCACCACTTACACCATTGGATTGGAAGCGCCGCGCCATCAAGTATTACCCTGAGAAAGTGGCGGTGGTTGATGAGGAAAAAACGTTTACATACAAAGAGTTCGGCAAGCGGACAGATCAGCTGGCATACGCGCTGCACAATGCCGGTGTCCTAAAAGGCGACCATGTCGCGGTCATGCTGCCGAATACCCACTATATGCTCGAGTGCTTCTATGGCATCTGCCAATTGGGTGCCGTAATGGTGCCGCTTAATTACCGGCTGACTGCCAAGGACCTCGAATACATCATCCGCCACAGCGACGCGAAAATGCTCATTGTAGACGCTGAGTTCGGCAAATTGATCGAGGACATCCAGGATACGTTGCCGCTCCAAAAATACATCGTTGTCGACGTGCCCGGATGCGAGTCGAAGATCAACGGCGTATCCTATGAAGAATTCATCAGCGAAATGCCGGAGGACGGTGCGCTTCCACAAGTCGATATTGATGAGAACCAGATGCTGACGCTGAACTATACAAGCGGCACCACCTCGAACCCGAAAGGCGTCATGCTGACGCACCGCAGCAATTACTTGAACGCCGCCAACTTCCTGTACCATTTGAATGTTTCGCATGATGACGTCTATCTGCACACGCTGCCGATGTTCCATGCCAATGGCTGGGGCGGGGTCTGGGCGCTGACAGCGGCAGGCGGGACGCATATTTGCCTGCGCAAAGTCGATCCGCCGCGCATTCTTGAACTGTTTGAACAGCACCAGGTGACGCTGTTATGCGGCGCGCCGACCGTCGTCAATATGCTCGTCAACGAACCGAAAGCGAAAGAAATCAACTTGAAAACCAAGCTGCGGATGGCGACAGCAGGCGCTCCGCCGGCAGCTGCGCTGATTGCAAAAGCGCAATCGGTCCTCGGTTTGAATATGATGCACGTATACGGACTGACCGAAACGTCGCCGTTCATCCTGTATTGCGAATGGCATCAAGAGTTTGATGGTCTCGCAGCAGATGAACAGGCCTCCATCAAAGCGCGACAAGGGATTGAGCTCGCGTTCAACGGGGAAACAAAAGTCGTCAACCAGGAGGACGGCAGGGAAGTCGCGTGGAACGGCAAAGAACTGGGTGAAATCATCACGCGCGGCAACGTCGTTATGAGCGGCTACTATAAGGATCCCGCAAAGACGGCTGAAGCGATCAAGGACGGCTGGTTCTACACAGGGGATCTCGCGGTCACCTATCCCGACGGCTATATTGAGATCCAGGACCGCATTAAAGACATGATCATCTCCGGCGGTGAAAACATCTCCTCGACCGAAATTGAAGGTGTGCTCTATAAGCATCCGGACGTCATGGAAGTGGCCGTCATCGCCGTTCCAGACGAGAAATGGGGCGAAGTGCCGAAAGCGATCATTGTGCTGCAGCCGGGCGCTGCGTGCACGGAAGCGGACATCATCGCGTATACCCGCGACAACATGGCGCATTTCAAAGCACCGAAGTCGATCGATTTTGTCGATGCGCTGCCGAAGACGGCCACCGGCAAACTGCAGAAATTCCGCTTGCGCGAAATGTACTGGAACAGCCCAAAAAAGGTGAATTGACAAAAAGACCGGAATCGATGGATTCTGGTCTTTTTTTAGTTTTCGAGATAATAAATATTTGTCCAATAGGTGGATCTGCCTCCTTGTTTGAAGAAGCTCAATAGATGATTCCCTATAAGAGACAGACCTTCCTGGCGACCTGTTTAACGGGATGCACCGGCAAATTTTCTGAAGGGTAGAAAATAAAAGTTAAAACTTTTAAAACTATCCTCAAAAAAGTATTGTTTTTCTAATTTTACCAGTTATAATATTTCTGTACCGCTCATTGTGAACAACGGATAGGATAGGCAACTGTACAGACCGGACCAGCGTAGCGAGAAAACATAGAGAATAGGGGATTACCGAATTGAACAACCACAAACTTTTCTTGGCAGCAAGCACTGCCATCGTCGCAGTAGCGGCTGTAGCAACACCCGTACATGCAGAAGAAGCAAGCCATCCTTTCACCGATGTCGGTGAGCGCTATACAGAAGCAGTGAGCTTCCTGTATGAATACGAAATCATCAAAGGTAAAACGGCTACACAGTTCGGCACTTCGCAGCAATTGACGCGCGGAGATGCAGCAGTCATTTTGGCAAATGCCATCGGTGCCGATACTGAAACAGCACCGGATGCCGGCTTTACCGATTTGAACACCCGTGTCAAAGGCGCAGTCAACGGCCTGGCGGAACTCGGAATCGTTTCCGGTGTGACGGCTACACAATTCAAACCGAACGACATCCTGACACGCGGCGCGATGGCGAAGTTTTTGGTCACAGCGTTCGAATTGCAGGAATTTGAAGAAGAAACGCCATTCACCGACGTAGGCGGCGTCTTTGCTCCGTATATCGGTGCCCTTTACGGCACGGAAATCACGACGGGGAAAACCGCTACTTCGTACGGAACTTATAGCAACATCACTCGCGGAGAATTTGCGAACCTCCTCTACAATACGTTCATGTTCATGTTTGAATCATTCTATTACCCGGAAGTCCTGAAGGCCGAAATGGTGAACAGCAAATCGTTCAAAGTGACGTTGACCGAAGCTGTACCGTCTGAATTCAAAGCGCAGGACATTGCAGATTCGTTCTACTACTCGATCCGTTTTGACAACGGCGATGAAACTGAATTTGTGCCGACGACTGCTTCGTTTTCAGCAGACCGCACGACCGTGACATTCAATATCGGCAGCATGGATCTGACCGGCAAATCCGGCCACATCATCGTTGACGATTGGGAAAAAGAAATGATCATCCCATTCAATTATCTTCCGGTTGAACCGCCGGTCGTTGAAGAACCGGCAACCGAAGAGCCGGTTGCGCCAACCGAAACACCTGTAACTGTTCAATAATTACCAGGCCGTTTGTGGATCTTCCGACGGCTGGATCTTCCAAACGAAAAAGAGAGCCAAACGGCTCTCTTTTTTTGTGTTTCCGACCGGATTTCCGGCTGCAGCTTTGGAATTATGAGGATGGTCAGGCTGGCGCCATGACAACAACGATATAGCTGATGTCTTTGTCAAAGTCCCAATCGACAAAGATTTCCTGTACCTCGCGCGCCAGCACATCTGCCAGGCCAGCTTTATACAGCAGGGACCGTTCGAGCGGGCGCTTGGTCAACCTAAGGGTTTCCATATGGCCGTTTTCGATCAACGCTTTTTCGATGCCCACCAGGATTTTGCGCCGCTCTATGAGCAAGGTGCGGTCGCTGAGCCAGAAGCTGCTGACTTTTCCAGGCTTTTTTTCTGCGTTTTCACTTGCCTGCACCACTTTGTTTTCCACTTCTTCGCGGTTTATCCCGGCTGGCCATTCGAAATCCGCTCCTTCCGTTTCTTCATCCAGCACACCGACAAACATGCCGGACTCATGCTCCAAGTTCCAGTCCGCAAAGAAATCCAAGATGTCTAAGCCCGCCATGCGGCGCAGTTGCTCCATGATTTCTTTCTTCATGTCATCCAGAATCAGGTCCCGTGTCTTTAGGACCCGCTCCCATTCCCCTTGCCGCAGGAGCAGCTGTTCCATTGGGGAGTTCAAGCCGCGGCAATGGATTGTGATGAACGGAGCTTTCAAGGTCACGTAGACGGAAGACGGCCCTTTTCCGAAATGGCTCCGCAAGACGTTTGAGATATAGCCGCTGATTTCTGTTTCCGTGGTTCTTTCCATTGTCATGCTTATTCCCCGTTTCTTTTTGCGACCATGTTCCGATGTCAGTGGGAATCGGCATTGTGCAATCCTTAGTTTCCCTCAGTATAGACTTCTGTCCGGCCGTTGGCTACCCAAGGCGGTCCGGTAAAAAGTTGAATGGAAAAGGAAAAAGATGGATGGCGTCGAATACTATGAAAAGAGAAACCAGGAAATGAGGAAAGTGAATGAAAAAATGGCGTTATGCAGCGGCCGGGTTGATTGGAATAGGACTTCTAGCAACTGGGTCTATCTTCGCTGACAAAGAGGACCATCTGAATCGGGTGGATGTCTTTACGGAAGGCGAACCTGAGGAGCGGGTCATTGCGGATGAGGAAACACTGGCCATCTACCGGGACGTACTGGCGGACATCGACTGGGAGACAGGCAACGCAAAAGATGTCTTAGATGCGGACTACACCGCGGTTTTGTTTAATGAACTCGAGAAAAACATGCCGGAGCGGCTTTTCGAGCACCGGATCGCTTTTGCTGAGGACGGCACGGCAGAGATTGAAAGCAATAATGAAGAAGAAGGATACGGAGTGCTGAATGCCGCGTCTGCTGAAACCCTGCAGACTCTCTTTCGCGCGCAAAACTGAAGCAAAAGGCCAAAAGGCCGCTCCTTTCGTGTAGAATCAGAGATAAGGTGACTCACGAATGAACGTTCAAAGGAGGATATACGATGCAGGTAGCTTCAACTATTCAAATCGGCGAAGTCATTGCGGCAGTCGCGGTTTTCGGCCTGATGGTCAGCGTACCGTTGATCCTGGTATTCGCAGTATACAAATTCAGCAAGCGCAGCGGCAAATAGGAGGCAGAAATGGATTACATACAAACAATGCGCCGGTTGATCGGCAATGAATTGCTGATGACGGTCGGCTGCGGCATCATAATAGAACGCGACGGGCACATCCTGCTCCAGCACCGGAAAGACCGGGACGTCTGGGGGATTCCGGGAGGCGCCATGGAACCCGGTGAGACCTTCCTCGAGACCGCAAAGCGGGAAACCTTCGAAGAGACGGGCCTGACGGTCGGAGACTTGACGCTTTTCGGACTTTATTCCGGTGCTGAAGGCTTTGCCGAATACCAAAACGGCGACCGGGTCTTCAGCGTCCAGCTCGTTTTCCACACCGCCCAGTTCTCCGGCAGTCTGCTTCAAGACGCCGAAGAAAGCCATGCCCACCGCTTTTTCCCGAAGCACGCCCTGCCGGCGCTCAATGCGCACCAGGCTCGCTTTATCCATGATTGGGCGAACGGGGCGGCGCGGCCAGTCATCAAGTGAAAAGGAGGCAAAGAATGGAGAAATGGAAGACGCGCCAGAGTGAATACCTGTATAAGACGCCGTTTGGCAATATGCGCAAAGAAGCGTGCGAGCTGCCGGACGGCCAGCTGATCTCCCCCTTCTACATCAACGAGTTTGAAGATTGGGTCAATGCGGTTGTGCTGACCAAAGACAAAGAACTCATTTTGGTCGAACAATACCGCCACGGCGGCGGGGAGTTCTACTTCGAGGTCCCCGCTGGGAAGCTTGAAGCAGGGGAAACCGGTGAAGAAGGCATACTCCGGGAAGTGCTGGAAGAGACCGGCTACACGTCGCTTGCGCCTCCGGTCCTGCTTGGCGACTTTATGGTCAATCCGGCAGTCCAGACCAATAAAATCAAGACCTATTTGCTGGTGGATGCATTCAAGGCACAAGATCCCGCATTGGATGCAACCGAGGAGCTTGAAATTGCCCTATTCGGATTCGCCGGCTTCGGCAGCCAGCTGCAAAGCGGAACAGTAAAGACGCAGCTGTTCACAGCCGCTGCTTATTATATGGCGAAAGACTATCTCCAGGAAAATTAGATTCTGGCGCCTTAGCGTAATAATGGCCACTTATTTACCCTCTATTAGAACGAACCGCTCCTGAAAAAGGCGGTTCGTTTTTTCTTTTTAAATAGGAGTTTTTAGTCAGGCTTAAAAAGCCAAACGACGGATAGAATTCTTTTGTTTTTGCTGCTTGGGAAAGGAAGGAAATCAAGCGTCCACCCCGAATTATAAAAGGCAAATGCTTGAATGCGGACAGAAGCTGAAAAGTGAGAGGGGTGAAAAAAATGGAAATTCAACGAATTGACCACGTGAGCATCAACGTAGCGGATCTGCAAGTGGCAAAAGCGTTCTTTCTTGAATTCGGGCTGAATGTGATCGGGGAATGGGAGATGGACGGGGAGCTGTTGGAAAATATCGTAGCGCTCCCGGACGCCAAAGTGGCATGTGCCGCACTGGGAACAAGAGACGGTGAAGTATGGATCGAGCTGGTCCATTACGAAACACCGAAAGATGAAAGGGGCATTTCGGAACCGTTTGCCAATACGCTAGGCATCGGGCACATTGCTTTTACGGTGGATGACATCGAGGCAGTGGTGGCGAGATTGAAAAAGAACGGAACGGAGGTGCTTAGCGAAATCCAAAACTATAAAGGGCAATACAAGCTGGTCTATTGCAGAGGACCGGAAGGAATCATCCTTGAGCTGGCGGAGAAACTTACCTAGAAAGCGACACGAAAGATTTAAGCGGTTTAATTATAAACTAAAAGCCCGGCAGCGGATGTAGTGTACCGCTGCCGGGCTTTTTAGGGGTCTTCGGTAATTTATTAAAGCCATTTAAAGTTTCGTGTTTACTATTTACTTAATAATATTTAACGTTAAAATTAATTTTAACGTTAAACGAAATTTAGGATTGAACCGATGCTAAAGAATAGGAATATCCGCAATTTGTTGTTCGGAAGGTTGGTTTCGACTTCCGGCGATAGCCTGTACCAGGTGGCTGTCATCTGGTATATCTTTGAACTGAGCCAGGATGCGTTCTATACCGGGCTCGCTGCTGCAATCGTCATGATCCCGAAATGCCTCAATTTCCTTTTAGGGCCGGTGATTGACAGCCTGAACAAACTGCAGGTGCTGGTTTATGCGCAGTATGGCCAGTTTCTCCTGATGGCAGCCATTCCGGTGAGCATCTATTTCCGTGTGGATTCGCTTACGCTCGTGCTGACAGTCCTGTTCCTGGTTTCGTTCCTGGAGAATTTCCAAGGAACGGCCGAAATCGCGGTTGTTCCCAAACTCGTGCAGGTTGGCCAGCGAGGGCATTTCAACTCC
Organism: Planococcus sp. FY231025; assembly: GCF_052078085.1. Classification (NCBI taxonomy): domain Bacteria; kingdom Bacillati; phylum Bacillota; class Bacilli; order Caryophanales; family Caryophanaceae; genus Planococcus; species Planococcus sp. FY231025. Next base: position 526,948 of record NZ_JBQJJG010000005.1, read on the forward strand.
TTTGCCGGCAGCTCCCAGCAAATCATCGATCTTCTCATGAAAGCAGGGTTCGCCGGGGCGATCCTTCTGGTCGGTGTCGGCCCGATTTTTCTCTACAATGCGTTGACGTATCTCGGAGCAGCGCTTTTCTTCAGCCTGCTGCGGGGAGGCGGATTTGAAGCGAACTTTCGCCCGACAAGTTCACGTGGAGCATATGCCGCAAGCCTGAAAGAGGGATTCAAGTACTTTTTCACCACCAAAATCGCATTGATCTGCCTGCCTTTTCTCATTGCCAATTTCTCGTTCGGAATGACCAATGCGATTTTGCCTGTTTATGCGGCGGAGCGGGGCGGAAGTGAATTGTACGGCTACCTGATACTCGGCATCACCGCGGGGAACTTGCTGGGGTCGATGCTGGTTGTCAAAGTCCTGAAATACCCTCTTGGCCGCTTGATGATTGTGTTGCCGCTTTTGTCGTTCGTCATGTGGGCCTGGTCGGTCGTTGCCGGTAGCGTATGGCAGTCGGTGATATTGCTCGGGCTGGCGTTCATTCCGTTTGGCATGATGAGCATTTTGCTGATTACGTTTTTGCAGACCTCCATTGACGAGGACATGTTGGCGCGGGTTTCATCGATCATTGACAGCATCCTCGTTACTGCAATGCCGCTCGGCGCGGTCCTCGGCGGTGCATTCGCGCAGACAGTCGGCGCAGGGGGCATTATGCTCGCGGGCAGCTTCGGCCTTGCCGTAATTGCCGGTTACTTTCTGTTCAATAAAACCATCCGTTCGCTGCCGGCAGTGGAAACATCCGGACTGCAAGGGGAATAGAAAACAGGTGCCGAGCAATCACTCGGCACCTGTTGGATTTTTCTCGTATGTCAGCAAGGAGAAGGTGTATTCTTTGGAATCCTCTTCGTTCCCGCTCCGTTCGCTGATGATCTGGCGGATCGCCTCATTGGCCCGCACCCACTCATCCGGCGTCAGAAACGCGCTCGTCTCCGTATACATTGCACGGGAATGGTCCTGGTTCTGATGGTTCTCCAGATCCTCTTTTAAAAGATTAACCCCTTTGTTAACCGACATCAGAATCAGTGGCAATAAAAAATCAATGTTCTTTCCGGCAAGTTCTCCTTCAAACTGCATCACATCGTTCGCTCCGAAAAGATGATGGGAGGAATAGTATTTCTCAATCAGATTGCCGACTTGCTTTTCTTCCTGCACCACTAAAAGACCGGTTGACAGCAGTTTCTGGACCGGATAGTACAGCCGCGACGGCTTGTCGTCCAATTCCGCCGCAACGTCTTTGACGGTTTTCGGCGTCTTTTTCACCGCCTGCAGGATTGCTTCCATCTTCGGGTCAAAGACCATCTTCATCATATCCAGGTTGGTTGCCATTGTATCGCCTCGCTTATCCCGTTTGATTTTATTTTAACGCATGGGAATTTTTTTACCAAAGATTTATTTTTTCAAGAAGCTCTTGGATAGGTGAATGGTAATATTAGGGATAAGCAGGAAGTATCGCAGCGGAAAGTGGATCTGGCCACGGGCACAAAAGCTCTATGCTTGGTTTTACGGGTTGATGGGTGCCTACATAAAGGCCTTCGGCAAGGTGTAGACCGTTTTGCTGAGATGCCCCCAGACACCGTTCAATTCCTGCTCATCGACGATTTTCCACGGATTGAAGAACGTTTGCCCGTTCTTGTTGAAGTACAGGCCGCCTCCGAGGCAGTAGGAGGCATGTTGCACCACACCTTTTTTATTGCACCAGACGGCAATATCCCCGCGGTCCGGCGCTTTGTTGCTTTGGACAAATCCCAGCCGCTGCACGCTGTTCCAGAACGTTTCGGGGTGCACCCATTCGCCGGCAATCCAGTCTTGCCTGGAGGCGGCGAACAACGCAGCAGACAGGCAATTGCCGCCATGGCTGCTGCTGTAGCGATTGGCGAACGCTTTTAGGTGCTTGGGTGCGTTTTGTGGCAGGGCGTAACTTTCCGGACGATCCCACAGCAACAGGTATTCCTTCAAAAAGCGTTCTTTTGCTCCGGTGCTTAAGCGCTGCCACATTGCATGCTGCACAACAGCGTAAGAGAAGCCGTCTACTTCTACGGTATAGTCCGCCGGGGCGTCCGGCAACATTTCCAACGGGAAGACCAGTCCTCTGTCTGCGCGTACTTGCCGTTCAAAGAGTCGCTGTTTTTTAGCCGCGTCCAAGCGCTCGATCCATTCCGGCGGTGCGACAATGACATGGCTCAGTCCGCTCGCAATATTCCAGTACAGGTAGCTGTTGGCGAGCTGCAGGCGCTTGTATTCGCCGTGGGCCATAAACTCTTTGATCGGCACGACAAGCACAGCTGTCAGCTCGATTTTGAAGGAAGCCAATTCGTTTTCTTCCACAAAAAACAATTCATGGTGGGGCACGAACATTTCCATCCACGTTCTCAGTTGCTGTTTGGTTGGCGCAATGGTTAGTTTCACAGGTCATCTGCTCCTAAATGCGTAGTGTGGATGGACTTTTCATCCCGGTATTAAGTAAATGATATCCAAATCTAAACCATATTACAAACGAACCCGGAGCTTTAATTTAGTTGCCGGGAGAAGGAGGCAGGTGTATGAAAAACAAATATCCTTTATTCGCCACCGCGGTATTCCTGCTGCTGGTGATCGGAGCGGGTTTCCTCAGAGGCGGTCAAGGGCATTCCACGGAAACCGTGACCATCCGCGGCACCGCCTTTTCCGAAACGGGTGAGACGCTCACCGTGGAGCGGGAAGAAGACGTCGCGCTCATCGTCAGGGCATTCGAAAGGGCGGAGCGTACAGAAGGTGCGGTGAAGGGCATCGGCAACAACCTGACGTTCACCTTCCACCAAGAGAATGGCGAAACAATCGAGTACCCGGTATGGAAAGGGACAGACAGCGCGAGTTTCCAGGATCCGGCGCAAAAGACCGAGACCGAACAGGGAGACGTCCGTTATGCCATAGCGGAAGAAGAATGGGAGCGGATGCTCCGATTGCTTGAACCGCGTTAAGAAAAGGGAAGGAGGGAAGGCATGAAGAAAATCATATGCGGCATTGTTGCGTTCATGGCTCTATTTGTATTCTTACACGCAACCCCTGAACACGCGCTGCGGACCAATGTCTTGACGATGGGGTATCCGGTATCAGCCTTCACTTCGGAAATCAGTGAAGGGCCTTTTCATCATGAAAAGGACAGTCGGGAGTTTGCAGGCGGGCGCGGAAAAGTACTGATCATGGAAAGACCGCCTTTTGAGCGGGCAACGGAGAGCGACTTGCGGCAGTTTCTCGTAGTGAAACGGGGATGGTTGCACTTTGCCTCCTATTATGGGGATGTGTAGGCATTCGCTTGGAAAAAGCAAAAAAACCAGCCGTAGAAAAACGGCTGGTTCTCAAATGTCCAGTCTTGCTGAAATTATTAATACGCGGTCCAGCCGCCGTCTGCTGTCACGACTTGGCCGTTGACGAAGCTGGCGTCGTTTGAACCGAGGAAAATCGCCAATTTCGCAATTTCTTCCGGCTGTCCGACGCGTGGGTTGATCGCCATGCCGAGCTGCTGGCGGTTCATGCCCGCTTCGCTGATATTGCTCATCGTGTTGCCGATGTTCGTCATCACAGCGCCAGGGGCAATGCCGTTGCAGCGGATATTCTTATCGGCATACATAAACGCCGTGTTTTTCGTTAATCCTACCACCGCGTGCTTCGAAGCCGTATAGGCCGCACCGGAACGGGCACCGTAAAGCCCGCCTGCTGAGATGTTATTGATGATGACGCCATGGCCCTGTTCAAGGAAAAGGGCGGTCGCGATGCGCATCGTCCGCATGACAGCCGTCGTATTCACCGCAAACACCTTGTCCCAGCGCTCATCGGAAATTTCGCCGACCGGCTCCATGCCGTCCATAATGCCTGCGTTGTTGATCAAGACATCAAGCTTGCCGTATGCCTGTTTGGTTTCTTCGAATAAACGCTCCAAATCCTCGGTAGACGTGACATTCGTCTGCACAGCAATTGCTTCGCCGCCATTTGTTTTGATGCCGTCAGCAACTGCTTTGGCGCCTTCTAGGTTCATATCCGACACGACAACTTTCGCGCCTTCTTGTGCATAGCTTTCCGCAATGGCCTTGCCCATGCCTGATGCTGCCCCTGTCACGATCGCTACTTTTCCTTCGAATTTCATCAATGAAAACCTCCTGCAAGTTATTGAACAACTGTATAATAAAATTATAATCTGGTTCGGCGAGCGCTTACAACCGACAAAAAAATCCGTTTTGTTCATTACCCGACATTTTCTGAGTATTTGTTCAATAAGAGGAGGCAAAAGATGAAAACCGACCTGCGCATCCTGAAAACCAAAGAAGCCCTGCATGAAAGCTTGATCTTCTTGCTGAAGGAGCGGCCGCTTGACGCCATTTCCATCACCGAGCTCTGCCAGACGGCGAAGATCAACCGGGGCACGTTCTACCAGCATTACGGGAAAGTCGAGGACCTGTTCGAAGAATATTTCAAGGAAATCATGAAAGACCTGGAGGAATCCTATCAGGAGCCGTACCGGCACGCGAGCCGCCTTGAAGCCAACCGGCTCAATCCGGCGACGATCCGCATTTTCCATCACATCGAGAAATACAAGAAGTTCTACTTGATCGTGTTTTCGAAAAATGTGCCGCTCGCGTATTATTACCTATTATTCGACGAGATTAACGGGCTCATGAGACGGGATTTCATTTCACAGGGTACGGACGGTGGAGCGGACATCGACATGCTGAGTGCATACCAGTCAAATGCGATCCTCGGCATGGTGATCCAATGGCACCGGGAAGCGTTCCAAAAAAGCGCCGCCGACATGAACGAACAGCTGGTCAAAATTCTGAAGATCCGGCTGAGCAAATGATGCGGCTGTAATCCGTTGATTCAGCATAAGAAAACTCTCTTATGAGCGTGTCATAAGAGAGTTTTCTGTCAAGGAGCGGGAGCGGTGCAAATACGGCGGTAAGCGCCGGGCGTTGTGCCTTCGGACTTCTTAAACGCCTGCTGAAAATGCGTGCCGCTTTTATACCCCGTACGTTGGGCAATCTCAGCTACCGGCAATGCCGTGGTTTCGAGCAGCCGCTTGGCGATATGGAGGCGGCACTGGATAACGTACTGAATCGGGCTATGGCCAATATGTTCTTTGAACTGGCGCGCCAGGTAGTATTTGCTCAAGCCAATTTCCGCCGACAGCTCTTCAAGCGTCAGTTCCCGGTGACAGTTTTCTTCAATAAAATGCCGTGCCATCCGCATGTGCTGTGCCGCATCCGGAGCGGATTGGAGACTTGGACGCAAATTGCGGCCGAGCACTTCCAGGAACAGCGACAAATAGAGCCGGACCGTTGCTTCTTTATTCGGGTGGCTGCTGCTGTTTTCAGCTAGGATGTCGTCAAGGATGGACAGGAGTTTCGGGAATTCCCGCAGCTTATGCACCGGTGCGAGTGCGGCAGGCCGGACGTGTCCAATCGGCAAAGCGTCTATAAGTGCGCCGCTGCAGCACAGCGACAGAGCGGAAAATGGGGGAGCGGCGGCTTCTTCGTGCCAGTCGCCGGCATTAAGAAGAACAATCGACCCTGCGCCAGCCGTATAGGTTTTATTGTTGATGGTGAACCGGCCGCGCCCTTCGGTGATCAGCAGCAATTCCGCCGTTTCAGCGTGCTGGTGGAGCGGTTTTCGGTAGGTTTTCCCGTGTAGGATATGTAGGGTTCTGGCAGAATAAAAAAGGGGATAGATGTCCATGGCGTCGTCTCATTTCCGGTTCGGATAATCCTTATTATAGCAAGAATCCATAGTTTTTCTGGGAAAAATCCGTATTATGCCACAATATATTTGATTCTTGAGCAAGAATTAATAAGTGTCGATGGAATAGGAGTGGCGAAATTAAGAAATTATTGCCCAATACGTTTTCTTGGAGAGGGAGCGGAGGAGAAGAAAACACTTGTGGTGTCTTTTTCCAATAAGCTTTATAATGACGTAAAATGAGGACAACACTCTCACAAACCGAAAGGATGTAGATTATGGCTAAAGAATGCTGGATCAATCTGCCGGTCAAAGATATTTCGAAATCAAAGGAATTTTTCAAAGCATTGGGGTTCAGGCTCAACGAACGGTTTGCGGACAGCGATACCGTGGCTGGCGTCGTCATTGGCGGCCACAATTCGATGATTATGCTTTTTCCGGTGGAGACATTCGAAGGATTCATCAATGCCAAAATCGCTGATACGCAAGCGGGCACGGAGATGCTGATTTCGATTTCTGTAGAAGACCGCGACGAAGTCCAGGAATTAATTCATAAAGCGGCAAACGCAGGCGGAATCGTGTATGCAGAGCCTGGTGAAAGAAATGGCATGTACGGAGCCGGATTTTGTGATTTGGATGGACATCGCTGGAATTTGCTGGTGATGTGAGATTCACCGCAAGTTGAATCATTGTATGAGACACAACAAACGTCAGCTGCAGGATTCATCGTCAATGAACACTAAGAACATTTCAGTGAGACAAAAAAGTTTGCCGGCTCAGCGAATAATTCCAGCGGGATGAAATCATTATTAACTAAAGACTGGTTAAAACGCTGTAAAACGCAGCAAAACCGCTGAATAGCAAAAAGTCCGAAAAACCGCAAAAATAGCCGAAAAAAGCTGTTTCGTCTCACTGTCTTAAGTATACTTGTTAAATGAAACACAACTTCCGATAATTTATATTATGTTAACTAAAATATATTTTGAATAGAAGAGGCCTTTTCCTTTGGGCCTCTTCTTCTGTCTTCAGGCTTAACCCTTGCGTCGCCTGGACATGCCGATGGCGAACTTCCGGAATCCGAATGGCTCGTAATACGCTTCCAGGCTTTCCGTACACATCAGCTGAGCAATGACCCGGTGTGCGTCGCATTTTGCAAGCAGCCGTTCCATCAATCCGGTGCCGAGGCGCAAGTTCTGATAGTCCGGGTCAACGCCGAGTCCGCAGATGACGCCTGTGACGACGCCGTCTGATACAATCCGGCCTGTTCCAACCAATCGATTTTTCTGGTACGCATATACCACGTGCCAGCTTTGCCGGCACATCGCTTCCAGCTGTTTTGCTGTCAGCTCGAGTGAATTCCAGCCCAGCGCCTCATACAATGCCAATAGCCCTTCAAAGTCCTCCGGATGCTTGTCTGTATAACGTATAGCTGCTCTTTCAGGCATTTGCATGCTCCACAGCCAATTTGGCGTCCCAGCGCTCCTCGAGCACTTCAGACGGCGTCCAGTCGCTGTTCGGTTTTTGCTCTGTAACGCGGAATCCGTAGGTGCTGTACAAATAACGCGCTGTTTCCAGAATGTTGACGGTCCAAAGGAACACATGCCGGTACTGCTGTTCCTTGCAGAACGCCATCGCGGTATCCATCAGCCGTTTGCCGATGCCGAGCCCCTGGAACCGTTCAGCGAGGATAAACCAGCGCAATTGAGCCGTATCGTCGGCTGATTTGGTGATGGCAATCGATCCGGCGATCTCGCCGTCCACTTCCGCAATCCACAATTCGCCGCCTTCGTGCTCGGCCATGAATTCTGTCAAGCCTTTCAGCACATAATATTCGAAGAGTTCGCTAAACTGGTAGGTTTCGGCGTACAGCGTTCCGTGCAGATGCGCGATGAAACCGAGATCGCCGGGTCCATAAGGGCGGATGGTTACGTGTGCGGAATTCTGCTTGGTGTTTGACAACAATTGCTGGATTGTTGCCATTGCAGCGGTCAACTCGTTTAGTTTAGGTGGTTCCAGTGATTCGACCAGTTTGCTGACGCCTTTCGTTGCTTTTTGGACCAATTCGTTGTGGACGGTTTGGCCGTCTGGCGTCAATAGGAGCCCGTATTGGCGTTTGTCTTTGGCCGACTGCTGTCTCACAATCAAGTGGTCTTCTTCAAACTTCTGGAGGATCCGGCTCATATGGCCCCGGTCAATGCCGAGCTTTTCCCGTATTTCAGTGGCTGTTGCGCCTCTTTGCGTCTCAATTTCCGACAGCACGCGCGCTTCGGTCAATGGAAATGCCGGGCTGTAGATTTCCTGGTCGATCTTGCCGAGCAAATTGGCATAGAACCGGTTAAATTTGCGGATCTGTTCGATTTGGCACTGTTCCTGCATGTATGTACACCCCTTTAATTATCAGAACTTTTCTATAATTCGACCTTACCTCATTTAGTTGACAAAATCAACTAAATATAAAAAATAAAACCACCTGTCTGAAGTGGTTTTAATCGGGCTCAGGACAAGTCGCCGTCCTTGATGTCCCGTACGGCCTGGATGGCCAGACGCACCAGCAGGATAACGCATAGAAACAGCCCGGTATAGGCCGCAATATTCAAGTAGACGGCGTACACTGTATCGATGAATTGGGCGATGGCCAGCAACGCGGACGAAATGATGCCGAACGTGATGCCAGTCATCAGCAAAATGAATCGTGAAAACAGCAAAGTGACGTAGCGGGCATTCGCTTTGTCTGAGAAAATGTCGTGGTGCAGCACCACCCGCCCGCCTTCGATCCGCCGCACAAGATGTTCGACGCGCCTCGGAATTTTCTTCAGTTCCGGCAGGAGCAGCGCTACTTCCTCTTCGAGGCGTTCTTTGGCGGCGCGCGGTTCGCGGAACGGGCGCGTCAGTGAATCCCGTTTGAACTTTTTCGCAAATTGTTTGGCATCTGTGAACATATCGAATGTCGGGTCGATCGTCCGCAGCGTGCCGTCAAGCGTAATCAGCGACCGGAGCGCGGTCCCGACCGACGGATAGAACGACAGCCCGAAATCGCGCACGACATCAAACAACGCATGGATCAGTTCGTCCGTCGGGATGCGGTCGACATACGAGACCTTCAGGAGGATCTGCCCGATGGCCTGCTGCATTTTCGGCCGGTCGATGTCTTTCGTGTCTTCGATCAAGCTCGTGATGGCGTCATAAATCATCTCCGGATCGTTTTGCTGGACCCCGATGACAAATTGCGCGAGCGCTTCCTGTTGGGGTTGTGCCAATCGGCCGACTGCCCCGAAATCAAGCAGCACCGGCACCCCGTCCTGCCCGTCGATAAAGACATTGCCCGGATGCGGATCGGCATGGAAGATGCCGCTGAAGAGCATTTGCTCCAGCAGTGAAAACAGCACCGTTTTCGCGAACTCTTTCGGATCTACGCCGAACTGCTCGAAAATCTCCGGCCCTTTGGAAACACTCTTCCCCCGGAAAAACTCCAGGACAATCAGGTTCTTGTTGCTGTATTCCCGGTAAACGCGCGGCACTTTCACCTCGTACGGGCTTTTTTCCAGGATGTTCGCGATTTGGATCGTATTGCGGATCTCGATTTCAAAATCGATTTCTTCCCGCAAGCCGTTCGCAAAGCCGATGGCCAGCTGGCGGAAGCCGATGCTTGCTGCCCATGTCGATTTTTCCGTGACCCACTCGGCAAATTGGACGAGGATGTCCAGGTCGTCGCGCATGATCGTGGTGATATCCGGCCGGAGCAATTTCACGACGACTTCAGCGCCGTTTTTGCGAAGGACAGCCCGGTGCACCTGACCGATGGACCCGGCAGCGAGCGGCTCGATGTTGAACGAAGAAAAGGCTTCTTCAAATGAGCCCGGCAGCGATTTGCTCAGCACGAACTGCACTTTTTCAAGAGAGAGCGGTTCGACATTCTGCTGCAGCTTCCCAAGTTCTTCGATGAATGCAGGATGCAGAAGATCGGCGCGCGTGGAGAGCGCCTGGCCGAACTTGATGAAAATCCCGCCGCTTTGTTCAAGTGTCCGGCGCAACGCGATGGCGAGGTCGCGCTCGTTTTCCCGGTGGCGGGCATAATGGATCGTCGTCGAGATGCCGTTTTTCATGGCGATTTCGAGCACGTGGCTGAGGCGTTTTTGCCGGCGGAAATTATGCCGGAGCCGGAGGAAAATGGATTTGTGCGCGCTTTTTTGCCGCCGTGTGGTAAAAGTCTGGGTATCGAACAGTTCCAGGAACAAAAAGAACAGCATGGAAATCATCAGCATGCTGCCGATCCAGATGACTGTGCTCGCATCTGTCACGGCCGACAGGAACCCTTCGTTGAAATAATCGGTGAACCGCAGATATGAGTACCAGTAGACGAGCGTCGTCAAGCCGACCCCGAAAATGACCGAGAACAGCCGTTTCATGACATGGATCCGGTTGCCGATTAACCGGCCGCTGACATAAAAGATGAAAATTGCTATGACGAACATCTCCACGAAAATGCGTAGGTAAATCATCCGCCCACTTCCTTTTAGCCAAAATAAATAAAGTTTGAATAATCTTTCTACTTTCAGTATAGCAAAGTTATTCCCATAGAAACGCCCGGAGGAGAAGAAGGAAAAGAAAAAGCCTTTTGCGGGCGCAAAAGGCTCATACGGGAAGTTCGTAATACGGTTCGTGCTGCAGGGTATCATCAAACCATTTCATGCCGATGGACCGAAACCCTGTCTTCTCCAGAATGCGAAGCGAGCCCTGATTGGCCGGATCGGCTGATGCATGGACCAGATGGGTGTTTGGGTGCTGCCGGGCCAGTCCGATGCATGCACTGACCGCTTCAGTAGCATAGCCCTTGCCCCAGCTGTTCCGGGAAAAATGATAGATCAATTCCGCACGGCCGTCGCTTTCCGTTATGTTGAATCCTGCAGCGCCGATTACTTCCCCAGTGCTTTTTTCCACGACAGCGTAAACGGACAGCCCTTTTTCCAGCTGGCATTTCCGGTATCCGTCGAGCACTTGCGGCAAGGCGGAATGGGGCGTTGCGCCGCCTGAGGCTTTCATCACTTCTTCATCGCCCCAAAAATCACGCGCGGCATGTGCATCTTCCGGCGTAAATACCTTTAACACAAGACGCGCTGTTTCAGCTACGTTGTCTCTGCTTTCAGCCCCTCTGTCCGGGCGGCCTTCCTGGAGAATGGAATTGATGACATGCAGCGAGTCCCATTCCCCTTCTGAAAAAGCAATGATGGGATAAGCGCCGGGCAGAAGACGGTCCCTGATTTCCAAAGCGGATAATCCCTTTTGCGCGAGATCAATCGTTGCCTCGGTCAAATTTTCGAGATTTTCAAGCTTGGCTTGGAGCATGTCGCGTCCATTCGGTAAATATCCGGCATGGCTGCAATAAAGCGAACGGAAATCCGTGGCCAGAAGTTTATTCAGCGACTCCCTGATTTCAGGCACCGATTCGGTCGCCATCATGACCTTGGTTTTCGGGGAAACAAACAGATCCCCGGAAAACAGCTGGCCGGTCGCTTCATTGTAAAAAGCGGTGTGGTCGCCGGCATGCCCGGGCGTATAGATCACCTTCCAAGTATGGTGCCGGGACTGGACAATTTTCGGGAGCGGGAGCGGTGAGAAGGCTATGCGGCCGCCCCATGTCTGTTGCCGGTATTTGGGATATTCCCCGGGCAGCCGGCAAAGCGCCACACCGTTCTGGTGGACGAAGATCGGTTTTTGCAGATGTTCTTCGATCCAGGCGGCCGTTCCGGTATGGTCTTCATGGTTGTGGGTCAATACAACCTGGTCAAATCCATACTTTTTGTAGAATGGTATTAGGCTTTCCTGCATTTTTTCCGCCCCCGTATCGATGAGCATGCCATCGACCCAGTAAACAAACACTTTGCGCCCTTGGCCGAGCGTGCCTTCTGCGCAAATCACTTCTTCCTGTTCATAGATGTTCAGCATGAATTTCTCTCCTTCTCAGAGCCGCTTTTGCCCGGATCCGCTGCTGATTGCTGCAGGTCTTCGGCAAGCCGGCCAATCCGGTGATAGAGATCCGTTTCCCATGTTTCGTAAGGAACGAACCTTTGCGCTTTCTGGGCATCGAGTGTCCGCGATTGCATGTGCGGCCGGGTGATCCAGTGGGCGATGGTTTCCGGGGCCAATTCGGCAAACACCGCTTCTTTGATTTCCTCCGGCTGGGGCTTGAGCGTTCCGCTTATGTATTGCGCTTTGAAGACGACAGAAAGAATATGCAGGCTGGCATTATAATAAACACCCGTGATGCCAAGCGGCCGGATCCTGATTCCGGTTTCTTCAAACACTTCCCGTTCGACCGATTGGTCCAGTGCTTCCCCTTCCTCGACTTGGCCGCCCGGCAATTCAAAAGTATCCGGCCTGAAGTGTGTTTTAACAAGCAGAACCTGGCCTTTTTCATTTTCAACATACGCTGAAGTGGCAACGATGTGTTTCGGATGCTGATTTTCCACGGACGATTCCCCCTATGCTTAAATCCATCTTACTAATCTCTGTCGGACTTGTCATTGGGTATAAGCAGAACCGGAAGAACTTATTAAATGAAGGATTTTTATTATTCTCTCCCCTCGTGATCTTTGATAAAATGCTCTTTGGCTGTTATTTTCTTGTTACGGTTTGGTTTTTTAAGATGTATCTTTATGTAGTTTTCTACATGTACTTTTGCAATTAAAAAAAGAAGGCCAAAGCCTTCTCTTAACCGCCGTATATAGTGGCTCCCGCAATCAAGACGATGAACAGCAGCACAATGCCAAATATGACGAGCCCGAAAATGACGGCCGGAATCATCAGGGTGAAAAACCCTTTCCAGGCAGAAAACCGGTGTGCTTCCCCGATTGCTTTGCTGTGGATGATGATGCTCCAGATCGCAATGATCATTGCGCCCACTCCATACAGGACGGCTCCCGCAATCGCTCCCCCACCCGGTTGCGATGCTGCGAACGGATCTGCAAAATAGGTATCAGGGGAAACCAAGATCCACAGGATCAGCAGCGGTGCGAGCCAAATATAAGGGATCATGGCCGCCCCCGTAGTTTTGAACAAGTCCATATATGTGCCGGTGCCTTTAAATAATTTGCCCACCACCAGATAAAGTGCTGCAATGACGGCAGCGCTCGCCAGGCTGATCACTGGAAACAGCAGCAATGCCCCGAGCAAGATCAGCCACGTCGGGATCGAATCGTTCAGGCCTGAGCTTTGCATCCCCATTAAGCCGCTGCCTATGCCTGCAAGAAGGATCAACGCGATGGCGTATCCGGCCGATTTTGCATCAATTACATACCGCACGGCTTTTCTCGTCTGCAGCCAGATCGCTGTAAACGGATTGACCTTTTCGGCCATGTGTTTTTCTGTGATTTCTTTCATTTCATTTCCCTCTCTTTCTTTCTAATATGGTATACGGAACCGTGACGGAATGGTTTCGTCCATTCTTTTATTTTTTCAAATGATGGAATTTACGCAGCGCATTTTCCCATTCTGGCGTTCTTCCCGACTCCATAGCATGGAGCAGTTCATGGAAGACCGGCTGGAGGCCGTAAAATTGCCGCACCTGGCTGAAAAGTTCCATTTGCTGTGTACCCCCGTAAAAGCGCAGGACCTGCCGAGTGAAACGGGGACCGCACGCCCAGTAGATTCCCGCAAAATCGAATGCCGGATCTCCGATATGGGCATCAGTGAAATCGATGATGCCGGTGACTTCCCCTCCCTGGCAGATAATGTTCGAAGCAGTCAGGTCGCCGTGGAGAAGGCATTTCCCCACTTCTTCATTGTAAGAAGCGAGAAATTCCGAAAAGACCGTCTGCACTGCAAGTTGGTCCGGCACAGACAACTTTGGAAGCAGTTTGTTTTCAACCCTTTGGCGGAATTCTTCCCAATAAGCCTTGTTTCGTTGGCCGGCCAAACCGGCTGGCGGCTCGATGCCATGCAATTGCCGTAGAAAGAGCCCCAGTTTCCGGGCATTTTCTTCTGTCTGTTCTTGTACATTCCCGCTGAACGCCGCGCCCTCGATAAATTCATAGCTGACACATACGAGGCTTCCATCTGAGCCGTACCATGGCTGGTAGGCTGGAACTTTCAAGACTGGCTCCCCTGATTTTCTCAGCCCTTCCAGTACGCCGATTTCAGCCGCCACCCGTTTTTGGACTTCACTGTTTTTAGGAAAACGGAATGCCCAGCGGCCGTCGGCGATATACAAATCGTTGTCCCATCCGCCGGTTTCCCGTTGGATATCAGGATTTTGCGCGGCGATCCCTGTTCGCCGGATAAAGTCGATGTGCTTTTCCATCTCGCTTCCTTTCTTGTTGCCGGTTTTGATTTTTGGTATTAATACCTTATGTAATAACATACATTTATTATAGGAGGCCGTGCCGGCCTCTTTATCGAACACTGCCACCAAGAGCCGCTCCGGTTTTGCACCCTTTTTCAAGTGTGGTTTTCGGATGGCCTGCTGTTTTTCCCCGCTGCCGGACCTGAACTGTCCTGCCGGCCGCTTGAACCTTTCATCGCTTCTTTCTCCACCAGGTCCATGAAATCCCCTACGGTCGCCTGGTTGTTTTTCGGTCCGGCCATCTTCAGCATGGACTTGCCGATAAAATTGATGCCTTCATTCGACCCGCGGTAAATGAAGCGCGTCTGCCCTTCGCTTATTTTCAGCAGCGTGAACGATAGGTGGACATCAAACATTTTAGCCAGCACAAAATGCAGGCGCTTGTGTTTCCGGTCAATCGCATCTTCATAGGCCAGGGTCTCGACAATGTAGGTTTCCAGGCGCTTGCCTTCCCGGTACGTCTGCTCGTGTTTCGCCCCCACTTCGTCCTGCCGTTTTTCTATAAGCACGTGCTTTTCCAATTTCGGCATGATCCGACGGATTTCTTCGTCCTTGAACAAGTTCCAGACGGTCTCGATATCTGCATCGATCACCCGCTGTTCATTCCATTCGATCATTTTTCGGCTCCCCCTTCCCGCTAATCGACCCTTCGCCTTGCTCTTGAAGCTTCATGGCTTCTTCGCTAACCCGCTCCATGAATGCGCGGATGGTCTCCTGCCGCACTTTTTTGCTGCCTGCAAGCAGCATCATCTTCGCTGAGGCGGTCACGCCTTTATTCGACCCCGCATAGATGAAGCGGGTTTTTCCTTCTTCCAGCTTTTCAAGCGTAAACGAGTAGACGACGGAAATCGAAGCGTTCATCAAAAAACTGGTTGTACGCTGCTTCCGCTCCGGCGTGTCTTCAAACGCGAGCGTTTCGACAACATAGGTCATCAGCTGGCTGCCTTGCAGGAAACTTTGGGCGTGCTTTGCGCCCGCTTCGTCGTCCGTCCCTTCAACCAGCACATGGTCCTCGAGCTTCGGGAAGATTTTCTTCATGTTGCGGTCGAGGAATAGTGCCCACACCGTTTCAATCTCTGCGTTGATGACCGTTTCCTCTCGCCATTTCACCATTTTGCCCCCTCCTTTCTTCCGGCTTTCCGATTATCGATCGTTTATCTGAGGCGGTTTGATTTCCCGAACCCTTTAGAACGGATTGGTCGCCCACTGGCTCGAGGACGGAATGAAGATCCGTGGATGCAGTTTGAGCTGGGCGACGATGTATTCGGCAATGTCTTCCGGCTGCATGAATTTCTCTTCGCTCGCATCCGGTTTTCCGGCATTTCCGCCAAACTCGGTGATCACCCGGCTCGGCGTCAGCGCGAATACCCGGATATTGTGCTTGCGCACTTCCTGAGACAGCGATTCCGAAAGCCCGAGGACGCCGAATTTCGAAGCGCTGTACGCGCTTGAGCCCGCCGTTCCTTTTACTCCGGACATCGAGGAGATGTTGACGATGTCGCCGCCGTTTTTTTCGATCAATTGCGGCAGCACGGTGCGGGTGACATAAAACATGCCCATCAAATTGACATCGATGACTTTTTTCCAGTCAGCCGGATCGATTTCCAGCAGCGGCCCGAATTTGCCGATGCCGGCATTGTTGATGAGGATGTCCGTGTGCCCAAGCTGCTCCGTCAGGGATGAAATGGCATTTTCCACTTGCACCAGGTCTGAGACATCCGCTGTGGCGTAAGCGGTCTTGATGCCGAGCGCTGCTGCTTCTTCAGCGACCTGCTGCAGATCTTCCTCTGTCCGGGAGATGAGCCCGATGTGGACGCCTTCTTTTGCCAATCCGAGGGCGACTGCCCGTCCGATGCCTTTTCCGGCTCCCGTGATAAAAGCGATTTTCCCGTTCAACGATTGTGCCATTGTTTTTCCACCTTCCATCATGTCTTTACCTTTTATTTTGACCGAAGCCTGGCGGAAACGCAAAGTTGCCGCTGTCTGGTTGAATTTTGGGATTCAAGGGTATATAGTAACTAATAAGAATAAAAAAACCGCCGGTGCGCGAACACCGGACGGCAAGCAATCAATAGGTCCTCCCCAAGGGAGATCAGCCTCAAGGTTTCTTCATAAGGATAACCCGCAGAGCTACCAACTCAAGGGCGGGTTATTTTTTTTGGTTTGATGACGTTACGGCGAGCACCAGGCTTGCAAACGTTACTGCAAACATCAATGCCTCGAACACTGTCATCCGCACCACCCCCTTTCATTCGGGGATGGCCGACCACCCTTGAGTACCCTTTTCAATTGCCTTTCATTATCTTACCATATCTTTTGGCCTTCAACTTCCTTTATTTTCGTTCTCCTACTTCATTTTCCGGCGGAACTCCAACTGCTTTTTCTTCTTCTTTTTTGACACGACCGGCTTCGGTGCCGGGTTGAAATGATCGGCATATAGCCCCGTATACGATTGGTACCAGACGAACGCATGGACCAAAAAGACCTTCAGCACGGCATAGGCCGGGATGCCGAGGATGACACCCGGAATGCCGAAGAGGTTTCCGGCAGTCAATAGGACCGCGATGATGGTCACCGGATGGATGTTCAAGTTGCTCCCGAGGATCAAGGGCTGAATGACCCGGCCTTCAAGCGTCTGTTCGATTGTAAAGACGATGAGCACTTTCACCAGCATAATCGGCGAATGGACGACAATCGCGACGATGATGATCGGAAAAAAAGCGATGAACGTTCCAAGGAAAGGGATCAAGTTCAGCACGCCGGCCATGATGCCTAAGATCAGCGCGTATTCCATTCCGATGATCAGAAAGCCCAGCCAAAACATGACGCCGACCGCAAACGCCACCAGGAGCTGGCCGCGTATGTACTGGCTGATCTGGAGGTTGGTCTCGCGAAGCAGCACATAGGTTTTCTCCCGCATTTTCGACGGCACCATGTTCATGATATGATACGGCAGGTTATGGCCGTCCTTCAGCAAATAGAACAGGATGAACGGCGTCGTGATGACGGCGAGCACGATCGACGTCAATGTGCCGAAGATGCTGCCGAGGTTGCTGATGGCCGAATCGATCATCCCTTCAGCCTGGGTCGAGATCGTTTCTGCGAGCGTACCGGTGTCCCCCAGCAATTGTTCCTGGATGCGCGTCAAAAGATCGCTCCGGAGGAACATATTGAGCTGGGTGATGAATGTCGACAAATAATCCGGGAAATTGAGCAGCAGGCTCAGGACCTGCTCCCGGAGAATCGGAATAAGGCTGACAATGCCCCAGACGATCAGGCCAGCGAGCAGCAGAAAGACGATCAGGATGCCCGAGATGCGGGGCACCCCTTTTTTCTCGAGCCCGTCGATCAGCGGATTCAGCAGGTAGTACAAAATGCCGGACATGACGATCGGCAACCCCATAGCGGATGCAAAGCCCTTGAGCGGCTCCAGCAGATACAGGACTTTTGTCAAGAGGAAAAGATTCAGCAGCACCAATAGCGAAACCAGTAAGATGGCCACCACTTTATTGTTCAAGACCCAGCGCCAAAACCATGTGGCGACCGCTTTCGCCGTCAGCCGTTCTTTTTCCGGTTCCATCGCTTACCACCTCTCCATGCACATGGCATTCCCTTCACATTACGGAATAAGGCCCCTCTGTGCTTTTGTTTATATCTCTTAATTCGATATGGCAGCAGCTTCTTCCTTTATCCGGCTAGAGGCATAAAAAATTTCACAAGAAAAGCCTGCATCCATTTATTCGGGATGCAGGCTTTTTCTGTTTCGGTCAAGCCGCGACAGCGACTTTCTTTTTCAGCAATCCGGCTACAACAGCAGTCACAGCCGCTCCGGCAAGAATTGCCAGGATATACAGCAGGATGTTCATCGCCGCTCCGTCGACAAGTCCGATGACGAAGATGCCGCCGTGTGGTGCACGCAAGCCGATATCAAACAGCATGACGAGCGCACCGGTGACCGCAGCCCCGGCAACTGAAGCCGGAATGACGCGCGCCGGGTCGGCCGCGGCGAACGGAATGACGCCTTCTGTGATAAAGCAGGCACCGAGCACATAAGCGGTCTTGCCGGCTTCCCGCTCGGGTTTGGAGAATTTGTTCTTAAAGAATGTCGTCGCAAGCGCCATGCCAAGCGGCGGAACCATGCCCGCTGCCATGACTGCAGCCATGAAGACGAAGTTTTCAGCGTCCAGCATCGCGATGCCGAACGTGTAGGCCGCTTTGTTGATCGGTCCGCCCATGTCGATCGCCATCATGCCGCCGAGCAGCAGTCCGACCAGGACAAGATTCGTTCCGCCCAGGCTTTCAAGGAAAGCGGCGATGGCGGTATAGACTTTCGTCAATTGCGGATTGACAAGCATCATGATGATGCCGGTGATGGCAATCGCAAACACCGGATAGAACAGCACCGGCTTCAAGCCTTCAAGCGAATTCGGCAAGCCGGCAAACGCGCGTTTGACGAAAAGCGTGACATAACCGGCCAGGAAACCGGCGATCAAGCCGCCAAGGAAACCGGAACCGCCGCTCGCTTCTTCAAC
The DNA here is from genome assembly GCF_052078085.1 of Planococcus sp. FY231025. NCBI lineage: Bacteria > Bacillati > Bacillota > Bacilli > Caryophanales > Caryophanaceae > Planococcus > Planococcus sp. FY231025. Next base: position 545,572 of record NZ_JBQJJG010000005.1, read on the forward strand.
GCCGGTGACGGTAGTGGCAATCAAACCGCCGATCATACCCGGTGCAAAACCGGGGCGCTCAGCGATGCTCATCGCGATAAAGCCGGCCAGTACAGGAACCATCAAGTAGAACGCTTTGCCGCCGCCGATCGTGCTGAGCATGGCGGCGAACGCATTGTATTCAGGGCTGTCCGGATCCGCTGCGTTGATGCCCCAGAAGAACGACAGCGCAATGAGGATCCCGCCGCCGACAACAAACGGCAGCATGTTGGAAACGCCGTTCATCAAGTGCTTGTAGAAACCGCCTTTGCCATCCGAATCCGACGCTTCGTCTTTCGACTTATCGTGCTTGTAAAGCGGCGCATCGCCGGCCAGCGCACGGTCAAGGAGGTTGTCCGTTTCATAGATCGCTTTGCCGACCGCTGTCTGGATGACGGGCTTTCCAGCAAAACGCGCCATTTCCACTTTGGTGTCTGCTGCAACGATGATTGCATCTGCATTTGCGATGTCTTCATCGGTCAGGCGGTTCTTGACGCCGCTTGAGCCGTTGGTTTCAACTTTGATGTCGATGCCGCGCTCTTTGGCGCGGTCATTGAGTTTTTCCGCTGCCATATAAGTATGGGCAATGCCGGTCGGGCAAGCTGTGACCGCAAGGATCCGTTTGCCGGTGCCGGCTGGTGCGGTGTGTTCTTCTTCGGGCGCTGCCGGGCCCTCAGTTTCATGTTCCTTATCGGTGACCGCCTGCAGGACTTCCGCTTTTGAACCCGCTGCCAGGATCCGGCTGCGGAACGCTTCGTCCATGAGGAATGTCGCGAGCCGGGACAAGGCTTCCAAATGGTCGTCATTCGCCCCTTCACTGGCGGCGATCATGAAGAACAGATGGGCGGGCTGCCCGTCAAGCGAATCGTAGTCAAGTCCTTCCACCGAACGGCCGAAAGCGATTGCCGGGGATTTTACCGCTGCGGATTTGGCATGCGGAATGGCGATTCCTTCCCCGATGCCCGTCGTGCTCTGGTCTTCGCGCGCCTGGATGTCGCGGGCGAACGCTGCAGGATCATTCAGTTTGCCGGCGCGGTCCAGCTGGCCGATCAGTTCCGACAGCACATCGCTTTTGGAACGGGCCTGGACATCAAGGACGATTGTTTCTTCAGTCAACAATTGGGTGATTTTCATTTTGCCACATCCTTCTCTTGTATTGGGGTGATTTTGACTTTTGCGAGCAAGTCCTCTACCGCCGCTTTCGTGCAGAGGTCTGTGCTGAACGCCGTGGCGCTGCCGCTTGCAACACCGTAGCGGAACGCCCGCTCCGCATCTTCATGGAGCGCGTAGGAAGCGATAAATCCGGACACAAGCGAGTCGCCTGCGCCTACCGTATTGACCGCTTTCCCTTTCGGCGCCTCTGCCAGCAGGGCCAGTCCATCTGCAACAAGCAGCGCTCCTTGGCCGCCCATCGAAACCACGACATGCCCAATGCCCATACGGTTGAGCTCGCGCGCATACGACAAGGCGTCATCCGGACCCGCAATGGTTTGGCCGAACAACTCGCCGAGCTCTTCCAAATTCGGCTTGATCAGGAACGGGGATGAACGGATCAGATCTTTGAGTGCCGGGCCGGATGTATCAACGACGAAGCGGACCTGCTGCTTCCGGCACAACTCTGCCAGTCCGGTGAAATAATCCGGCGCAATCGAGCCGGCTAAGCTCCCTGCAAGGACCAGCCAATCCCCCTGCTGCATCGCTTCCACTTTTTCCTTTAATTGCATCAATTGCTGTGCGTCCAATTCCGGACCCGGCCCGTTCAGTTCGGTTTCGACGCCGGATTTGATTTTGACATTGATGCGAGTGATACCATCCGTTTTGATGAAGTCGGTTTCAATGCCTTCCTCTTTCAAAAAGTCTTCTATATACTGTCCTGTAAAGCCCCCGGTGAATCCGAGCGCCTTGCTTCCTGTTCCGAGGCGCGCCAACACACGTGACACGTTTATCCCTTTACCGCCAGGGTAATAATAAACATCGGACGTACGGTTCAAGGAGCCGACTTCGAAGCCGTCCAAATAAGTGGTGTAATCCAGGGAAGGTGATATTGTACACGTATAGATCATCGGGTTCCCACCTTTACAATCGTTTTCTTTTCAAGTGCATCCAGAAGCCCCGGCGGCAAGCCGTCGACGATGAGGAATGCCTCATCCAGCTCCATGATTTTGGCGAAACTCACCTTGTTCGCTTTGGAATGGTCGGCCAGCACATAAGTTTCCCTGGCCAGTGTACTTGCTTCCCGTTTGACAGCCGCTTCTTCCGGGTCCGGCGTCGTAAAGCCGAGATCCTGGTGGAAACCGTTGACCCCTAGGAAGCAAAGGTTGAAACGGTAGTTTTTCAGCGACTGGATGGTCTGAGCGCCGACCAGTGCACCGGTGCTCGGTTTCATCCTTCCGCCGGTCAAGTAAGTCGTAATCCCGTGCGCATCAAGTGCATCGACAAGCGTCAGCCCGTTAGTGACGACAACAACATCTTTACCTTTTAAAAACGGGATCATCTGGAAAGTGGTCGTGCCGGCATCAAGGAAAATGCTATCTCCGTCCTGGACGAACGAAGCAGCGAGTTTTGCAATCTGGATTTTTTCCGCCTGGTTGCGGTCCGATTTATCCTCGATCGAAGGCTCGGTCAAATTCCGTCCCGGAAGAACCGCCCCGCCGAAAACGCGCTCCAGCTTGTTCTGGCTTTCAAGTTCCGTCAAATCCCTCCGGATGGTGGATTCAGATGCGGACGTCTGGTCGACAATGTCCTGGATTTTGATGGTCCCTTTTTTTTCGAGCAAGTTCAAAATAAATTCATGCCGCTCATTCGTTAACATTGGCTGCACCTTCTTTTTATTTTTGTTAAATCGATATTACTTGAAATCGCTTCCAAAATCAATCATAATCATTCATAAGCAGTCAAATTCATTCAAAAGGTTTTATTTTTCATCCAAAAGCCGTCGTGAACGAATTAAGACTCATCCAATATCAATCAAAACACTAGGAGGAAATTGACATGACAGAAAAACAATTCACTATCACGGACGAAGCAGGCATCCACGCACGACCGGCATCCGCACTCGTAGGCGCGCTAGGCAAGTTCAAATCGGACATTACGATGGAGTTTAACGGCAAAACCGTCAATCTGAAATCGATCCTTGGCGTCATGTCACTCGGAGTGTCTTCCGGTTCGACTGTAACCATTGCCGCAAATGGTGAAGACGAAGAACAGGCAATCGAAACCATCACTGAAGTTATGGCAGCACAGGGGCTCTCAAACCAATGACGTCTACCCTATCCGGGATTGCGGCATCAGATGGTATAGCAATTGCCAGAGCGTTCAGACTCGAAACACCCGTGTTGGACACCTCTAAGAAGACCGTTGGCGATGCCGGCCAGGAAATCGAACGTTTCGCTGCGGCACGCGCGGAGGCCGTCTCGGAGCTCGAGGCGATCCAAAAAGCCACTGCACAAGGGATCAGCGATAAAGAAGCAGCGATTTTCGGAGCACATCTTCTGGTCCTGAACGATCCGGAACTTGTCGGACCGGTCAATGAAAAAATCGAATCGGAACTCGTCAATGCAGAATACGCTCTGAAAGAAACGGCGGATGGGTTCATTGCCATGTTCGAAGCGATGGAAAACGATTATATGAAAGAACGTGCCGCGGATATCCGCGATGTGACCAAACGTGTGACTGCCCGCCTGCTTGGCGTTTCCATTCCGGACCCGAGCTTTATCCGAGAAGAAGTCGTCATTATCGCAGAAGATTTGACGCCTTCCGATACGGTCCAATTGAATCCGCAATATGTTAAGGGTTTTATCACGGACATCGGCGGACGCACGTCGCATTCAGCTATTTTGGCGCGGACGCTTGAAATTCCGGCTGTTGTCGGCACGAAAAAAGCGATGGAAAGTGTTGCAAACGGTTCATTGATCATCGTGGACGGGCTCGAAGGTTCGGTCATCATCGAACCGGATGACGAAACGGTAAAACGGTACGAGGCGAAACAAGCGGCTTTCCGAAAGCAAAAAGAAATATGGGCCAAATTGAAACACGAACCGACCGTCACTTCCGACGGGGTTTCTATCGAACTGGCCGCAAACATCGGATCGCCGAAAGACGCTGCCGGTGCCGTTGAAAATGGTGCAGAAGCCGTCGGATTGTACCGGACGGAATTCCTTTATATGGGAAGCGATGATTTTCCGACAGAACAGGAACAGACCGAAGCCTATTCGGCAGTCCTGAAGGCGATGGGCGGCAAACCGACGGTCGTGCGGACGCTCGACATCGGCGGGGACAAGGAACTTTCCTATCTGGACCTGCCGAAAGAACAGAATCCGTTCCTCGGCCTTCGCGCCATCCGGCTTTGCCTGGAACGGCCCGATATGTTCCGCACCCAGCTGCGTGCACTCCTACGCGCAAGCGTCCACGGCAATCTGAAGATCATGTTCCCGATGATTGCAACGCTTGAAGAATTCCGGGAGGCCAAAGCGCTGTTCCTTGAAGAACAGGCAAAGCTGGCCGAGGAAGGGATCCCATTCAGCCCGTCGATAGAAATCGGCATCATGGTGGAGATCCCGTCCACCGCTGTTATGGCTGACCAATTCGCGAAAGAAGTCGACTTCTTCTCCATCGGAACAAATGATCTGATCCAATATACGCTGGCTGCAGACCGGATGAATGAAAATGTCTCTTACCTGTACCAGCCGTATAATCCCGCAATCCTGCGCCTGGTCAAGATGGTCATCGATGCTGCGCACAAAGAAGGCAAATGGGCCGGCATGTGCGGCGAAATGGCGGGCGATGAAATCGCCATCCCTGTCCTGCTTGGCCTTGGGCTGGATGAATTCTCGATGAGTGCTTCGTCCATCCTGAAAGCGCGCGAGCAGATCAGCCAATTGTCCAAGAGCGACATGGCCGCCCATAGCGAAGCCATCCTCTCTTTGGCAACAGCTGATGAAGTGAAAGCTTACGTGGAAAAACTCCTATAGCATCATCATGAAAGCAAAAAAGCGCTCAAGGGCTATCCTTGAGCGCTTTTGTTTCGGCTAAATCGGTGCTGTCAAGAAAGTTCCTTCATTTGAGAAACCAGCTTTTTGATCACCCGGTCGTTTCCAGGGGCTACTTGGTAGACGTCCCGGTACGCATACTGTTCTGCATTTCCGCCGTTGTGCTTGACGGTCATTTTTCCTGACACTGCCGACTCCGAGCCATTGATATCAATTTCATCGATTGTCATCTCTACATCGTCCTTGATGTCCATTTCTTCGACATGTGCCAGAAATGCCTGTTTCCCTTCGATTGTATCTCTTCCTTCACGGTCCCAAACGACATCCTCTGCAAGGTGGCGCGACAGGAAATCAACGTCCCCAATTACGAAAGCCACGTTCATTTCGCGGAAAAACTTCTCGGCGCTTTTATCTGCCATTGTTTGTTTCCTCCTTTGGAAATGCTTATTGAACTAAATACCCGATTCGGAAAACTTCAATCCCCTTCGAAATAAATGAGTAGGAAGGAATCTGCCAGCGATCACAGAGCATATTCAACCCAACCTGCGCTTTTGCCGAGAATGCCGCAAAACAAAACCAGCAGCTGAAACCTTTTGTCTCCCACTGCCGGTTTTGCGCTTCCTTTACTATTGCACCGCTTAGCGCGCAGCCAGGTAGTCGAGCAAACCCATCGCGCTCACTTCCGTGTCGAGCTTGATCATATTATAGACTTCATGGCTGTCCGGCACGCCTTTTGTACGCAGATAACCACGCACCTGCTCCTGCAATCGCAGGGCCAGCTCTGACGGCTCTCGCCTTTTTTGGAAGGCTTCTTCCGCTTCTTCCACGAAAATCACCAGCCATTCCGCAACTTGCCGGAGCGCTTCTTTGGATTCTTTCTCCATGCTGTAATGCCCGTAATAGATGGCATCAAAATTGGCCGCCTGAAAACGGTCGATCTCCTGCTGCATCGCCTGCGGATCAAACTGGTTCGGAGACGTCGAAGGCAGGAAAAAAGGGATGCCCTCCTCTATCAGCTGAGGATAGCGGATGCCGACAGTATCACCGGCGAACATACCGTTGCTGACAGGGTCATAAATGCCGAAATGATGCTTCGCGTGGCCCGGTGTGTCCCAGAATTTCAAAGTGCATTCCGGCCCGATTTCCAAGGTGTCGCCTTCCCCTTTCACGAGTATGCTTTCACTCGGAATCGGCACAATCGGATCGAACAAGTCAGCGAATTTATCACCGTAGATCGCCTTGGCGCCCGCAATCAGCCGGCTCGGGTCAGCAAGGTGCCGGGCGCCCTTCGGATGGACGACCACTTTGGCGTTCGGGCAATCCTGGAGCAGCAAGCCCGTCCCGCCTGCATGGTCCAAATGGATATGCGTCACGATGATGTATTTCACCTGTTCAAGCGAATACCCCAGCTCGCTCAGCCCTTTTTTGATGTGCGGGACAGACGGGCTCGCCCCTGTATCAACCAGTGTCAGTTCCTTTTCATCAATGACGTATGTGCCCGTGCGTTCTGCAATGCCTAAATCGAAACCGTCAATAATGAAGATGCGTCCGTTCAACTGCTTAGCCATTCACCAAACCCCTTTATTATGTAATAATGAATAATAAGAATATTCTACCATTCATTGCGGCTGAGGCAAATGAATAGACGAATTGGAGAGATGGCCATGAGTGCGAGCAACACTGGGATTCCATTCTGGACCAGAAAACATGTCGAAGCCTCCCTTCCCATCCGTCGGGAGGACGGCCATAAAGGGACGTTCGGAACCGGCCTGCTTCTCGCCGGAACGCGCGACATGCCTGGAGCGGCGCTGCTTGCTGCGCTGGCATCCATGCGATCCGGCATAGGCAAACTGGAAATCGCCACCGCTCCGGAAGTGGCAACCGCCATCGTCGTGCTTCTACCGGAAGCCACCTATATCCGCGACGGGGTCCAAAAAACCGCAGAACATTCTCTTGATCTTGATCCATACCGTGCTAGTGCAGCTGGCCCCGGCTTGCCGCCGGATGAAATGACCGAAAAAGCGGTCGCCGCATTGCTGGCATCCGGCCATCCGGTCGTGCTCGACGCCGGCGCGCTGTCCAAACGGGAGTATCCAAGACGCGCCTCTCCCACCATCCTGACGCCGCATGTGCGTGAATTCGCCCGGATCACCGGTGTATCCAAAGAGGAACTTGCTGAAAACCGCATCCCGTTGCTCCAAGCATCGGCCCGGGAATGGGGCACTGCCATCGTTTTGAAAGACCACGAAACGCTGATTGCATTTCCGGACGGTGAGATATGGAAGAATCCGACGGGCAACTCAGCGCTCGGAAAAGGCGGAACCGGCGATACGCTGACCGGCATGCTTCTCGGCATGCTGTGCTGCCATGAGGACTGGCGCCATGCTGTCTTGAATGCCGTTCACCTCCACGGCGCCTGCGCCGATGAATGGGTCCGCACCCGCTCTGCGCATACGATGCTCGCCCATGAGATAACCGGCATGCTGCCTGAAGTCTGGAAACAGTACGAACGGTAAAGTGTCTCCGTAAATCCTGGCCGCTTATTGGTTTTACTATGGTCATTGCTATGTATATAATTGATAGAAATCAAAAAATACACATTGCTTTCCAAGGAGGGCTTTACTTGCCGCAAGAAAAGACGTTGCATTCAGAAATCAGCAGCTATGTTTCAACGCTGCTCCGTTCGAACTTCGGAAAAGGGCCGACTTCCGTCTATGTCAGCATCCAACGCCCTTATATCACCATCCACTTCCGGGGTTTCCTCGCACCCATGGAAGCCATTCTCGTGAAGCAAAAAGAATTCCAGCGCGTGCTGCAGACGCGGGATTTGATGATGAACGACCTGCGTTCCGAAATCATTCTCGCGTTATGGAAGATTGCCGAACTGGAGGTCAAAGAAATCTATGCCGACTGGGATCTGGAAAATAAAACCGGCATGATCATCGCCGTTTTGAATGAAGAACCTGCAGCGGACACATTGAAATGGCCAAAGGAAGTTGATCAGAAGGCATTTGAAGAAACGATCGATGCGGCAAGCTTCAAAGCGGAAAAGACCCCCGGCAAAACAGAATCGTTCTGGATGAATGACCGGACCATCCTCGTTAAACGGTCGGAAATTTTAGTGCGTATTGAAAAGGAACTGATCCAGAACGGTTTTGTGGAAGAATTGAAACTTGCCAAACGGCCGCTCGAACACAAAGTGATGAGCGAAGTGCCGCTCGAATCGGTACTAGGACGTGACATAGCGGAAATGTTCGTAGATTGGAATTTTGATGAAGACATCAGCTACTCGGTGTTTCTGCTTAGCCCTGTAGAAACAAAATAAAAAAAAGAGGCGCATCAGCGCCTCTGAACTAGTAGACAAAAGAATATTTACTCATCTAAAAGAATAACCGTACATTTAGAATAAATTATACCGAATCCTCCACTTCAGGCGGACGCTTTCCGCGGGCTCGCACCGAACTAACTCGGCCTGGCGTCCGAGTGGATTTCGGCACTGCGCTACCCCGCAGGGAAAACCGGTGCTCCTGCATCGCTTCGCTGCTTCGTCGCAAACAAGTTGGCCGAACTGCCTTCGACCAACTTGCTCGCCGCCTTCCGTTTCGGATTTTGAAGCCAGCGGCGTGTTTCTGACAGATTAAAGCAGAATCAGAATTCTAATCTTTTCTTTTTGGTACAGGTGACGCTCCCGAGCGAGCTGGCCACGGAGACTCCTGTGGGAGCAGCGAAGCGACTCCAGCTGAATGCCCCACAGGAAAGACTTGGCTTACCAAGTCTTTCCGACGAAGCTAGCGCAGCGATGCAGGAGCATGGTTTTTCAGTGACGAGGAGACTGAAGCCGAGCCCACGGAAAGCGAAGTGGCCAGCCCGGTCGGGCTTATGCATCTCTATTCATTTAAATTAGACTTTGTCTAAAGTTTGAGAGGCGCATCAGCGCCTCTTTTTAATTGCGATTTATTGTGCCCTGTGGCAAACGACGACTTCCCGTGAAAATCCGGCTTTTTTAGCGATGCAGCGGTCCGTTATGGCGTATCCTGCCTCTGCGATCATGCTATCCAAATTATCCAATGTGACGACGATCAGTTTTTCAGCGATCCGGTGCGCATGCGACAAAATCGACAGCTGATCCGCAGGCGTTGCACTGGTGTAGAGATTATAAGGCATATCGATGATCGCGACATCGAATTGGCCGGTTGCTTCAGCGATCGGGCCATGCACCACTTCTCCCGACAATCCGAAATGGGCGATATTCTCCCTTGATCCCACAACGACGAGCGGATTCACATCCCTGCCGACAATGTCGATTCCCATCGATAAACCTTCCACCAAAACCGTACCGATGCCGCAGCACGGATCAATCGCCCGGACGCCTTCGATTTCAGGGGCGGCGATATTGGCCACTACCCTTGCGACCCGCGTGCTTAAAGCGGTCGAATACTGCTTGGGCTTTTTCTGATGCCTGAACCACACCGGCTCTGCCAGCTGGTAACGTCCGAAATACCAGCGCCCTCCATACGGAAGCAAGCCGAATACGACGTCGGGTTCCTGCATGTCGGCTTTCCCTTGGATCACCTTACCGATCCGGGATTCTACAGCCCGCTTCTCATCGTATCCGGTTTTCTCCGCTTCCGGTTCGCCGTTGATCTTGACGAAGATGACCTTGAACGTCTGCCCTTCCATCGAGATAGCAGACGCCCGGTCGACAATCCCTTCCAGGCCTTCTTCCTCGAAAAGGATATCGATCCGCTCTTTCATGAAGGGGCTCCGGTCCGGATCGACCGCTGTCCTGCTTTTTATGATTTTGCCGGTATGGCCGGCTCCAAAAAACGACCGCATCTCCAAGCCGCAAAGTTCTTTCTCATCTTCTGTATAGGCATATGTGTAAAGATATTCGCCTCTTGGCATCAATCGGTTCAAAAAATTCCCGTCCTTCTCGCTTTTATTGCAAAGTCGCTTAGCTTTACCAGTATAGCGCGAACTGCCTCAGCTGCACAGAAAAGCCTGCAGGGCGCATAGACACCATGCAGGCTTTTTCATTATGTTCGAGGATGAAGATGAACCAAGCTTTACTTTCCGGCTTTGATGCCCGCAGGTACAGAGCCAGTCCGGACAGTGCGCGCCGCTTGCGGTCCGGTTGTCGGCTTTTTCGACCAAACCGTCGCAAGAATCGGCCCTGAGATATTGTGCCAAATTGCCCCCCATACGCTCGGCAATGCCGCGAGCGGGCTGAAGTGGGCAGTTGCCAATGCGACGCCGAGGCCGGAGTTCTGCATGCCGACTTCCAGCGAAATGGCCCGGCGGTCGTTTTCTGACAAGCCCATCGCCATAGCTGTCAAATAGCCGAGCAGCAAACCGAATCCGTTATGCAGGAACACAGCCAGGAAGACGATAAACCCTGAACTGATAACATTTTGCGCATTTGCAGCCGTCACGGCCGAAACGATGATCAGGATGGCTGCTACAGAAATCAGCGGCACAATCGTGATGCCTTTTTTGACCACTCCCGGGAAAAAGCGCTGTACGAGGAATCCGAGCGCAATCGGAATGATGATGACTTGGATGATTGACTGGAACATGGCCAACGGATCGACAGGCAGCCATTGCCCAGCCAACAGGAGCAGCAGCAAAGGCGTCATGATGGGTGCCATCAATGTCGACAGCGAAGTCATGGCAACCGAAAGCGCCAAATTCCCTTTTGCCAAATAGACCATGACATTCGAAGCGGTTCCGCCTGGCACACAGCCAAGGAGTACGAGGCCGGCTGCCAGTTCAGGCGGAAGTTTCAATAAATAAGCGATGGCGAATGCTGCAAAAGGCATGATTAGAAACTGCGCGGCAACGCCGATAACCACCGGCAGCGGCCGGGTCAGCACAATTTTAAAATCAACGGGCTTCAGCGTCAGCCCCATGCCGAACATGACGACCCCAAGCAGGATCGTGATATAGCTGCCGAAACCGAGAAACGCTTCCGGAATAAAAAACGCAAGCAATGCAATCAAGATGACCCACACGGCGAAATACTTTCCTGCAAATGAACTTAATGACTCGAGCATCTTCATTTTATTATCTCCTTCGCTTCTGCTTTGATGTTTTTATGCGGATTCAACAAATTGTCGGGATCCAGCGCCCGCTTGATTTTCTCCATGACCGCCAGCGCTGCGCCGTGCTCCCGCTCCTGGTACTTCTGCTTGCCGATGCCGACCCCGTGTTCGCCGGTGCATGTTCCGCCGCGTTCGAGCGCATATAGCACAATGCGTTCATTGAATTCCTGCGCTTTTGCCACTTCTTCAGGATCGTTCATATCCATCATAATGAGTGCATGGAAATTGCCGTCCCCAACATGGCCGACGATGCCGCCGGGCAAGCCGAGCGCCAAGAGATTCTCCCTGGCATGCCCGACAGCCCCGGCAAGCTCCGATATTGGCAGGCAGACATCGGTAACCATCATTTTTTTGCCCGGGTATCCGTGGATATAAGCATAGGCCAAGTTATGCCGCGCTTCCCACAGCCGGTTCCGGCCGGCGGTATCCGTTTCAAAAGCTACTTCTTCACAGCCATGTCCCAGGACGATTTCCTGCATGAATTCGACATCCTGCTTCAATCCCGCTTCATTGCCATGGAATTCCATGAACAGCGTCGGTTTTTCAAGATAGGCCGTGTCGCTGAAGAGATTGGCCTGGCGCACCGATTGTTCATCCACGAGTTCCACACGGGCAATCGGAATGCCCGCCTGCAGGATGGACACGACCGCTTCCACGGCATCCTTGACGGACGGAAACGATGCACGGGCTGCTGTGATATGCTCGGGAATGCCATAGACGCGCAGCGTCATTTCCGTAAAGCAGCCTAGCGTCCCTTCCGAACCGGTGAAAAGGCCGTTTAAATGGAGGCCTGAGGAGGATTTGGCAGCCATGCTGCCGGTATGGATGATGGTGCCGTCAGCAAGGACGACTTCAAGGTCCCTCACTTGATCCCGCATGACGCCGTACTTGACGGAAGTGGTTCCGCTGGCATTGGTTGCGACCATGCCGCCGAGTGTGGCATCCGCTCCCGGGTCGACCGTGAAGAACAAACCGTATTTCTTCAATTCCTTGTTCAGCTGCGTACGCGTGACGCCCGGCTGCACCTTGACCAGGAAATCCTCTTCATAAACGGCTAGGACCTTGTTCATCAATGAAAAATCGATGGTAATCCCCCCGCTTTGAGGAATCACATGCCCTTCCAGGCTCGAACCGAGACCGAACGGCACGACCGGCATTTGGAACTGCTTCGATACTTTCATCACAGCAGCCACATGAGCCGCAGTCTCCGGGAAAACGACGATGTCCGGCAATTTCATCGAATGGTACGATTCATCGCGGCCGTGCAGTTCCCGTACCGTTTCGTTGACGGAAATTTGATCTTCTTTCAGGTGTTCGCGCAAAGCTTCGTGTATAGTTTCCAGATTGTCCATTGCCATTTTTGCTCGCTCCATTTCTCATAATGGGATCGGTGTTGCATTTTGTTTTCATTCAAATTGGTCCAACCAATAGAGTTCATTATACATAATAATCTGAAACTTTCAATGCAAAATTTTCAGACATTGCTTAATTTTTTTAGAATTGGTATGGTGAAAGCAAAGTTCCTGGCAGCTAGGAGAGATTGCATGGAGAATCCGAAGAAAAAAACGTATGAACTTGTCGTGGAACAGATCGAAGTATACTTGCTCGAAAACCGCTTGCAGCCGGGCGACCGCCTGCCTGCTGAACGGGATCTGGCAGCGCTGTTCGGCGTCAGCCGCACTTCCATCCGCGAAGCTTTGAAAGTTATGGAAATGAACGGCGCAATCGAAATACGGCGCGGAGGCGGCAGTTTTATCGCCGCGACAGAACTTACAAAACTGAGCCGTGTGCTGTCCTCCCACTTCGATGATGCCGAAACTCATTTCATTCATGAGATGCTAGAACTGCGCAGGGCCTTCGAAGTCGAAGCTGCTTCGCTGGCTGCGCAGCGGGCGACCCCTGAGAATTTGGATGCGATTCAGGAAGCGCTGGGCCGGATGAAGGAGGCCATTGACGATCCTGAAGCCGGAGTGCTAGCAGATCTTGAATTCCATCTGCAGATTGCGCGCGCTGCGAAGAACCGCTTGTTGATCGACATGATGGGCACACTTGCCAAACGCATGGAAGACAATATCCGCGCGACGCGGCGCCACCGGTTTGTGGACGCCAGCCGCCATAAAGATACGTACGAAGAACACCAGGAGATTTTCCTGGCCATCGCCTCAGGCAATGCCGCCCTTGCAGCACGGCTGATGGAAAAGCACATTTCCCGCATCCGGCTGGAATTGAACCGTTCCGTGATACATCCGGCCAAAACAAAAAGCGGACTCGAGTGAGTCCGCTTTTTCTTATTGTTCTACGGCGACGACGGTTTCCACATCGTCTGCACGGTTCTTGCGCGCTTTGGCGAAGAACATGCCGACAAGGATGACCGTCAAGATCAAACCGATGATAAATGACACATCAAGATCGAGGTTGAAGCCGATCTTCTGGTTCAAGATGTAGACAAAAACCATATACGTAATGAAGATGGCCGGCGCCAAGGACACCAGATAGTTTTTTCCTTGGATATACAGGTACATCGTAGCGATCCAAAGAGCAATCGCAGCGGTTGCCTGATTGGCCCAAGAGAAATATCTCCACAGCAAATTGAAATCGATTTGGGTCAGCACCAGGGACACAGCGAACAAAGGAACAGCGATCAACAGGCGTTTTGCGACCTTTTGCTGATCCATCTTGATGTAATCCGCGATGATGGATCGCGCTGCACGGAAGGCGGTATCGCCGGACGTGATCGGCAAGACGATGGCGCCAAGGACCGCGATGGTACCGCCCACAGCACCAAGGAGCGTCATGGACACTTCGTTGACGACAGCAGAAGGCGTTCCGGAATTGATGATGGTGCTCAAAGTCTGGCCATCAAAAATGCTCATGGCTGCTGCTGCCCAGATCATAGCGATGATCCCTTCAGCAATCATCATGCCGTAGAAGATGTAGCGGCCTTGTGATTCATTCTGGGTGGTCCGCGAAATGATCGGCGATTGGGTCGCGTGGAACCCGGACAATGCCCCGCAAGTAATGGTGAAGAACAACATCGGGAAGATCGGCAGATTCGCCGGGTGCATATTCACCAGGTTCAATTCGGGAATTTTATATTCAGAGAACAACAATGCGCCACCGACCCCGATCGTTCCGATCAGCAGGACAGCACCGAAATATGGATAAAGGCGGCCGATGATTTTATCGATTGGCAAGATCGTCGACAAGAAATAATAAACGAAAATAACAGCGATCAAAATGCCGACAGCCACTTTTCCGTCAAGCAGAATCGCAAGGAGCGACGCCGGCGTCGTTACAAAGACGGTGCCTACAAGCAGCAACAGCAGCAAGGCGAAGAAGTTGACGACGTGCTTGGAAGCCGCGCCAAGAAACTTGCCGGCAAGCTCCGGAATATGAGCGCCTTTGTTGCGGATTGAAATCATGCCCGTCAGGTAATCATGTACCGCACCTGCAAAGATACAGCCGATGACGATCCATAAAAACGCGACCGGACCATAGAGAGCCCCCATGATCGGCCCGAAAATCGGACCGGTTCCGGCGATATTCAGCAACTGGATCAAGGAATTTTTATGTTTATTCATCGGCACGAAGTCAATGCCGTCCTGATTGGCATAGGCCGGTGTTTTCCGGTTCGCCATTGGGCCGAACATTTTTTCGATATACTTGCCGTATGTAAAATAAGCTGCAATCAATAATGCGATGGAAACTAAAAATGTGATCATTTTTCTACCTCTATTCTTTTTTTGTAAACACTTGCTGCAATGGCCGGATAGCGGCCGGTCCCCTCCCCCGTATGTCCCCGCGAAAATAAAATGCGGGCTTTCCAAATTTATGCTGAATTTAAGATTATTACAGTTAAATCCATTAGTCAATTTGAATTTTTCCGAAATAAAAACAGCCGGGCGTTAAGCCCGGCTGTAGATATGTGCCTGTTTCAGTGTTCCGCCTGCGCTGGTTCTTCATGCCCTTTGACGCGGAGCCCGGTCCCTTCCAAAGTCTGCATCAGCAGTTCGTGCATGAGTTTATAGCCTTCTTCGTTCGGATGGATATCATCCAGCCAGATCCCTTCTTTCTTGTTCATCGGATCCGTCCGTGAAATGATGACGCCTTCTTCTCCGATGGCCCGATTCCAGGTGCGGAGCAGCAGGTCCGTGAACCCGAAGTACTGGACGTTTTTTTTCATGGAATTGTAGAGGTTGTTCTGGACGATGATGGCTTCTTCGTTCAGTTCCCGGATATGGCGGTAAATCGCCAATAAATTTTTCCGGTAAATCCGTTTCATGACCGCAAATTGGCGGATAAGCCCCTTGGCACCGTGCGTGCGGAATCCCCGCAAAAGATCATTCCCGCCGATATTCAATAGGACCATGTCCGCTGACTGGAGCACGGAATCCCACCGGTTTTCCTGCAGCCGGCCGATCAGTCCGTTGCTTGTCAATCCATTGATCCCCAGATTGGTGACCGTGGTGCCGGGGAACGCCTCTTTCAAATGTTTGGCGATGCCTCCGCGCGTCCCGTAGCCATAGGCGACCGAATCCCCTAAAATGACGATATGTTTTATGAATAATTCACGTTCTTCTTTTTTCGATGGCAAAAATGGCAACCCTTTCAAAAGGGCGCCTGAGCGTGCAATTTTGTCCAAGTTGCAACACGTCCCTTTCAATTTATCTCTCCTTATTTTAACATAAAAAACAGATTCCCACGATTTTGGTGCCCGTCGCAGAAGCCTGCCCTTTTACATTTCCCTTCCATTTCTGTACCATAAAAGCCAACATCTTTAGAACGGAGGAACCGGAAAATGAATACGTTCTTTTTAATCATCGGCATCGTGCTGGTGATTGCAGCCATCGCCGATTTCATCTGGACAACATTGTGGGTCGACGGCGGAGCCGGGCCGTTGACCGACCGCTTATCGAGCGCCATCTGGGCATTCATGCGCAAATGGAGCCGCGACCATCCGAAAATCCTTAGTTTAGCCGGACCGGTCATTCTGTCGGCGACATTGCTGATGTGGATTTTTCTGCTGTGGGCAGGATGGACGCTCGTGTTTTCAGGAAACGAAAGCGCCATCGTCAACTCTACGGACAGCACCCCCGCGACGTGGGTCGAGCGGCTGTACTATGCCGGCTACTTGATTTTCACGCTCGGCAACGGAGATTACGCACCGACTACCGGTGTCTGGCAAATTGCCACGGTAATCGCAACGGGCACCGGCATGATGTTCATCACGCTCGGCGTCACCTACCTCTTGTCGGTACTCGGGGCCGTCACGCTGAAAAGGGCTTTTGCAGAGAGCGTTTTGTCGATCGGCAGCAGCGCCGAAGAAATCGTCACCGATTCCTGGGACGGTAACGACTTTCACAATGTCCATCTGCTTCTCAGCAGCTTCTCCTCCCAGCTCAGCACCATCACGTCCCAGCACAGCGCGTATCCGATCCTGCATTATTATTACGCCGAGAAGCGGCAGGAATCGGTTCCGGTCGCTGTCATCGTACTTGATGAGGCATTGACGGTATTCCGGTTCGGCATCCCTGAAGAACATCGTCCGAACGGCTTGCTCATTAAAGAAATGCGCCGGACTGCGCAGAGCTACCTGGAAACCATGGACATCAGCGCCGGGCCGTTGCCGCCGCCCCCGGATCTTGCTAAACTGCAAGCTGCGGGATTGCCAACCGTCTCCGCTGAGGAATTCAACGAAGCGCTCGACCGCCTGTCTGAACGCCGGAAACAGCTGGTCGGCTTGGCCCATGCAAGCGGTGTAGAAAGTCCATGGGAATGAATAAAAAAAGCCGCTTTATCAAAAAGCGGCTTTTTGGCGTTTATGAAAATGGATATTGGCGTTTTTCTTCTTGCACGGAAATCCACTTGAATGTGGTGAATTCATCCAGCGACCATTCGCCGCCGAATCGCCCAAGCCCTGAAGCTTTTTCGCCGCCGAAAGCGACAAGCGGTTCATCATTGACGCTCTGGTCATTGATGTGCACCATTCCAGTCTCCATGCGTTCTGCGAATTTCATTGCCTTTTCGAGATCTTGCGAATGGACAGAACCGCTTAATCCGAATTCAGTGTCGTTTGCCACCCGCAATGCCTCTTCTTCATCGGCAACCGGAATGATCGTCACGACCGGACCGAACATTTCGTTTTTCGCAGTCGAGTTTTCATTTGTTCCTTTTAGGATGTAAGGCGTCATGACGTTGCCGTCGACTGACCCTTCGAGCAGAATTTCCGCCCCTTCCGCTTTCGCCTTCTCCACTTCCCCGAGCAGGCGCTTGACCGCTTTTTGGTTGATCAGCGGACCGATCAGTGTTTTCTCGTCGTGCGGATCCCCCGCTTTAATCTTTTGGGCCAATTCAATGTACTTTTTCGTGAATTCTTCATAGATGTCCTGATGGACAATGATGCGGTTGACAGCCATGCAGATTTGCCCGCTGTGCATGTATTTGCCGAAGACGGCACCTTCCACCGCCCGTTCGATGTCGGCATCTTCCAGGACAACGAATGCATTGTTGCCGCCAAGCTCAAGAACGACTTTCTTGATATTCCGGCCGCATAGTTCGCCGATATGGCGGCCGACGCCGGTTGAACCGGTAAATGAGATCATGCGCGGAATCGGATGCTCGACAAAGGCATCGCCGATTTCGCTGATGTCCGGGACCACCACGCTGAGCACTCCCGGCAAGACGCCTGCTTCTTCAAAGATTTTAGCGATGAGTGTCCCGCCCGAAAACGATGTCTGGGAATCAGGTTTAAGGACGACGCTATTCCCTACCGTCAAAGCCGGCGCTACAGACCGCATCGCTAGATACATTGGGAAGTTGAACGGCCCGATGACGCCGACCACGCCTAGCGGCTTGCGCAGGACATTATTCTGTTTTCCCGGTATGATTGAAGGTGTAATGGAGCCTTCGGCATGGAACGGAAACGATGCCGCATGCCGGGTAATAGCGATGCAGAAATCGACTTCAACATTCGCTTTGATGAATGTCGAACCGGCGTCTTCAATAAGCACTTTGACGATTTCGCTCCGCCGATCCTCCATGATGCTTGCCGCTTTTTCAATTATGCGGTTCCGTTCGAATGCGCTTACAGCCGCCCATTCTTTCTGAACGCTTTTTGCATGTGTATAGGCTTCGTCGATATCGGCGATGCCGGCAGATTTATACGAGGCAATTTGCTCTTGTGTGTACGGATTCACCACTTCAATTTCCTTTGATCCTGTCCCTTCGCGCCATGTTCCCCCGATGAATTGCTTGTCAAGATCTGTGTATGCAGTCAAATGTAAAACCCCTTTCTAAACTCCAGTCAACAATTTTATTGTTCCCGTTATTCTGTAAAAAAAACATCTTCCCGCTTACATTCGCCCCTTCCGCAGACACGAAAGAAGCATTATGCAAGAGCATATAGTAGAATTTAGAAAAGATAGAAGAGCGAACAGGAGAGGTGCCCGATGAATTTCAGAAAGCTGAAAATGTCCGATAAGAAAAACGCTTCAGCGCTTTTCGAAGCCTGTCTGGCAGATCTGATCCGCCGCGAAGGCATCGATGAGCCCGGGCTCCTTGAAAATGAAATAGAACGTTTGAACATGGTGGCGGCTGCAAGTTTGCAATATGCGGGCCCCTGCATGTACATCATTGAATCCGAAGGCACCCTGCTCGGAACCGCAGCCCTCGTGCCTCCTGGATCGATAGCTGTCTCACACGCGAACGCCGTAGAGTCGGATATCGAAATCGGCTGCGTCTATGTCCATCCAAGCCACCAACGGAAAGGCGTCGGGCAGTTCCTGTTCCGTTCAGTATTCGAGAAGGCCAAAGAAAGTCCTGGCGCCCGGTTTTTCCTTGACGCCGGCTTTTCAAGTTCGCGCGTATACTGGACTAAACAACTGGGCCAACCAAACATCATCCTGGAAGATTACTGGGGGATTGGGCAGCCCCATGCCATTTGGGTTAAAGACCTTGAGTAATAAGGGACTTCCCTAAAAGACTGGAGAATCGATATGGAGAATTTCCTTTTGGATGTAGAAATGTTCATTATTAGCATGGGATGGCTTGCACCGCCGCTTTTCATCCTATTGCATATCCTGCGCCCGGTTTTTTTCCTGCCGGTGATCGTTGTCTGCATTGCAGGCGGGGTGCTGTTCGGCTTTTGGCAAGGTGCACTTTATAATTTTATCGGCCTGGGTTCGATGAACCTGATTTTTTATCTCATCATTCGGCACATGCCAAAATTCGAAGCAAAGATGAACAAGTTGAAGAATAAATTATTGCCGGACAGAAACCTGTCGATTGCGCAAGTGATGATCTTGCGAATCATGCCATTTGTCCATTTCCACCTTCTTTCCTTCTACCTGATGGAAATGACAAAAAACTTCAAGGAATATATGTACTATGCTTTGCTTGGAGTGCTTTTGCCGTCAATCCTCTATACGGGATTCGGTGATGTAATCACCAATCTCCCTTGGTATTTGACACTCCTGATGTTTGCCGTGCTTGCATTGCTCTACTCCCTGTTGAACAAAATCCATCAGGTGCCGCTGCCATTCGGGGAACAGAACAAACACAATCATTCCCCTTGACGAAAAATTCCCATTCAAAAACCAGTGCAGGATAATCTGCACTGGTTTTTTTCATTTCTGCGTTCAGTTTTAATTTAGGGTGCGTTGTTTTCGTTGGAGCCTTTTCGGCTGTTCCAATCGGTAAGGTGTGCCGTTCAGTTTGCGTGCTTTTCGTTTTTGCCGCCGTTCATCGTTCTCAATCTTCGCAGAGATTAACCCTAGGGCCGTTCCGAAAATCGCTCCTCCGAGGACTTCAATTGGCTGGTGGCCCAGAAGCTCTTTCAATTCTTTGTCGCGCTTCTCAAACTCCAGGCTTGGGAAATCACCGGACAGGGAGACAAAACTGTCTTCGAGGTCGTTCACTAAATGTGCAATTTCACCGGTATGCCGGCGGATTCCCTGTGCGTCGTACATCACGATCGTCCCGAAAATCACAGCGAGCGCCGTCTCCGTATGGCCTGTCCCTTTATTGGCTGCCACATAGGAAGCGAGTGCGGACACGCCCGCCGAGTGGGAGCTCGGCATGCCGCCAGTTGTAAACGCCTGCTTCAGATCCCAGTTTCCGGTCAATTTTTTATGTGTAACAATTTTTAGCGCTTGGGCAACCCCGATCGCCGATAATGATGTGATGATCCCTCTGTTCATTCTTTGCATATTCTTCGTCCTCCACTCTGCATCAAAGTCATCTTCTTTTCTTGGTATATTTTTTTATACCCTAACTTTAAGAAGTTAAGCAGGTCTGCCCAAGAAAAGTGCAGAGGACCGGCGCCGCAAAAAGCCGCCCTACTTTCCGGTTATACGGGATTTGAAAAATCAAGTACCCGGGCGAAGCCGCTTGGAGATTGATATAATGAGAATCGGGTACTACTTAAATAGTCCGCCACCACAGACCGGAAGGGGAAAATTGCATGATACATAAAATAGCTTTAAAAAACCAAAACCTTCACTCTTCTTTCAGCAAGGATTACGAACCGATTCTCACCATCCGGTCCGGCGACACGCTGCATTTGACGACGCCTGATATCCAATGGGGCTATTCAGCACAGAACGGCCAGCCGAAAACCGTATTCGCTTCCAGGGAAAAAGAACCCGAAAAGGTCCATCCGATAATCGGCCCGATCGCGGTCGAAGGGGCAAAAGAGGGCATGGTGCTTGAAATCCGGACCAATCAAGTTATTCCAGGATGGTATGGAACCAATTGGGCCGGCAAGCTGCCCAGCTGGCAAAATGAAAAATTAGGGCTCCTCAAAAGCGAGCGTGTCCAGCTTGACTGGATGCTTCACGCGGACAAAATGAGCGGCAGCTGCTCGATCGGCGACAAGGAATTCCACGTCGGCCTCTCTCCATTTCTCGGGCTCATCGGCTTGGCTCCCGAAGAAGCGGGCCCGCATTCGACCAGGCCGCCTCGCCGCACCGGCGGCAACATCGACTGCAAGGAACTGGTAAGGGGCAGCAGTTTATTCCTGCCCATCGAAGTCGACGGCGCGCTGCTGTCGATCGGCGACGGCCATGCGCTTCAAGGGGACGGCGAAAGTTCGGGTACCGCAATCGAATGCCCAATGGACCTTGCCGATGTCACCGTCATCCTGCATGAGGATTGGCATCTTTCCATGCCGCGTGCCCATACGCCAGCCGGCTGGGTTACATTCGGCTTCCATGAAGACTTGAACGAAGCGGCGGCGGTCGCATTGGATGAAATGGTCCAACTGATTCAGCACACCCACGGCATCAGCAAAACGGAAGCGGCCGCACTGTCGAGTGTTGCCGCCGACCTCCATATCACACAAGTAGTGAATGGCGTCAAAGGGGTCCATGCCATCTTGCCGCACGGCGCCATCCGCTGAAATTCCGAAATGCCGGAAAAAGGCATTTCCCGACCTTCATGCTACTATGGAAACAGCTAGAATTGATTGAAAGGAATGGATTTTGATGATGGACACTACTGCTTATTTAAAGCGTTTCAATGCATATCCGGTAGAGGAGCTTTTTCTGCAGGACTTGGCACGTCTGCAATCGCTGCATATGCAGCATGTTCCGTTTGAAAACCTGGACGTAATCCGGAAAGTCCCCATCTACCTCAATCTCGAGACGATTTACGAAAAAATCGTGAACCAGCACCGCGGCGGCTATTGTTATGAGCTGAACGGCTTGTTCCATTGGCTGCTACAGGAACTCGGCTTTGACGCCAAACTGATTTCAGCCACCGTCATGAAACCGGATGGCACAGCTGCGAAGGCGGATACTCACGCCGCTATCCTCGTAGAACTTGATGCACCGTACCTCATGGATGTCGGTTTCGGCGATTCGACCATCAGCCCGATCCCGCTTGGCGGAGAACGCCATACTGACCATAGCGGCACTTACAAAATCGCGCCGCATGATGACACATTCTATAATTTGATCCGGGAAGAAGACGGCAACGAGCGAATCTTGTACCGGTTCAGCACTGCAGAAAAGCAGCTGGCCGATTTCCACGAAGGGTGCGTCTTCAATCAGGTGTCGGACAAATCAACCTTCACCCATGACGACCTGGCTACCCGCGCGACCGAAATCGGCCGCATCACCTTATCCGGCCATCAGCTCACCCGCTCCGAAAACGGCAAGAAAGAGAAAACCGATTTGACGGATGAAGAAAAGATCCAAATTCTAAAAACCGAATTCGGCATCGAGCTGAATGAATAGAAAAGAAGCATCCGGAATTACCCGGATGCTTCTGAGCTTGTAGACAAAAAAATATTTACTCATCTTAAAGAATAACCTTACATTTTGAATAAGTTATACCGAATCCTCCACTTCAGGCGGACGCTTTCCGCGGGCTCGCGCCGAACTAACTAAGAACCTGTCCTCCTGCGCAAGCTCGTCGCAAATACTTGCCCTCGCAAGCTTCGGTCAAGCATTGACTGGCGTCCGAGTGGATTTCGACACTTCGCTATCCCGCAGGTAAAACCGGTGCTCCTGTCTCTGCATCGCTGCGCTAGCTTCGAGACATGAAAGGGCGTTGCATCGCTTCGCTGCTTCGTCGCAAACAAGTCGGCCGAACTGCCTTCGGCCAACTTGCTCGCCGCCTTCCGTTGCGGATCCTGAAGCCAGCGGCTTGTTCCTAGCAGGTTCAAGCAGAATTAGAGTCCTAATCTCGTCTTTTAGATACAGATGACGCTCCCGACCGTGCTGGCCACGAGACTCATGTGGGAGCAGCGAAGCGACTCGAGCTGAAGACCCTGGACTGAGCGAAGCGAATGTTTTTTCAATTTGCGACGAGTAATCGCAGGAGCAATGGAAGCGGCTGAAGCCGAGGCCACGGAAAGCGAAGTGGCCAGCATGGTCGGGCTTATCCATCTCTATTCATTCAAATTAGACTTTGTCTACACTCTGAGAAGCATCCGGAATTACCCGGATGCTTCTTTTTGTCTATGAAATTTATGCCTTCTACTCTTCCCTTTCATAAAGCGTAACGCTTTCAATATGGTTTACATATCTCCGCAATTCCTTTGCCTGTTCTCTGCTGATGTCGCCAGCTTCATACATTTTGTAGATCTCTGAACGTCCCTTATCCATGACAATGAGGCGAAGCTCTTCTTTCTGCAATTCGAATTCCTCATTAAAATGCAATTCAGGGCGCTGCGCGCCGCTGATCATCTGTTTGTAATCAGTAATGACGGCTTGGACATAATCTTTGCGTTCTTTGTCCGCTGCAACTTCTTCGAGCTTTTCCAGTGCCACTTTCAGCGCGCCAATTTGGATTTCCTGGGCTTCCTCCAGTTGGACGAGGCGAGTTTCCTCGTCCTTGATATACTGGCCTCTCATCCGTTTGTATGCCCGTATCAGCTTCCCTTGCATATAGACCATCATTGAGCGGATGCTTCTTGAAACCGCTTCTTCCCTCCGGTCCAGCGATTTTTCGAACGCTTCATAAACCTCCTGTGTCATACCGGGCGATTCATTCACCCGGTTCAAGTATGCCCGCTCTTCATCCAGTGCTATCAGACGGATTTCACGCAGCTTGTCCTGCAAGGTCTTAGTTCCCTTTTTCAATTGCTGCGTATCCGGTTCAATTTGCTGAAGGCGGACCGTATATTCGTCGATGAGTTCATAAGCGGCGACTTCGTTTTCTTCGCTCATCTTTTGTTTAAGTGTGGAGATCGATTTCAGCAGGATTTTTCTTCTCGCATCTTCTGTCGTAAATTTCCCGGTCCCAGCTTCTGGCATTTCTCCCTTGCTCAGTATTGGCAGCAGAACTGTTGCCAGAATCAGCGTAAAGAGGATCGTGCCTGCTGCAAGGAACAGCAATAACGAACGATTTGGAAAAGCATCGCCGTTCGCCAGCAGATAAGGAAGGGATAATATACCGACCATTGTCACCGTACCTCTGACTCCGGTCAGGCTGACCATCAAGGCCGTACGTAAATCCGGTTTTTCCTCGCTAGCCATATGTCCGGAATGGTATTCATATGCCGAAAACAGATATGCCCAAACAAAACGGATGCCAAGGATGACAAGCCCGATGGCAAGGACAAACGAGAACAGCACCCATTCGTTGATTGATCGGTTTTCAAGCACCCCGCTGATTGAAGAAGGAATACTTAATCCGAGGAGCAGAAAGACAATACCGTTTAAGATGAACAAAATGATTGTCCAGATGTTTTCGGTCAACACCTGCTCTTCGGCAACCAATGTTTCTGTCCGTTCACGCACCAACGAATGAATGATTCCGGCAACTACGACAGCAATAACACCTGACGCGTGCAGCAGTTCTTCAGTGATGATGAAAATGAGGAATGGCGTCAAGACCGACAAAAGGGCTTGGAAGCTGACATCGCTGATGCCTTGCCTGCGCAGAGCGAAGCGAATGCCGATGACCAATAAGCCCAAAACCAGTCCGAGTATGCCCCCGGCAACAAATTTGAACGAAAAGTCAAGGGCGGCTTCCTGCCATGAAAAATAACCGGTCACCACTGCTGCTACGGCGTAATTGAATGCAACCAGTCCGGAAGCGTCATTGATCAGCGATTCTCCTCTGACCAGGTTCAGGACTTTCTGTGGAAGATGGATTCTCTTCGCAATACCATTGACTGCAACCGGGTCTGTCGGCGAAAGGATGGCTGCCAGCGCAAAAGCGGCTGCCAGCGGGATGTCATCGATGAGCCAGTGGATAAAATAGCCGCCTGCCACTGTCGTGATCAGCACCAGGATGACCGCATTCCCAAGGATGGGCCAGCGCATGCGCCATAATTCCTCCCTCGGAAAATTCCGGCCATCATTATACAAAAGCGGGGCGATAAACAGCAGCAAGAACCATTCTGTCTCAATATCAAGTGAAATATCATCAAACAAAAAAGCCGCCAGTACCCCTAGCGCAACCTGGATTAAAGCCGTCGGGATGAACGGCGTATAATGGCTCACTACGTTGGAAATGAGCAATATTAATAAAAGCAATAAAATCGTCATCAATAAATCCATACATGCTCTCCCATCTTCATCATTAACTATAAATTTTGTATACCCAATTAGAGCTCCAAGCGAAGCCACAACCGTAAAAAAAAGCAAAAAAAAAGACCACTTAAAGTGGCGGAAAATAGGCTGCGAGGCTGAAACAAGTGAAGAGATCTGCGAATTAAGGTGTTTTGATGACCAAATTGATGAGTATCAAATACAATCCCAGATTCATGGTATTCATACCAATCAAATAGAGTTTGCAATCACCCGTTTTCCCCAGGCAGCCGCAAAAGATACCCAGTGCACCCAGTATGCACGGGAAATAGGGATTGACCTCCAAAAACGCAAAAAGCGGCTGGTTGTTCCAGTGAAGCGAGGCCAATGCCAAGGGAATGGCGCCCATCAAAAATAAGAAAACTGAAACCAATGTAAAGAAAATTCTCATCATCCAAGCACCGCCTTTTTTATGAAGGGCACTCCCCTTTTCCGTTCGCTCCATCTTATTCAATTTGCCCTACATCATGCCTTTTCGATCATGCATCGGCGTCACGAAATACAATTCCTTTGGACACTGTTTCGACGCTTCCACCAATTCTTTGAACACTTTCTCTTTAACGGTGAATGTCTGTATGGTATTCGGCAGTTCTTTTACCTTTTCGGGAGCATCCTCAGATGCCACTTCATCGATATCCACCCAGACCGACTGGCGTTGGCTGTATACATGGTCCTGCCTGTAAAACGTGAATTCACGCGTAAGACGGGCAAATAATGTGATGAACTCCTTTCCATCTTCCTCATGGACATCTTTCGACCTTAAAAAGTAATAGTTCACCGATCCTTCATTCAAGCATTGTTTTTCCTGCATCTACTTATCCCCCCTTAGCTTTGGTCTATAAGCATGGGCTTACTTTCTAAAATTCGGAAGTCTGTTGAAGGCGCACCAGCAATCAATGATCTATTGCTTTCAAAGCGGCAGCCAGCCGTTCGGCGAAATGTCCGGGTGGTTCGAATGACTCGAAATTCAAACAATAAATGTTGAAATCGGTAGTCAACCGCTGCGTGTAATGGATGGGAAGCGGAAGTTCGTGCCCCATAATCGTCCGGATAAACAGATCATATTCCTCCGGCATCAAGCAGATAGCTGCTTTATTAAGCGAAACCCCGTTTTTTCGATAGGCACTGAAACTGATTTCAAAATCCCCTTTACAGTTCCGCACCTCTCCGCGGTCGAGCACTTTGAATCTTCTAGCGCGTTTGATAATGCATTTCCCGGAAGCCGAATCGACTTCGGCATCAAGAAATGCCGCAACTTTTAAAGCCGCTTCTTCAAATGTATCTATCTTGAAAACCATTAAATCCATTCCTTCCTGAAATCCAAGTTTCAGCAGTTTGGAGAGAATCCGACTGGGGGAGCAACAGCCATGGAAACTACCTGGTTCGCTATCTGTCAGCTCTGCTTTTTTCTTTTTGCTTACTATTTTGAAAGCAAAATATATTGTGGAACTATATTTATCACAAAGGCTTTGAATAATAATGAGTCTGATTCGAAATGACTATCCCCTTCTATATTTGGCGAAAATATAGCATTTCCACCTACTTATAGGCTACTCCAAGTGCTACAAAAAGTAAATAAATAATAAAAAAATAATTTCTAATCATTTTAGCGCATCAATATTATTATGCAAGAATATCTTTTTTGCTCCTGCATGCCCTTTGACCCTGAGCGTACGTTTCCCGCTTCCAAGGGCTGAGAGGTGAACAATGATTCATTTCCAAATAAGAACATTATTGTAATAATTAAAGGAAAAGTGCAAAAAAAATAGATCCTGCAGGTCTTTCCTGCAGGATCCATAACCGATCAGCTTTTTAGAAATTTCCTTCCGTCGGATCGGAAGGCTTCTTCTCTTCCGCTTCGGCTTTTGCTTCAAACTTTTCCAACTGGCGTTTGGCTACATCGCGCCCGCCGATACCAAATGCAATCGCGAATGCTACTGCCAATCCGGCAACGATGAACAAGAATGCTAGATTGACGATGCTTGTAGCAAAATTGAGTTGGTCGAGCGTCATGAATACAGCCAAGATGATAATGGCATATTTCACGATGCCGCTCAACATGCGGTTACCAGTAGAACGCTGCAGGTAATTCCCGAGCATATTCGCACCGATAATCCCTAGCCCCAAAATGATCAATGCACTAAGGACAAGCGGCAGGTAACTGATGACTGCTGAGCCGATATTGTTCAGTACTTCCAGATTCAATACATTGAGAGCTTCAACAGTGAAGAAAACAATGATCAATACTTGTACTGTCTTGCCGATGATCTTCGCAAGGTCAAACCTTGGCATATTCGGACGCTGGCCAGAATTAAGCGCGTTTGAAATATTGTCGAGGCCGGTCCCTTTCAACAAACTGATTAGAAGGTCGCCTATAAATTTCGCAATCATGACGCCTACTATAATCAGGATGATCGCTACGAAAATATTCGGGATCATGTTCAATACTTGGTTCAGCATAGAAGTGATCGGGCGGGAAATCGATTCAATATTCAATGTCTCGAGCGCCACTGTGACAATTGGAATCAGCACAAGGACAAATGCGACATTCGCTAAAACATTCGCAAGTGTATTCTTGTCCGATGCAGACATGGTCTTCGTAGTGCCGGTGCGGTTAGTCAATTTGTTGAACCAACGGTCAATATCGAGCGTACTCAATAATGTAGCGACCAGGTTCTTGACGAATTTTGCGACAAAATAACCCAGGACCAGAATAATGGCTGCCATAAAGAGGTTCGGCAGGAATGCCAGCAGTTTATCCATCATATTCGAGATCGGTCTGGCTACAGCTCCCATATTCAGCTGTTCAAAGACACTCGGCAGAAACAGGATGAAAATTAGATAATAGAAGATTTTCCCTATCGCATCCAGTTTATTGTCCGCGTCCTCCACTGTCTTCGCCATATGGCCTTTTACCATGCCGCGGTCCGCTCCAGCTTTCTTCAATACTTTCTGGAACAGCAGTCTTACAAGAGTAGCTACGATCCAAGCTACAAGCAGCAGCAAAAGTGCGCCAAGGATATTCGGAATAAAGTTCACAACGCTGTACCACATATCCCTGAACGCTAAAGTTACATCATTGTTCATATACCATTCTCCTTTCAAATTTTTTTAGCAAGAATAATGATTGCTATTTAAATATTCCCTTTATCTTCTAAACCTAAACGGCGATTGTTCAATATTTCTGATAATTGCAAGCAATTCCGATTTCCGTCTAGAAGGTTTATTTTTCATCTTATGCGGAATACTTATGGAAGGAAATTAAACGAAAGCGAGGAAATTCCAATGTCCGAACCAAAAGAGATTTTGCCGCAAGAAGGTTCATCGGCACTCAGCAATTCACCAGATGAAATCAATCAGCGCATTGAACGCCAAATTGAGGCGAATGTCGGTTATTTTAAGCAACAGAATCATGATGCAATCCGAGAGCACATTGAACTGCTTGAAAAAGAATGGGATATTGAAAAAATGCTGAAAACTGGCCTTGCTGCTTTGACCGTGGCCACCATTTTCCTTTCAGCCAAATCCACTAAAAAGTGGGGCTTGGCTGCAGGGATTGCCGGCATCTTTATGGCCCAGCAAGCAGCGTATGGCTGGTCCCCTCCGTTTGCCGCCCTCCGCAGGCTGGAATTCCGCACTGTAGAAGAGATCGAATTGGAAAGACGCGCTATGCAAGGCTTGCTCGAACAGCCGAAATAGCAGTTCGCCCGTCGGGTTCCCCCGGTTTTTTTAATGCCGTTTTCTTTAAGAACAGCCTTTTTAAATTATATTGTGGCGGTACCATTTTCTTTTGGATATTTAAGTTTAAAAAAGGATCAATTCAGGAATAAAACTGTAAACATAATTATTGCTAGAACAAGCTAAAATTTTATATAATTAAAATACAACTTCGAAGGAGATGACGAAAATGAATATGGAAACGATCAAAGGCTCGAGCATGGTGATCAAGATGACACGCACGCTTATGGAAGAAGGCTGGGCATTTATCTCGAACGAGTCTGACGTTGTCGTAAGAGCAGAACATCCTGCTACTGGCGAAGCCATCTCCTTCAATTCAGTCGGAAATCTCAAGCGCTGGTTATATGAAAAAGCATTAAGCTATTGATCTTACAGAAACCGTTGTTCCTTTAAAGGAACAACGGTTTTTTTATGCAAAGAATCTTCGCTTTCTTCGCCTATGGCTTGCTTCTTGAATCCAGCCCTCAAAAGGCACTTTTATCAAATATAATTCTATTATGTATACTAAATTTATAATGAATAATTATACATACAGTGTAATCCAAAAAAAAGAAGCGCTTTATAAAAGAAAAAAGCGCCTCTTTTCTATTTCTTCCTGTTAATCCCAGACCAACATTCATTTAAAAATTCGCGGAAAACGGTTTCTGCCTTTCGCCATATTTGATATGATGGAGAAGTGTTCATTCAACATCACCGAATTTTTCGATACATATGGAATTCAAATGATACATAATGAGGTTTTCCGTTTTCTTTTCGCCCATCGCTTCAGGATGGAGCAATAAATCAACCGCCAATCCGTTAATGAGCGAAAACAAGCGTTCAGTCTCGAGGGCGAGATCGGCTTTTTTTCCGAGAAGATTCAAGAGCGCCAGATAAGATACGATATTTTTTGCAGCTGAATAGGCAGCATCCTGGGCGGCATCGGCCGAACCGGCTTGTTTTACTGTTGCAAATTTCATGCTTACCCTGACTTTTGCTTCCATTCCCTGTGCACCTCCTATCGGAAGCAGACAAAGCAACACTTTAGAAATCTTGGTTTTCGGCTGTAGATCGTCCTGAAAAATTTCATCAATTTTTTCCGCAAGCCTGGCATGGACCAGACGGTCAGCGTAATCGATCAAATCGTCCTGGGAATCAAAATAATACCTTAATGCACCTAAAGATAATCCGGCCTCCTTTGCAATATTCCTTGCTGATGTTTTTTGTACCCCTTTCTCAAGAATGACTCTCCAAGCAGCTTCAGCGATTAATTGTTTCTGTTTGGGTCGATCGGTAAGTTTCGGCATAATTTAATTGTATCAGAATAATAGTAATTTTCAATTTATTTAGTACAGTTGTATTAGATAAATTTTTTCGGCCGTTTTTATTTAATACAACTGTATCGCAAAAATGCACCCCTTTTTCCCTTGTTGTGGATAAAGCCCTTCTACTGTGGGTTACTCCCCAATTGTCCCCAAATTCCATCTTAAACAGCGAAATGGCAGCTTATAACGGTTCTCCCGGCAGCTCGGAATTGCTCTTGCCGAATCCAGCAGGCTTCAAGCTTTCAGAAACTCCCCTCCCCTCTCAATAGGACTTTATAAAAAATCAAATTCACCGGTGTTTGATTATGCTAATGTTCATAAACACATTATTTCCCCTGCGCTGTCCGGTTTCTTTTAACCCTTGCCTCATCTTGCATTGACCATATAGCTCCCCTCCCCTCTTCCACTCTTCATCAAAAAAATTTTGCATCCATCTCTCCAGTCTGCAAATCTGTTACAAGACATGAAAAGGTATTGGAATATGTACATTCCAATACCTTTTCATTTCTCTATTTAGGCTGATTTTATAAGCTCTCTATATGGACGATACATCTTCAACGTACGCGTTGATGACAACGGGTTTCTCGCTCGCCCGGGCTTTTGCAAGCGCATCCTGCAATTCCGCCAGGTTTCTTGCGGTATGCCCTTCCCCGCCGCAGGCGATGGCAAATGCCGCATAATCGATATCGGCAATTTCCACCTGTGAAGGCACATTGCCTGCTTTGTCCTGTTCGTCCTCGATGAGCTGGATTTTTTGGTTGTTGAACACGACAATAAGCATCGGCAGCTTATACTTGACCGCTGTAGCAAAATCCTGCATGCCCATTGAAAATCCTCCATCCCCTGCCAGTACAATTACCTGCCGCTCCGGAAAGGCAAGTTTGGCGGCGATTCCTCCGGGAAGGCCGCAGCCCATCGTTGCAAGCCATGATGAGAGGACAAAAGGCTGGCCGGACAATTGCAAATAACGCGCGGCCCAGATCGTCACACTGCCCACATCAAGCGAAACCACATCTGAGGGGCCCATGATTTTCTGGACCTCTGCCATGACTTGTTGCGGCTGGAGCGCCTCTGTCTCTTTGTCCGTTTCTTTTTGCAGCTCCTTCTGCCAAACAGCGCGTTTTTCAATGTATTTTTTTAAAAATGAATCATCCTTTACAGAAACATTTTCAGCCAGCCATCCGATTCCGGGTCTCATATCTCCGGCTATTCCTAATGTGACAGGATAATATTTACCGATCGCCTTTGGATCGATGTCCATCTGGATGGCTGGCGTATCATCCGGCAAATAATCACGGTATGGGTACGAGGTGCCTGCCAGAATCAGCAAATCGGCATCTTTCACCGCCTCTGCTGAAGGCTTCGTTCCCAATTGGCCTAACTGGCCCAGGTTATGTGGATGGCTGTCGGGAACGATGCCTTTTGCCGGTAGCGTGAGTATGATCGGAGCCTTGATTTTCTCGGAAAACGCCAGAAGTTCAACAGATGCATCTTTTGAGCCTTTGCCCGCCAGGATGACCGGTTTTTCCGCAGCGTCAATCAATTTGCCGGCATTCCTCAGCTCTTCTGAGGCAGGAACAATCCGTGGAGAACTGTATTCCGACGAGGTCAACGCCTTTTCTCTCTTGATTTTCGTGCTGAACAAATCATCCGATATCGATAGGACTGCTGGCCCTTTTTCAGCATACGCTGTGCGGATAGCCTGATTCAACATATCGGGCAGCTGATCAGCGTTTTGGACCTGGCGGTTAAAAACCGCTACATCGTCAAACATCGCCTCCAGTTTCAATTCCTGGAAAGTGTCAGTCCCCACTTTGGAATGTGCCACTTGCCCGACAATCGCCAATACCGGGGTCTTGTCTTTCCGTGCATCATACAAGCCATTCAAAAGATGCACAGCACCCGGCCCCGCTATGGACATGCAGACACCGATTCGTCCGGTTAGCTTGGAGAAGGCCGAAGCCGCAAGCGCACCTGTTTCTTCATGGCGGATCTGAATAAAGCGGATTGCTTGCTGCTTCCTCAGCTCTTCGACAAATTCATTGATGGAATCGCCAGGCATGCCGAAGAGATGCGACACATTCCATTCTCTCAATCCTTCAATGACATAGCTGCCGGCCGTTTTATCAAACATTGGAATCCCTCATTTCGTATTTTGTCATTAATCCCCCATACCTTTTACGGTACCGTTTCAAACGTGAATGCAGGAAATCGAAAAAAGGCAGCCTGGCGTTTGCCGGCTGCCTCTTCTTACGCATTTTTCAATTCCTGCTGCTGCAATGATTCTGCTGGATGCACATTCGGAATCGATACGGTAAAGGATGATCCCTCGCCAGGGACGCTGTCTACCGTAATGGTACCGCCATGCGAAACTGCAATCGATTTGGCGATGGCCAAACCCAATCCGTATCCCCCTTCCTTGCGGCTGCGCACTTTGTCGACCCGGTAGAACCGGTCGAAAATCCTCACTTTGTCTTCCGCTGCGATGCCGATGCCGGAATCGGTGACCGTGAATAAAAACTCCTCGTTTTTCTTTCGGCCTTGCTGCTTCAATTCGATTTTCACGGAACCGCCTTCCGGTGTATATTTGATCGCGTTATCAGCAAGAATATACATCATCTGGGCGATTTTATCCCGGTCGCCGAATACGGGCAGAGTCTCCGGTGAATCCAGTTTGACGGATAGATTTTTTTGGCTGCTGCGTTTGCTGAAAGAATCCACCACTTGCTCTGCAAGCGGAAATGCATCGAACGCCTCTTTGCGGAGCTCAGCAACCCCGTTTTGGGAATCCGTCCGTGCAAGTGCTAAAAGTTCACTGATCAAAGCAGACATGCGCTTCGCCTCATGCTTGAGCGTTTTTCGCATTTTCTTAGTGAAAGGGTTGTTGTTGTCTTCCTCCATATCCAGCGCTTCAACTGCCGATAAAATGACACTCAGCGGCGTCCGGAGTTCATGGGAAGCATTCGATACAAACTCGCGTTGTTGATGGTAGGCCGTCTCGACAGGCACCAGCGCGCGTTTTGCCATCCACCGGCTGAGCAGGAAGCCGATAAAGATGAACAGAAGGGCGAGGCTGGTAAAGACAATGACAATCCATTTGATGATCGAAGCATAGAACGTATTGTCGACCCCTAAATACAACATCGCAATCCGGTAGCCGTCATGATAGACAGGTCGCGCCAACACGAGCACTTCCCGGTCAAGGTCCTGAAAATCGTCGTACAGTGGATCCCCCTCAGGGATATTGATGGGCGCCCGTTTAAATTCAATGCCGTCTGTCTCCCATCCATCGATCAGATCGAGATATAACGGCCGCAATTCCTCATAGTCGTCCTGGTTGATGGTCAGGTCCCCTGAATTATCGGTGATATAGTAGAACACCTGGTTTCCAGCCAAATCCCGCCGTTCCTGCTCCCGCCAAGCGCCTCCGCTGCCGTACAATGCCCGTTCAGCCATCTGCACTTCCCGGTCAGACAGCAATTCAAGCGTTTGTTTCTGGTCATTTTTAATGAGGAAATAAAAGACGGATAATGCAATCGCAGCGAATATCACTAAAAACAAAGTCAGGATTGCGCTGTAAAAAAGGGTCAGCCTTGATCTTGTATGGGAAAAAACGTCTTTTTGTTTTTTAGGGAAAAAACTAGGTTTTTTCAATACGGTATCCCACCCCTCGGATGGTTTCAATCAAACTGTCTTCATCTTCACTGTCGATTTTCTTCCGCAGCAGTTTCACGGTCGCATCAATCGTCTTTATGGACACATCCGTGTCGTAGCCCCAGATCCGGTCAAAAATTAGCTCCCTTGTCAGCACAGTGCCACGGTTCTGCACTAACATATCTAAAAGCTGGAATTCCCGGGGAGTCAAACTGACCTCCTGTTTTCCTTTGGTGACGGAGTGGCCCGTGCGGTTGATTTTAAGCCCCGCAATTTCCACCACTTCGTCTTGAAGCGGAGAAAACGTCCTTCTTCCAAGAGCCCGGAGCCGTGCCCAAAGCTCTTCGATTTCGAACGGCTTGACCAGATAATCATCAGCGCCGGCATCCAGTCCTTCCACGCGGTCGCTAAGAGAATCTTTCGCCGTCAGCATAATCACAGCGCCGCCATAGCCTTCCTGCCTCAGCTTTTTGCAGATTGAGACCCCATCCCCGTTCGGCATCATCCAGTCCAGAATGACAACATCGTAGAAGGACGCACGGGCGAAATCGTAGGCATCTTCGCCTTCCGTTACCCAATCAACGGTTTTAGCCCCTTTTTTCTTTAAAAGGTGGACAATCAATTCCCCTAAAGTCTCGTCATCTTCCGCCAATAATAGTTTCATCTCTAACACCCTTTCCCCACCGGTGCCCTTTTTCTTATAGTACACCATAGTTAAGTGAAAAATGGATGAAAATTCTCAGAAAACTTAAATAACATTGTATTTTCTTGGCAGCTGAATACAAATCATGCAGCACCGTTCTTATTCCTTCTGTTTTTTATTAAGGAAGACAATCTTTTTAATTAAAAACAATCTTTTTTTATTGTAATTCGATAAATAACATGATAGATTGAGGTTATCAATATGTAAGGAGGTCCGTAAAATGAAACGGGAAACACTTTTCTTGAAAATTGTCTTATTTTTCATGGCACTTCCGGTGCTCGCAGTCTGCATCTTCGTAGTGCCTCCTTTCTCGTCGTTCGTAGCTGAACTTCTTCCCGACTGGGCATTTTTGCAGTATTTTTTTATGTTTGCCATGTACGGCACAGCAATCGCCTATTTCTTCGCCTTGTATCAAGCGATGAAACTTTTAGGGTATATCGACCGGAATATCGCTTTTTCCGAGTTGTCCGTGAAAGCATTGAAGACGATCAAATACTGCGCCATCATCATCACCGTGCTTTACGCTTTCAGCCTTCCGCTCATTCTATATATGGCACAAGTGGATGACGCGCCCGGCCTTGGAGGAATCGGCATGATCATCACATTCGGGGCCATTGTCATTGCCGTGTTTGCCGCAGTTTTGGAAAAATTATTCTGCAACGCAATTGAAATCCAATCCGAAAACGATTTGACGGTCTGAGGTGAAAACTATGGCGATTATAATCAATATTGATGTCATGCTCGCAAAGCGGAAAATGAGCGTCACCGAATTATCGGAGCGGGTCGGCATTACTATGGCGAACCTCTCCATCTTGAAAAATGGGAAGGCGAAAGCTGTCCGCCTGTCGACATTGGAAGCGATTTGCAAAGCATTGGATTGCCAGCCGGGTGATCTGCTGGAATACCGGCCGGAACCTGAAACGCCGGAAGCATAAAAGGTTGATTTAGATAGCCTCCTTTATGGATCGGATTTATAGGGAGACGTGTCTTTGAAACGCGAAAAGAGCTTGGATGCTTCCAAGCTCTTTTTTCTATGACCGCTGTTTGGTTTCCAGGAACTCTCTATTGCAACCGTTGCATTTAATGCCGTTTCCTTTTCTCATAGTCGGCTTCGATGTCTTTTTTCCAGCTGCGGTCCAGCTGTTGTTCACTACGGAATGAGCTGACAGCCTGGTTCAAAGCTTTGAAATTCAGTTCTGTCCCTTTTGAGTCGCCATGATATTCAGCCGCGAACTCTTCGGCAATCCCGAATTTCTTTGCTGCTGCAACGGCATCAATGTTTGCTCCTAGAAACAAGAATTCCCACATGTATTCTTCTTTTTGGCGGGCGATCATCGCTTTGATCTTTTCGTGGCTGTACTCCCTGCTGGCATTTTCCAGTCCATCGGTCGTGATGACGAACATCACCCGGCCGGCCCGCTCCGCTTCACTCGTCCGTTTCTGCACATTGCCGATTTTCTGGATGGTGGCCCCGATGGCATCCAGCAAGGCCGTCGTCCCGCCAACTTCATAATCTTTCTCCGTCATTGGCGCAACGCCTTTTAACGGGATGCGGTCATGGAGCAGCTCGTAATCATGGTTGAACAGCACTGTGGTGATCCGCGCCTCTCCGGGTTCTTTCGCCTGTTTTTCGACCAATGCATTGAAGCCGCCGATCGTGTCGCGTTCCAGGCCTGCCATCGAACCGCTTTTATCGAGGATGAACACCAATTCCGTCGTTTTTTCTTTCATCTTTTTTCCTCCTTAAATTGTTTTGGCTACAATCTAAGGATAAACTTTCCTGAATCCTGAATGGTCGCTTTGGAAGCGACATTTCAATGCCGCTCATTTATTCCAATGTATTGCCCTCTGCCGGAATCGGATTGTTTTTCAGCATACCTGCCAAATGATAGGTGTTGTAGGCTAGGCGCTCAATGGCGGATTTCGTAAATTCATTGTCCCGCCCTGCCTGGTTATAGGATTCACCGGGTCCTGCCTCGCCGACCCAGTAAGCGTCGACATTCGGCGGGATCAAGAAGCCGATATGAGAGAGGCCGTAGATGATCGATGCGGCTGCGTGCTTTGCCCCGTCTTCATTTCCAGTGACAATCGCTCCGCCCACTTTATTATAGAAAACCGATTGTCCTTTGTCGTTCGTTTCGCTGCTGCTGCCGTAAAGCCGCTCAATCGCCAGGGTAGCGAGCGAGCTTTTCTCGCCGAGCCACAACGGCGTCCCGAGAATGACGATATCTGCAGCCAGCACTTTCTCCAGGATCTCAGGCCACTGGTCGCCATCGCCCATATCGCCGGCTATACCCAATGCAATTTTGTAATCCGCCAAGCGGACGATTTCAGAAGCGACGCCAAGTTGATTGAAATGCACTTGCACATCGTTGATGAACCCTTCAGTGTTTGAAATATCCTCTGAGCTTTTTAATGAACTGTTCAAAAATACCGCTTTCAGTTGCTGCATCTTTTCAAATCCCTTCTTCCAGAATAATTGGCTTAAAGATCTTTCTTCCACTTCTCTTCCCTTATGAAGTACATTTAAACGAATGTGCAACCGCAGTAAAAAGCCGCATTCCATTTGGAATGCGGCAGAGCTTGTAGACAAAAGAATATTTACTTCTCTTAAAGATTGAACATACTTTTAAAATTAGCTATACCGAATCCTCCACTTCAGGCGGACGCTTTCCGCGGGCTCGCGCCGAACTAACTCGGACTGGCGTCCGAGTGGATTTCGGCACTTCGCTATCCCGCAGGAGACGCCGCCTTCCGTTCCGGATTCCTAATCCACCGGCTTGTACTTAGCTAGTTAAAGTTGGATCTATTTCTCCTATCTCATCGATTAGATACAAGTGACGCTCCCGCCCGGGCTGGCTTATACATCTCTATTCATTCAAATTAAACTTTGTCTACAGTTTGAGCCGATCATGCGCCTAACAATGGTTGGTCGAACATGAAAAGCGCTTCGTTGATTTCATGGATATAGTATTTGCCGTTGACCAGGAAATATTCAATGATAATGTCGAATTTATTGCTTCGTGACAAGGTATAGCCTGCGCCTTGGAGCAGGTCTATCGTCTCTTCCACATCTAGCTCCAGCGCAATGGCGAAAGCGATGATGGTCTTTTTCATCGGCGTGTAGTCCGGTGAATTTCGGATTTTCGAAAAAAGCTTGCGGTCGATATTGGCTTTTTTATAGGTCTCGACATCTGTCATTCCTTTTTCATCGATTCGCCGGAACAAACGGACAGAAAAAGGTTCATCCAGGCTGCCCATCAATTCTTCCAATCCGGGCGGTGCCGCATCCAGCATTTCTTCCTTCATAGCCTCGGCACGGACTTCAATCTGGCGGCTTCGTGAATAATGCAATTCCTGCTCGCTAACATAATGTTCATCAATAAAAGCATCTATGGACCGGACCAGCTTTTCGCTGACCCCGAACGATTTTTTGTCGAACACCACCAGGTAAACCAGCATTTCATGGTCCATCAAGAAGCGGTGGATTTCCGATATCGCCACTTGGAGCGCCTCTTCTTTCGGGTAGCCATAGATGCCGGAAGAAATGAGTGGAAAGGCGATGGACGCACATTCCAATTCATCGGCAAGGCGCAACGAACTGGCATAAGCCGAGCGGAGAAGTTCCTCTTCCTTGTGCCCGCCGCCCCTCCAGACCGGCCCGACCGCATGGATAATGTACTTCGCTTCCATACGGAACGCCTTTGTCGCCACTGCAGAACCGGTCGGACAATGCCCGATTTCGTTGCAGGCTTCTTGAAGCTCACGCTGCCCTGCAGCTGCAAAAATCGCTCCGCACACCCCGCCACCCATTTGCAATGAACTGTTTGCTGCATTGACGATGGCATCCGTGTGCATTTTGGTGATGTCGTTTCGGATAATCTCTAATGGCATGCCATTCTCTCCTTCCTTTCCCTATTGTTATTCCGCCACGCTCAGCACCATTTTCCTGGTTGTTAAAGTATGCCCATAAAGATCTTCTTCGAAAACCCTGATTTCTTTGAAGCCTTTGGCTGCATAGAAGGTTTCGCCGCTCTTATTGCCTTTTTCTACTTCCACGTGGATTTCACTCACCGGCGCCAATTCGGCAATCAAGTGCTCGAGCAATTGGGTGCCGAACCCTAAACCCTTGGCTTCCGGCAACAAATAGATTGCATGAAGGTGGGCTGCGCCTTCTTTTTCGCTGGCATTGGCAAAGCCGACCAGTTCTCCCTCTTCTTCAGCAACTAATAATAAAGTCTTCTCGAGCCGCACCGGCATCATCTCGTCCGAATAAGCTTCACTTAGAAAGCGGGATTGGATGTCTTCGGGAATCAATCCTTGATATGTATCGTTCCAACTCTTGCTTGCGATGGTTTGAATCGATTCGAAATCTGCGGCTGCCGCTTTTCTGATGATCGCCATTTGTTCATGCCACTCCGTTTCCATTTCAGAATTTGCCATTTTGAAAAAATTGGCTATCCATACTTTATACTACAATTGTGCTCTAATTCCTGCAAAGCTGTCGAAATGTTCTTTTTCGGCTCTTGCCAAGGCTTTGGCCCATAAGAAAACCGCCGGACCTTTGACGGTCCGGCGGTTTGAATTTTTTTATTTAGAGCTTGCGTTGCTGTTGTAGAAGAAGTTTGCAGTGATCGATCCGTCATTGTTCTCGACGATATCAGTCACGTGAATGCCGGAATCAGCCGGTGTGGCAGTTTCACCTTTCCAGAAGTAGTAAGATCCAGAATGCACATTGCCAGAAACCGGTGTGATTTTGCTGCCTGCTTTGAAGAAGTCGCCCGCATCTCCGCGGTTAGCGTTTTTCTCCAAATCATACTTGCCGTCAGCCTGAATCAGGGACAATCCGTAATGCGTGACCTTATCGCCGTTGGAAGCAACTTGGAACTGGTTGTACTGGTAGCGTTTGTTCATCCAGTTTTCCACGTTGTTCGGGCGGAATCCGGCTGTCTGGTAAAGATTGATGACATTTTCGTCAACGTGCCATGCCAATAGACCGTTTGCGTCAGCGCCTTGGCGGCCAAGTCCTTTGTTGAAGCCGTCCTGTTGAACGTTCTCAAACAGGAAGTATTCCGTGCCGTTTGACCCTGGAACTTCCATTTTCACGATGCCATTGTCAGCATCGGCTTTGTTGATGGCAGGCAACGTAATCGATTGCTTGCCGCTTTCCGGATTCACTTCGATCGGGTTGGCCCAGCCAAGGAACACCTTGGAGAACGGATCAAAGTGGACTGGTGAGTTTCCTGAATAAGCGTTGGCATTCGGATAGCGCATCCATGAACCGCCAGCCATCATCGAGTAGTTGCCGACGCCTTCAGAAGTATAAAGCGTGTCGTAGAAGTCAGGCAATCCAAGAGCATGGCCGAATTCGTGTGCATAAACGCCCGGCTGTGCTGGGTATGGCCCTGTTTTAGCAGCATCGGAATATGTTCCAGTTGCTGCGTCATAACCGGCAACGTTGCCGCCGATTCCCGGCTGGATGTTGTAATTATTGACTAAAACACCGTCGTAAGTCATATCTTCTGCAATCGTTTCACCGATCCATTCGGCTTGGCTCTTGCCTTCATACTGATCTGCTGGTTTGCCAGTTTCATAGTATTTGCCGTAGTACAAGGCGCTTAGCAAACTCCATTTATGCGACCAGAACTGCGCCGGATCGGAACTGAATTCAGCGCCTGTCCCTTCATGCACCACGAAGATATTCGGCACTTCGCCGTCTACTGCGTATTTAGAGAAATCGACCTGCTCGTCTGCCGCCTTCAAAAGGTCGCGGACAAATTCACCTGTGTGAGCGTCGCCATTAGCATTTCCAAGGACATATTTGCCGTTTTCAGCATAAGTGCCTTCTTGGTCAAGGTAGTATGAAGCGCCTTTTGGCAACTCGACCCAGGCAAAGTCTGTATTTTCTTTGCGGACAAGGTTCACTTTGCCGTTGCTGGATTCTTTATAGACATTCTGCATAGTGGCGTTGGTCGGAGCTTTTACGCCGTTATATTCAGCATATTGCTCGAATTGAGGAAGTTCATACGGATTGTATTCCGTTCCGAAGATCAAATCCTCATAGTATTCTGCTGGCACTTGCCCAGGCATATCGCCGATCGGCTCATCGCCGTCTTTGTATTTCGCCAAGATTACCAAGACCGGTACATCGCCTTGAGTAGTGTTATAAGCAACATGGTTATCGCCAGGCTCCTGGAATTTGGTGCCTTGTTCAGCTAACTTGTCCGCCGGATCCGCTTTGGACAGGTCCAATCCAAGTTTTTTCGCTTTTTCTGACAGCTCAGGTGAAGCTCCTACATAATGGCCTAAGCTGATTTCTGCTTTGTTCGTCTGAACCGGGCTCGTTTCCTGCGCTCCTGCTCCTGCAAATACGGCGCTTCCTACTAAAGCCAGCGCCAAGGCTGATGTTGATAAGACTTTTAACATTCTTTTTCCCCCTTAAAAGTTGTTTCTGTTAGATTGTATAAATTATTCAGTAAATTTGGAATAGGTAGAAAGAAATAATTTACATATTATTTAGTGTAACGAAATACTTATTTTACGAAATATTAAAATTCCGAAATATTATTTAATACGCTTTTGATTATTTAAATAGCTGTTATTCAAGTATGTCGAAAATTTTTGATAGAAAATTGCCAGAGCATTTCCTGAATGTAATGTCAGGTGAACAAATTATTCACTTCGCCTGATTAATTGCGTATGTTTTTCCTCCGCTTCAAAACTAAAAATTGCTCATATGTGCTGTCTTGTTTCATTGGGACATAGCCAGGTTCTGCTCTAACTGCATTTTGTGTGTTTTAGCCAATTTCTTATACAGAAAACAATCCTGTTGAATTTCTTCAAGCAACCGGTGATATTCACGATACGCCATGTCGTAATGAATGCAAGATATGATGCCGGCCTTTAATGCAGCTTCTATTTCATCCCTGTCTTTTTCGAAAACCTCGCCGGTCGGCAAAAGGATCAAGTCCAGAAATAGGTCGTCCATAAAAGCGATGCCATCTTCTAAACCGTTCTGAAGGCGATGTCGATATACCACTGGACAATCTTCCCTTGCTCATCGTAAATTGCAGTGACAATAAGGTTCTTGCCCTTCGGGAAGTACTGAAGCCACTGGAAGCCATTGCCTGCTATGCAAAGCTCCTTGCCTGTATGGCGGACCTTCATCGATTTTTCCACTGAGTCCAGAAATAACAAACCGACAGAACCTTCGAATTCCGGAACCTTTACATATTCCTGTACATATCGCTTTTCTCGTAGGCGCGTCCAATTGGGCCAGTTTGCGTATTTGCGTTTCAGCATAAGATTTCGTTCACCTCTCATGGCTCTTAGAATGTGATGCAAGAATCAATTTCTGTATGGTCACCGCCGCCAGTTGCGGCCTGACATCTTTATGGGGCATTTCCCGGATAGGTAGCCAAACGGGTTCGTACTTGCCCCGGTTGCGCTCGGGATCGATGAATTCTTCCCCTTTTCCACTGCCGAACTGCCCTGAAAGGATCTCCGCTCCAAAGAAAAATTGATGCCCTTCATATTGTTCCTGATAAAGGCAATCCTGCACTTTGACCACAAGCCCGAGTTCTTCGAAAACCTCCCTTTCAGCCGCTTGTGCCGGAGTTTCCCATTCTTCTATACCGCCGCCTGGAAATACAAAATACGTTTCACCTTTCCAGGTCCGTTTGATTAGCGCAATCTTATCGCCATCTAGTAAAACCGCTGAAGCTCTGTCTCTCATCGAATTTCCTTCTTTCGTGCGTTTCATTATAACTAACTATATCCATTTCCCTTTAAAAGTTCTAGAAAGATTAACAATAAATTCCTTTTTATAATGGACTTGCTGCACAAAAAAGAAGAAGCCGGATATCCGGCTTCTTCCTTTTAAAATCTATTGCGCAATTTGGCCGCCAGCTTGTATATAGCGGGCATTGAACTCCTGTACAAATTGATTGGTAATGTTCTTGTCATGGATAATCAATAGATTTTCATCGTTGATATCTTCCCCGTTTGCGCTCCAATTGGTCGAGCCGACAATGACGGTCGGGTCGCTGTCGGTATCCGCATCCACGAGCATCGTTTTGCTGTGGAGCTTGCGGGATTCAGCGTCCTTGTAGACAGGTGCCGGATTCGCCCAACGTGTATTCGGATTGTTGGCGCTTCCTTCGGCGGTCTGTCCCGTCATTTCGATGCTTGCCGACCACCACTGGGTCCAGAAGCTGCTGTCGAATACGCCTTTAACATCAAAACCTGTCAGCGTCCCTTTCTGATCTTCGTAGGAACCTTCCCATTTATTCTTCAATTCATCGACCAGCACCTGATCGCTCCAGGCAAAGATTGTAAAGTAGGTTTTCAGGTGTGCCTCGTTTCGGATCAGCTCCGCCATCCGCGCCACTGCATTGTCGCCCGGCGAAAAGAAAATTTCCACACGCTTGCCGCCGATCACTGCTTCATGTGCGGTGTTATCGGTTTTTCGTGAACTGAAATTCGCATTTTGCAGGTCTGGCATCAACGCAGCGGATCCCCACATCTCATTGAATTCTGTTTCGTAAATTCCTGCTAATTCAGAGGAGTTCACTTCGACGACATGGTTCTGGTTTCCGTCAAGGATGCCGTTCGCCATATTTTCATCGGATCCATAGAGTCCGGTCACCGTAAAGTTCCAGCTGCCGGTGAATACCCATGAGTCATCGATAACTGCGAATTTATTGTGCATCTGCGTTGACGGTGAATAATAGCCACCGTCCGTTTTCTGTTCACCTTCGACCATCAAGTGTCCGGTCGTTTCTGTGTTTCCTACCACAATGGTTTCTTCTTTGATGTCAGCCGGACTTTCGGGCAAACCGTGGCTCCGGCGCTTTGCCGGATCTTCCACAGCCAGCATCGGCGACTCTGAAAATACGGTTATGTCATCCTCCGTGCCAAGTGCCAAATCGTTGCCGCGCACCATCTTCTCTATGTACAGCTTCATCGTTTCAAAGCGTTCCGCATAGCTCGGGTCTGACGCATCTTTGGCATCTGCAATGACCCGGACGTCCACACCTTCAGCAGCTTTTGCCACCAAAGCGTCCACGATTTTCGGTAAATTGATTTCATAAGTTGCAAAGTCTATGCTGCTCGTTGCCCCATTGATGCGTTTAATCAGCCGGTTTTCCAAGTTGACGTTGTAGTTCGCTGCGTTTCCTGGAGATGCATACTCTTCCTGTGCGCATTTATTGAAATAAACATTGATGGCTTCGGGAGCATCGGATACCTGGTTCAACTGTTCTGCAGAACTTTCGCATGAGCCGCCGCCCGGCGCCGCAGCATTGGAATTGGTTTTGCCTGGTGTCCCGTAGCCGCCTGTATACCCTTCAGCCGAAGACGCCCAATTGGCGGCGTTGGTACCGGCTGCGGCCGGATCGATCCGTTCCATGGACGCTTTTGATGAATTGTCGCCGGCATGCCACGCGTCGACTTCATCGATGACCGTTCCTGCACCATCTTTCAGGAAAAGGTGCTCGCCTGCATTCCCTAACGCGCCGACATAAATTTGGTCAGCATCAAAATCCGGCAAGGTCGCATCATCTGTCCGTTCCAGGACGAAAAAGCCTTTGGCCGGAACTGTTCCGGACAACTGAATGTCCGGTGACCCGTCGCTGCTTGAAAGTGTCCAACCAGTTAATGAAAGATCCGTGTTGCTGTTGTTAAAAAGTTCAATCCATTCGTCGTTATAATCTGCGGCAGTGCCCATCCAGGCGATTTCGTTGATCGCCACATCTCCGATTTCCGCCGCATCGGCTTGTCGAACAGGGGTCCAGTAAGAAAAGATAAGAGCGAAAAGCAAAGCGGATAAAAGTAATCTTTTTGATGTTTTTTCCATTTTTTCTCCTTTAAATTCAATTATTTGTATTCCATTTCTTACTGTAACCGAATACAGCCCCCTTGCCTATAGACCTTTTGCAATGTTTAGTGAATTAACAATTCTTATTATCCCGTTCATAAGGCCTTAATATAGGAATGCCATAATGGTTGCGTAAGAGAATGAGAGGAGATGGAGAGGAATATGAAAATTGCAGTGATCGGTGATTTGCATTATCCGGCTTTGGAAGACCATTTTGCATTTATCGAGGAAAATCGGCACGTTTTTTACGAAACGTTTTTAGATCGTTTTTTCTCTGTGCCGGCGGACCTTTATATTTCCATCGGAGATTTGACGAATTTCGGCCGCCGTGATGAACTGGATGAGATCTATTCCATCATCCGGAAGCACGGAAAACCTTTCAAGCATGTTTTAGGCAATCACGATCTCTACGCAATGCCCCGCAGCCAGGTCCTTTCCATTTCCGGACAAGAGCGCTTTCATACACTGAGCACCGAGTCAGCTGTCCTGG
This sequence comes from Planococcus sp. FY231025, assembly GCF_052078085.1. Taxonomy (NCBI): domain Bacteria; kingdom Bacillati; phylum Bacillota; class Bacilli; order Caryophanales; family Caryophanaceae; genus Planococcus; species Planococcus sp. FY231025. The sequence goes on from NZ_JBQJJG010000005.1 coordinate 590,484, forward strand.
CATTTCTCGATACTGCACGGGAGCAGGATTACGACGATTGGGGCGGAACCATGGATGCCACACAGCAGTATTGGCTCGAAGCCGTCATAGAAGAGACAGCAGAACGGCCGCTGGTCGTATTCGGCCATCATCCGGTGTTCTCCACGACGCTGCATTCCGAAAAAGACAAGCGCTGCATCCACCCGGATGTCCCGATTTGGCAAATACTTAGCATGAAACAGGGACCCGGCCTTTATATCAATGGACATAATCATGCCAATTCCCTGGCGGCTCGGAACGATTGGACATTCCTGCAGCTGGCGGCAGTTCTCGATGAACAAGCGGTGCGGGTGATCGAAATCACCGAATCTTTTATTGCCATTGATTCTGTGATGATCGATGATGATGAATTAAAAGGCCATGCGGAACAAATCGGCAATGCCATCCCCCATTTCGCATTGAAGCGGAATCCGGTCGGAGATGCAGCTTATTTCAAATACATGATTCCGCTGCCCGGTTCTTCTATAGTAGAAAAACAGAAAGTATAACTTCCACTTGATAAAAGCACAGCCGGCAACTGGATGCCGGTTGTGCTTTTCATGCTTAAAGCCCTTCTTTGAGCAATGATATTATGGACAGGCTGCCCTAATTTCTTTCCGTAACGTGAAAATTCACGATAAATGCTGTGCCCGCTCCTGCACAGATGGTAGGATTGAAGTAAGAACCGGATTCTCGTTCCTTGAGAAACGGTCTATTGCAACCCTTCAGAAGGAGCAGATGTGTTTATGAAAAACCGAAGATATGAAAAGAGCTGGATTGGGCTCCTCCCCGGCCTTCTGCTCAGTTTGATCGTCCTTTTGGGGGGCATCTACGGTGCTGAAGCGATTGGCGCCGCGCTTTTGGCCGCAGGAATTTTACCGGAAGGAAGTTCAAGCCCGATTTCCGCTATTTTTGTTGCAATCCTGCTTGGCATCATCATCCGCAATACAGTCGGGCTGCGGGAACTATTCCTGTCAGGAATCGGCTTTGCTGTGAAATATGCTCTCCGCGCAGGAATCATCCTGCTCGGCCTTCGTCTCAGCCTGACCGAAGCATTAAAGCTTGGTGCATGGGGACTGCCGCTCATAGTCGCCTGCATATCCGTCGGCCTGTTTGTTACTTTGTATTTCACAGCTAAACTCGATCAGTCCAACCGCCTTGGTACCTTGATTGCGACAGGGACCGGTATTTGTGGCATAACCGCAATCATGACAACGGCCCCCGTCATCAAAGCCAAGGAAGATGAAATCTCCTATGCCGTCGCGAATATCACGATATTCGGCCTGCTCGGCATGCTCTTTTACCCTTATCTAGCCCACGCATTTTTCGAAGGGGAACCGGTCAAAGCCGGACTTTTTCTGGGCACCGCCATCCATGATACGGCCCAGGTGGCCGGAGCAGCCTTGATCTATGACCAAATGTATGATTCCAAGACCGTTGTCGATGTGGCAACAATCACGAAATTAACACGCAATGTCTTCATCATTGCTGTTATTCCGTTCGTTTCCTACTTGTTTTTCCGTAACGGCCGGAAAAACGGAACCGGCCATGCTGGCAAACTGCCGAAATGGTATAAACTTTTTCCTCTGTTCATTTTAGGATTCCTTCTTCTGTCGCTGCTGCGCACCATCGGTGATGCCACCACTGCTTCCACTGGTGACGCATTCGGCTTCCTCTCGCCCGCGGATTGGGAGTCGTTCTACAGCTTCTGGAGTTCTTTCGGATCGACTTACGGTCTCGGGTTAGCGATGGCCGGAGTCGGTTTGTCAACGAATCTTAAAATATTCAAGGGGTTAGGAATCAAGCCGTTCTATATCGGGCTGATCGCCGCTATCTCTGTCGGTGCCGTCAGCCTGCTGCTGATCTCTTTGTTCGGCGGGTTCATCACAATATAAAAATCTTTCCTCACGAAAAAGCCGCCATTCCGAAAGGAATGGCGGCTTTTCTCTGCTCGTTTATTCTTGTATGGCCGAATCAAATAGACCAGTTCAATACCAGACCGGCATGGGTCAAGCCGCCGCCAAAACCGTACAACAGCAGTTTATCATCCGGTTTGATTTTCCCTTCACCCATCCCCTTATCAAGAGACAAGGGAATCGTCGCAGCAGAAGTGTTGCCGAAATATTCCAGGCTATAGACTGTCCGTTCAAGAGGCAGTTTGCTCCTGCTGCAAATCGACTCGATGATCCGAAGATTTGCGCTGTGCGGAATAAACCAATCCACATCAGCAGCACCCATTTCGGCTTTTTCCATCAATGCTTTGACGCCTTTAGGAACCGTATTGACCGCCCATTTATAGACTTCCCGCCCGTTCTGCGCAACAAATCCGTTTACTGCCAGCTCTTCGCCGAACATGCGGGTTGCGAGATTGCTGCAATATAGATTATGGGCCTGTTCCCCGTTGGTTCCCATATGGGAAGCGATAAAGCTCGGTTTTTCCTCGTCGCGTTCCACTAGCACCGCCCCACCGCCGTCACCGAACAGGATACAAGTGGACCGGTCGCTGTAATCGATGATTTTGGAAAAGGTCTCTGCCCCGATGACCAATATCTTTTGGTTCAGTCCGGCTGTGATGAGCCCGTTTGCGACATGGAGCCCATAGGCAAAACCGGCGCAAGCGGCATTCAAGTCGATTGTTCCGGTGTTTGGAATGCCGAGTTTCGCCTGTACCAAAGCAGCCACGCTCGGCGTTTTCATATCCGGCGTCATTGTACAAACAATGACCATGTCCACATCCTCAAGTGATTTTCCGAAGCGCTCTGCCAGATTTTCGACTGCTTTGATGCTGATGTCGCTTGTATATTCATGTTCACCGGCAATCCGGCGCTCTTTGATTCCTGTCCGCTGGACGATCCATTCGTCGTTGGTCTCCACCAACTCTTCTATCTGGTTGTTGGTTAGCCTCTTTTCCGGCACATATGAACCGATGGCTGTTATCCTGGCTTTTGAAGTGTACAAATCGATCGCCCCTTTATGCATGCTCGTTCTATTCTAACACCAACTATTAGTATTAAGTACTAAAAAATGTTCGTAGAACCTATTTTGTAGTATTGGCCTAGTTACCAGTTTGGAGCAACAGGCAAAATTGCCAATAAAAACAGCTTTTGTTCACCTGTAAAAATTAACAGGCAATTCTATTAACTTGCTATATACTTTCACTTAATTCCAAGAAAGAAAGTGTTGTATGAAAAAATTACTGAAAATGGCAGCTATTATCTTGTTGGCCGGATCATTAACCGCCCCTGCCGCTTTTGCCCAAAGCGGCAATGCAAAAGAATCGCTTATCGCTCTTGGGGATTCAATTCCTTTTGGATATGATCTTGGCCAGAACAACAGCCATCCGGCCAAAACCGCTTATCCATACTTGATCGGCGAAGAAGCAGATTTGCGGGTGCTGAACCTTGGCATCCCCGGATGGCAGACGGACCAGCTGCTCTCGGCGCTTCAAGGTGATCAGAAATACCGCCAAGCGGTCCAACAGGCAGATTATGTCGCTGTGGCCATCGGCAGCAACGACTTGCTCCAAGCCCTGCGCGAGGCGGGTGTGGAAAGCGGCGGAGATCAGGATCTATTCAATTTGCTGCTGCAGCAAAAACTGGCTAGCAGCGATGTGTTTTCGAATCTATTATCGATTTTGACCCAAACACGCGCTTTGACAGATGCACCGATTGTATTGTACAACGTCTACAACCCGTTCCAGCTCAATAATCCGCTCCATTATGCAGCAGATCCGATCCTGCCTTTGATCAATGGCCAGTTTGCGCAGTTGGCGTCCTTGGTCAGCGGCGTAACCATTGCAGATGCCAATGCAGCATTCGGCAACGACCAGGCAATTTATGTGATTCCAGGGGATATCCATCCGACGGCTGCCGGCCAGCAGGTCCTCTCGGATAACGGAATCGATGCGCTCGGATTGGATTAACTATTCCACTCTCAAAAGATGCAGCCATACCACCTGGCTGCATCTTCTTTTGCTGTGGGAGCATTTTATGCGATTTTCATAGGGTCCGCCCAAACGGGAAGTACGTTCTGTTGGAATGTACGCTTTCCCTGATAGAAACATGCGCTCTTAAGAAAGCGGGAAACGCATTATTTGGAAGCAGCATAAACCTATTTTCCTAATTCTGAATATTCCATGTACAATAACGAATAGTTATGCTAACTTTAGAAAAATCAGAAAGAAAGAGGAGTGAGCTTTTTTGAATCATTTATTCACTAAATTGGATAATATTTATGACGAAATGGTAGAAATCCGCCGATTTTTGCATCAGAATCCAGAACTTTCCTTCCAGGAAGATAATACTGCAAAATACATCGCGGATTATCACCGGAAGCTCGGCCATGAAGTCCGCGAGAACGTCGGCGGCAATGGCGTGTTGGCGTATTTGAAAGGCGCGAAGCCAGGGCCGACGGTGGCGCTGCGTGCGGATTTCGATGCCCTTCCCATTCACGAAGAAGCTGATGTCCCGTTTAAATCACAGAATGATGGCGTCATGCATGCTTGCGGGCACGATGGCCATACCGCAACGCTCCTCGGGCTGGCAAAAGCCTTGAACGGCATGCAATCGGAATTCGAGGGCACAATTTTATTCCTTCACCAGCATGCAGAAGAATTGCCGCCGGGGGGCGCGATTGCAATGATCGAAGACGGCTGCCTTGAAGGGGTCGACGTCATTTTTGGAACTCACCTACAAGCCCAAATGCCGCTTGGCGAAATCGGCTACCGATCCGGTCCGCTTCAAGCAGCACCGGATCGCTTTGATATTAAGATCATTGGCAAAGGGGGACACGGGGCAAATCCTCACGAGACCAAAGACAGTATTGTCATCGGCGGCCAGCTGATCGGCAATTTGCAGCAAATCGTCAGCCGGCGAGTCGACCCACTTGAATCGGCAGTCGTTTCGGTCTGCAATTTCGAAGCGAAAAATCCCTACAACGTCATTGCCGACACGGCTTCGATGACCGGAACGGTGCGGACCTTCAAGGAAGACATCCGTAATTTCATCGAAACTGAGATTGAACGCATCGTCAAAGGAACTTGCTATGCTGCAGGTGCTGATTATGAATATACCTATATGCGCGGCTATCCGACTACGGTGAACCATAAGGAAGAGACCGAATTCGTTGCGGGCCTTGCTGGTGATGTGCCAGGAGTCGAAGCCGTAAAGGAAACGGAGCCGATTATGGGAGGCGAGGATTTCTCTTATTACCTCCAGAACGTAAAAGGGACGTTCTTCTTCACTGGCGCGAAAAACCCGGAGTGGGCAGAATCGTTCCCCCATCATCACCCGAAATTCGATATCGATGAACGGGCTCTTTTGATTGCTTCGAAAGTGCTGGGTTCTGCAGCATTGAACTATATGAAAAGCGGCGTTAAAACAGCGGAACACGCTTCCCGATGAAGGAAATCAGAAAAACACTTAAAAGGGGTCGATGACAATGGCAGAACAATCTTTGAAGATGTGGAAGGATTGGCGCCTGCACTTGGTCGTGCTGGCAATCGTAGTTGTGACAGAGTCCATCGGAACGCATTCCATTCCGCTCGGGCCCGGCGTAATCCTATTGCTCCCAATGCTTTACGCCGTCATTATCGGGCTCGCGCTTTACTTCACGCCGCTCGTTAAAGACAAGCAATCCATCAATGCAGAACCGCTTGTATTCTTATCAGTAGCTGTCCTGATTGCCAAGTTCGGCGTCCAGGCAGGTCCGGCAATTCCCCAGATAATCGAAGCAGGGCCTGCCTTGCTGCTTCAAGAGTTCGGAAACCTCGGAACGATCTTCCTTGCGCTTCCGCTGGCTGTGTTTCTCGGCCTGAAACGTGAAAGCATCGGCATGACGCATTCCATCGGCCGGGAGGCGAATCTTGCGTTGATTACCGATAAATACGGCCTGTCTTCGCCTGAAGGGCGGGGAGTTATGGCGATGTATATTTTCGGTACTGTTTTCGGATCGATTTTCATTGGCCTGATTTCTGGATTTCTGGCAACCGTTACTCCTTTGCATCCGCTTTCCTTTGCCATGGCTACCGGCGTCGGCAGCGGAAGCATGGCGGCCGCTTCTCTCGGGCCGCTCGTTGCCGCTTTTCCGGATATGAGCGCCCAACTGACGGCCTTTTCCGGGGTCAGTAATTTGATTTCCTCGGTCACCGGCTTGTATATGAGCATTTTTGTCGGCTTGCCGTTGACTGTGAAGATGTATGAAATCTTATCCAGAAAAAAAGACCAGAAAGTTAAAGGGGGCGCCGAATATGTTAAAAAGCCTTAAGGAATGGGTGCTTGTTTTTATGATTATCGGCGCCATCATGTTGATCGGCAATTGGATCGGCTATGACATCATGCCGCTAACTGCCTTGCCGGGGCTGGCTGTCTTGATCGGCATCAGCATTGCCGGCCTTGTCATCCACCGGCTCCTCCCGTTTCAGATGCCGAGTATCGCCTATATCGGCATACTCGGACTGGTACTGACACTCCCAGGCATGCCGGGGTCGGAAAAAATCGTCGAGTGGACTGGGCAAGTCAGCCTGCTCGCAATCGCTACGCCGATCCTTGCATATGCCGGTGTCTCCATCGGCCGCTCATGGCATGATTTTGTGGCTTTGGGCTGGAAAACGATTGTGATCGGGATGTTTGTCTTGCTCGGTACGTTCCTTGGATCCGCTCTTATTGCAGAAGTTGTCTTGAGAATGCAGGGCATCATCTGAACCGTTTCTTAACATCAGCAAAATGGAATTCGGCAGTCCAACAAAACCATAAGAACGCAAAAACACCTCCCCGGCTTTAAACCTGGGAGGTGTTATTTTTTATTAATCCAGTGCTTCTTCTGCGTCAATCAATCCGAATCCGGCATATTTGTCATAGCCCGTCTTGAATACATCTTCTGACGAAGATTGGATCAAGTGTTTCACTTGTGCAGGGTTTAATGTATCTTTACCGTGCTGGGCAATGATGACACCTGCCAAACCTGCCACTTTAGGTGCAGCCATCGAGGTTCCGGCTTTATAGCCGTATTTGCCGCCAGGGATGGTAGCCAGTGCCAAGTAGGAATTGTCACGTCCATTCTTTGTAACCGGATCGTAGTTCGGCCCTAAATCTCCGCCTGGTGCCATGACATCAATCTTTCCGACGCCGTAGTTGGAATAGTAGGCCAGATTTTTGTTCGCTCCGCCGGCTGATACGCGGATCAACCCTTGGCTGCTTGGGCTTCTATGCGTTGCACCGAGATCATCGCCTGAAATCGTCCCCGGGCTTGTGATGTCTAAAGCGTTGTTTCCAGACGAGCCGACCACTGTTACACCTTGCTGGATTGCGTAATGGATTGCGCGGTTGAACAAACGCATATCTGCTGCAATATCAGCGGTTTGCTGCTCAGGATCCTGCAGCCAATCATAGCCGCCAAGCGACATGTTCACCACATCGACGTTGTCATCGGCAGCTGTCTTTAAGGCATCCGCAATGCTTGCCGTCGTCGCTCCGCCGGTCGGACCGAATACACGGTAAGCGGCCACTTTCAAATCTGGTCCTACCCCCATCGTCCGCCCGTTTGCGGCAATGGCGCCGGCAACGTGCGTTCCGTGGCTGTTTTCATCCATCGCATCCGGGTAGCCCGGCACGAATGATTTTCCGTACGCATAATTGTCTTTCAAATCCGGATGATTGTAATCTATTCCGGTATCCACCACAGCGACAACGATATCTTTGCCATCTATAGATTTCCCGGTGCCTCCCGGCAATTCCCAAGATGCGCCGTCATTGGTCACTTGTTTGATATCCCATTGGAGGGAATTGTAAAGATCCGCATTTTCACCGACTGCATCTGCCGACGCTTCTGTACTGATTGCAGGCGCTTCAGGGAATATGACACTCTGGACATCAACATCCAAAACATCCGAAGATTTTTTTACTTGCGCCAAGAAATTCGGGTTTGAAGAAGAGACTTCCACCGCACCCAATTTCGCCAATTTGGTCGTCACTTTCCCGCCCGCTTCGGCTAACACATTTTCATAGCCGGCTGGCAAGCTGTTCTGGTTTTTAAACACGACAATATAATCTTCTTTCGAGGCCAACGCATCTTCAGCACATACTGTTGTCCCTAATAATGTTGCAGCGCTTAATGCCACTGCTAATGTACCTGCTGCAAATTTCTTTTTCATCGGTTTCAGTATCCTCCTAGTAATCGTTTCATTTTTCATTTTATTCAAACTACTCTGTTCAGTCAACCAACATTTTCCTTAATATGGTTAAATGTGGATGTCGTTTTCACATCGCTTCGATTGAATCATTGATATCTTTCAAGGAAATAAAGTATAATTCCACTGAAAAATCGAAAAAAATAAGTCTCAGCAGCTGACTTTCGTATCCCTTAGCCTATTTTCGCCTCACGAAAAATGATTGCTAATACCTGCTTATTTCAAAGTGTTTTTTTAAAGGTTCGTTTAATAAAAGCAAACAGCCAAGCCCTTAGAAATAGGGCTTGGCTGCTTCATATTGCTTTATGAAAATAGAGCGCGGTTTTTCAAATCAAGAATGAAAATCCTTTTCAACCTCTTGGATGATCGCATCTGAAAAGACTTCCAGAAAATATTCTCCCCATTCGGCTTTTGCCGGTCTGGGATCCCCTAATATTCCGACATCGGTAAGACCGACGATTCCTTCTTTGAACAGTTTTTCCAGTGCCTCATCGGTCAGCGGACCAATGTAACCCGGCTCCGCCTTCTTCATATCCACCAATTCCGGCGCAATATGCAGCATGACGGAAGTCTCCATCGCCCCGCCATGACCCGTGCTGCCTTCCGCCAGTCCGTACTTCTGTTCAAACTGCCCCATCAAATCCAGTAATTGCCGAAGCGTTAAAGCACTGCTGATCTGCATATCCGGATATATTTCCCGCAGGTTCTTGACCAAGCTTTCATTTTCATTGAAGTTTCCGCCATGGGAAGAAAAAATCACTGCTCTTTTAAAACCGTGCCTTTTATAGCTGGCAATATAATCTTCTATCATCCCCCGGTAGATTTCCGGGCGGAGAGTCAAACTGCCGGACATCGGCAAGTGATGGTCCGACAGGCCTGGCCGGATTACCGGTGCAACCAGTGCGCTGCCCATTTTTTCGGCTGTACGCAATGCCACCGCCTCGCCAATCAAAGTATCTGTGAGCTCGGGCAGATGGAATCCATGCTGCTCAACGGAAGCGGTACAGATGATCACCGTATCCATTCCGGATTCGATTTTCCCTTTAATGGTTTTCCAGTCCATGAGTTCGAGCAGGTAGTCATTTTTCTTCAGTACAATCTCCTCCTTGTTTCATTTTTCAGATAATTTTTAAAGACTCTATAGGTTCTTCGCCGCCCTCTCATTTATCCCCTCTTCAGAAAAGGATTTTCACAAAAAAAGAACAACCTCCAAATGGTGATTGTTAAGCTTGTAGACAAAAGAATAATTTTTCAATTAGATGAATAAAACTAATGGAAGCTGTGTTGGATCCTCCACTCCAGGCGGACGCTTTCCGCGGGCTCGCGCCGAACTAACTCGGACTAGCGTCCGAGTGGATTTCGGAACTTCGCTATCCCGCTGGCAAAACCGGTGCTCCTGCATCGCATCGCTGCGCTGCTTCGTCGCAAACAAGTCGGCCGAACTGCGTTCGGCCAACTTGCTCGCCGCCTTCCGTTGCGG